>NC_023033.1:0-673856 GCF_000505665.1 Thermosynechococcus sp. NK55a | reverse complement strand
GTTTTGGCTGTGGTGCCGGCGGCAATGCAATTCAGTTCCTGATGGAACTGCAAAAGCGCTCCTTTACTGAGGTGGTGCTCGACCTTGCCCAACGCCATCAGATTCCAGTGCGCACCCTCGATAGTGAGCAAAAACAAGCACTACAGGCGCGGCTGTCCCTTCAAGAGCAACTCTACGAGATTCTGGCGATCGCCACCCGTTTCTATGAACACGCCCTGCGGCAACCCGTTGGTCAAGACGCCCAAGACTATTTGCAGCGGCAGCGCCAGCTCAGGGAGGAAACCATCCAGCAGTTTCGCTTGGGCTATGCCCCCCCAGGGTGGCAAGTTCTTTACACTTATCTTGTGGAGCAAAAGGGGTATCCCCCTGCCCTTGTGGAACAGGCCGGCTTAATTCTGCCGCGGTCCAACGGGGATGGCTACTACGACCGCTTTCGCGATCGCCTGATGATCCCAATTATGGATGCCCAGGGACGGGTAGTAGGCTTTGGCGGTCGCACCCTGAGAAACCAGGAGCCCAAGTATCTCAACTCCCCAGAGACCCTGATCTTTAAAAAGGGGCAATTGCTCTTTGGCCTCGATAAGGCACGGCAAGCGATTGCCCAAAGGGATCAGGCGATCGTTGTTGAGGGCTACTTTGATGTGATGGTTCTGCACCAGGCGGGATTTCCCCAGACGGTGGCCAGTTTAGGGACTGCCCTCAGTCAAGCCCAAATTAAGTTGCTACTGCGCTACACCGAGTCAAAGCAAATTATCCTCAACTTTGATGCAGATCAGGCGGGACAGCGGGCTGCCGATCGCGCCATTGGCGAGGCTGCGGATTTGGCCTATCGGGGGGATCTGCGACTGCGGATTCTCACCTTGCCAGCGGGTAAGGATGCGGCGGACTTTTTCACAGGGGATGAGGCAACCTTGGCGGCACAGCAGGCAGCGTACCAAGGCCTGTTGGATCAAGCCCCCCTTTGGCTGGACTGGCAAATTCAGACCCTTGTGCAGCAGTACGATCTTGAGCAGGGGGATCAATTTCAGCAAGCCAGCCAAGCCCTCAGTGAACTTTTGGCGAAGCTTCCCAACGCCACCCTGCGCAGCCACTACATTCACCACTGTGCTGAGCTATTGGGACGCCACGATAGTCGTTTGACGCTCCGTATTGAAGAGGCGCTGCGGCAACAGGTGCGGGGGCACCGCTGGCAGGGGCGATCGCAAAAATGGCAACGTCCAGCGGACTATAATTTGCGTCAAGCAGCTGAAGAACAGCTACTGCGCCTCTACCTCCACTGTGGCGAATATCGCCCCCTCATTCGGCAAACGCTGCAAGCACGGGATATTGAATTTAGCTTCTCCCACCACCGTTGGCTGTGGCGGCAGATCTTAGCCATTGAAGAAGAACACTGTGCCGGCCTGCCTGCCCCCGATGATCCCTATAACACTGAATGGCCACTGCATTCACCCACGGAGATCGGAACACCACTGACGGACTTGGATTTGGTCAGTCATCTTTTTGATCGCCTCAATGAAGCAGAAGATGCTTCTCTGCTGACGCCGCTACTCCATTTAGATGAGACTACTGCCAGCAGTCTCGATCGCCCCAAACTAGTCATCCAGGCCGCCGCCGCTGCCCTTGAGCGCATTGCCATTGAAAAGCGCTGTCGCCACCTCCTGCAGTCTTGGCAGGAAACTGTTGCCTTGATTTTAAGTGAATCTCCTGCCACTGAAGACCTACGCCGCTACCTAGTACTCACCAACAGCGACACTGAGATTGACGATATTTCCAGTGTGGTACCAGAGGGGCTGCAACTCCTTGAACAACTGCGCCGTGACTACTATCGGGATCGCAAATACCTTCAGCAGTTGGATCAGCAGCGCTGTCCTTCCTTGGGGGTGATCCGTGACTATTCTTGATTGGCTTTCGGGGTGTTGAGTGTGGGCGATCGCTGCGAAGAGGGCTGTCCCCAAAAAACATGAGCAACGTCACGTGAGAAGCGATAGAGGCGAGAACCACTGACCCACCCCAAAGGACTTATCATTCAAGGTTTATTGTCCAAGGTAAGCTCTCAAGACCTCAGGATTGCTTTGAATCTCACTCGGAGGACCGTCAGCAAGATTTTTCCCCGCCGCTAAGACCCAGATGTGCTGACACAGGGACATGACCACGTCCATATTGTGTTCAATAATCAGAAACGTCACGCCCTCCTGATTCCAGCGCCCAATATGCCCACAAATTTGGTTGATCAAGGTCGGATTGACGCCGGCGGCTGGCTCATCGAGGAGGACCATGCGGGGACGGTGCATCATGACTCGCGCCATTTCAAGGAGTTTTCGCTGCCCTCCCGACAATGCACCCGCATAGTCATTGGCCTTGGCTGCTAGCCCCACAGACTCTAAAATTGCCCACGCCCGTTGCTGCAGCTCCTGTTCCTCTTGGCGAATGCGCAGGGGCTGAAGCCAGCTATTCCACAACTTCTCCCCAGTTTGCAGAGGCGCTGCCAAGAGCATATTTTCGAGAACCGATAGGCGTGAGAGTACCCGCGGCACTTGGAAGGTGCGCAGGAGTCCCTGAAGGGCAACTTGGTGGGTTGGCAGATGGCTAATGGGGACACCATCAAAAATCACACGGCCTTGATCGGGCGTAAGGAAGTTGCACAAGAGGTTGAATAGGGTGGTTTTGCCGGCACCGTTTGGACCAATGAGACCAGTAATACTGCCACGGGCAACCCGAATTTCCGCATGATCGACGGCGCGAATGCCACCAAAACTTTTGCATAGTCCTGTGGCCACTAGGAGGTCTGAGGGCAAGACTTGACTGACACCGCTAGAGACGGGCGCGAGAGAAGGCTCATCGACCAAGGCTAAGTTCCTCCTTTTTGCCCAAGATACCCTGGGGTCGCCACATCATCAAGACAATGAGGACAAGGCCAATGAGCATCATCCGCAGCGCCTCTAAGCGACCGCCATCCAGGGGAATAAAGCGGGTCAGTGCAGTGTAGGCCCAAAAAAGGGCGGCACCGAGGAGAGGTCCCATGTTGTTGCCTGCCCCCCCTAAAACCACGATTGTCCACGCCTGAAATGTAATCAGAGATAAAAAGCCATCGGGGTTAATAAATGTGAGCTGCCAGGCATAAAAAGACCCTGCCACCGCGGCGATCGCTCCCCCCAACAACAGCGATTGCATTTTGTAGGCAAAGACATCCTTGCCCAGAGCTTTGGCCACTTCCTCATCTTCCCGGATTGCTTTGAGTACCCGTCCCCAGGGGGAATGAATCCAACGCTCTAACTGCCACACCACCAAAGCCAAAACCAAGACCAAAAGCCACAATAGCCCAGCCCGGTAACTAAACTCCCATAGGCCAAGGGTGAGGGCTTTGACCACAAGACCAACCAAGGCAGCGGCCAAGGTATTCAGGGCAATGGGAAGCACCGCTCGTCTTTCTGGACGGCAATAGTAGCCCAGGAGAGCGATCGCGCCACCAAAGGTCACCAGTGTCAACACAAGAGGCAAAATGGCAATTCCCCGTCCCAAGCTCAAAGGCAGTAACGTTGCCCAAAGGCTGAGGGTACTGGCAATCAATAACGCTGCATAGCTCGGGAGTAACCAGCCGGGGTGCGATCGCCCATACTGCCGCTGTAACCATTGCCACCACTGCCATGCAGCCCCCCCCACCACAGCCCAAAAAAGAGCTATCATCCCCAGCTTAGTCGGTATATTGGGATTGAACTGAGCAAGGGGCAGCGGAAACCCATACACTCCCCGACCCCCTCGGGTTAGCCAATCCTCATTGAGGGCAATCAGGCGGACAATTTCCGCCATGCCGATGGTCACAATTGCCAGGTAATCTTCCCGCAGTCGCAGCGTAGCAATCCCCATTAAAAAGCCTAGTCCCATGGCCAGCACCACCCCAGCCAGGACGGCAAAGAACATCGGCACGCCAGCAATCCCCAACAAAATCGTGGTGTAGGAACCAATGGCCAAAAAGCCGACATGGCCAAAGTTAATTAGCCCCGTATAGCCCCAGTGCAAATTCAGCCCCAAGCTAAAGAGGGCAAAGGTGGCAGTGAAAATACCAAGGGAAATGAGGTAACCAACCATTGAGGTCCTGGAAGTTAAGGCCAATACAGCTGCGCTGTTGCGATCGCGCCAGTGGATGCAAGAATCAAAATGCCTATATTTTATACATCAATTGATTCCGGCTGTGCCCAAGGCACAACTCACCCCATTTTTTGGCACACTAGGGAGCACAGTTATTTGAGCAAGGGTGGGTGCCTGAGACTGTGGCCACCCATTTTGAGCGGCAACTACAACGTCTGCGCAGTGACTTGCTGCGCCTAGGGGCACTGGTGGAAAGTGCCTGTCAACTGGCCTATGGTGCTCTGATTGAGCGAAATCTCCTCAGTGTTGAGCAGTTGATCCAAAGGGAACAAGACATTAACCGCAGTGCTCAAGAACTCAATCGCCAGGCGATCGCCCTGCTGACATTGCAAGCCGCTGTGGCAGAGGATCTGCGATTTTTGGTCATGCTTTCCCACTTCTGTCGCGATCTAGCGCTCATCGGCGATGATGCCCTTGAAATTGGCCGTGCTGCTCAAACGCTGCTACGGTACCCACCTCCACCTTATCTTGAAGACGTCCGCTTGATGTTCGAGAGAGCGCAACTGTTGCTATCGGCCGCCCTATCCGCCATTGCCAATTTTGATCCTGAGGCGGGAGTAGCCCTAGCCAACTGCGATGATGCCGTCGATGCCGACTACCAACGCCTTTATGGGCGACTTTGCGCCCCTTTGAATCCCCAAGAGCCGGTGGAACTGCGCTTGATCCTACTGCTGCTGATTCGCAACTTGGAGCGCATTGGTGACCATGCGACAACTATTAGCCAGCGTGTCCGCTTCATTGTGCGGGGGGAAGGCCTTTAGGAAAAATTGATGTTTTATGCTCGCTGTGGACCTAATTGAGTCCACAACCTTTGAGAATAGAACTAGTCCTAATTCATAAGTGTTGTTGTGCCCGTGCTCTAACCTGAGGATGGGTCTGTTGGGAGGTAAGGCATGCGGTTAAGCCGTCGTTCTTTTTTGTATGGTGCTGCGGCACTGACACTGATGCCGTGGGTTTGGCAAACGGCAGGCGGCTCCTGGGCAGACTCCCTTCGTCCGTGGCAAGTACTCCTGATTGGCATTAACCACTATCCCCAGTTGGCCGGTGTGCCCCCCTTAGCGGGTTGTCTGACGGATGTTCAGCTAGTGAAAAACCTGTTGTTAGACGGGTGGGGGCTGGCGGACAGTGACATTACGCTACTGACGGAACAGGCGGCAACCCTGGATGCTGTCCAAGAAACCCTAGGGGTGCTGGAGCGCTCTGGTCAGCCCCTTTTGGTTTACTTTAGTGGCTATGGCACCCTCTGGCAGCAACAACCAGCGCTGGTTTTGGCGGATGCCACAAGATCCGGTGAGGGCATCTTACCTCTTGCTGAATTACTGCGTACCAAAGGGGTACAGGTATGGCTCGACACTCGCTTTAGCCCGCCCCCCATTGAGGGGGAGATGTTGCGTTGGCGATTTGTCCCGTTGCACCCTGGAGAGACCCGTGGCAGAGGCGAAGTTTCCAAAGATCATCTCCTCTGGGCTGATTTGGGGGTAGAAACACACCTGAATGGTGTCCCTATGGGACTCTTTACTGCTAGTTTTAGCCATTATCTAGCGGCTTTGGGGGGCGATCGCCCCTTGGCAACGAGCCTGATGTACACAGCCGATGAACTGCGCTGGCAAACGGGGGCAGAAATGCGTCTGGTGAGCGACGGGTTAGCGGCGAACCTCACCCTATCCCCAGGATTTGATGGTGTAGTGCAGGGAATAGGGCGCGATCGCTCCCTACAAATCTGGTGTGGCGGCCTCAGTCCTTGGCTGTTGACCTACTGTCATCCCCACAGTCGCTGGAGCACTGCCGATGGTGGCACCGTGGTTGACATGGCGAGTTTTAATGGCCTGCTGGCCCAAGGAGTCAGCAGTCAGCCTCTGCAAGTGGGCGATCGCCTCTATGAACAACAGCGGCGTTTAGGGAAAAATCTCCAGCTGCAGGTGGCCCTCGACACCAACCTCAGCAAAATTGAGCGCGTGGATGCCATCAATGCCCTGGCCAATGAAGAAAAAGTTGCTGTCCTCAACAGCAGTGACTCCCTGCCGGATGTGGTTCTCACCAAAAGTGAGACAGCGGGCAGTTATGGGCTGGAGTGGCCAGTAGGGACGTTGTTGGAACACAGTTGTAGTGGTAGCAATGAAGCCGCCAAAGCCGGTATCCGTCGCTTGAACCCCCTACTGAATGCCCTCCTGGCCCAGAAATGGCTGACCCTAACGCTCAATCCCACCTCCAGTCAGGTGGCTGTGTGTACAACTCTTGAACAACTATCGCCAACGGCAAAACTCTTGAGCCGCCAATCCCCCCCCGCAGTCCCAATCCCCTTCCAGATGTCCTGAGCACCAAGCTGCCAGCCATGAATTTACACAGCCCCCTCACCTTGGCCAAGGGAGATACTTGCCGCTGGAGCCTCTACAACTATGGCGATCGCCCCCTCAACATTGTCGCCCTTGCCTGGGATAGCAGTCAGGGGATGCTCCTGCTGCCGCTGCAAACGCAGTCGTGGCAGTTGGCAGTTGCCCCCGGCTTGAATATTCCCCTCTATACTTGGACGCTGAATCGCCCTTGCCAATGGCTGAAGGTCTTTATCATCAGCAGCCCCCGTCCTCTGAGCCGTTTTAGTCAACTGAGTAGCCACCCCAACCATTCAGAGCCATTCCTAATTTCTGGTGAGGATAGTCTTGCCTTGGTTCTCGGTCTGCTAGGGGATCTCAGCAGTGAACCGGAAGGGAATGAGTTTTGCTTGGATGTGCGGGAGTGGTGTACCCAAGGCTTCACATTGCGGGTGGTCTAGGCCAAGCGGCGCCGTAATAGCGGTTGGATCAGTAGGCTCATTCCTAGGGCGACAGTCAAAAGGATTAGCAGTGCCGCTCCCAAGCTCAGTGACCCCCAAGGAGCCACCATCACCACATCGCTCAACCGCCAATCGGGGTGCAGATAGACATAGCGAATTGGTTCAATGGCCAAACTGAGGGGGTTGAGGCTAGCAATCCACTGCAACCAGCGAGGCATAAACGACAGGGGCACCAAGGCGGTACTGGCAAAGAGTAACGGTAGGTTGATGACAAAAATAACGGCCAACAATTCGATGTGCCCCGGCAAGGCAAAGGTAAGACCGAGGCTCAAGGCCGTTACGCCGAAAACCAAAATCAGCACCGTTGCCAAGACAACCCCAATACCCGCTAAATTCGGTAGCCCCGTTCCTAGGAGTGCCCCCAAGCTGGCGATCGCCACCACCTGAATCAGACTTAGGGTGGTAATAAACAACGCCGAGGCGAGAACAATTGAAAACCGCGAAGCCAACGGTGCCACCAACAGCCGATTCAAAAACCCAAATTCACGGTCAAACATCACCGGCAACCCCGCATTGAGGGCACCACTAAAGGCCGTAAAGACAATAATGCCAGCGCAAAGAAACTGACCATAACTCGTGCTCTCGCCAAAGAGGCCCTGCGGCACATTTTGGAAGAGGGCACCAAAGAGGACCAGCCAAATCAAGGGTTGTACCACCCCCGCCACCAGTGTGGAAGGGCGCCGTTGCAGTTGGATAAACAGGCGACGGGTTAAAGCCAGTGTTTCCTGAACAAATTCACCTGAGAAAATACTGGGAACAGCCGTTGCTGCAGCGGTGCTCATAGGGCAACTCCAAGATTAAACCTACTTTCTAGGTTAACAATGCCTCTAAACCTTGGCGGTAGCTTTCCTTTCGCTCTTTTTCGGCTTTGCTGGTGCCACCTGCATTGCCCAATTGCGGGTGAGGAGCATGCGTGGATGAATTAAGCGATGCTGATCAATCAGCCACAACAGCGTGCGATCGCACACTCGCCACACCGCCTCCTGTAAATTTTGGTGAGCCACCTTGCGCAATTCCTCGAGCTCCACCGTCTGGCCCCGCCCTGGCTCCAAGCTATCCGCAAGAAACACGACACAACTCAAGGCATCCATTCCGGCTTGACCCAAGGTGTGATTGGCGATGGCTGCTAAGACCTGCTCATCAGTCACACCAAATTGCTGCCGCGCCACCAAAGCACTGATGTCGGCATGGAGCAAATGGGGATCTGCTTCGTCTACCTCTGTAATGGGTAGCCCCGCCTCCTGTGCCATACTTAACAATCGCTCTGGAGGAAAGTACTTCGCCAAATCATGCAGTAATCCAGCCCAAGCAGCGCGATCCACATCCAAGCCATGGTGTAGAGCTAGCTCCGCCGCCATTGTTTCCACCCTCAGGATGTGCTGTAGTCGTGGCGCAGGTACATTTGCCGTTAGCCAGGCCAAAACCTGCTGGCGATCGCATAGGAAGTCCTTCGGACTAGCTGTCACAAGCGGGGTCATAGCCAAAGCCACACCAGGGAGGATGAAGTGCTACCCTTGTAGTATAGCAAAGGCTCTTTTCACAAGCTTGGAAGAGCTTCAAAACAGTCAAAGCCCCTGCCGGAAAGGATCAGCTTTCTCCTTATGCATCCCAATACTTTAGAAAAGGGCTACAGGCTTCCTGTCAAACTTCCGTAATTTCACGGATAGGGTGAGGCAAAGAAAAAAGAGTATCGTAAAAGAACAGCGTCATTTTGTGAAAACTACTGAGTTATGCTAGCGGTGGGGGCATCTTTCTGTAAGCTTTGACTTCAAAAAAACAGGTCACCCTATCTCCCTTCCCCCCTTGTTGAACGTGCTGTTCATCTTCTTGGCTGCTTATGAGTTACTGCCTAAATCCGAACTGTACCAAACCGGACAACCCTGACAATGTCGATGTTTGCCAAGCCTGCGGCAGCAAACTTTTACTCAATAATCAATACAAGGCAATTAAAGTTCTAGGGCGAGGGGGGTTCGGCGCTACCTTTTTGGCCATTGATACGCAACTGCCTGGCAATCCCACCTGTGTGATTAAACAGTTGCGACCAGCAGCCACAGCTCCCCACATCATAGCGATGGCGCGGGAGCTTTTTTTGCGGGAAGCCACCACCTTGGGTAAAGTTGGCAATCACCCACAGTTGCCTCGGCTGCTCGGCTACTTTGAAAATGAAAATGAATTTTACCTGATTCAAGAATACGTGGGTGGCCTTACCCTGCAACAGGAGGTCAAGCGCTTTGGCCCCAAAAGCGAAGAAGAGGTAAAGCAGGTTTTGCAGGAAGTGCTCCCCATCCTTGATTACCTACACACCAATGGTGTCATTCACCGCGACATTAAGCCGGCTAATCTCATCCGCCGTGATATTGATAACAAGTTGGTGCTTATTGACTTTGGGGCGGTAAAAGACAAAGTTACGCAGGCTATGGTGGAAAATGCCCCGGAGCTATCCACATTTACCAACTTCGCAGTGGGAACCCCCATGTATGCGCCGCCAGAGCAAATGGCCATGCGTCCGGTCTATGCCAGTGACATTTATGCCCTCGGGGTCACCTGTGTCTACTTACTGACTGCTAAATCCCCCAAGGAAATTGAACGGGATCCGCGCACGGGCGAATGGCATTGGCAGCGCTACGTCAAAAATATTTCCCCTGCGTTTGCTGCTCTCCTTAACAAAATGCTCCAGGATGCGGTTAAAGATCGCTACCAAACCGCCATGGATGTCCTTGCGGATCTGCAACTACTTGAGTCCAAACAACCAGCTAGTGTCGCTGCTCCTACTGTTTCCGCAGAGGATGATGACCTCAGCAATGCCCTTTCGACCCCGCCGACCCAAGGCCGCCCCCGTGTGCCTGAAGCACCTAAGCGCTCCAGTTATGCCTCATCGGTGAGTCAAAATGCCCAAGCGGCGCGAGTGCGCCAATCACGGATGACAGGGACCCAATTGGGAGGCCCACCGGTTGTCGGAACTGGCCCCGGTCAACACCTCCGTGCCAAAGTCACACCACGGATGACAGCGGCACAGGTGCTCACAGCCTATAAACGGGGAGAGCGAGATTTTATCGATGTCGATCTCTCCAACGTTGTTCTCCGCAATGCGGATCTGGCGGGGGCTAACTTTGCCAATGCCAATTTTACCAATGCAGATTTGAAAGGCTGTATTCTTGCCAATGCTGTCTTGCGGGAAGCCAATTTTCAGGGAGCTAACCTGAATGATGCCAATCTCTGCGGTGCCTATCTGGTGCAAGCCAACTTTGAGAGGGCAAATTTGAAGGGGGCAAAACTACTGGATGCCTCGATCTCGGGAGCCAACTTTACTGGTGCCGACATTTCTGGAGCAGACTTTAGTATGGTCTCGGGGTTTGTTCAAGGTCAGCTCGATCGCGCCAAGAAGAACTGGTTTACAAAGTTGCCTAAATAGAGGGGCAAGTTTGCCCCCCTTCTCTTAGGACATCAAACACTTATCGGAGTCACAGCCGGCTGGCCCTGCCTCCGCCAGGGGTTGGGTATAGCGGGAGAGGGCTTCATGGAAATCATTGACCCGCTTGCGCTGAGCAACTGCAGCAATTTCCTGCTCATAGCGTTCTTTGCTAATGGGTTCAAAGGGCAGACGGGGAAATGTTTCATGGGCATCAAAGCGTGCCAAGAGTGCCGCAGAAATATACCCTTGATCCTGCTGAATCGCCGTGTAAATTGCTGTGGCAAGGGGTTCCACTTCGGCTTCCCGTAGCTCAATGGTGGCACTGGTGTTGTGGGTGGTGTAATGTTGCTGCACCTGCATATAGAAGTCAAACTGCGCTAAGGCGGAAAACTGGCTAACATCAATCGTGTCTGCCCCCGCTAGATCTGCCCAAGAGACAGCAACGGGAATTTCCACTAGCCACTCGGTACACCGCGGATCAAAGGGATCATCCAGAAGCTTACCCGTCTCATCCTTATCGGACTGGGAGGGGATGACATTGTAGCCATAGTCATAGCAAGCCATCGCCACTGCGTCGCCCTTGCGGAAGGTAATCCGCCGAATAAAGCGTTGGGCCTTTGGGGGATGCCAACCGGGAGAGGCACCCGTCAGCAGGGATTTAGTACCGGAGGGTTGGACAGTGGTACAGCGATTGGGGCGCTTGAGGCCATGTCGATCGCAATACTCCCAAACGGCCTCATGGACAATCCACCGCCAGCGTTGGAGGAAAGCGGCTTCTTGGGCTTTGAATTGGCGCCCTTGGGGTGTATCGGGGCGTCCGGCGGCCCACCATTCCAGCCAAGGCACACCAAAGGCATGGACAAAGAAATCGAAGAGTCCCGTAAAGCTGACGCCAACGATGGGATCAATGGCACGGGAGTATTGATAGCGCTCAACAACAAACCGATGGTTTAACAGGGCAGCAACGGAGAGGGCACCCGCTTTGAAGGCTTTTTCTTGGGTGGCTGTATCCGCTGGATCAATCTGATTGAGGTGAATTTCTGCAAGGTTACAGTGAAAATCCGCACCAATAATTTCCCCACAGGGATTGAGGCCATAGCGACCAAGGCGATGGGCAAGCTCCCGCTGATCCATGGCAGGCAAGAGCTTCTGCAAAAAGGCGTCCCCCTGTTGATTTTCATAGGCACGGAGAAAAGCCTGCTTCAGATGGGGTGTGGTTAGAAGATCGGCGTTGGCGCGGGCGATCGCCTCCCCTGCCCATTGAATAGCGCCTTCCCCAGAATAGAACTGACTTCGCACCGCATTGATACATTCTTCAAGACTCGGCTTCCTGTGGAAGACACGGGTATGGTTGGCCATTCGTAGAGCATCCCGCTTGGGATCGATGCGCCAATTGCCCTGCTCATCCTGCTGCCAGAGGTTTTGCTTGGCCTGGGCAAAGGCCTCATCGTCACTAGCGCCTTGACGCATGCCCGCCGATCGCCTCACATTACCCGCAACGACGACAACGGCTGCCTCGTCAATCAGCAGACAGCACTCCACAGAGGTCAACTGCCGACCCACTGCGGCATTTAACAGGACAGCACAGCGATGGTAGAGGTCTGGCAGCTTTACTGGATTGGCCACTCCGCCAAACCCCTTGAGCCGCTCACCTGTCGGACGCACATCACTGATGTCAATCGTGACCTGAACTGAACCACCGAGGTGCGGGTTGCTGGCTAGTTCAAGAAGCGTTTGGTAAGACTTCACCCAGCCTTGGCGGCTATCCCCCACTTTGATCTGGCAGGTCTGCCCCGTGAGTGTGACGGTGGTGTGCTCTTGACGCGCTTCCCTGGGGGTTTGACCAATTGCGCCGATAACGGTGACCTCTAGGCGATTGCAAATGGGAGGTAACTGAGAGATGTATTTTGGTTCCAGAATTGCCCCTGTGCCACAGCCTTGCATGGCCAAGTCCATCATGAGGCCAAAGGAATCCCAATCCACAACATTGGTGCTGGTGCAGTTGTAGGCACCGGAAAAGTTCTCGGGCTGGCGTACCCAATCGGTGCCGCCGACCCACAGCCAACGGCCAGAGGGCAGGGCCTTCAGCTCCTGCTGCATTTCCCTCAGCAGTGCCACTTCCGCTTCGGTGAGGTGCCCCACTTCCTGTAGGCCTTTGAGGGTGCGATCGCACACCTGTGGCCAACTCTCCCGCTCGCCCGCTTCATTTTGGCGGCTGTAGGTACGGTAAAACACGGGATAGGCTGTGGGGGCTGTAGTGGGGAAGCTGGTTTGGGGACGGGGAGGATTTTGCACCATAGGGTTAGGATTCAATGGCTAATACTAGGTGTAGTGTACCGAAGCCATCCTTGGCGGTCAATAAGCACTAATTATAGGGTGATCCCCAACTGCCCTGCCACACCGATAGGGAGATGCTAAGATAGCAGGAAGTTTTTGCTTTGGGTCCAGAGTCAATGGTTGCTGCTCCCTCGACCTCCTTCAGTACTGATGCCTTTGACCAAGTGGTGATGACCACCTATAGCCGCTTTCCGATTGCGCTCGTGGGCGGTGAAGGCTGTCGGGTTTGGGATGATCAAGGCCGCAGCTATCTAGACTTTGTGGCGGGCATTGCCACCTGTACCCTCGGCCATGCCCATCCAGCCTTAGTGGAGGCGGTCAGCCGCCAAATGCAAACGCTGCACCACGTTTCGAATCTGTATTACATTCCCCAACAGGGGGCATTGGCGCAGTGGTTGGTGGCTCACTCCTGTGGCGATCGCGTCTTTTTCTGCAATTCTGGTGCTGAAGCCAACGAAGCGGCCATTAAACTGGCCCGTAAATATGCCCATACCGTTCGCCACATTGCCAACCCAATCATCATTACAGCACAGGCCAGCTTCCACGGACGTACCCTGGCGACGATAACCGCTACGGGACAACCAAAATACCAAAAACACTTTGACCCCTTGGTGCCCGGCTTTGCCTATGTGCCCTACAACGACTTAGGTGCTCTAGAAGCCCTCGTGGCCTCCTTGGATCAACCGGAACCGCAGGTGGCAGCCATTCTTTTGGAGCCCTTGCAGGGGGAAGGGGGAGTCCGCCCCGGCGATCGCGCCTACTTTGAGCAGGTACGCCAACTCTGCACAGCAAAAGGCATTCTCCTGATTTTTGATGAAGTGCAAGTGGGCATGGGTCGCACGGGGTCCCTGTGGGGCTATGAAACCCTCGGTGTCGAACCGGATGTTTTCACCGCTGCCAAAGGCCTTGCCGGGGGCGTTCCCATTGGTGCCATGATTGCCAAGGAGTTTTGTGCCGTCTTTCAGCCGGGGGATCACGCCAGTACCTTTGGCGGTAACCCCTTGGCCACGGCAGCAGCCCTCACCGTTTGTGAAACTCTGGAAAAAGAGAATCTCCTCGAAAATGTGCGCGATCGCGGGCAGCAACTGCGGACAGGACTACAGGACCTGGCGGCCACCTATCCCCAACTCATTGCCGAGGTGCGCGGCTGGGGGCTGATCAACGGTCTTGAACTCCAACCCGACACCCCTCTCACCGCTGCTGAAGTCGTCAAAGCTGCCCTTGCTGAGGGGCTATTGCTGGTGCCGGCGGGGCCGAAGGTGGTACGCTTTGTCCCTCCTCTCATTGTCCGTGCTGCCGAGATTGATATGGCCTTAGGGGCAATGAGCCGCGCCTTTGCCCACCTAGCAGCCTAATACTTGAACCTCAGCAGATGAGGAACCAGAAGGTGGCCAAACTGTTTAGCACAGTCAGCGGGTTGTCTGGTCAGTGCTATTTTTTTGTGCCCTGCTGGGGCATCTGTGGTTGGCTGTGCCCTTGGTATGAGCTTTGCCTTGCCGCAGGGATGCTCAGTGTTGGAGAAATGGCTCAAAGGGCGCTGGTGGCTAGCCCATGGGTGCTGGCTTCGGAACTGATCCGCCGCTGAAACGGTAACCCTACTGTTCGAGACTAAAGCACATCCTTACGCTTTTGAAAGACCCCCACTAGTCCCAGCATCAGGGCAATAATGCCCCCTAAGCGCAGGTGATTGGCAGTAACATTGGCGTTGAAGGTCTGCCCCTGAAGACTCCAAAAGCGATCAATGAGGGCTTCACCGCTGGCGATCGCCCGCCCCCGCTGCTCTTTCCAGAGGGCAAATTGGTCTTGCCAGCGATCCATGGCCCTCTGATAGGCTTTGACCCGCTGATTGTACTCCTCGACGCGATCGCGATAGGCCTGATTCAACTCTAAGACGGACTTGGGCAGTGCCGGTGGATCACCTGGTTCCGCAGGTTGGGGGGGTTCTGGTTCATCCACAGCGGGGTGGTACTCCTTGCGCACCCCTGGAAAGTGGCAACGCCGGAAGAGGTTCTCGCCAAAGCAGGGACACTGAGCCAAAGCTTCAGGACTTCGCTTCTCCCGTACCGACTTCGGTTGCTGCCAGCAGGGATCTTGAGCCACATCCTGACCAAAGCCCAAGAGGGAAACCACATTGGCATAGCCCCAGCGGGTCAAGGTGACATCGCTGATCCAATTGCCCACTGGCCCTAGATCCTTGAGGGGAATAATGGCACCGGCAAAGGTAATCTGCGGCACCAAAAAGAGAATCGTGAGTAGAGGAGCAACCGTCTGAGTGGGGGAGAGGGCAGAAACCAGTAACCCCATTACCATGCCACCAAAGGTCACCAGAAACAGTGTCAAGTAAAGGCCAGCGATCGCCCCAATACCGAGGCTAAGATTGATCGCCAAAAACTTCATCCCCAAGAAAATGGCTGCTTGGTATAGTGCCAGGACCACTGCTGGGCCCAGCTTTGAAAAAATATAGGGCCACAGCCCCAACCCCACCATCCGCTCACGGCGATAGATCTCCAGTTCCTTAACAATTTCGCGCATCGTGGCTAGGCTGCCCACCATCACGGCAATGAGCACAGTAACAAAGGCCATCGTAAATGCCTGCCCCGCATCCCCTTGATCTGGATCAAGAATCATTGGCTTCCAGAGGACAAAATCCAAGGCTCCCAAAATCGGCGCCAAAGAGAGCATGAGAATGAGGGCCGCCCGATCCTGTCGCAAAATGGCCAAGTTTCGCCGGATGAGAATCCACCACTGCCGCCATGGTGCCACTCGGGGAATCGTTGCTTTTTGATGTTGGGGCTGGACCTGTCGCGTTGCCCCTGTATCCACATTGAGGGGACGCTGTCGCTCCACCACATAGGTTTGATACAGATGAGACTGGCGATAGCGTTGCTGCCATAGGGCCGGATTAGCTTCGCTCTCAATCTTGAGGTAAATTTCATCAAAATCTTGAACATCAAAATAGCTGAGGGCTTGATCCGGTGGACCAAAATAGGCAAGGTAGCCGCCCCGCGCCAAAAACACCACCAAATCGCAGAGCATCACATTCTTAGTGGCATGGGTAATGAGTAAAATCGTTCGCCCCTGATCCGCCAACTGCCGCAACAGCCGCATCATTTGGGTTTCCGTGCCCGGATCTAAGCCAGAAGTTGCCTCATCCAAGAAAAACAAACTGGGGCGGGTGAGCAATTCCACACCAATCGACACCCGCTTGCGCTGACCACCACTCAGTTGCTTAACAAGGACATGCCGCTGCGCTGTCAACTCCAACTCCGCCAGAACCCGGTTCACCTGTTCCTGTCGCTCTTGATCGCTAAAATCAGCGGGTAGGCGCAGTCGTGCTGCATAATCTAGGGCTTGAGCCACAGTTAACTCCCGGTGGATAATGTCATCCTGAGGCACATAGCCAATCTGGGTGCGGTATGTTCCAAAGTAGCGGTACAGATCATGGCCGTTGACCAGTACCATGCCCTTCGTGGCAGGACGAAAACCATTGAGGGCATCGAGCAGCGTTGATTTACCAGCACCACTGCCACCAACAATTGCCACAAACTCGCGGGGCAAAATTGAAAGAGAAATATCTTGAAGGAGCTTCGCCCCCTTAGGGGTGGTTTTACTGAGGTGGATGGCGTCGAGACGCAGGTTACCACTGTCATTGTGGGGAACAATGGTTTCGTCGGGGGTAAAAACAGAACTATAGGGACCAATGCGCACCAGCGCACCCGTTGGCAAGACTACAGGTTTGCGGGGTTCAAGGCGTCGGTTGTTGACAAAGGTGCCATTGGCGGAGTTGAGATCGACGATGTACCACTGTCCCTCTTGGAGATAAAGGCGAGCGTGAAACCGTGAGACGACGGGATGATCCAGCACCATATCATTGCTGGGATCGCGGCCAATGCGAACCTGCTGGCGATCGCGCAGTGGGAGGGGTCGAGTTTGCTCAACAACCTCCGTGGCAGGCATCAACAGATATGTGAGGCGCAGCGATTCCCCCACATGAATGACATCTCCCGGTGCCAAGGTATGTTCGCTCATCGTTGTGCCGCGCCAGTGAAGGCCATTCTTGCTGCCCAAGTCAATGATTTTGTAGTGATCCCCCGATCGCACCAGCTTGGCATGGTGAAAGGACACAAAGGGATGGTCAATGGTAATGTCTGCCTTTGGGTCCCGACCGAGAATCAGTTCCTCCTTGAGCAGCGGAAACTCCTGCAACCAGTGAGGCGTTGCCACCTGCAAAATTGGCGTACTAGCAGCCCCCATCACGACCGTGCCTGGCAGTTCCGTTGTTGCCCTGCCATCTGGATCGAAAATGGCTTCAAAGTCCCCAATGCGGAGGCGATCGCCCGCCTTGAGAACCACAGGGGTGCGCGGCCGCAGCTTTGTGCCATTCAAAAAAGTGCCGCTGGCGCTCCCGAGATCCGCCACTTGGTAGCCCGTTTCAGTGGGAAGAATCAAGGCATGGTGGCGGGAAATCCCCTCGCCGACAAGAATCACTTGGCTTTGGGGGTCAGTACCAATGATCAGGCGATCGCGCCCCAGTTGAATTTGCTGTCGTGAACCATCAGCCCCTAAGAGGTTGAGAATGGGCACAGCCATATCCCTTGTTTAGAAACGTTTAGAAACCCCACTTCATTTTGTCACTAGAATTTTGTCACTAGAGAAGGGGTAAGAATTTTCTATTGCGGGAACAAGAAAAAACCCTAAAGTATTATTCGTTACGAAATGATAGGTATTAGATTTGCTAGATTAGCATCCAATTCATTCAAATACTGCCATCCTGTTGCACCTTCTGGCAAAATCTCCCAGAAATGTAGAACGACATCTTGTTGTGGGGATGTACTCATGTTGATGCACATTGAAATTATTGAAAGCAACCCCCACCTGCGTTCCCTCCTTGGCTGGCACCTACAACAAGGGGGGCACATTGTTCATCTTGCCAGTGGCTGTCAACAGGGACAGGAGGTGTTTCAACTGCGGCATCCCGATTTGGTCGTCCTCGATCTAGACTTAAATGAGGGGAATGGCTTGGCATTATGCCGCTGGCTGCACCATCAAGGCGCCGTTTTGATTTTAGTCCTGTCCGCCCGTGAAGATGAAGCGGATGTGGTGACGGCGCTGCGGGCAGGCGCCGATGATTATTTGGCCAAGCCCTTTGGGATGCAGGAGTTTCTTGCCCGCATCGAGGCCTTGGCACGGCGAGCACGCCCCTGTTTACCCAGCATCTTGAACCTAGGTGAGCTACAAATTGATTTAGTGCAGCGGCGAGTGGTAGTACGCAATGTCCCAGTGGACTTAACACCGCAGGAATTTAGCTTGCTCTATGTCCTCACCCAAATGGGGGGCACGCCTTTGAGTCGTCAGGAGTTGCTGCGGCGGGCTTGGCCAGAGGGCATTGATAACCCCCGCACCGTCGATACGCATATTTTATCTTTGCGCAAGAAAATTGAAGTGGATCCGCAACAGCCACGTTTGATTCAAACCGTGCGCAATGTCGGTTATCGGCTGCACCTTGAGCCATTGAATGGGCGCTACCCGCAGAATGGCAATAAACTTCGTCCCCCGCAATCGCCCCGCCACGTATTGGTTTAGTTGGTTTAGATCACGTATTTTTAGGCTTTGTCAACTCTGCCCCAAAATATTCTCAAATGAGCGATCCCTTTGACTGGCTAGAACCTGCCCTAAATACGCTGCACCGTGCCCATTGGTATCGCCAGCCCCTGCTCAGTGGCGCACCGGCAGCAGTAGTGAGTGTAGGAGAGCCGCCCCGTCCATTGATTAACTTTTGCAGCAATGACTATCTAGGTCTGGCCAACCACCCGCAGGTGAAAGTCGCCGCCATTGCAGCCATTCAACAGTGGGGAACCGGAGCCACAGGCTCGCGCCTTCTCAGTGGTCAGCGTCACCTCCACGCCCAACTCGAGCGGGCGATCGCCCAGTGGAAGGGTACAGAAGCTGCCTTGGTCTTCAGTTCCGGTACTGCGGCCAATCTTGGCACCATTGCTGCCCTTGTGGATCAACGGGACTTGGTGCTTGGGGATGCCTACAACCATGCCTGTCTGAAAAAAGGCGCCCACCTCAGTCGCGCTACGTTCTATGAATACCCCCACAACAATGTTGCCGCCCTTGCTCAACTCCTAGAGACCCATCGCTCCCAATACCGCCGTTGTCTAATCCTCACCGATGGTGTCTTCAGTATGGATGGGGATGTCGCCCCCCTAGAGGAGATACTAGGGCTAGCCGAGGCCTATATAGCAATGGTGCTCGTCGACGATGCCCACGGCACAGGGGTGTTGGGAACCAATGGTGCTGGTACCTTAGCCGCCTTGGGGCAATCTAGCCCGACCATCATTCAAATGGGTACCCTCAGCAAAGCCCTTGGCAGTTTAGGGGGATACATTGCCGGCTCCCAAGCCCTGATCACCTATCTGCAACACCGTGCCAGCACATGGATCTATAGCACTGGCCTCTCACCGGCGGATGCTGCTGCTGCCCTTGCTGCCCTTGAGCAACTACAAACAGATCCTTCCCTGCGCCAAGCCCTAGGGGAGCGCATTCAACAACTAGAAAAAGGACTGCAAGCATTGGGCTGCCCGGTTTTGCCCCGTCCCTTACCGACCCCTATCTTTTGCCTGCCTGCTCCCGATCCAGCCACCGTCCTCCAATGGGGTCAGAAATTACAAGATGCTGGATGTTGGGTGGCGGCGGTACGGCCACCGACCGTGCCTTTTAGTCGTCTGCGCATCACCTTAAGAGCCGATCACACCCCTGGGCACATTGAACAACTACTGGCAGCATTGGCCGCTTTATTAAAGTGCTGTTAAGAAGGGCTGACGGTCTGGCTGTGTTTCGCCTAGGCTGTAGATAGTTCTGTGAAATCGGCAAAGTGCACCAAGGAGTGAGCGATGATCACGATTTGGGTGAGCGAGCAAATTGATCCTTCTGGCTTGCTTTATGCCTGTATTGCCTGTTGTAATGAAGCACAGGCGAGAGAGTGTGTGCAGTCCTTTGAGAAAAACTTGACAACAGAACAAAAAGCTGCCGGTTGGCAAGTTCGCTTGCGTACCGTGGCCTCTTGGGATGAGGTTCCCAGTACTGCCCTCAAGCTCTCCTAATCTTTTGGCTCAGTCCTGCATAAGATTCTTGGTGGAGCGATTAAGCGAGTGGGGATATGGCCCTCCCTGCACCTTTGCTATCATAGGTGCGATGTACTCATCTTGCTTTTTCTTTGGAGGATGCCGCAGAATGGAGTTGGAAGCCCTGTTACTTGGTTTAGAACCACTCGCCGTGCTTGCCCTTGGGGTTGGTGCTGTTGCTGTTGCGCCGGTTGTGGGTGCTGTTGACTCAATGACTGGTCACAACTTGGCAGAGCAAGCTCGTAATGCGGCAAAATCAGGTTTGATGTGGGCGTTTGAAACCTATGAGAAAGCCCAGACGGCGATCGCCGAAGCCAGTGAGTCTTTCCAGGACTTGGTTGCCGAAGCGCGCTCAGAAATGATGGAGCAAAAAGCAGCAAAGGCCGCCGCTCCTGAGGAACCCCGCGAAGTGACGATTAGCTAGGTCTTGGCTCCCGATTAAACTCCTTGGGGTAGTTTTGCTGCCCCATCCTTTAATCAATTAGCGACCAGCGGGCGGAAAATAGATTACAGGAAAGTGGCAACGGCGAATGATTTCCCCGGCAAAGCTGGGGATTGATAATTCCCAAATTTTACCAACGGAACTAGAGGAAACCACAATTCCATAGATGTCGCGATCGTAAGCTGCCAACTGGGCTTCCACAACGGGACTGCCAAAGCGAATCTCTGTTTCAACGCTCAGGCCATAGCCCGTGAATTCCTGCTTCAGCTGGGCCAGGATTTTTTCTGCCTTGGGGCGCTCCTCAGCAATCCCCAGCTCCCTTTGACCCGCATCACTGATAATCCAGCAAAACGTTAGGGAAGTAATGCTCGTTTGATCTGGCTGTTGGACACCCTGCCGCAGTTTTTGGACGAGGTGCTGAGCTGAGGGACTGTGGTCGTAGGGGACAAGGAGATGACGAAAGAGATTTTGACAGCGGAGATTTAGTTCTGCGGTGGTCATGACCCACAACAGGTGCGGGCGCATAATCATGACCGGGACTTTAATCCGTTGCAGTACCTCAATGGTTGTACTGCCGAAGAGTTTCTCATCCAATAGATTGCGGACGGGACGGCTAGCCAGTACCAAGTCAATTTGATGTTTTTCAGCGGTGTCCAGAATGGCATCAGCAGGGCGGCGGTTTTCAATGATCACCTCTGCTTTAAGATCGGCTGGGACATTGGTGGGGTCAATTTTGAGTAACTCACGCGCCTGTTGCAGCTTTTCCTCCCGCAGCCGCGGCTTATCCCCATCCTCGTTTATGGGGCGGGCATGGAAAAAGATCAATTTGCGGGCACCTGCGGTTTGCAGGGCCTCAAGGTAGTGGGTGAGTTTGGGGAGGCCATCATGGAGATCTGTTGGAATCAATATGTTCTTAAACATACCAGTGCTCCCCAATGCCAGACTCTAATTGCAGATTAGCTTAGAAAGGGGGACCTGTGCTACTAGGCTTTTATGAGCATTCACCTACGGTTGCGAGGATGCCCCCTCATCTGTTGAATTCCAAGGCTATAATTTCTGAATCTGCAGTTGCCGCCGCGGACTTCAGTGGCTGTAAGGGCAACTTTTCGGAAAACCTCATCGTCAACTTCAACAGAAGTCACTAAAATAAGGATGGATACAGGATCATCATTCAATTCAACCATGTATCCACTACTACTAAATCTCTCTGAAACAAGGAGATTGTCTATTGTGATGCGATTTTCATTGAGATTTCTCTAGGGTATCGCGCCTTGCTAAGGATGATCCAAAGTGGATCAGAACGACTTTTTTGCCATCAGAGGCAGTGATAAATTTGCCCTTCTTAAGACATCGTTTAGACATTGTTTTAAGTGATTGCCATTGCCTTCTTAAACGGTGGGGAAGGGAATTTTTTGCTGCTAACTTCAATGATTGAGTTGAGGTGTTGAGTTGATGATGATTTTTACGTTGGGGCAACGTCTGCTCCGCACGCTCCTGTGGCCGGTACGGCAGTGGCTAGAGCATCTGGAAGTGCGCGATCGCCAGCTTGCCCATCGTCTGTGCCGCTTGATCCCGGCCCAGTGTCCCTTTGAACGTGATATTGTGGTTGCCAAATGGCACATTCACATTCCGCCGCTGTGCCACCTGAATCCCCTCTATGAAGAACTGATGGTGCTGCGCTACCGCGCCCTTTGCTACTTGGCGAATGAGTGCCATGAGGATATTAGTGCTTACTGTTAGCCCATAGGGGGTGCGCTGGTGTGGCGATCGCTGACCTCCTTTTTGGTGCAGCAGCGCTGTTGCTGTTGTGGTCGGGCAAGTTCCCAAACGATTTGTAGGGATTGTGCACGGCGCCTGAGGTCATGGGAAGTGCGCCAACGGCAACGCTACTGGCGGGGCAGTCTGCCCCTTTTTCCCTGGGGATACTATCAGCAAGACCTCAAGCGAGCGATCGCCACCATGAAATACCACAACCAGCCGGAGCTGGCTTACCTCTTTGGCCAATGGTTGGCCCTAAGCTGGTTTGAGGCCAAGGTAGCTCAACATCTACCCTTGCAGATTGTGCCCATTCCCCTCCATCGCGATAAATTGAAAAGCCGCGGCTTTAATCAAGCGGCGCTCATTGCCAAGGGCTTTTGCCGTACCCTAGAACTCCCCCTAGCGGCGGCGGGGCTCATCCGCCAACGGCCAACGGAGGCCCTGTTTCAGCTATCCCTCAAAGAACGCCAGGCCAATTTGGCCAATGCCTTTTGCCTTGGACACGGTCTGGAGCGACAACGCTGGCTATTGCTGTGCGATGACATCTATACAACGGGGACGACGGCAGGCAGCGCCGCCACCGTCTTACGCAATGCAGGATACAAAGTTTTGGGCATCATCACCGTGGCTGTGGCACTACCCGATCAACTGGCTGATCCCACTGTAAAGGCAACCAGCATCAAGGCTTCTGTCCACTCCACAACTGCACCGTAGGTATCCCCCGTGTGACCCCCCAACTGCCACTGAAACCATGCAGGGATCAAGAGAATTAAAAGCAGACCAAAAAGCAATTGCCCAAGGGGAAGCGGCAGCAGGAAGCTGAGGAAGAGCACAAGTAAACCACTCGGCCAAAAATCGCGGGGAAAGACACCACTGGTTTTATGGATCTGACCCGTGCCCTGGGGCTTCAAATAGGGATAGCGGGCGATCGCCCACACCTGAGCCAGGCGCCCCACCACCAATACCCAAACCAAGACGCTGCCCTTTGCCAGACTGCTTAAGCTTGTGACTTTTAAAAGCAGGATCACAATTGCGGCCATGACGCCAAAAGCCCCTGCTCGACTATCTGCCATCACCTCAAGACGCCGTTGTTGATCCCTGACAGCTAAACCATCGGCAGTGTCCATCGCACCATCCAAGTGCAATCCGCCCGTCAGTGCCAACCAAAGGGCTACCAGCACCACACTCGCCACAGGGGAGGGAACCTGCAAAAAATCCAGCAGCCACTGCACTCCCCAGAGTATTCCCCCCAGCACAGTCCCCACCCAAGGACACCACTTGGCTGCCCCTGCCAATTGAATTGGCCAGCTAGGGGAGATGGGCAAACAGGTGTAGAAGGCGATCGCCCCCAGCCATTCCTGCCAAAGGGATTTCATGGACGGGTTTGAATCTGCGCCACAGTTCGCTGCTCAGGTTTCAGGGATTGAGCCAGCCGCTGAATATCGGCAGGGGTAATGTCATTAATCGCCTCTAGGCGAGCAAAGAGTTGTTGCCAGCCACCCCCCTTTACGGCATACTCCGCCAAGAGTTTGGCCATGCCCTCATTGGACATCAGGTTTTGCAGCAGCTCCATTCGCAGTTGGGTTTTCACCCGATCCAATTCTGGTGCGGTCACGGGGGTAGTTTGCAGTGCCTTGAGTTCCTGGGCAATGCCTGCGGCAAGGGCAGCCGTTGTTTGCCCCGGAGCTGGCGCCCCATAGATGAGAAAGCGATTGGGGTATTTATTACCCGGAAACCCCACGTAGGCCTGCACATTGAGGGCAAGTTTTTGCTCAAGCACCAGGGAACGGTAGAGACGGGAGGTGCGACCGCCAGTGAGGAGGCGAGCCAGAATTTCATAGGTCAGATAGGCAGGTTCGCGCAGGGGTGGGCAGGGATAGGCTTCGATGTAGAGGGGCTGGCTTGCCAATTCGAGGGTGATTTGGCGAGGGGCTGTTTGCGGTGGTTCGGGGGGAATGGTTGTGGTCTTGCCCGTTCCCCTGGGGTAGCGACCAAAATAAACCGTTGCTAATTCCTTAACGTGTTGAGGATCCACGTCTCCCACCAGTACCATTGTCATTTTCTCGGGGGTGTAATACTGGCGAAAGAACTGCTCCACATCGGCGCGGCGCAGGTTTTGAATGTCCTCACGGTAGCCAATGACGGGTCGGCGGTAGGGATGCTCCCGAAAGGTCGTGGCCAAAAAAGCCTCAAAAAGCTGCCCTGTGGGGGAATTTTCTGTGCGTAGTCGCCGCTCCTCAAGGATGACTGCTTTTTCCTGATAGAAGTCGCGAAAGACGGGCTCCAAAAAGCGTTCTGACTCTAGGGACATCCACAGTTCCAATTTGTTGGCGGGAAAACTGTAAAAGTAACGGGTGGCATCGGCGGAGGTGGTGGCATTGAGACCTACTCCCCCAGCTTGTTGAACAATTTGGCCATATTGATTGCGAATCACATAGCGATCGGCCGCCTGCTGCACCGCCGCAAATTCTGTGATCAATGCCTGACGTTGCCGCTCATCGGTTGCAGCTTGCAGTTGCTCAAAGAGGCGATCTAGTTGGGCAAGTTTCTCTTTTTCGGCAGCATAATCCGTTGTGCCGATACGGCGGGTACCCTTAAAGGCTAAGTGCTCGAGATAGTGGGCGACACCAGTCTGGCCTGCGGGTTCATCCACGCCCCCCACATCCACATAGGTGAGAAATGCCACAATCGGGGCTTGGTGTTGCTCCATGACAATGAAGTGCATCCCATTGTCAAGATAGAATTCACTCATTTGATCCATGGCACGGTCAATGTAAGGGCGAATTGTTTGGGCATCAGCAGGCCAGCAGAAGGCGATCGCCCCCACAAGAAGGCAGAGAAGAATTTGCCAAAAGGACACTTGCCGGGGGTGTTGCTGCCGCATCAACAAACCTAGTTGGCCTCCAGCCAGTTGGCTGCTGCGTAAATATCCACCGCCAGGGGCACACGCAGGGGCACCGCCGTACTCATCACTTCAGGAATCGTGGTTTGCAGGTGTTCCCACGCCTCAGGGGGCATCTCCAACACCAATTCATCGTGAACTTGCAGCAGCAGGCGAGCCTTTTCTGGCGGCAACAGGGGTGCCAGCTTCACCATTGCACACTTGATAATATCGGCACTGGAACCTTGAATCGGGGCATTGGCTGCCGCCCGCAACAGTCCCCGCTCATAACTGCTCATCTTTAGCTTACTGGGATCGACATCGGCTAAGACTTCCACGGGCTTGCCCCGCAGGGATTGTAATTCGCGACTCTCAAATGCAAAGTAGCGCCGCCGCCCCAAAATAGTTTCCACATAGCCTTGGCTGAGGGCAAGCCGTTCCATGTGCCGCAGATAGTCAAAGACCCGTGGATAGCGATCGTAAAACCGCTGAATAAACACTTTAGCATCGGCAACACTCACGCCGGCCTCGCGGGCAAACCGCTGGGGGCCCATCCCGTAAATGACGCCAAAGTTAATAATTTTGCCCAGGCGACGCTCACTGGAACTAATATCGGTTTTTTCTAAGAGAAACTGCGCCGTGAGGCGATGGACATCCGCCCCCTCTTGGTAGGCCGCCACCAGGGCAGGCTCTTGACTCAGATGAGCGAGGATGCGCAACTCAATTTGGGAATAGTCCGCTGTCACCAGTAGCCAGCCCGGCTCTGGAATAAAGGCGCGCCGAATTTGCCGACTAAACTCGGTGCGAATGGGGATATTTTGCAGATTGGGATTGGAGGACGAGAGGCGACCGGTCGCCGTCACCGCTTGGTTAAATTCAGTATGAACACGGCCTGTGTCTGGACGCACCAGAGTGGGCAACACGTCAACATAGGTGGATTTGAGCTTGGCGAGGGTGCGATGGCTCAAAATGAGGTCAATCACGGGATGATCTCCCCGGAGTTTTTCAAGGGTTGCGGCATCGGTGGAATAGCCCAATTTCGTTTTATGGGTCTTTTTCGTATCCAGCCCCAATGTGCCAAAGAGCAGTTCACTCAGTTGCTTGGGGGAGGCCAAGTTAAAGGGTTGTCCCACAGCATCCCAAGCCTGTTGTTGCAGGGCTGCCAGTTGCTGTTCCAGTTCTTGGGAGAGTTGCCGCAAATAGTCACTGTCAATGCGAATGCCCGTAGCTTCCATTTCCGCCAGAATGGGTTCGAGGGGCAATTCCACCTCTAGGAGCAGTTGCCGCAAGCGGGGGGTTAGGTCTGCCTCTAGTTTCTCCTTGAGAAGATAGGTGGTATGGACATCGAGGCCACAGTATTGGGCCACCGTGGCTGGTGACAGGTCCGCAAGGGTTTGGTCTTTGCCGACAAGACTGCGGTAGCTTTGGGCTGGGAGGGGCAGATAGCGTTGACACAGATCCTTAAGGTTGTGGCTGGCTTCGGGGTTAATCACATAGCTGGCCAGCATTGTGTCAAATACTACCCCCCGTAATTGAATCCCCTGAAAGCGCAACACCAAGCGGTCAAATTTGGCATTTTGCAAGACTTTGGGGTAGCGATCGCCCTCCAGAATCGGTCGCAAAGCGGTGAGAGTGTCTTGCAGGGGGAGGTTCTGGCCCTCTTTGTGCCCCAAGGGCAGATAGGCCACCTGATCGGGAGCGGCTCCCCAACAGCAACCCAGGCCCACCAAGGCAGCATCGCGGGGGTTCAAGGCCGTTGTTTCCGTGTCCCAAGCCACGGGATGATTTGCATCTGTACAGGTTTCTAACTGGCTAATCAGCCATTGCAGTTGCTCTGGCGTTTCAATGAGTTGCACATTCAAGGGAGGGGGGGTATCCGTGGGCGCAAAAAACCACGTTTCCTCTGAGTCAGTCTCTAAATCGGGGAGTATGCCCCCCAAGCGTCGGTGCCACTCCTGAAGTTGCATTCGCAGGGCGCGAAACTCCAACTGATCTAATAGGTGATCCAGCATTGGCCAGTCAAAGGGAGTCAGATGCAGTTCCTCTAGGGAGAGTTCCAAGGGAACATCGTGGACAATTTGGGCCAATGTACGGGAATGGCGGGCATCGGCCTCCCCATTGATCAGCTTGGTTCTCAGGCTGAGGGGCATGATCTCATGGATGTGGGCGTAAATGTCCTCCAGGGTGGGGTATTGACTCAGCAATTGCACAGCGGTTTTTGGGCCAATGCCCTTAATACCCGGAATGCGATCGCTGGCATCGCCACAGAGGGCTTTATAGTCCACAATTTGCTCTGGCCAAACCCCCATTTTTTCCCTAACCTTGAGGGCATCAAAGGCCTCCAGACCCTGTTTGCGCTGGCCAAGGGTATTCCCTAGATACAAGACCTGGACTTGACCCTTGCGATCAATCAATTGAAAGAGGTCGCGATCGCCACTGACAATGGAGACCTGCCACCCTTGGGATCGCAAGCGGTGAGCCACCGTACCAATCACATCATCCGCTTCATAGCCCGGCTGACTCAATAGGGGCAAACGTAGGGCCCGCAGCAGAGCCTGCAAATTGGCAATATCGGTAATAAAGTCCTCCGGGGTTTCGGCACGACCTGCTTTGTAGTTTTCATCGGCGGCGTGGCGAAATGTCGGCTCCCCCAAGTCAAAGGCAATGGCTACATGGTCGGATTGCTGCTGCTCCAGAATCTCTAGGAGGCTCTTGAGGAAGCCAAAACACACACTGGTAGGAATCCCCGTAGAGGTGCGCAAGCCCCCGTCCCGCCCCTTGCTAAAAGCGTAGTAGGCACGAAAGGCCAAGGAATGACCATCAATCAGCAGTAGATTGGGGGCGGACATAGGATTGTAAAAACAAAATGGCGACGGATGACTTTATTCATTATTGATTAAAAAATCACTAAAAAATTTGGCCTAAAAGCTTGCAGGATTTCAACGGCCAAAGTCCCGGCGTTTTTGACAGAAGGGTAAAGCCACCAGCATTGCCAAGATGAGAAGGCTTTGATCCCGCCAATGGCGTTGCACATTCACGGTAAACATATACCCTTGATCCCGCTGGAAGCGACTGATGGTGCCCTGCGCTTCATTGATGGCGCGACTGCGCTGGCGATTCCACTCGGAGTATTTTACTTCCCACTCGTCCATTGCCGCCTGATAGGCTTGCAGCCGTCGGAGGTAGTCCTGGAGCGCCGCCGGATCATTGGGGGGATCGCCGGGAGGCTCTGGCTGCGGCGGTGCGGGTTCATCCACTGTGGGTACGTATTTGGAGCGAATTCCGGGGAAGTTGCAGGTTTGAAAGAGGCCGGGGCCATAGCAAAGACAAAACTCCCGCTGCATCTGTTCGGTCATTTTTTGCCGCTCTTCCTCTGGCTCCCGCCAACAGGGGTCATTGGCAATGTCATCTCCCATACCCGTGAGCTTTACCATCGCCTCAAAGGGCCATTTAATCACCGTCAGATGGTTGATGATCTGCCCCGGCAACCCAAAGGAAGAAACGGGCTGAATACCGCCACTAAAGATAATTTGTGGTACTAAAAACATTAGCACCAGCAGAGGCACAATGTTTTGGCTAGGGGCCAGGGCAGACACCAAAAGGCCCATCGCCATACCGCCAAAAATGGCAAGGGCAAAGGTGATGTACATGGCAAAGGTGACACCCCAATCTCCCGGTAAATCCACTGCTAGTTTTGTTACCGCAAGGTAGGTGGCCGCTTGATAAAGGGCCAGACCAAGGGCGATCGCCACCTTAGAGCCAAGGTAGGGCAACAGTCGCAGGCCAACCAACCGCTCCCGCCGATAAACTTCCACCTCCTTGACCAACTCGCGCATTGTCGTCATCGCACCAATCATCACCGCAATGAGACTGGTGACAAAAATCATCGTCAGGGCTTGACCCCCATTCCCCGTTTCGGGATTAAAGAGATCCCGCCGCCAAGAGACAAAATTCAGACTAGCGAGCAAGGGAGCAATTAAGAGGGTCAGCAGCAGCTGGATGCGATCTTGACTGAGGATAGTGAGATTGCGGTGGATGAGAATGAGAAATTGTTGCCAAGGGGAGATTTTGGATTTCGGTTCACTGCTGCGACCGGACTTGCCCTTGGGGGACCGCTGACTTTCATCGGGCATGTAAGCCAGCGCCTGTTGGCGTCCCACAACATATTCCTGATAGAGGCGCGATCGCCGGTAGGCCTGCTCTAGCTCTTCTGAAGTGGGGGCATGGGGGTTTTTCTCCTTGTCTAAGGCACGGTAGATGCCAGAGAAATCCTCGAGCTTGATGCCACTCAAGCGATCGCCAAAGGTGGCGCGGAAATAGGGCAGCAGTTGATCAGGGGGGCCAAAGTAGGCGAGCCGTCCGCCCTCCGCCAAATAGATCACCAGATCACACTCCCGGATGTTTTGGGTGGCATGGGTAATGATGAGGATCGTTCGCCCCTGATCTGCCAACTGCCGCAGCAAAAACATCAGGTCCGCCTCAGTGCCGGGATCCAAGCCAGAGGTCGCCTCATCGAGGAAGAAAAGACTGGGCTGGGTCAGCAATTCTGCTCCAATACATACTCGCCGCTGTTGACCCCCACTCAGACGCGAAATGGGCACATCCCGACGGTGGTTCAGTCCCAATTCTGTTAACACCTCTGTCACCCGCCGTTGGCGTTCTGCTGCAGTTGTATCGGGGGGCATCCGTAGTTTTGCTGCATATTCCAAAGCTTGGGCGATCGTCAGTTCCTCGTGAATGATATTTTTCTGTGGTACATAGCCCAATTGCGCTTGAAAGGCCTGATAGTTGCGGTAGAAATTTGTGCCATTGACCAGTACAGTTCCCGTTGTTGCTGGCCGCAATCCATTGAGGGCATCGAGGAGTGTTGACTTACCGCTCCCACTGGGACCCAGAATGGCCACAAACTCTTTGGGCATGATTGATAGGGAAATATCGTGGAGAATTCGCGTCCCTTTACCCACCACCTTAGTGAGGTTGATGGCATCCAGGCGCATGTGACCCGATTCAGCATATTGGGTCAGGGTTTCATCGACATTGAGAACAAGGCGATCGCTGCCAATGCGGATACTATCCCCCACCCGCAGCAGTGTGGGTGTTTCTACCTCACGGCCGTTGACAAACGTGCCGTTGCTGGATGCCAAGTCCGTGAGAATTAAATCGCCATTGCGGCGCTCAATTTTGGCGTGGTGACGCGAGACTGTCGGATGCTCAATGACTAAATCATTACTAGGATCGCGGCCGATCGTGAACGTGTTGTATCCCACCAGCGAAATCGTCTTCACAGGGACAGTGGGTGTGCCATCTGCCTCAGGAATGGCGAGTACCGTTGCCGTGTTGGTCAAACGCAACTCTGTCGCTGGGCTAAAGGCAATGGCATGGCGCTGGGTATCAATGCAATCAGGCAACTCCTGTCCTACATAGGTGAGAGTAACAAACTCTGTCAGAGCATAGCTTTCCCCGATTCCCAAATACGGGTGCATCGCTGGCTGCGGGTTACTGAGATCAATGACCTGAAGATGCTGATCGACAAAGCGCAACTTCAAATGGCAGGGCAGCAGTTCAGGAGTATCCACCACGACATCGCAGCCAGGATGCGTTCCCAAAAGACTAGTTTGCTCCCTTAATCCCCAACGTTGTCGCCACGTTTTTGTGCGAACTTCAACCACAGGAACTTCAGTAGGCCCACCCACCTCGAGAGTGCCGGGCTGATATTCCTGATACTGCCAAACCAGGCGAAAACGCACTGCTGAGTTGCCAAGCGTGATTAAGTCACCATTTTCTAGAGGAATAGGGGTATTGGGCACAACTGGCTGGCCATTGAGATGGGTACCTGCCTTACTGCCCAGATCAGTTAAATGTACTCTCCCTTCTTGCCATCCCAAGTAAGCATGGTGGCGGGAAACAGAAGGATCGTTGAGAACAAGGTCGTTATCAGGGGCACGGCCAATTTTCAGTCCGCCGGTGGGTAACTGGACGCCCTGCTCACTCACTGATTTGACCAGTTCTAACCACGCTGCTTGAGTCATGACCCTGGTGCCAAAGAAGCTTGATGCCAGTCAGTGTACTGGATTCTGACTGCCTTAACCAAAAGATTGGGAGACAAGTCCTGAAGTCAACATAGGTAGTACAGAACTCTGCCTAAAACACCCTGAGAGTGGGGCTGCAATCTCTGAGTATACTAATCCCTAGACGCCCGCCCCCCTTAGCAGATACTATGATACGAAGCTTACAAAGCTGATGAGATGACCTTTGCGAAATCAATCGCCTACGCCTTCGCCCTCCCGAGCAAAGCTTTCATGCGCATCCGTATGACCTATTTCCGTCTGCGGCTGGGGTACTTGGGGCCGCGTGCGCAAATTTACGATCGCGTCAGAATCGCATGGTCGCGGCATGTCCGCATCGGTGCCAACACCTCGATAGGCCCCGGCGTTTACCTGTGGGCTTCCTCGCAAGGCCATATCAGCATCGGCGAACGCTGCGCCATCGCGGCTGATACCCGCATCGTGACTCCCACGCACGATCCTGCTGCACTGCCCATCACCGCGGTCGGCATCAATCAATCCGTCGAAATCGGCGACGATGTCTGGATTGGCACAGGCGCCATCATTCTTCCGGGGGTCAGAATCGGCAGCCGCAGCATCGTTGCTGCGGGAGCGGTTGTAACGAAGGATGTGCCAGAGGACGTCTTGGTTGCTGGCGTACCGGCGCGCATTGTGAAAACCTTGCTCCCCGCCGAAATCCGGCGGGAAAACGGGCGCCAGGCCTTGAACGCAAAGGGGGTAAGATCATGAAACTCCACCTGGGCTGCGGCAAGCGCCACATTCCCGGCTTCGTCCATATCGATGCCATCGATTATCCCCATGTGGACCATGTCGCTACCATCGACAACCTGTCGTTCATCCCGGATGGCTCGGTCGACCTCATCTACAACTGCCATGTGCTGGAACACTTCAAGCGGCGTGACGTGCCGCGGGTGCTGAAGGAATGGCATCGCGTGCTCAGGCCGGGCGGGGTGCTGCGCATCTCCGTGCCAGACTTCGCGCAGATCTGCGAGGTCTACCGCCGCTTCGGCAAACTCGACCTCGTGATCGGCCCGCTGTTTGGCCGGCAGGATTATCTCTACAACATCCACTACAACGTCTTCGACTTCGACTCGCTTTCGCGCAACCTCACCGAGGCGGGCTTCGTCAACGTGCGCCGCTACGACTGGCGGCACACCGAGCATGCCGATGTGGATGATTACTCCCAGGCCTACGTGCCGCACGCAAACGGTGTTTATGTTTAACTTGAAAGCGGTGTTTATGCGTATGTTGAAGCAGATAATTGAGAGCAATGTTCCGTCTTCTTTTTACAAAAGAACTTCTTATTCCCAGTGTGGAGAAGATTTAATTATAAATTTTATCTTGACCAACTTTACTAACGGTAAAAAGCAACTTCGATATCTAGATATTGGAGCCCATCACCCCTATTTTCTATCGAATACAGCCCTATTATATGCAGCTGGACATAGTGGGGTTTTGGTTGAGCCCAACCCATACTATGCAAAACTTCTTCGACGAAAGCGACAACGAGACAAAATTATGCAATGCGGTATTTCTGCGACGCATGGGTATGCAGATTTTTTTATAATGGATCCTCCTACCTTGAGCACATTTTCTGAGGAAGAGGCTCGCCGTTATGTGGCAAACGGGCATCGTATCATTGATACTGTTTCAGTCGAAGTAAAAGGCATAAATGAAATCTTGTCAGAATTTGACTATTTGGACTTTTTGAATCTAGATGTTGAGGGGCTTGACTACGAAATAATTGAGGCAATCGAATGGGAAAAATTTAGGCCTTTTTGTGTATGTGTCGAGGTAATTGAATATGAGACGCGTCAAGAGCCGAAAAGAAGACAAGAGATATTAAATGAAATGCTGCAAAATGATTATTTTTTGTATGCCGACACTTATATAAATGCAATTTTTGTCGATAATCGTCGATGGCAACAACGCTGGAAACAAATTTGATGACGCGGGAACGGTTTCGCTACTTACTATTTCTGATCAGCTTGAATGTCGAGTGTGAGAAACCTTCTTTATAAATTGCATTGGCTATTATGTGTCCAGCTCGGTCTGGACGTGAGGCGTTTTGGCAGGGCACTCAAGGGGTTGCCCCGCTTACTTGGCCGACTTGTTACGATTCAAGGCAAGGTACGGTGGCTCAATCTCATTCATGCCATGTTTGCACGATTGGTTTGAAGAAGGGGGCTCCACCTCCAACGAATACTTCTGGCAGGACCTTTATGTTGCCCGGCTGATACATGCGGACGCTCCCGAAAAACATGTCGATGTGGGTTCCCGTGTAGACGGTTTTGTTGCACACGTCGCAAGTTTCAGGGAGATCGAGGTAATTGATGTGCGGCCGATTACTGCGCCAGTTCCTGGCATTGTGTTCAAGCAAGCAGATGTGATGAATCTGCCAGATTCATTTCACAATTATTGTGATTCATTGTCGTGCCTGCATGCGTTGGAGCATTTCGGATTGGGCCGCTATGGCGATCCGATCGCACCGGATGGGCATTTGCTGGGTTTAAAGAATATGGCAAAAATGCTCAAGCCTGGTGGGATCTTTTACTTGTCGGCACCTGTTGGTCGCGAGCGCGTGGAATTCAATGCGCACTGTATTATTGATCCATTCAAGATAGCTCGGTATGCAGCGGAGCAAGGCTTGCTGCTTAAAGGATTGGCATACGCGGAGGATAGTAATAAGTTTGTGGTATCTGAAGATTTAGAGAAAGCCCTGCTGCACACGGGTCAACAAAAATATTGCTTGGCAATATTTACATTTGAGAAATGCCGTGATGCCGAGTCTTAAGGCGATGTTTTCCTAGGCATTCAAATGGATCGAGCGGGTGCGTTTTCTCCAGATCCAGTTTCATCACTTCGTTCCGAATGCAATGGAACGCAGACGTGCGCTTCGTGAAAAGCTGGCGGCAAGTCATGTCGAGATGTGGAACTATGAGTTTGTCTGGGAGAGCTGGGCGGCGAAAAACCTCGTCCCTACTCATGTCGCCTCTGAGTGAATGATGCGGGCTGTTTCTGCATCCCCTTCGGCAGCGCTGCTCGGTGCTCTTTCCTACACTAACGGTTCCGCAGCGGCGTTTCTCGACCCGAGCACGCGTGACGGGTTAAGCCGCCCTTGGCTGGCGTTGCGCGATGAACTTCGGGCAGCGGGTCTGGAACTGCTGGCCACGGATGATCTCCACGGCCGAAAGGCGGATTTCGTCATTCACGTCAACGCCCATGCGACCCGGCATGCCGTTCCCACCTTTGCGATCCTGATGGAATGCGGGCTGGTGCATCCGCCCAATGTCGATGAGCACCGGTTGCGCCGGTACCAGGGGGTGTTCACGTGGATGCCGGAGCTGGTCGAAAAGGGTCTGGCGACCCAGATTCGGTTGGCGCATCCCTTGGGCAAGGGCAGGGTCGATGGTTACGCCCGGCGGCCCCAGCTTCTGGTGATGATTGCCGCCAACAAGGCACTGCCGGTCTGGCGACCCGCTCAGGATCTCTATCGGGAGCGGGTGCGGGCGATTCGCTGGTTCGAACGCCATGCGCCGCAGGATTTTGCGCTCTATGGCCCCGGGTGGGATTTGTCACCACGACTCCCGACTCGGCTGGGTGGGGTCATTCATAAGGTCGAAAGGAGCTTGCCCAGATTTGTGCGTTGGTTTCCCTCGTGGCGGGGCGCCATACCCGCCAAGGCGCCGGTGCTCGAACGGGCGCGCTCTTCCCTCGTCTATGAAAACGTCGCGGGGCTGCGCGGCTATATCACGGAAAAGATCTTCGATGCGTTTTCTGTGCCGGCAATGTGCCGGTGTATTGGGGCGCCGAGGATGTCACCGATATATCCCCGCGGACTGTTTCATCGACCGCCGGCGCTTTGCCTCCTACGCTGATCTCTACGTTTTCCTGCGTTCCATGCCGGAAGATCGCTATCTCGCCTATCAGCGGGCGATCGCTGCCTTTCTGGTCTCGGAGGCCGCGCAGCGTTTCTCGGTGCAATGTTTTGCCAAGACCGTGGCCGGCGGCATCGTCGCCGCGCTGAAGGCTTGTCCCGAATGAACAAGAGCGAAGCGGTCATCATCGCGGTCGGGCGCGTGTTGAATGCCGTTGTCGCGCTTGGCGGCTTTGCGGCGATGACCCGGCTCCTGCCGCCTTCCGAGTATGCTCTGGTCGCACTCCTGAACGGGTTCGCTGCATTTGCAGGCTTGTTGTTCATAAACCCATCGGGTCAGTGGCTGCAACGGCACCTGCACGAATGGCACGATGGCGCCGAACTAGGGCTGCGGCTGAGGGAGAACCTGATTTACTGGGGCTGGTTCGCGTTGGCGCTCGGTGCGGCGGCAGGCGTCTGGTATGGCGCACTGATTGCCCATGGCTGGGCGTTTGCCCTGGTGGCGGGCGTGGCGGTCGCCGCATTCATCGTGTTCTCGACCGCCGCACAGCACAGGCTTATGGGGCTGTGATCAACGCACTGGGGCACCGCCTGGCAGCCGTGGCATGGGGGGCTATCGCAGCGGGATTGCCGCTCCTGGCCGCGACACTCGCCGTGCTGTGGCAAGCAGACGCCGTCTTCTGGTTTGCCGGGCAGGCCACGGGGGCTGGTTTGGCGTTCCTGGGCGTTCGTGTGGCCATCTACCGGATGGGGCTCACTGCCCGGCAGGCGACGGCCCCACAGCAGCCAGCGCCGCCTTTTTTCAAGGAGCGGGACTACTGGCGCTTCCCTCGTGACCGGGGCGATGTGGCTGGAGGGCAATGGCTACCGCTTCGTGCTGGAGCGGCACTGGCCGGCTGAGACCCTCGGCGTGTTTCTGGTCGCGTTGAGTGTCCCGGCGCAGATGACGTCGGTGATAGAATCTTTCGTCATGGCGGCGCAATTCCTGTTTTTGCTAGCCGGGCCGGCCTACCATGCCGCGCCGCAGTGGCTGGTGTTCGGTTGCTTGCTCGAGGTGGCGAGGCTTACAATCAACCCATGGACGATGAGCGCACTGGCAACAAAACTACCAGCCATACGTGGCGCCTGCCGTTGGCGCTGTCGGCAGTGTGCTGAGCGCGGCATTGGCCTATGCGCTGGATCTTTCGCCTTGGGCATTTGGCATGGGCCTGCGGCGGCTGTGCTGCTGGCGACGGGGGGCGCGGTCATGGTTGGCTACCCGCACCTGCGGACATCGGCAGCCTTCGTTCCCATGTTGAGTGTAAAGTTGAGCTGACCATGATCATCGTGCGGTTGTACGGCGGCCTTGGCAATCAGATGTTCCAATACGCAGCGGGGTTGGCGCTATCCCTTCGGCATGCCGTGCCGCTGCGCTTTGATCTCGATTGGTTCGATGGTGTGCGTTTGCACCAGGGCCTGGAATTGCACCGGGTATTCGACCTCGACCTGCCACGGGCGGCCCCTTCGGAGATGCGGCAGGTGCTTGGAAGTTTTTCCCATCCGCTCGTGCGGCGCTTGCTCGTTCGCAGACGTCTGCGCTGGCTGCTGCCGCAAGGCTATGCCCTGGAGCCGCATTTTCACTATTGGCCTGGGTTTGAGGCGCTGGGTCCGAAGGCGTATCTCGACGGCTACTGGCAGTCTGAACGGTACTTTTCGGAATATCAGGACGCCGTGCGCGCAGCCTTTCGTTTTGCGCAGCCTTTGGACGAGAGGAACCGGCAGATCGTCGAGGAGATGGCGGCATGCGAAAGCGTCTCCCTGCACGTGAGGAGGGGAGACTTCGTCCAGGATCCGGTCGTTCGCCGTGTGCATGGCGTGGATTTATCGGCCTATTACCCGCGCGCCGTCGCACTACTGATGGAGCGCATGCGCGAACCCCGCTTTTATGTCTTTTCCGACGACCCCGATTGGGTGCGCGCCAATTTGAAGCTCCCTGCGCCTATGATCGTGATCGACCACAACCGTGGTGAACACAGCTTCCGCGACATGCAGCTCATGAGCGCCTGTCGTCACCATATCCTGGCCAACAGCAGCTTCAGTTGGTGGGGCGCGTGGCTGAATTCGCAGCCGCACAAGCTCGTGATCGCGCCGAAGCGTTGGTTCAACGTCGATGACTTCGACACGCGTGATCTGTATTGCTCGGGGTGGACTGTGCTGTGAGTGTCATAACTGCGAAAACCTCACCGCTCGTTTCGGTGCTGATGCCGGTATTCAACGCCGAACGCTATGTTGCCGAGGCGATCGAGTCCATCCTGAGGCAATCATTCCAGGATTTCGAGTTCATCATCATCGATGACGGATCGACCGATGGCTCTTTGGACATTCTCAAACGGTATGCGGCAAGGGATCCTCGCATTCGGCTGGTCAGTCGCGAAAACCGCGGGCTGGTGGCAACGCTCAACGAAGGCATCGGGCTTGCCCGCGGGCAATGGGTCGCCAGAATGGACGCCGACGACGTTGCCCTGCCCGAACGCCTGGCTTTGCAGGTGAAGCACCTGGAGGCGACAAAAGCGGATTTCTGCGGCGGCGCGGTTGCGTGTTTCGGCGACTGGCGAGCCTTGTGGCGTTACCCTTTGACCCATGAGGCCTGTGAAGTGCGGCTGCTGTTTGAGGTACCCTTTGCGCATCCCACTGTCATGGGGCGGCGCGAGGCCTTCGACCGCTTGCGATACCAGCCGGAATTTGTTCTTGCGCAGGATTATGACCTTTGGCAACGTGCCTGGGCTGCGGGGTACCGTCTCGTCAATGTGCCGGAGATTGTTCTGCGCTATCGGGTTCATACGGCGCAGACTTCTTCCCGGAAGTCAGAAGAGCAGAAGGACCGGGCCGATGCGGTACGCATCCGGCACTGGCGGGCTTTGCTGCCTGATCTGGATGACGGGGAAATCGATGGCATTGTTGAAATGCTGCGGGAAGGCAGGGGGTACACCTCACGCCTTCTACCAAGCCTTGTAAGCCTGTTGAGCCGCTATTCCGGCAGGTTCTTTTGTCAAGCAGCTACGAGGTGTTTTGTCGGTTGGCTGCCAGCGATAGAGCTGCTACCAGCAATTGGATTACCCTGAAGCGGCAGACCTGTCCCGAAGGATTCGGGGTAAAGGACGTCTTGGTTTTATGGACCTTGTCGAATTTCAAAGGGGCGAAGAAAATTATCAACTTTCGTCGAAGGTATATTATTTTAAGGTATATTATTTTTCATTTTTCATTGAAGGTCCAGCGTTTGCTTTCGTCAATTGCCAGACGATAAGCTGGAACCATGATATCGGTGGTAATATCCCTCTCCAAGAAGGGATTGCAGATTGGTTGCAGCTCTGGCGAACCACTTGGTTACCATTGTGCACGAGAGTGCGACGTTTACAGGGTGGAGTGAAAATATCTGCTGTATGGCTGAGAGGTTCGGTTATAAAGTGCATGTCGGCTTGTTTGATAATAAAGTATATGAGAAAAATTTTTCGACGTTGTTAGGATGATTCAGGTAATTAATATTATCATGCAGCCAATCACAATGTTACGGGGAATGGTGGGGATTCTCAAACGCGGCGGCACAGCCATTTTAAGCACACCTAATGCACATGGCTGGGGTGTCAAATTATTCGGCAAACGCTGGATGAATTGGTATGCGCCATACCATCTTCAGTTCTTTACCCCCAAATCGATGCGCCTAGCGGCCGAGAAGTCTGGTTTGGTGCTTGCAAGGTTTGATACCGTCACTAATTCTAATTGGCTGCATTACCAACGGATACATCTGGCTACTTACCCAGTACCTGGTAAACCATTATGGTTCTGGTCTCGTGATATAGGTGATGCCGCTTTACATGAAAAAGCAATCGTCAAAGTTCTTTCGTTCGCTCATAGGAGCAAATTGAATCATGTGATTACTCGTGATTACTCGTTTGTTTGATGGCCTCGGCATGGGCGATAACTTTTCGTTTGTTCTGGAGAAGCCATGATGGAATTAGTGCATATCCTGTTGCCGGTGTACAACAGGCGTGCAGTCACAGAAAAATTCATAGAGTGCCTTTGTGCGCAGTCATACAGGAATTATCATCTACTTCTAATTGATGATGGCTCTACAGACGGCACAAGTGAAATGGTTAGCGAAAGAATCAACAATCTGACTGTCCTTCGCGGTGTGGGCGATTGGTGGTGGGCTGGTAGCTTGCAGCAGGGGATTGAGTGGCTAAAGCGCAACGCTGCCGACGATGATGTCGTCTTATTCATTAATGACGATGTGACATTTGGCCCCGAGTTTCTCATGAAAGCTGTGGAGTTGCTTCAGGGGTACCGTGGCATGCTACTTCCGCAAGTGCTGAACACCAGGAGTGGATGCATAGAAGAATCAGGTGTCGAGGCAGATTTGAGAAAACTCACATTCAAGACAGCGTCAAGTCCTGAACGCATCAATTGCCTGCCTACGCGGGGATTGTTCATGTATCTGTCGGTAATAAAGCAGGTGGGTGATTTTTTCCCAGGCTGCTCCCCCACTATCTGTCTGATTATGAGTACACTATACGCGCTTATAGAATGGGCATTCCTCTACGGACATCACCAGAGCTGACCATATCATTTAATGAGATGACAACTGGATATAGAAACATTGAGTCCGATTCATTTGTTGATTTTTTGACAAAATATTTTTCAAATAAGTACGTTAACAATCCGATTCATTGGTCTATGTTTATACTGTTGTCTAGCCCAAAAATGTATATTCCCTGGCATTTGCTTAAAGTATGGGCTAGGACGGTTCGTGATATTTTGAAGCAAGGCATTAAATGTATGGGCCTAAGATAGGATAGAGAGACACGAGTATGGCGCCAGTAATGAAACATTTCATGAAATCACTTCTGAAAATTGTACTGGGGGAGTACTTGGTGTATTTTATTGTTAAGATTAGAATTAATTTTCTACATAAAAAAGGCCACCTCTCTTATTCACAAGAAGGAGAGTATAGGCTGTTGCTTTGACTTTTTACTGCTTTGCCTGGTGAAGAGCATGTAAATGGCGATAGCGGCCTTGGCCGGGGATAAGATAGATCCGGGAGGAGTTGGTTTGGGAGTATGGGATGCAGCCAACGTAGGCAAGTCAGAGGTCTCAAATAGGAAACCACTAACTTCTTTCACAAGCTGTAAAAAATGCCCGCTCCCATCACCCTCTTCAACTTATGCCTTATTTACTACCTCAAGAGACATCATGAATAAAGTCAGCATCGCTCTCATCCACAACCACAACGCTGAGCGCAACGCTTACATCCGACCGCGCCTGGAGGAACTGCAGTCCGCTCTTTCCTCGGGGTTCGATGTCAAGTTGTTTGAGGTGGCGTACCAGCCCGAGATCAAGCCTCACACCATGCTCATGGCGTTTTTCCGGGATGTCATCTATCAAGTACTGGATCGTGACTGGCTGCGTTACAGGCTTTTACCAACGATCTTCCTTCCACGGCATATTGCCAGCTTTCTGCTGCGTAGCTTGACGTCTGGGCGCTACTCGCGCGGGGGGGTGGCGACGCAGCAGCGCCATTGAGATGGTGCTTACGGACAAGCACATTCGCGCCTGGGCGACGTTTTTGGATACGGATGCGGATTTCCTCCTCTGCTTCGAAGACGACGCAGTGTTCAAGGATGACAGCGTGCAGCGACTGGCGGGTCTGCTCGACAGGCTTGTCAGAAAAAACCCGCATGGCAGCCATCTTGTTTATGTTGATCTAGCAGGCGGACTCTCACGTGAAGCACTGAGGGTCGACGAATTACAAACGGGTAAGGACGATTCCTTCAGGTATTACCGAAAGCCTGTGACTAACACCACCTGTGTCTATTTGATGAGCAGGTCGCTGGTGAGTGTCTTTCATGAAATGCTAACCAGAAGACCTTGGCTACGCGTGATCGGAATCGATTGGATGATGAATGCGTTATTCATACTGATGAAAAAGGCGAATTTGCAATGTGAGTGTATGCATGCCGATCCGATGATTTTCAGGCACGGCTCTGTAACGGGCGAATACATGTCCTCGACTCGTTGATCTTTTTTACGGACTAAAGAATATGAAACGCACGCTCGTTACCGGCGGTGCCGGCTTTCTTGGCTCCCATCTTTGCGATCGCCTGATCAAGGATGGCCACGATGTTCTTTGCGTCGACAACTTCTTTACCGGTAGTAAAACGAACATCGCACATTTGCTAGGGCATCCTTACTTCGAGCTGATGCGGGACGGCGTGACATTCCCGCTTTATGTCGAGGTCGATCAGATATACAACCTGGCTTGCCCCGCCTCGCCGGTGCACTATCAGCGGGACCCTTTGCAGAGTACGAAAACAAGCGTACATGGGGCGATTGACATGCTTGGCCTATCCAAGGGCTTGAAAGCCAGAATCTTTCAAGCTTTCACTTCTGAGGTCTACCTTTATGGTGCAGATGTTAAAATGCGAGAATATCGAGAATATAAATATAAATTAAATATCTACGGCGACGCTTTGCAAACGCGTAGTTTCTGCTATGTAGACGACATGATTGATGCTTTTGGGCTTCTGATGGAGAGTTAAAAGGGCTTTACTGGGCCAATTAATCTGTTGAATTCACTATGCTGGAACTAGCGGAAAATGTCTTGAGGCTGGTTGGCGGTCGTTCGAAACTCACTTTCAAACCCCTTCCGACAGATAAACCGCGCCAACAACAACCCGACATCAACCTGGCAAAGGAAAAGCTGTGCTGGGAACCGAAGGTAACCCTTGAAGACGGGCTGAGTAAGACTATTGCTTATTTCCGGAAGTTACTGGCTAGCTGATCTCCGCCTGACTTGTTTTTGTAGGATGTCTGATAGGAATTGCTTCCATCCGTTACAACATGGTTGTTGACGGCGAGCTTGTGGCAATACGCCTGGGGAATAAGGAACATCTGATATTCCACAGTTAACGACGTCTTGCCAACGCGGCCTTTTATCTTGGAAGGTGTTTTCGATGCCCGACTTTCATTTGACCACGCCGGTCGCCTTTATCATCTTCAACCGTCCGGACACCACCGAGCGTGTCTTTGCCGAGATCGCCAAGGCCAGGCCGCCGAAATTATTGGTGGTTGGCGATGGCCCACGCGTTAATCGACAAGACGAGGCCGAAAAGGTTGCCGCCGCCCGCGCCGTCGTTGAACGCGTGGATTGGGAGTGCGAAGTGCTGACCAATTTCTCCGAGACAAACCTCGGTTGCAAGCAGCGCGTCTCCAGCGGCATCAACTGGGTTTTTTCACAGGTGGAAGAAGCCATCATCCTCGAGGACGATTGCCTGCCCGACCAAACATTTTTCCGGTTTTGCCAGGAACTACTGGAACGCTATCGCCACGACCAGCGCATTGGTATGATCAGCGGCAACAACTTCCAGTTCGGTCGTCGTCGCAATGGCGACAGTTATTACTTCTCGAAATACACGCACATCTGGGGCTGGGCGACATGGCGTGACCGGTGGGTCGGTAGCTACGACATCGCAATGTCCAAATGGCCACGCATCCGCGATGAAGGCTGGCTAGTCGATATGGTGGGCAATGCAAGCGAAGCGCGTTACTGGAAAAACATTTTCGAGTCGGTATATCGCGGTGAAATTGATACCTGGGATTATCAGTGGACTTTTGCGAATTGGGTTGAGGGTCGGCTAACCATCCTACCAGCAACAAACCTGATCTCGAATATCGGCTTCGGTCCTAATGCTACTCATACGAGGAGGACAAGCGAATTGGCCAATATGGCTCGCGTGCCGATGAATTTTCCTTTGGTGCACCCTGTAGGAGTAATCAGGAATAACCAGGCCGATAGGTTCAGCAATGTCAAATGTTTTCAGGGACCATTTGTTAAGCGTGTTTACAATAAACTTGCCGGGTTAGGAGGAAGCTTACGCAAGCGCTATAGCCGCTGCTGATACCGGGCTGGTAATGAGAAACTTTTCGATCCCCTGCAAATTGGCCGGAGCTCTGTATTGGATGCTAGGCGAACCCGTCAAAGGTCGGTATCTGGATGTTGGGGGAGGTTATGTCCGCAAATGTGTGTCGGCGCCTCTCGTTGACCCTTTTGCTGACCTGGGACGCACCGAGAAGGTGGTCTCACTGCCACGCCAAATGCGAACCTCCTCAGCAACATTGGCTTTCTGCCTGAGATAACTCATACAACAGATATAGATAGCCTACTTCCTGAAATGGCCATCCAGAGTCTGGGCATCATCACTCACCCAAACAATGTGTGCTAAGATGTGTCGGCTGATTGTTATGTCTTTGATCATGTTTTTGCATTCTTTGATCATGTTTTTGCATGTTTTTGATGGTTGTAAGGAATGTTTCCCCTATATTTTATGATTTATGCAGTTACCGTCGCTGGGCTGCGGGTAACCTATGGGGCATGCTTAAAAGGAAGGTGAGTCATGCTTAAGGTCAATCTTGGTTGTGGCTGTTTTTTGTCGATTTCCCAGAGTGGCTGAATTTGGATTTCGCTCCGATTTTATGAGCTGTCCGACATGTCAACCTACTCAACCACTTGCCGTTGCCGAGTAACACAGCCTCGTACCTATTCGTCTCTATTCGTCGCATTTTCTCGAGCATGTGCCGCGCTTGCTGGTGAACGGCTTGGTGCGTGAATGCGTCGCTTGCGGAATCACTCTACATAGAGGCGTGAAGGCACGGTTGTTTTTTGCACCTACTGAGCCTGGGGGGTAAGTGTGCGATGGCTGATTTGACGCAGTGGATTTCCGCCGATGAGTTGCCATTGATTAAGCTCGAAGAGCGCCAATGGTTGGCCCAAGTTTTTGAACGCTTTGGAGGTTATCCAGATTTGGAACAGATGTGGGGCTTGATGGACGAGGCTTGGGTATCTCTGGGATGCGACGCCGAGGTGATGGATGCCTCAGTTGATGCTTTCTATCGTCATCCAGTCTGGCTGCTAAATGGCCTGTTTATTGAGCAGCATAACCAAAGCCGGGAATATCGTGAGCAATTTAAGGATTGGGTTGCAAAGCATTCTCCTAACCGTGTGGCGGAGTTTGGGGGTGGATTCGGTACCCTGGCACGTATGATTGGACTAGCACTCCCCGATGCGTTGATTGAGGTAATCGAGCCCCATCCGCATCTATTGGCGATCGCCCGCGCGGAAAAAACTGCGAATGTCCGCTACCAAACGGAAATGCTCGGAGAGTATGATATTCTCTTGGCAATTGATGTTTTTGAACATGTGCCGGATCCACTGCAACTGGTGTATGAGACAGCACAACACCTTCGCATTGGTGGGCGTTACTTAATTGCTAACTGTTTCTTCCCAGTCATACGTTGCCACCTGCCGCAAACTTTTCACTTTCGCTATTCTTGGAATCAAGTTCTACGAGCTTTAGGCTTGCAACCAGCCGAGAAGGTAGCCTATGGTCGTGCATTCGTTCGCTGTGACCGATTGGACCTTGTGGCAGCCCGCAAGGTTGAACAGCAGTCGTTGATGCTTTGGCGATTTACCCAACACCTGCCTGGTGGACTGGCCCGTCTACTTAGGTACGTGCTCACCACTGTTTGAGTCCATAGGTATCACATGAAAGTCATTCATCTCAACTGCTTCGATATCATTGGCGGCGCCGCTCGTGCGGCCTATCGGATTCATCACGCTTTAAGGCGGGTGGGCGTCGATTCCTGGCTGTGGGTTGATGTTGCCGCCTCTGGCGACTGGACGGTGGAGGGGCCAACGACAAACTTCGGTAAAGGATTGGCCATACTGCGCCGCGCGCTTGGCAGGGGACTGGTCAAGTCAGTACTTAAAACCGGCAACCCGATTCTTCATTCCCCGGCGTTCCTTCCATCCGGCAGGGTCCGTGCACTGAATAGCTCTGACGCCGACATTTTGCACCTGCATTGGGTACAGGGGGAAATGCTGTCTATTGAAGATATTGGCCGGCTGCGTAAACCCGTGGTGTGGACGTTACATGACATGTGGGCCTTTTGCGGAGCTGAACATTACACTGAAGATCATCGTTGGCGTGAGGGCTACAGGCATAACAACCGGCCTAGCTATGAGAGAGGATTTGATCTCAACCGCTGGACCTGGACGCGTAAGCGCAAGTGTTGGAAGCATCCCATCCACATCGTTACCCCCAGTCGTTGGCTGGCGCAGTGCGTGCAAGAAAGTGCGTTGATGCACGAGTGGCCATTGAGCGTGATCCCAAATCCTATTGATACCGAACGGTGGCAGCCGCTCGAGACAAACTTGGCGCGAGAACTGTTTGGTTTGCCTAAGGGTACGCCCTTGCTTCTATTTGGTGCAATGGGGGGAGGGCGGGACCCAAGGAAGGGGTTCGATCTTCTGCTTAAGGCAATTCAGCATTTACGCAGCGAACTTCCAGAGCTGCAATTGGTAATCTTTGGCGAACTCTGCCCTAGGAAACCTCCTGATCTTGGCTTTTCGATGAACTATGTCGGGCATTTAGCTGACGATTTAAGCTTACGCATTTTGTATAGCGCGGCTGATGTAATGATAGTTCCATCACGGCTAGAGGCATTTGGCCAGACTACATCCGAAGCCCACGCCTGTGGCACGCCTGTTGTTGCCTTCAACACCTCTGGTTTGCGCGATATCGTCTTGCACAAAGAGACGGGCTATCTGGCTCAGCCGTTTGATCCAGAAGATCTGGCACGGGGCATTCAGTGGGTGCTTTCGGATTCAGAGCGCCATCTACAGCTTCGAAAAAACGCACGGGCTCGTGCGGTCGACTGCTTTGCTAGTGAAATCGTTGCTGCAAAATATCTACAGGTCTATGAGGCTGCCCTAAATGACTCAAGCTCATGACTCAAGCTCCCTTAGTGTGTGCCCCCTATGACATCCAGTCCTGAGATCGTTGCTGCACTTATCATCCTGTAGGAACAGTCATCGCGGCTGCGATAGGCGGTGCAGGTGTCCTGAGCGTAGCGCTGTGTGTCTGTTTTTCGCGCCAATGGAGATGTGTAGGGTGTCGACCATTCGGAAGCCTACGTGGGATATCGGGCGATACAGCCTCAGCTTGACGACGGCTGCTTTGCGCTTCGCACTGGGGTTGTTATTGTTGTTCTGGAGGGCTGCTGTCAAGACCTGGCAAGTTGTTTATCTTACCACGGGCGATCGCCAACCCACCGGACGCCATCCGTTCGATTATCTCTGTGGGAAGAAGAGAATCCAGCATCGGCTTATCCAACCTCGCCACCCGCAAACCAATCATGGTCGAGCGCCTCAACGGTCGCATTGCCGAGATTCTGCGCGTTGAGCGTTTGTCTCCGCCGCTGATCTGCAAGAGACGCTCACAGGCTACCTTTGGACGCACAGTCACCGAATTCCCCAACCCACTTGGGACCACATGATACCCATCGAGAAACTCTGAACGTGGTAAATGGAGCGACCAGAGTAGTTGTTTCAAAGGTAGGTCATGTCCCGGGTCTTGGCATCTAGGCTTGATCTAGGGATTCAGCAACAGGAAGATGCAACTGAATTTTGGGCGCTGAGTCAAGGGGAGTTTTTGCGAGGTGAAGCTGCGCTTGTAACTCGGCCACTCCTGCTAGGAAGGCTGCTAAGTCTAAACCCTGGTAGTCAGGATCACACTGTTCAAGGCGACGCCGTCCTTCCGCCAAGAGTAAAATTGCCCCCCGCTGGTTGCCCCGACTCAGGTGATAGCAGGCGACAGCAATTTGCAGCAGGCCTTGGTAAAACGTGCCCTCAGGTTCACTGGCCTCTAGCCAGAGAGCTTCGAGGGTGTCATGGCAGGCATAGAATTCGCCGCTATTAAATTGGGCAATAGCTAGGGCAAGCTCCGAATGCATCATTGATTGGGAAAGCGCAATGGGCGATAATAGTAAAGAATCATGACATTTTTTAACGAATATCGGCAGAGCTTGTGCAAAATCCTCGAACTGTCTCTGATACCAAACGCGCCTTTTATGCGGCTTACACGCGACCGATTCACTCGATCTACCGTCGCTTCATTGAAGAACTGCTTGTCGAAATCCATCTGTTGCGCGTCAATGTAGATTTTCGCTACTCTCCCCTCTTTGCTCTTGGGGTTGTTACTGCCTTTGACCAGTTTATGGAGGGTTATCAGCCCGAGGGCGATGGCAACCGTATTTTTCATGCCCTCTGTGTTGCTGAGGAAATGAACCCGCAACAGCTGAAGGAGGATGCCGCCAGTTGGCAACAGTACCAAGGCCGCCCCTTGAGTCAAATCCTTGGTGAACTCAACAGTGGCCAACCCAGTGCCCCCCTCAACAGCCTCAACCACGCGGGCAAATATAGCCGCCTTCATGCCGTGGGACTCTATGCCTTCCTGCAAGAGCTGGCAGGAGAACTGACAGTCAACCTCAACGAAATACTGGATCAACTGGCTCCTGTGATCCAACTGCCCATTGAGAAAGTCAAGCGCGATCTCGAACTCTACCGCAGTAACCTCGACAAAATCAATCAGGCTCGCAGTTTGATGAGGGAACTTGTGGAGCAGGAACGCAAGCGCCGTGCTCAGCAGACCTCCGCGCCACCCGCTGTGGATGCCAGTTCCGATGCACCCGCTTGATCCGCCCCAGCTCATTACCCTAGATGCCGTCGGCACCCTCTTTGGCTTACAGGAATCTGTGGGCACAGTCTATGGTCGCTTTGCGGCTGAAGTCGGGGTTCAGGTTGATCCAGCAGCCTTGGATGTGGCCTTCTTTAAGGCCTTTAAGGCGGCTCCTCCCTGCGCCTTCCCTGAGCTTGAGGTTTCACAACGGGCAGAGGCAGAATTGCGGTGGTGGCAAGGGGTTGCGGCAGAGACATTTCGCCGCGCGGGGGTCTTGGATCAATTTGTTGATTTTGAGACGTTTTTTGCCCCTGTCTTTGCCTACTACGCTACCGCTGAACCCTGGTGCCTTTATGAGGATGTTTTGCCTGCTTTGGAGAATTGGCAAGCGCAGGATATTCCCCTGATGGTGGTGTCCAATTTTGATAGCCGTCTCTATGGGGTTCTTGAGGCCTTGGGGTTAGCCCGTTTTTTCCAGGCGGTGTGGATTTCCAGTGAGGTGGGGGCAGCGAAACCGGATCGGTTGATCTTTGAGCGGGCAGTGGCTTCCTATGGGGCCTCCCAAGTCTGGCACATTGGCGACAGTTGGGAGGGGGATGTCCGCGGTGCTCAAGGAGCGGGTTTGCAGGCCATTTGGCTGCGGCGCGATCGCCCCTTGCTGCCAGAACCAGCCCTCAACGAGCCCCTAGCCGTGCCCCAAATTGCTGACCTCACAAAGGCGCAAGTTATACTGAGGGGGACAGCATGATCAGGGAATCAGCGGTGAGAAGCGAAATTTGCATTCTAGGTGGTGGGTTCGGTGGGCTTTATACAGCCCTCCGCTTGGCGCAATTCCCGTGGTCTTCCCCCCTAGGGATCACCCTTGTGGATCACAGCGATCGCTTTGTATTTACGCCCCTGCTTTACGAACTGATTACGGGGGAGCTAGAGGCCTGGGAAATTGCCCCTCCCTTTGTGGAGCTGCTGCGGGATACACCAGTGGTCTTTCATCAGGGAACGGTGACCACTATTGATCTCCAGGAAAAAACCGTTCACCTCAGCAAGGGCGACCCCTTCACCTATGAAAAACTCGTTCTCGCCCTAGGGGGTGAAACCCCGAAAAGCCCTATCCCCGGTGGGGCGGAGTACGCCTTGACGTTCCGTACCCTCAGTGACGCCTACCGCCTTGAAGAAGCGCTGCAACGGTGCGAGCACTCTGATCGCGATCGCATCCGCGTTGTCGTTGTTGGTGCTGGTCCGAGTGGGGTGGAATTGGCCTGTAAACTGGCGGAGCGACTGGGAAGCCGAGGTCGCATTCGGCTGGTGGATCGCAACACAGAGATCCTGAAGTCCTCCCCTGAATTTAATCGCAAGGCGGCCCGCCGTGCCCTCGAAGATCGTGGCGTTTGGATTGATCTAGAGACCACGCCAGTTGCTGTAACTAGCGATCGCATTTCGCTGCAATACAAAGACCGGGTGGACGAGTTGCCCGTGGACATTGTTCTTTGGACCGTTGGCACAGCCGTTTCGCCGGTGATTGCGGCCCTTGATTTGCCCAAAACTGCCACCGGTCGGCTCCAGGTGGCGCCCACACTGCAAGTGGTTGATCACCCCGATATTTTTGCCCTTGGGGATGCGGCGGATGCGGTGGATGAACAGGGACAACCCATTCCCCATACGGCACAGGCGGCTTTTCAGCAGGCGGACTATGCTGCTTGGAACCTTTGGGCCAGTCTCAGCGATCGCCCGCTACTTCCCTGTCGTTACTCCCACCTGGGCGAAATGCTCACCCTCGGCCGCGATCGCGCTGCATTGGCCGGCCTAGGACTGACCCTTGATGGCCCCCTCGCCTACTTGGCGCGGCGACTGGCCTACCTCTACCGCATGCCCACCCTCGAACATCAACTGAAGGTGGGGTTGAACTGGCTGGCCAAGCCCTTTTTGGATCTCCTGACCACCATCGCTAGTTAGCACCAGTGCGCATTCTGGGCCTCGACCCCGGCCTAGCTACCCTTGGCTATGGGTGTATTGAGGTGCACAGGGACACCTGCCAAGTGTGGGATTTTGGTGTAATTACTACCCCCGCCGATCTGCCTACGGGCGATCGCCTCCAAAGTCTCTATAACGATCTGCACACGCTAATTCCCACCCTCCAGCCAGATGTAGTGGCTTTGGAGCGGCTCTTTTTCTACAAAATGAGCCATACCATTGGGGTTGCCCAAGCACGGGGGGTAATTCTTTTGGTCCTGAGCCAATTGCACTGTCCACTGCTAGAACTCACGCCCCCCCAAGTGAAGCAAGCCCTCACCGGCTATGGCAATGCCAGCAAAATAGAGGTGCAGCAGGCGGTGCAACGGGAACTCCATCTCAGCACCCTGCCCCAGCCCGATGATGCCGCTGATGCCCTAGCGATCGCCCTCACGGCCAGTCGTCACTGCGGCCACATCGACGGTTGACCAAGCCACTGCCACTGCTTCACTAAGCCATTGGCGCGTTTTTTGATCCAGTAGATCATCCTCTGCAAGTACCCATTCCTGAACCTGCGCCAGACTGTGGCCCTGGGCACGGCAAATCGTAATCACGCCGGCGATCGCTGATGCCACTAGATCACCATTGACGGGTTGCTGGCTGAGGGCTGTCATTTCTTCGAGCGTGCGAGGAATGGGATAATGCATAGGGCAACAGGGCAATTCTGAGAAATCGTAAACTCTCTTAACTCTTAAACTGTTTAGTACAGTGAAGTTTACGCCAAATTGTGCCGTTGTCAAGCTTCTTAGTGGACTTCATCAAGCAAAATGCAACAACTGTTATACCTTGAGGTACCCACTCCCCATACCGCAGCGGTCATTCACTGGCTGCACCACACTTTTGCGCCCTCCATGGGCACCATTGCGCCAAAACCCACTGGGGGATGTTGGCAGGTTCCCGAAACCGCAACGGAACTCGCCATTTTCCTGTGGAGCTTACAGCGAACTACATACCTCAAGGTGATGCGCTGGGGAGAGCGGCCTTTCCCCCAAGAGCGCGCCTGTCTCCAACACCTTCAGCGGGAGCTGCGTTTGGCCTTCCCCCTCCAGGCCGAGGAGCCGCCCCCTTGGCCGGCTGGTCAGAGCATTTTTGAGGCCTTGGCCGATCGCTATCCCCTGACGGTGAAATACTTTCAACGTATGCCCCAAGGTGAGGCGGATCTAGAGCGCGTCTATTGGTGGGAGCAACGCTGGCGCCAAGGTCTCCAACAGCCTACCCCCCCTGTCCCTGTTGTGCACAGGGTAACAACCCCCTGTGATCCCCCTACCTATGACCTGGTTTATGTGGGTGGTGCTTTGGGGGTTGTCCATGCGGCGGTGATGGCGCGGTTGGGCTATCGGGTTCTGCTGATGGAGCGGTTGCCCTTTGGCCGCATGAATCGGGAGTGGAATATCTCCCGCCTGGAATTTCAGAGCCTGATTGATCTGGGGCTATTTACCGCCGCGGAGTTTGAAAGCCTGATTGCCCGCGAGTACCGTGATGGCTTTAACAAGTTCTTTGATGCCACCAGCCCTATCCATTGTCGGGCACCGGTACTGCACACCCCAACCGTTCTTAACATTGCCCTCGACTCGGCCAAATTCCTGCATCTGTGCGGTGAGAAACTGCGCCAAGCGGGCGGTGAGATTTGGGATTGGACAGAATTTAAAACAGCCACAATTCATCCCAATGGTGTGGTTTTGCAAACCCAGCACCGCCAAACCCAAGAACAGCGACAGGCGATCGCTCGCGTCCTCATTGATGCCATGGGTACTGCCTCGCCAATTGCCCGGCAACTGAACGGCGGTCGTGCCTATGATAGTGTTTGTCCAACGGTGGGGGCGATTGTTAAGGGTATTGCTCCGGAAGTGTGGGACGGGGATTATGGCGATGTGCTCTTTAGCCACGGCGATATTTCGCGAGGACGGCAACTCATTTGGGAGCTGTTTCCGGGGTCAGGCGAAGAGCGCACCATTTACCTGTTTCACTACCACCACATCCACCGCGAGTTTCCCGGCTCTCTCCTAGAACTCTACGAAGACTTCTTTACAATCTTGCCAGAGTACCGCCGCTGCGATTTAGATCAACTGACTTGGGTAAAGCCGACATTTGGTTACATCCCCGGCTACTTTAGCCACCACCGGAGCGATCGCGCCGTGGCATTTGATCGCGTCTTGGCCATTGGCGATGCCGCCTCACTGCAATCTCCTTTAGTATTCACCGGTTTTGGCTCGCTGGTGCGCAACCTGCCACGCTTGACGGATCTGCTGGATACTGCCCTGCGTCATGACCTTGTGCAACAGCCCTTCCTCAACCAAATTCGCGCCTATCAGAGCAATACCGCGGTGACGTGGCTCTTTTCACGGGGAATGATGGTGCCCAGCGATCGCCCCCTGCCCCCCGAGCGGGTCAATGCCATGCTCAACACCTTTTTTGGCATTCTTGGGCAGGAATCTCCGGAATTGGCCGATCGCTTTATCAAAGACCGTGCCGGTTGGCTACCCTTTAACCGCATGGCGCTGCGAGCTGCCTGGCAAAATCCCGGTCTCCTCTGGTGGATCTACGAAATGGTGGGGCTTTGGGATCTGCTGCGCTGGCTGCAAAGCTACCTCAGTTTTAGCTTGGATGCCCTGTACCATGCCCTCTTTGGGTTCTGGCTGCCCCCCTTGATCCGCCGTTGTCAGCCCTGGCTGGAGCCCCTGGCGCCGCAGTTGTGGTTTTGGCTTTTGGTACAAAGCTATGCCCTGACTTACTCTGTGGGGCAACCCCGCTTTGATCGTTCTTTGACACTGCTGCCAACCCCTAGAGTTGATCAAGCCGTTTCCCCTCGCTAACTTTGAGAACAGCGGTGTTGCGGAGACAACCACGGTGAATGCAGCAGAGCAGGCAGTGACGGTGCAAATGGCTAGCAAATTGGGGGCGATCGTCCATCTCTTCAAGCAGTGCAATCCGGATCTGCAGGCAGACCTGCACCCTTGGGCCGATGACCCCCACACCCGCAACTTGGTGGATCCCGATTCAATTGACATTGGCTTTCACCTGCCCGGTTGGAGTCGCCGCTGGCAAGCCCGCAGTTTGCTCCTGCAAATCCGCCTCTATGGTGAGCCAGACTCTCCCCAACGGCGGGCCATTGGCCTAGAGATTGTGGGGTTTAGCTATATGAGTAAGCAGTGGCGCTTCAGCAGTATTGGTCAGGGGGTTTTTAGTGGCAACAATCTGCCCACTGAAGATCTGCAAAACCAACTGCGCGCCATTAGCCACGAGATTCTTGCTGTTCTAAATAGCTGACTTTTTTCAGGAATATCTGGCAACGGTGCATTCAATCCTCTCCTTTTGGCTAGGAACACTGGCTGCCCGATTTCCGATGGCAGACCCCATTGGCGCCATTCCCAGCACCCCCATGGCAAAACCTCCCCCCCATACCACAAGCTAAGCAAATAGCCCTCAATGCTGTTTTGGTAACATTCTTTCTGGTTAGTCAATTTATCCTTGGCTTTAACTGCAGTACGCACTGCTGGGGCACTGATTGTGGCTCACACCACTTGGCAAAGGGCGACCTCCCACTATGGTTTAACGCTAGCACGCAGAAGCAATGGATAAATTGGTTGCTTTTTTGGGGAGTCACTTCTGCAAAAATGGGGCAAAACTGGCGCGGGAGCCCTAACCCCCATGCTCGAATTTTTCATTTTGGCTCGCTGGGCAGTGGATTGTCGAGGGCAGTCCGGAGCAGGGCAAACCGCTATCAAACTCAGTAAAGTAAGTTCTGTCAGCAAATTGATGCTATTCCTTTGCAACATGACGGTACTACGCCTTTTTGTCTATGGCACCCTCAAACCCGGCTATCCACCCCATGACCTCTTCTGTCGGCCTTGGCTAAGTGGCCATCAAACGGCATTGGTGAGAGGCCGCCTTTATCACCTGCCGATGGGGTACCCCGGTCTAACGGCTGAGGAAGGTTGGGTGCAGGGGGAGTTACTACTCTTTGATGATCCACCTGCCAGCCTCTTGACGCAGCTGGATGCCTTTGAAGGTTACAGTCCCAATTTGTCTCCTGAGGTGAATGTCTACTGTCGCCAAGAGGTGCCAGTGTATGACTTGACTCATCAACCCTTGGGTACAGCATGGGCTTACATCATGAGTACTGAGCGCGTGCGGGATTTCAATGGTGAGTGGCTGCCAGAGGGGGTGTGGAATCGGCCAATAAATCGCCAATAAATCTATGTGCCTAGGCTTTGGTTTGAGTGGTGGTTTTTGCTAGCTTGGCGGGCGTCACATGGAGTTCCTTGAGTTGCTGCGGTTCAACACTGCTGGGGGCGCCGGTGAGCAGACAACGGGCCTGTTGGGTTTTGGGGAAAGCAATGGTGTCGCGAATGGAATCTTCGCCAGCAAGGAGCATGACCAAACGATCCAAGCCATAGGCAATGCCCCCGTGGGGCGGAGTTCCAAATTCAAAGGCCTCTAAAAGGAAGCCAAATTTTTCTTGGGCAGTGGCTTCATCAATGCCGATGATGTCAAACACCTGCCGCTGCAATTCCGGTTGATAGATGCGCAAGCTGCCACCACCGACTTCATGGCCGTTGAGGATGAGATCGTAAGCTTGGGCACGGGCGGTTTTTAGATCCGCAAGGTCGTCAGGGTGGGGCGCGGTAAAGGGATGGTGCAAGGCCTCAAGACGTTTTTCCTCGGCATTCCACTCGAACATCGGGAAATCCACCACCCACAGAAGGTGGGTTGCCATTGGATCAATGAGATCAAACTCGCGGGCAATGGTCTGCCGCAGCCGATCCAGGGTCTTATTCACCGTGGCAGCGTCCCCTGCCCCAAAAAGGAGAAGATGCCCCGGCTCGGCACCCGTGCGCTCTAGGAGCGTAGCCTTTTGCTCTGGAGAGAGGTTATCCTTGATAGCACCAATGGTATCAATTTCGCCATTGTTACGAACGCGGATATAGGCCAGTCCCTTGGCACCTGCAGTGGCGGCCTCTTGGAAGAGATCGCCGCCGGGTTTAATGCGGACGTTGGAGATGCGATCGTTGCCATTGGGAATCGGCAAAATTTTCACGACACCCCCTTGGGCGATCGCCCCACTAAAGACTTTGAAACCAGAGTCCTTGAGAATATCGGAGACATCCACCAGTTCGAGGCCGTAGCGGGTATCGGGTTTATCGGTGCCATAGCGATCCATGGCCTCTTGGTAGCTTAGGCGGGGAAAGGGGCGCGGTAGGTCAATGCCCTTTACAGTTTTGAAAATGTGGCAAATCAGCGCTTCGTTGAGCTCCAGGATTTCCTCTTGATCCATGAAGCTCATTTCCATGTCGAGTTGGGTAAATTCGGGTTGGCGATCGGCCCGTAAATCCTCATCGCGAAAGCAGCGGGCAATCTGGTAATAGCGATCGCATCCCGCCACCATCAACAACTGCTTGAACAACTGCGGCGATTGAGGGAGGGCAAACCATTCCCCAGGATTCACACGACTAGGCACTAAATAATCCCGAGCACCCTCCGGGGTCGAGCGGGTGAGGATGGGGGTTTCCACCTCAATAAAGCCCGCCTCGTCCTCTAGGAAGCGCCGCATAGCTTGGATAACCCGATGGCGTAACTGCAAATTCCGTGCCATCCGTTCTCGCCGTAGATCAAGATAGCGATAGCGCAGCCGCACCTCTTCGCGCACCTGTTCATTCTCAGTGCTGGAGATGGCAAAGGGGAGCTGTTGGCGCACCGTATTGAGCACCTCAATGTAATCGGCGTAGATCTCGATGTCCCCCGTGGCCAATTTCGGGTTCACCGAATCCGCAGGGCGCTTGCTAACACGGCCAACAATTTTCACCACATACTCACTGCGCAGGCGATCGGCTTGGGGGTAGGAGTCGGGAGTGCGCTGGGGATCACTGACAATTTGGACAATGCCGGAGCGATCGCGCAAATCAATAAAGATAACGCCGCCATGATCTCGGCGCCGATCAACCCAACCGTAGAGGGTGACCGTTGTTCCGACATCCCTTAGCCGAACATCGCCACAGTAGTGCGTGCGCATAGACCCCAATGATTTCTGAGTATGTTGGTAAAGCAAAGCCTTACTATTTTAGCGGTTCACCGTCCTACCGTTAGCGGGGCATCCCCAAGGAATCACGGGTTACAGTGAGGAGTGAGAAATCGCAACACAAGTTTACAGAACTTCATGTGGATTCCCTAACTTTAGTTGCAGCTTCCGCAGATTCCTCCCCAACATCCCAGGCTCGACGTATGGTAGTAGATAGGCAAAATCTAAAGAAAACCTTAAAAGGAGGGCAAGTATGACCCCCTCTCTCCTTCGTCAGTTCTGGCACTTTGTTGAGCAAGCACAGGTGGGACGATTGTTGAGTATGGACGATCACTCCCTACAGGGGTGGCTAGTGACGCAGTTTAGTGATGTTTACCCCCTGGAGCACCACCAGCGCTATCATCTGGAACGGTACATTTCCTCGCGTCTTTCCTTAATCCGCGATGTGGTTAGCGACTGCACTCCCCGCAACCTTGGCAATCGCCCCTAGGGAACCTTGAACTGGGTCAAGCCCTCAAAAGGTGAGAGGATACTTGTAGCACTGTTTGCCTTCAAGCAAACTATTGGCAGTAGATGATCAACTGGCATAAACAATTCTGGCGCTGGGGAGCGATCGCCTTTCTGACCTTCTTTTTAGCCATTCTCTCTCCTTGGCCGAGCCTGGCTCAACTCCCCCTACCGGCAATCAATCAAACCCCTGCCACTCCGCTGCCCCCTGGCGTCACTCGCATGGGTGAACTAGAAATTACCGATGTGCGTTTTGATGGCAATACACTCTTTACAATTGCTGCACCGACAATTCGCGATCGCAGCAAACTCGGTGATGTCATGCCCGTTGAACTCCGGGCCGAGCTCATCCAGTCTAATCTGCGACGGGTACTTCATAGTGCCCTTGAGGACGATCGGCGATCGCCCGCGAGAGTAGATATTGGTGTTGCCCGCCTCCATAATGCTTTGGTGATCAGTGCTCGCATTGGCCAAGCGGAACGCACCACTCGCCTCCTGACGGTAACAGAGGCCGACAGCAACTACCATCAACTACCTCCCGAAACCCTTGCCCAGCAGTGGCGAGACATTTTGCAGCAGCAGATGAACCAAGCGATTCAAGAACGCACCCACGCTGCCCTAATCAGGCAAATCCAGCAGGCTGTCTTGATTTTTTTGAAGGTGGGAGCAGGCAGTTTTGTCATTTTAATTGTACAGCGATTCTTAATCCGCCAACGCAAGCATCTGCAAGGGCAACTGGACACAGCGACCCCTCAAACCGCCGAACCCGAATGGGTTTTGCCGCTTCTACCCCACCTGCGACATCACTTTTTTCTCAAGCAGCGCATTAAACTCATTAGTCTCGTTCGCTATCTGCTGTTGTGGGTACAAGTGGCTCTCTGGCTGCTCGGCCTAGCAGCAATTCTGCGGCTCTTCCCCATGACTCGCGGGCTGAGTTCTCAAGTCTATGGCCTGCCGATTCTCTGGATGGTGGTCTGGTTTGGCACTGGGCTGCTGAATCAATTTGCCGATTTGGCCTTTGATCGCATTCGTGTCTTCTGGGAGCAAAATAATCTCCTCAAGTTTGCCGATACCCAGCGCCAAACATTGCGGATTAGCACCACCATTGAAGTGATGCGGAGTTTGAAGACTGCAGTTATTTATTTAACGCGGCTGGTTGTGATTCTGAGTTCGCTGGGCATGCCTGTCTCATCCATTCTGGCTGTGGGGGGGTTTCTCGCCTTGGCTATTTCCCTTGGTTCCCAAAATTTGGTTAAGGATGTGATCAATGGCCTGTTAATTGTCTGGGAGGACCAATACGGTATTGGGGATGTGGTGGCAATTGAACCCTATTCAGGAATGGTAGAAAATCTCAACTTACGGATTACGCAGCTACGCAATGCGGAGGGGCATCTCATCACTATTCCCAATAGTACGATTACAAAGGTGGCCAACCTCACCCGTACTTGGTCACGTGTCAACCTAGAGCTGTGGGTGGATATTGAAACCAATCCCGATCGCCTGTTGTCGCTGCTGAATGACGTCAGTACCCACTTCTACGCAGAACCTGAGTGGCAACTCAAGATGCTGGAGCGGCCAGAGATCTTAGGAATTGATCAGATTACTGCCAGTGGCTTACTCGTGCGCATTTGGATTAAGACACAACCGGGACAGCAATGGGCTGTGGGGCGGGAGTTTCGCCGTCGTCTCCTCAACCTCATGGCTGCAGAGGGGATTGCCGTGGGTCGGCTGCATCAACAGCTTCATTTGGTGCGCGATCGCAACGGCAAAAACGGCAACAATGAAAAGACCTATCCTTTTCCCTTGGAATCTTGATCGTGACTCGGCAGATTTTGGTCATTGGCGGGGGTGCCGCTGGATTTTTTGGGGCGATCTCCTGTGCCACGGCTAATCCTCGCGATCGCGTCACTATTTTAGAAGCTGGGGCAGCGGTGCTCAGCAAAGTCCACATCTCTGGTGGTGGTCGCTGCAATGTCACCCACCACTGTTTTGATCCGGCGCTGTTGGCGCAACACTATCCCCGTGGTGGCAAGGCCTTACGGGGTGCCTTTAGTCGCTTCCAACCCCAAGACACGATCGCTTGGTTTGAGGCGCGGGGAGTGAAGCTGAAAACTGAGGCCGATGGGCGGATCTTTCCTGTGAGTGATGACTCACAAACGATTATTGACTGCCTTGTGCAGGAAGCAACAGCCTTGGGCATTCGCATTCGTACCCGTGCAGCGGTCAAGGACATTGCCAAAGTGGGCAGCCAGTTTCACGTCACGATTGCTCAGCAGGCTCAACCCCTTGTGGGCGATCGCGTCCTTTTGACCACGGGCAGTAGTTCCCATGGCTATCGGTTGGCGGCGCAATTGGGACACACGATTATTCCGCCGGTACCTTCGCTGTTTACGTTTCAAATTAATGACCCCCTCTTGCAGGAGCGCTCAGGCCTCAGTGTCCCAACTGTGCAAGCTACCCTCAAACTGCCGCAGCAGCCGCCCTTGACGCAAACAGGCGCAATTCTCGTTACCCATTGGGGGTTCAGTGGCCCCGTGGTCCTAAAACTCTCGGCATGGGGAGCGCGTGCCTTGGCGGCTCACAACTATCGCGGCCTCTTAGTGATCAACTGGCTCCCCCACCTATCGCTGCCGCAGATTCAAGGGGAGTTGGCAGCCTGTCGCAGCCATACCCCGAAGCGGGCGATCGCTAACCATTGTCCCTTTCCGCTGCCCCGTCGCCTCTGGAGCTACTGGACCACCACCCTTGGTATTCCCCCTGAGCAAACTTGGGCACATTTGCGTAAAAAGCAACTGCTGGCTCTGGCGGAGGTCTTACACCGAGGCACATTCGCGATCGCTGGCAAAGGCAGCTTCAAGGAGGAGTTTGTGACCTGCGGTGGGGTGGCTCTCAAGGAAGTGGACTTCAAGACAATGGCTAGCCGCTGCTGTGAGGGGCTATTCCTGGCCGGCGAAATTCTCGATATGGATGGTGTGACGGGGGGCTTTAACCTGCAAAGTGCCTGGACAACAGGCTGGATTGCCGGTCAGGGATTGGCAGGGGAGTCGACGGACACTCTTTCGGCGGCGGCTTCCACAGCCACACTCTCTTGAGCCGCCCCTTGGAGAGCAAGGGGTTCGGTTTCTTTTTGCTTGAGGGTGAGGGGCAGACGCAGGGGTTGCAGTTCCCGCTGGAGGGCAGGTGCCAAGGGCAAGGATTGATCCAAATCCTCCAGCGGACGGGGCACCAACATCACTGCATGGAGTTCGCCAATGCGATCCGCTTCTGCCATTCCGGCCTCGAGGGCGATCGCCGTATTGGAGGCCGTACCGCGAATAATGGCTGTACATAACCCTGCCCCAATAGTTTCGTAGGCCGTCAGCATCACATCGGCGGCCTTGAGCATGGCATCGGCTGCCCCCACCATGGCCGGAAATCCCCGCGTTTCCAGAAGACCCACGGCATGGCTACTGAGGCGATGGCCGCGACTTTTAGAAGCAATCTGGGCAAGAAGACTGCCAATGGGGAGAATTTTTTCTAGGTTGGGATCAGGTCGGGGAATCACTAACGTACTAAGTTCTTGACCAAATTGCTGCGCCCGCTCAGCGCCCTCTTCCACCGCAAGGCGCACATCGGCAATTCGCCCGCGGACGATCGCACTACAGTGACCACCGCCAATTTTTTCATAGCCCACTAGGAGGACATCGGAGGATTTGAGCATGTGATCAGCAATACCCACGATCGCCGGAAAGCTCTGGGCTGAGACCAGTCCTAAGGCCAAATCCGTAAAGTCATCCCGTCGCTCCATTAGCGGAATTCGTCAATCCTTTTGATGGGGTGCATTTCTATCTTAGCGGCTAGATTGCGGAGAGCGCGGATGCCCCAAAAAACAAGATGATCATCCTCACACCAGCGATCGGAATCTAAAAATGTCCGCAGCAGGTCACTGACAAAGGGGCGATCGCCCCCGGTCACAATCACTGTGCCTTGGGGAAACTCCTGAAAAAAGGCGGCCAGATAGGCTTGCAAAATGGCGGCAGTGCCATAGTAGAGGCCGCTTTCAATAGCGGTAGTGGTGGTAGTGCCCCAACGGCGGGGGGGGTCTGTGGGCAGCGTCACATAGGGTAAAGCTGCCGTGTAGTCCGCTAGGGCTCGCGCCATTAATCCAACACCGGCAAGAATCACACCGCCAGCAAATTCACGGCGATCGTTGGCTAGGGTCAGCGTTAGGGCGGTGCCGGCATCCACGACACACACCGGTGCCCCATAGACCTGAAGTGCTCCCCAGAGGGCAAGGGCACGGTCCAACCCTAGGGTGGGGTACATCTGGGGAATCGGAATATCTTCGAGGGTGAGGGCGATCGCCCTCGGATAGACTTGGTGCAAGGGCACAGAACCAACACTGGCCCCCCAGCAGGGGAGGTTGGGGTAGTCTTGGGCAGGATTGAAGGCAGCTTCCTCAGGGGTCAGGTGCCAAGTGCGGCTGAGGTGCTCACCCCTAAAGAGTGCCCAGTGCTGCCGAGTATTGCCAATAATCAGGGCAAACCATTGATTACTCTGCGGGGGCGTCATCCACTGCTTCTGGATCGATGAGGTAGAGATGAATATGTTTATACCCCTGCTTAATTTTAAACGTATCCCCCGGCTTTAGGTTCATCGCTTTGGTATAGGCAGCACCAATCACAATCTGGCCATTTTGGTGCACTTTTACCCGATAGGAGGGGGATCGCCCCCGTCCTGAGTGACCATTGATTTCCTGCTCCGACGGCTGTACTTCGAGTCCGCCGGCAGCGAGTACCGCTTCGTAAAATTTCCCTAAGTTGACACGCACCTGACCGGATTTTGTGACGCGATAGTAGCCACAGAGCTTTGCTGCTTCTTTACGGGATGCAGAACCTAATTCACGTAATCGCTGCAGGAGCGCTTTACCAGTTAGGGGCTTCGGTTTTTTCATTCGCTCTGTACTTCCTCTATCAGAACGATATTCAAATGAATCAAGCAACTCAATTATTTTTTAATCAACAGGTGCCCACACCAGAAAAAGGGTGTTTGCGAGAATGATCTGACTAAAGAATGATTACATTTAATAAAGCTACCACTTTATTGCAAAGGAGAAGTATTCTTTTTAAGAAAATGTTAATTTGAGTCAATCAGTCCTACCGAACAAGAAGAGAAATTTATCATTGCTTTGTTAAGTTTTATTGATCGCCTATTGATTTTTGGCTAAAACTTACCTACAGCGCAGTGGTGCCTTTCTAAAAAGTGTGGAATACGTGTAGGCATTCAGTCTGCTACAGCAGCCCTAGGATAGAAAAAAGGCTGTATAGTCTGTACCCTCGCGGATAAGTGACGAATGACCCCTTGGCAAACGCTGCGGCGCAACCCCTTAGTGATGGTCAGTTTGGGGGTGTTGCTGACTTTGTACCTGCTGGCGATCGCTGCAGATTTTATTGCCCCCTATAGTCCCTATGCCTTTCAAGTGGATGGTGCCCTACTGCCCCCCACCCGGATTTACTGGCGCACCCCCAATGGTCAGTGGCTTGGGCCCCATGTCTATCCCACTCGCCTAGGTCCTGTGAACTTGGAAACGGGGGAACGGCCTTTGATTGTGGACTGGCAGGAACCGTCGCCGATTCGCCTATTTGTTAAGGGTAGCCCCTATCGCTTCTTGGAAATTACCCTGCCCCTACCGAGGCGCTGGAGTCTCACCCATCCGCAAATTGAACCGCGTACTCTCTTTGCGGGGTTTCCCAGCGATCGCCACCTGTTTGGCACGGTGGGCAAGGGCTATCTAAACCTGTTGGGAACCGATGACCAAGGACGCGATCAGCTGAGTCGGCTGCTCTTTGGTGCCCGCATTAGCCTCAGTATTGGGCTTGTGGGGGTGGCGATCGCCTTCCCGATTGGCATTTTCGTGGGTGCCATTTCCGGCTACTTTGGCGGCTGGCTCGATGCAGTTTTGATGCGGGGTGTTGAGGTGCTGATGACGCTGCCGACCATCTATCTGCTGGTGGCCTTGGCGGCAGTACTCCCGGTGGGGCTCAGTAGTGGTGAGCGATTCCTGCTGATTACAGTGATCACGTCCTTTGTGAGCTGGGCAGGGCTAGCGCGAGTCATTCGTGGTCAGGTTCTAGGCATTAGGGAAATGGCCTTTGTCCAAGCGGCACAGGTCATGGGGGGGCGATCGCTCTACATTATTGTGCGGCACATTATTCCCCAAACAGCGACCTACGTGATTATTGCGGCAACGCTCTCGATTCCCAGCTTTATTGTGGCGGAATCGGTGCTCAGTCTCATTGGCTTGGGGATCCAACAGCCGGATCCCTCCTGGGGGAATATGCTTTCCTTGGCAACCAATGCCTCAATCTTGGTCTTACAGCCCTGGTTGGTCTGGGCGCCGGCCACACTGATTGTGCTTACGGTGCTGTGTTTCAACATTGTCGGCGATGGCCTGCGGGATGCCCTTGATCCCAAGCGGATACAAAAATAGCCAAAGCCCTTGGGATACACTAGGGGGAGATTCTTAGAATTAGGCTATGAGTGGCGATCGCCAGCCCTATCAAATTCTGGTTATTGATGATGATCCCACCACCCGATTCCTGTTGCGGAAAATCCTAAGGGATTTGGGCTATCAGGTATCCGTTGCCAGTCATGGCCGCGAGGGGATTGCGATCGCCACCGCCGAGAAACCCGCCTTGATTATCTGCGACTGGATGATGCCCGAACTGGACGGCCTAGAGGTGTGCCGTCACATCAAGCAGGATCAGGAACTCTCCCGCAGTTTTTTTATTCTACTCACGGCCAAAGGGGAACTGGAGGATCGCATTCAAGGCTTGGATGCTGGTGCCGATGAATTCTTGTCAAAGCCCATTGACCCTAACGAACTGCGAGCACGAATTCAGGCGGGTCTGCGCCTCTATCAACTGAGTCAGGACCTGCTTAAGCAAAAACAACTCCTTGAGGCTGAGCTTCACGAGGCTGCTGATTATGTGCGGTCGCTCCTGCCGGCTCCCCAAGAAGCTCCCTGCAAAATTAACTACTACTTCTTGCCTTCCAGTCAGTTGGGGGGCGATTGCTTTGACTTTTGCTGGGTGGGCGATCGCTATTTAGTGCTCCACATTCTCGATGTTTCAGGCCATGGCTTGGGGGCGGCTCTGCCTTCGGTCTCCGTTTTGAATCTGTTGCGGAGCACAACGCGGGAGCAAACCAGCGGCACGTTTGATTTCCTCCAACCTGCCCAAGTTCTTGAAGCCCTCAACAATGGCTTTCAAATGACGGCTCAGCACGAAAAGTATTTCACGATTTGGTACGGCGTGTACGATCGCCAAACGCGGCAGTTGACCTATGCCAGTGGTGGACACCCGCCGGCACTCCTCCTCACCCCTGAGGCTGATCAATGGCGAGCTACCCTCCTCAAGACCCCGGGCATTCCCATTGGTATGTTTGCTGACATGGTCTTTACCCAAGCCACGATTGAAGTCTCCCCTTCGGCAGTTCTCTATCTCTTTAGTGACGGCGTCTATGAGTTTGAAACAACCGACAATCAGGTTTGGGGTCTGGAAGCCTTTAGGGAATTACTGATTGCTGCCCATACCCAAAACCCTGTGCCCCCATTGTCCCAGTTGATTTCCCAGGTGCAAAGGCATGCAGCGCCCGCTGCCTTTGGCAGCGATGATGTTTCACTGGTGCAAGTGGCGTTCTCCCACCCCTAACTGGGGGCTCCAGATTGCATAATACGGCATCTTCTGTGCAATATCCTAAGCAGTAGCGGAGTGAAGGTGAGCTATGGGCGGATGGGAGTTTTTATTGCAAAAGGAGGGCGATCGTGCTTGGTTGCCCCTAGAGCCACCCTCGGCGGAAGTTTTGGAGGGCAGTTACCGCTTGATGGCGCGCTGTCCTGTTCCCGAAACCTCTGTGGAAGTGCAAATTACCCATCTTTACGATGATCAGGGGGTGTCCAAGCAACGCTATCAACGCCGCACCCACCGCAGCAGTTCCACAGGACTCATGGGTATTCTGCCCTTTACGTATTTGCAGCCGGGGCGTTGGGAGTTTCGATGCCGTGTGGCGCGAGAGGGGGTGCTGGATTCAGAGGTGTTTGCGATCGCCCTTGATGTCCTTGCCCAAAGCGAAGCATGGGACTTGCCCACACCAGAAACCTTGCCTGCGGTTCCAGAGCAGCCAGTTAAAGCCGCCGACCCCCCTCAGCCCCAAGAACCCTCCCCTGCGCAGTTGCCCACGACGCTGATTGAGCTGCCCCAAAGTGCCTACACAATCTTTGCCGATGAAACGTTGGTTTTGGAAGGCACAGTTGCCGTTCCCGGTACAGTGGTGATTCGCTTGCGCAATCCCGTCACCCGCGATGTGGTACAGGAGCACTCAGTGCCAGCGATCGCCCGCGAGGGAAAATGGGGGTTTCAGTGTACACTCACCCCCTTGGCAGATTATCCAGTCATGGTGGGGGAAGCCCGCCTCCTACCCAACAAACCCCTAGAACACAGGGATCTTCGCCAAGTCCAAGCCTTTATGGTCACGGTGCTCCCGGCACCCGAGATCCCTGCCGTCTCTGCGCCGCCCCAACCCTCCCCCCGAAGCGTAAAACGCCCACTGGCCCGCAGTTGCCCATCTTGGGGGATACGGCCCTCCAACCTGTGCCGGTGAGCGGTTTTTCCCTACCGCCCCAACTGAAGCCTGTGAAAGCGCCCGTTGTTGTGGATTTGCCCAGCTTTTGCCAGCCCTTGTCTGCGGTTACTGTATCACCGCCTCGCGATTTGCCCATTGATCGCCAAAAGCGATTTTGGTCGCGATTGCAGCAGTTGGCTGAGTTAGCGCCCCCCCTTGAAACCACACCCCCAGTATCGACAAATCCTGAGAGTACCTATGTATTGACCCCACCCCAGCTCCTGCTGTCACCGGAGCCACTGGTATCGCCGCTGCACCTGAAGGTGAATTTGCCTGCAACACAACGGGGTTGCTCCGTCAAAGTGTGGATCACCAATGGCGAAACAGGGGAGTTAATCGCTGGCCCCCGCTGGCTAGTGGAGTTTGACTTTTATCCCTATGGGGATTACTGGCAAACTGTCCTTCACATTGACGTGCCTTCTAGGGTCTATTCCATTGCCCTGATGGCGATCGCCATTGACCCCAAAACAGGCGCGGAAAGCCCCACTGTGGTTCTGCAGCGACAGTTACAAACTCCCTAGCTTTCGGGTTCCGGTTGCGTTTCCGCCCGCTCAAAGGCTGGACAATAGCCCTCCGGTGCCACTTTGAAGTTGTAGAGGGCAGAGGCTTCGTTCCAGCAGCGTTGACCGCGATAAAACTGACAGTTAAAGCAACTGGGCTGGTCGGGCAGGATTAGGGCTGAAGTACCACCGAGTACTTCTTTGGGAGTCATGCCGCGAATCAGTAATTGCTCCCCTTGCCAAGAGGCCAGAACAAAACCGGTATCTGCCAGCCGTCGCCAGCGCGGATCGGTGGTAATAGAAGCTGGTAGGTGAATCATGACTTCATGATTCCACTCACTCACCTCTCCCTCATAGGCCAGTTGCACCAATGAACTGGGCGTCGAAAGGGTCAATTGGCCAATGGGAAATTGAATCGTTGAGCCACTGGTGGGGGTGTGCAGATGGTAGCGGTTACTCAATTCATTCAGGCTAGCCAAGTCCGCAAGGTAGTTGGGATTGCCGTGGATCAGCACCACATGCTGCGGTCGGATATTGTGAATCAGTTGAGTTGTTGCAGGACCATCAGCATGGAGGGAGAGTAAAAACGTATCCACCTCCACATTGGGTAAGTCTCCAAACTCAGGATAGCCTTCCCGTACGGGTTGACCATAGCGTAAACGTGGATAGAGCACTAGCCAAGGTCGTCCCCCTTGGGTCACGTAGGGGCGCAGGTCTTGATCCTCCTCCACAAGAATAATGGTAGGGACTTCACCTCGAATTTGCGCCAAATTCCTCAAGGGCTGCACTTGGGGTTTGACCCGCTGATCCCAAAAGAGGGACTGGTGGTGGGCAAAGTTTTGAATGGCGGTGGGTAAATGGGGCAAAACCGTGAGGTAGGCATCGCAACCGCGGGCGATCGCTGGCCCCACCCAAATCTGAATCGGCTGTCCTGTAAAGAGATGATGACTGCGCAGGAGGATGAGAATTTCTTGGGCAGTACCGAGGGGAGGCAGGGGAAGCAATAGATTATAGCCCTGGTCAATCGCTGTGCGGATGCGCTCCGCCAATTGGTTTTCCTGTTGCCGGCGGTGGGGGTGTCGCGCTGTGCCCAAGCTGCCCTCAATGATGAGCACATCCGGTTGCAATCCCCGTAGATCCGCAAGGGGTAGTCCTTCCGTAAAGCGAGTATGGGACAGGAAAAAATCCCCCGTATAAACCACGCTCAGGGGCGGTTGCTCTGGGTCTGGATCGTGATAGGTGAGGACAAAAACCGCTGCCCCCGGCAGATGCCCCGCAGGAAAGAGTTCAGCCGTTAGGCCATCGCCAAACTCCACGGGCGATCGCCAAGGTAAGGCACGGCAAAAGGGAGGCACCGTTTCATCTGGCCAATTCAGGGGCAACAGTTGCGTTGTCACTTCACTGGCATAGATCGGAATATGGGGGAAACGGCGATGGAGTGCCAACAAACTGCGGGCATGATCCGCGTGGGCATGGCTACAGAGCACTAGATCAAAGGGATGCTGTTCAATCTCAGCAAGGGGCAGGACATCAAGAGACGGCACACCGCAGTCCAGCAAAATTCGATAGGTGCCAATTCCTAAGCCAATGCACACCCCCTCCTCAGCGTGACCCACCCCATAGTTGAGGCACTCGATCATGAATGGCGATCAGTCACCCTCCCTAGTTAGATTTAATGAGCAGAACCGTTGCCGTGGTACTGATCCGTGTCGTAGAAGCCATTGCGGGTGCCAAAAAACAAACACAACAGAATAAATACAGGCGTCATGGCCAGCAGAATGGGCTTTACGCTAATCACAGCATCCATAGTTCACGCCTCGCTATAGTCAAGTAAATAGTCAAGTAAGCCTCTTCTGGTACTCAGTGTATCGCGGATCATTTGCGGGGACTTGCTGATTTTCTCTCCTCAAAGTAACGGAGTTGTCGCCAGCCAACAAAATTCGCGTAGGACTGGCGATCGCCCATACATTCCGCCACGTGCTCGAGGGGAGAGAGGTGCTTCGGTTCTGCTCCCGCCAAGCGCTCATAGAGGGCAAGATCAGAGGCAGGGTCACTGCGTTGACCATCCCGCAGATAGTAGGACACCCGTGCACAACGGGCCACAGACATATACTTGCACTCCTCGAGACTATATTGCTGGCGCTCAGTCGGATCGATGTAGGGTAGGTGCCAATCTCCCACAGCCACAGGAGTGGGTTCATGGGTCTCCAGCAAATGCTGAATCAGCTTGGCCAAGGCCTGCATTTCTGGCTGGGCATCGGGGTGATTGCGCAGGCGCAGAAAGTTATCCCACTCGGTACTGCTGACAACCGTTTGCATCCACATCCACGGTTCAAGCATGCGGTTGACCACTTGCTTATGAATTCCCAGCTCATGGAGCTGGCGTGCCCCCTCAAGAACTGCGAGGCGAGTTTTCAGCCAGATTTCCTTTGCCGCCTCCTTTTGTTCACTTTCTTCACGCGCCTGCATCCCTCGCTGGTTTTTTCCCCAATGGTAGGGGATGACTGGGTTCTGTTCCACTTGTGCCATCATTTTAGCCACGGGAACGGCTCGCGAACTGGCGGAATTGCGAGAAAACACGCGATGGGTGAGGAGTTCACTATGGATAAAGCGCGGATACGTCAGTTGAAGCGTCACCAAGCGCACCCCTGCTGGCGAAATTGAATCGGCAATTACACGCCCATCTTGCATCTTTGTCTCTTCTGAATCTCTGCCTTTTCTAGGCTAGTGTAAGGGGAACACCATCCGCTATTTTGCAGAACCTGACTTAGGAAGGTTAATCGGTGCTGTCCCAGCAGCAGCTCGTGGCACAGGGGCTGCCCTGCGGCAGCGGTTGGCCGGTCAATAAGCTGTTCAAGACCGCTTACTCACTGCGAGGCAGTAATAAACTTTTGCTAAATCATTTGGCGCCACTCTTAGAGATGTTATGCTTTTTGTAGAATTTTTCTGGGGGTTTCCAGCTCAATTCATTCACTAAAAGCTAAAGAAACTAACTCCAGCTTTTATCAGTGCGAAACTTCTATGCAAATTACAAGTCAAGTTCCCTGTGTTCCCGAGTCTCTCAAGCCCTACGTCCAGATGGATGGCTGGGGTGAGGTTCCTGTGGTGCTTGGACATGGCTTTGGTACTGATAAAAGCGCTTGGGACTATTTAAACCCTTTCTTCCCTAAGGGCTTCACCTATATCCGCTATGATCTTGCAGGCTGTGGCTCCGATGAGGATACGCAACACCGCTATGATGTCCAAAGACACAGCCATTTGTATGGCTATGCCGATGATCTCATTGAATTGCTGGATAATCTTGGCGTCCAATCTTGCATCTATGTTGGCCACTCGGTCAGTTGCATGATCGGTGCCATTGCCGCGATCGCCAGACCGGACCTATTTCGACGACACATCTGGATTGGTCCCTCCCCTTACTATCTCAAGGATGAGAACTATCCTGGCACCCTAACCCTCGCCGACCTACAGGCCATTTATGAGGCAATGGTGACGAACTATCAAGCATGGGCTGCGGGTTTTGCCCCACTCATGTTTGGGGTGAAGGAGGAGCACCAGCTAGCTGACTTTTCTAAGATCCTCTTTCGATTGCAGCCAGGGATTGCCCTGCGCACTCTCCGGATGATTTTTGACTCCGATACCCGCTCCTTTGTCGGCAAGGTACAGCAGCCTGTACACCTGATTTTTAACCGCAATGACTTCGTAGTTTCCCAAGGGGTCGCCCTGTGGTTACATGCCACCCTGCCCCACAGTACCCTTGATTGGATCGACGCTCAAGGCCATCTTCCCCACATGACCCATCCCACAGCCGTTGGTTCTTTACTCAAAAAATACATAAGCATATAAATGCACAATCTATTCTGGTTAGGGCATGCTAAAAAAAGTGCAGGAACACCTACCCCGCCAGCTTCTTCCCGCGCCCGATACTATCACAGCATTTTGTCATCTAATCGCAAATTGGTCGCAATCTGAGCTTGTTCTCGCCCTAACGATTGATCAGCAAGGCAATTGCGCACAAATTATCACCACAACCAGCACTACCAAATTTCCCAATCTGCAAATCATCGGGCCGTGGCGAGATTTGGTCCAGGGAGCTGTTATTGATGTTTTGCCTTTTCTCAAACTGCCCTCTATTTTTTTCTGTCTTTTAAATAAGGTTGAGCGAATTGTCTACATCCCCTGCGGTGACCCAGAGGATTGTTGCCAGGGGTTGCTACTGGTGAATCCCGTCGAAGGCCCGCTGCGGCAACTCGCAGAACAGAAAGGCTACATTGCGGCTCTGTACCGCCAACTGTTGATCCATCATCGTCAAAGTCAAAATAGCTTCATCTTTGAAGTGCAATTCCAAGATATTTTCGACACAGTGCCGCTGGGCTTGGTTTTAATCAAAGGGGATGGCTCTACAGCAATGGTCAATTCCTACGCTGCTCAATGGCTGCAACTGCCAGCGGGCAGCCATCCAGTTCAGATTGTTGCCGAGCACATGAAACAGGCGCGGGAGCGATGCGATAACCGCGATGAGCTAGTCAACATTTTTCAAGGGCTGGCTGCTAATGGCAACTTCAGTGCGCAGGGGGAGTGTCGGATGGGTGAGAAAACATTTCTCATTGATACCCACCCGGTGCGTGGCGATAGTCGCCTAGGGCGCGTGTGGATCTTTTCTGACATCAGTGATATGCGGCAGCGGGAGCAAGCACTTTTGGCTCTGGCTTGGTTAGATCCCCTCACTGGCGCTTTCAATCGTCGCTTTCTGTTGAGTCGAGTTGAGGCTTATGAATCCCAGGCCGCTACGGGAGAAGCCCTGCTCACGGTCATGATTTTTGACATTGATCACTTTAAGCGCATTAACGATACCTATGGTCACGATCAGGGGGATGTGGTTCTGCGCACCTTGGCGGCAAGGGCAAAGCAGGTGTTAGAAGACCGCAAAGAGGGCATTTTGGTCCGCTGGGGAGGCGAGGAATTTGTCCTGTTGTTTTTTGTTGCCTACGAAGAGGAGGCGAGAGCAACGGCCGAGGAACTGTGCTCAGTCGTGAGAAGCCAGCCCGTGGAACTCGCAGATCAGCAGTTTTTATCTGTGACAATTAGTTTGGGTGTCACTCTGTTTAGAACGGGGGAACAGGTGCTCAGTGACTCAATTCCTCGTGCTGATCAAGCTTTGTATCAGGCGAAACATGGGGGGCGCGATCGCTGGGTGTGGGCATAGACCCCATTGCTTTTGGGAAGCAGTCCGACCGCTGGGAAACGATGTTAAAGTAGCGGTGTCTAAAAAGATGACTTTTACAGTAATTGGCTACAGTAATTGACTAGGGTAATTGACCTGCCATGACCTCCCCACGCTTTAGTTTTAGTGGCTTGGCGGTAACCCGCCACATCGGCACTCTGATGCTGACCCTCACAGTCGTGGTTTTGGCGGTCTTTACCCTTCTGCGTCTGCAAGTGGATCTACTCCCGGGGATTACCTACCCGCGCATTGGTGTACGGCTGAATATTCCGGGGGTGATACCTAGTGTTGCTGTTGAGGAGGTGACCAAGCCCCTTGAGGAAGCCCTGAGTCGCACGGAGGGGGTGGTGCAGGTCTATTCCCAAACCCGTGAAGGGCAAGTCAGTATTGACCTATTTTTTGAGCCCGGTGGCGATGTTGATCAGGCCCTCAATGAGGTCACCGCTGCCTTTAACCGTGCCCGCAGTACCTTGCCCGATATTATTGAGTCGCCGCGACTGTTTAAGTTTGATCCATCGCAATTGCCAGTTTATGAGTTTGCACTGACCTCAGAAACCCTTAGTGGCCGCGAGTTACGAGTCTTTGCCGATGAGGATTTGGAGCGCGAACTCAGTATCGTCCCTGGTGTGGCAGGGGTGGATGTCTCTGGGGGGACGACCGAAGAAGTACGAATTCTTGTGGATCTGGATCGATTGCAGGCCACAGGGGTGGGGTTAAACCAAATTTTAACGGCGCTGAGCGATCGCAACCAAGATGTCTCAGGCGGACGTATTCGCGGCCAAAGCGCAGAACCTTTAACGCGAACAGTGGGGCGCTTTCGTAATCTCAGTGAAATTGAGGATGTGGTGCTGACAGGCACCAATGGTCAGCGGGTCTATCTGCGGGATGTGGCACAAGTTGTCGATGGCAGTGCCGAACAACGGGTATTTGTGACACTCAATGGCCAACCCGCGGTTAAAATCAGCATTTTCAAGCAACCGGCAGCCAATACAGTGGAAGTGGCCGATGGGATCAAGCGACGTTTAGCGGCGCTACAGGCAGCCAATCTCGTCCCCCGCGATGCGCGGATTATTCCTGTCCTTGATGAGTCGGTTTATATCCGCAACGCCTTGAACAATGTGATCACTGCAGGTCTGACGGGAACCCTCTTGGCGGCGATCGCTGTGCTGCTGTTTCTTGGTTCGGTACGGCAAACCCTGATTATTTTGCTGGCCATTCCCCTGTCCACGATGGCGGCGATACTGCTGATGGGGCTATTTAATTTCTCTCTGAATGTTTTTAGCTTGGGTGGCCTGGCGCTCGGGGTTGGCATCGTCGTGGATAACGCCATTGTGATGTTAGAAACTTTGGCGGAGATTGACCCTCAGCACATGATCCAAGAACAGTACCTTGAGGAGGTGAAACGGCGTAGCCAAGGTATTGAATCAGCGCTTGTAGCATCTACCCTCACTAACTTGGTTGCTATTTTGCCTTTTTTGTTGTTGGGGGGCTTGATTGCACTGCTCTTTAATGAGTTGATTCTAACGATTAGTTTTGCCGTTGCCGCATCGCTGCTGGTGGCACTCACGGTGGTGCCGGCCTTAGCCTCCCGCCTTTTGGGGGTACGGGTGCAAAATCGCCTACGGCAGGTGGCCTTTATTCGCCTTTTTAATGAAAAGTTCCTCTGGCTGAGGGGACGCTATGAATGGGCCTTGGGGCAAGTGCTACGGGCACGCTGGCTAGTGGTTGGGCTGGCGATCGCCCTCTTGGGCGGTGGCAGTTGGCTCCTCAGCCAGCAAATTCCCCAAGAGTTGCTACCACGGATTAATACTGGTCAAGTCAACCTGAGCGCCATTTTTGCGCCCGGAACACCCCTGCCCCAGAGTCGCCGTGTCATGGCGGCAGTGGATGAGGTGCTGATGGCCCAACCCGGCACAGAGGCAGTCTTTACCACAACGGGTGGCGCCCTCCTTGGCACGAATACGATTGCCAATCCGTTGCGGGCAAATAGCAACATTATTCTGCGGCGGGGTGTTAAGGTGGATCGCTATATCACAGTAGCCACACAAGCCCTTGATCAGCTCAACCTGGTGGGAGTGCGGCTGCGTCTGAGCCCTGGCCAGGTGCGTGGCATTATTCTCACCAACTCACCCGTGCGCGGCGCAGATCTGGACGTAATCCTACGGGGCAACGATGAAGACACCCTGAGCCGCTTTGGTCGCCAAGTCCTGCGAGTCCTTGATGAAAAGGCCACATTAGTGCGCTTTCGTCCCGATGCCGATCCTCCCCAACCCGAAATTCAAATTTTGCCGGATTGGGAGCGGGTCGGCGAACTAGGGCTGAATACCCTCAATCTTGGCCAGACGATTCAAACAGCCTTGACGGGGTTTGTGCCAACGCGGCTGCAACGGGGCGATCGCCTCGTCGATATTCGCGTCCAACTCAACAGTGAGAGCATCCAAAACCCTGCCGACCTGGCCACGATTCCCCTTTTTACCGCCAATAACCATCCCCTCCGCCTTGGGGATGTCGCTCGCATCGAACCCAGTCAAGCACCGGCGGAAATTCGGCGGATCAATCGGCAGCAAGTCTTTATGCTGGCGGGTAATCTGGTCGAAGGCGCCAGTCTCAGTGCGGCACTTGCTGAGACCAACGCCATTCTGAGGGAGCTTGAGTTCCCACCGGGGGTGTCCCTGATGCCCAGTACAGCAGCTCAAGCCAATCAGCAATTGCAGCAGGCCTTAGGGGTCTTGGGCAGTTTGGCGGCCTTTCTCGTGTTTGTGGTCATGGCGGTACAGTACAACTCGCTGCTTGACCCCCTAGTGATTATGTTTACCATTCCCTTGGCTCTGGCCGGTGGAATTTGGGGCTTGTACCTGACACGGACGGCCATTGGCGCCACGGTAATTGTCGGGGCCATTTTACTGGTGGGAATTGTCGTCAACAATGCCATCATCATGGTGGAACTGGCCAACGAAATTTACCAGCAGCAGGGCTGTAGCCGTAGCCAAGCCATTCGCAAAGCTGCCCCTGCCCGTCTGCGCCCGATTATGATGACCACGATTACAACGGTGGTGGGCATGTTCCCCTTGGCATTGGGGCTAGGGGAAGGCTCAGAATTTTTGCAGCCCCTTGGCATTGTTGTGTTTTCTGGCTTAGCGGTGGCAACACTGCTCACCCTCTTTCTCATTCCCTGTTTTTATGTGATTCTGCATGGCTTTGAGCGTACCACCCACCGCAGTCTTCCTGCGCCATTGCCAGCACCCGCTGTTCCCCCAACGGGCGCCTCCCCTGAGGAGCTTCAGCAACACTAATGCAGTAGCTCAACATTACGGCTTAGATTACGGTTTAGATGGGTAGTGACGCTGCTGCCCAAGTCCTGCCGATGACCACTGTTGACCCTATTGCCATTGGCCAAGATACCCTCCTCGAAGTACGCCAACTGAGTGTGTTCTCCCGTAATCAACCGCTGCTTAGGAATGTCAGCCTCACTATTTACCCGCGACAATGGGTGACATTGATCGGTGCCTCGGGGTCTGGCACAAGCCTACTGTTAAGGTGTTTGAACCGCTTGATTGAACTTTTTCCGAATCTCCACATGACTGGAGAAATTCACTATCGGCAGCATGCCCTCAAGTAGGTGGAATGTATCACAACTGCGCTGTCGTATGCCCCTGAAGCCCCAGTCTTTATTTCCAAAATCAATTTATGACAACGTTGCCTTTAGTGCCCGTGTGCATGGCTATCAGGGGGATCTCGATGCCCTTGTGCAATCTTCCTTGGAACAGGTGGATCTGTGGCAAACTCTGAAAAATCATTTAGGCGAGCTGGCATTACACCTGCCCCTAGAGCAGCAATAGCGTCTTTGCCTAGCGTGGGCGATCGCCCTGCAACCGGAGATTTGCTACTGGATGACCCCTGCATGGGGCTAGATACTGCTGCTACTCGCCTTATGTGAGGAGTGTCTGTGTCACCTCAAACACACCTAACTGTGATCATGGCAACCCATCACCTGCCACAGGTAGCGCCGATTTCCGACTGGACGGCCTTTTTAGCCCTGCAAACCAATAGCCAGGGACAGACAACGGGGCAACTGATTGAGTACGCTCCCAGCTCCTTACTTTTTCAAAGGCCAGCAGATCCCTCAACCCGCGATTATGTCAGTGGTCGGTTCTAGGTGTTCCCAATGAGCAGCCGTTTGGCAATGAACCCGTATAGAATTGGGGTGTAAAAGCTAACCTAAATGTAGAGAAGGCTAGGTTGTTTAGCTTTACCTCGGGAAATAGAGATAAGCCATGGGAATCTTAGGTTGGTTGGATGGGTCGTGGAATAGGGCATCATATCTATGATTATCTGTTCCGAGTGTTTCCATCCCAATCCCGTTGGTGCTGTTCAATGTGAAGCGTGCTTTTCGCCCATGCCCAGTATGACTCCGTGTCCAAATTGTGGTGCCCCAGTTCAACCAGAGGCTAGTTTTTGTGGCCAATGTGGTTTTAATTTGCGTCGCATTGCCGTCAGCCCACCCCCAATGCCAGAGGTGATGCACCAGACAGCCAGTGCTGCACCAACAGTGGGACCCGTTGCCCATCAAGGCCGCCTGCCAAGGCTATCCCCGCCGCCCCCACCACCGGCTCATGTCTTCTCCGTTGAGATTGCCACTATTGAAGCTAAGCTGATTCATGTGCAAACTCGCACCGAACTGCACATTCCCACGGGGCGTCCTGTTATTCATATTGGCAAGCCCAATGATCGTATTCCCCCCGATATTGATGTGGCTGGCTTTCCCAACTCAGAAATTGTCTCCCGTATCCACGCGGATCTGCGCATTGAGGGGAATGCCCACTATATTGAAGATGTGGGAAGTGCCAATGGAACTTACATTAACAATACTCCCCTATATCCGGGCAATCGTCACCGCCTGCAATCGGGCGATCGCATTGCATTGGGCAAGGGAGATTTAGTCACTTTTATCTATGAACGTATGTCCTAGTTCTTTTAGAGTGTATTCAGGTACGAAGAGGCGGTTAGACAAGGTGATTACATTGACATTGCTCCATCCGGTTCAAGCCACCCCAGTCCAAAGCTGGACCTTTGAGAATGAAAATGTTATCCGCATTGGCCGAGCAGTTGATAATCATGTCGTGCTCTATAGCGCGGTAGTGTCGCGTCACCATGTGGAGCTCCGTCGTAATGGTTTGCAATGGGAAGTGGTCAACCTTGGCACTAACGGCACCTATTTGGATGGCAAACGCATTCAGCAGGCAACCTTGACGGATGGTGGCATCCTGCGCTTGGCACGCTCTGGCCCCAATATTCAAATTCGCCTTGGTTCTGATCAGCGTCCTGCCACTCCCAGTGCCCGCATGGAAACGGTGCCTGAAGGTCGCTTAGTAGATGTTGAGAAGGGCACCTATGCAGGGGAAGAAGAAGCCATTGGTACAGCGGCCGAACCCCCATCCCGTGCCGAAGAAAGCACCCCCACCTCCAGTAGTAGCAGTGTCACCGCCCAAGAGGAGGAAGAGGCTGAGTTTGCAGTCACAGGTCAACTGCCAGTTCATTTACTCAGCGAGTGGCGTGCTCCCCCCGATTGCCAGCACAACCATGCCCAAGAAAACGATATTTTTTGCATTGATTGCGGTGTGCCTCTGCGGGTCTGGAAAACCCTCGGTAACTACCAGATTATTCGTGCCCTTGGTCAAAGCAATATTTATTTGGGGTGGCGCAGTGGCCTAGCAGCAGTGATTAAGGGACATAGTCTTGCTGCCTCACGGGAGGAAATCCGTGCCTTTCGGCGCCAAGCGCGGCAATTGTGCAACATCCAACATCCGGTCTTACCCCAATTTTGGGAAGCCTTTCAGTGCGGCAGTGATTCCTATTTGGTTTCGGAAATGGTCTATGGCCAATCCCTCAAGCAGCGGGTTCAAAAACAAGGGTCAATGAACGTGATTGAGGTCAGTCGTTGGCTCATTCCTGTGTGTGAGTTGCTTGAAATGCTGCACCAGCAAGACCCCCCTGTGTTGCATTTACACATTCGTCCCTCCAATCTCATTCATCCCTACGTCAAACGGCAAGCAACAGAACTCGTGCTCGTGGGCTGGGGTAAAGCATCCGTCTTAACCTCTGAATCTGGAACATTTATTGGTACTGTGGGCTATTCGGCACCAGAACAACAGGAGGGAAAACCCGAGCCCGCTTCAGATCTGTTTGCCTTGGGGGCAACAATGGTGTATTTACTCACGGGCTATGAACCGGAGACCTATTTCCGCTGGGGCACCCGTGAGTATCGTCTCTATGCCGAGGACATTCCCCATTTAGATCCGCTAATGGTGGATTTGATTAACTGCTTGACCCACCCCGATCCTCGGGAACGCTATCCTAATGCTGCCGAAGTCAAGAAACGCTTGCAGGAAATTGCAACTATTACCCCCGCAGTCTCTTCAAGTGCTTCATAGAACATCAATTTTCACCCAGCACTTGCACGCTTCCAGAGGGCATCAAGACCAACCGCAGTAAAATCGGGCGATCGCCCCCAAAGGGACTGGCCAGAGGACTTTGCTGTAAAGGTATTGGCGTGCGATCAATAAAACGAACTGCCGCACCATTCAGGGGCAGTGCTTGGGCAAGGGTGCCATCGGGATTGAGGACAATGCGGTACTCCAGACTCGTGTCTAGGCTGGCCGGCGGGCGCCAACGGTCTTGAAAATAGGTTTTCACCTCACGCAGGGTAGTTGCAGGGATGGGGGTTGTTTCAGCTGGGGGAGTGCTCATTGGGGCAACTTCAATACCAGCAGGTGCGCGCTTAGTGGGAGCTTGCACCACCAGGTTATTTTGATCAGGGGGCTGGGGGGAGGTGCCTCTTGGGCAACAGGAGGCGGGGGTGGGGCAGGCGCGATCGCTGGGGGCGGCATTTCTGGGGGTGAAGGCAGCGGCACAAGCGTAGAAGTTTCAGGGGGAGCTGGTGGCGGGCTAGGTAGGGGAGTGAGTTGTGGGGGTTCCGCAGGTTCTGGCAAAGGCGATGGCATCGCTAGGTGAGGCAGGTTGGGTTCCTCACGGCTCGCCTTAGAGGAACTGACAACCATCGGAGCTGGGGGTATTGGCCAGCGTTGGCTGACAAGGGTAAAGGCAGCAACTACGGCCACGGCTACCGCTGCACTTTTGGCCCAGACTGGGATTTGAGCAAAGGTTGATTGGGCGCGCTCCACCAGTTCTGGCAACGGTTCCATGACGGCAGACCAGTTATCAAGAACGGTCACCAAGTCGTATAGTTCTGTCAGTTGCAGAAGAATCACCTGCCCATCGGGTAGATGGAGTTCATGTTCAAGAGGCGATCGCGATCGCAGGGCAAAGCCCTCTGCAGTCACTTCTGTCGGTGTTGGGTGATGCCTCAGGAAAGCCTCAATATACTCGTTGACGAGCGTTTTGAGTTGATAGAGCTGGCGATCGTTGCCCTCAAAGCTGAGTTTTTCTCCGAGAGACAGCGTAAAGTGGAGCGATCGCACGGGCGCACGGCGCAGCTTCTGACTAAAAGGAAAAAATTCAGCAGCAACATCCAGTTGGCAAGTGGGCTGAGAATAGCTGAGGGTAGTACTCATTAGACATCGGAATGGGGAAACAGGGTGGGCAGTTCAGGGGCTGGTGCAGGTACTGGTTCAGGTTCCACCAATAACAGAGAAGGGGGCGCAGGAGTAGTGCGCTCTAGCAGGGTGATCCAAAGGCGGCGTGCCCCCTGAGGCGTACTGTAAAAGAGCAAATCCACAAGTAAGTCTAAGGCCAGTTGTGCTAATTCAGTGCCATCCCTGCTGTCGTCAGCCATTCGGTCTTGATACAAACTAGTGAAGCGATCAATATAATCCCCAAGAACCGGATCTAAGTGGGGGGGGCGACCTTGACTTGTCTGCTGTTGCCAGCATTCAATGGCGGTGCGGATGGTTTGTTGGTGCTGCTGGGCTAAGCGGCTGCAGATCAAGGCCAAGGCACGGGCTTCGTCCACATCTAGTTTGCGTCGGCCATTGCGACCCCGCCGCAGGGGACTCGATTGCCGCAGTCGCCATAACCCCACACGATCAGGCAAGTAGGCCTCAAACCCCATAGCTTCTGCCAATGCCAGGACCTCTGCTGAACCCACATGAGCCAAGGCTTCGAGACTCAGCAAAATCAGGTCAATTTGTGCCTTGATGGGCAGGGAAGGGGCCATCGTGCTACCTTATGCGGCGGTTAAACCCAACATTGCTCGTAACGTCAGTGCCACAAACGTGAGGAGTCCCGCCATGAGGCCAATAAGGGCGATCGCGCTCAGCGGACGCTTAAAAAGAGGCACCAATGGCTCAACAAAATTCCATACTACGCCCAATAGAACCGTAACAAAATACCGTTGGTAGCGCAGGACATTTTCCCAAAAGCCATCCATTGATTGATGCTCCTAACTTAGTGACGCCAGTGGGCTTGAAATTGCTTTCATGATACTACTCCAACGGAGACTCTGAACAGAGTATGAAACTATCCTTGGTAAAGAGGTAGTCGAGTTGGCCTGTGGGCATCAAGAATTGAGCTTGAAGACGAAGAGGTTCTAATTTAGAGAAATTACAGATAAGCAACCTGATTCTTAGTTATAGCTATTCTAACAAAGAATGAGACATTAGGCAGTACAATAATAATTGCAAATCACCTCATAAATTTGCCACCTTGCTTAACATAGGAGATAATCTGCTCTCGTCAGTCTAAGCTATAGCTGATGTTCTTTAAGGATATTAGAGGACTCATCAAGGATAATCTATCTCTTCATTTCCTTTCAAAGTAGCTATATTTGAACTGTATTTGAACATTATTTAATGAATTTCAGAAGGGCTTAAATAACCAAATTAAGACATTATAGATAGACTCGAAAAGCTGGCTCAGGAATTAGATGGAATTGGATGAATTGGATAAAGTCAAAAGAAGCTTTGCTGAATTAGAGTAGAGTGTCTAGTCGATCAATTGCTCTAGAAAAACTGAGAATCTTGCCAATCCTGTTCCAGGTCTAAAAGTTGAAGAAGCCGAAAAAATCATCCATCAGATTCAAAAAGGTAAAAGATTTCAGTCTTTGGATGAGCTGAACAAAGTTTCGCCACTAGGCTCTTGGGATAAAGTTATCGTCATATTCCATTCGTATCTTATTCCATGGGAACAAGGCTACATTATCCTACTTTGAATTTGATGAGGGTTTAGGCAGCTGACCTTTGGCAACCAATAGCTCCCATGCCCGCAAAACGGCAACTAAATCAGAGGCAAGGCGGTATTCATTGGCTTCAGCGAAGCGCACCGTTGCGGTGGGGGTAGAAACAAAATTAATAGGCACCGCTCGCTCTAGGGGCATGGGTACAAAATCAAAGCCATTGAAGCGCTCAAACCGGCGATCGCTCAACAATTGATTAAACTGACTAACTTGAGTAGATGTAACTGTGCGCAGGGTGCGGCTGAGAGTTTGCCCACGAGTGCTGGTGGTTTCCTGCACAATCCGACCATCGTTATAGAGGAGTGTCGTTGTTGTTGCAGGTGGACGATTGCCAGAGGCACCACTTTGCCGAATAACGCGAAAACTCACGCCCTCAGGCAGAGGGGGCGGCAACTCTTCTGGGTTCAGGCGCTGAGGTCGCTGAATGAGGGTGCCAATCATCTGACTGCCAGCAGCATCCCAAAGAATCAGGGAACCACTTTGATTGGTGCGATAGACCCACTGTTGAGGATAAGGAGCATTGGGATTCGTCAGGGTAATTTCCCAACCGGGGGTCAAGCGCTCAGCACAATCAGCCCGCAATCCCCCCAAGCCCAAACAGCCATCGGACCAAATTTTGGGGTGAACTTGAACCACGCTAATTTGCGCTGGTTCCTCACCAAACTGCTCGGCCGCGATCGCGATCGCCCGCGTGATAATCTCCGGGGCTGGTGTTGCTGCTTGAACCACAAGGAGCACTGCGACTTCTAAGAGGGATATCCAACTATTCATTAATATTCATTAATAAAGTCTCTACCCTTTGACCATCATAAAAAAGACCGCCCCTAGTACAGAGGCGGTTCCTTTAGCTAAAACACTAGTTAGAGTTGCTCTGGAAATTAGCCGTTGATGCTCGGCGCAATCATTGCCACAGGAGCAGACTCAGCGCTGGCCAAGTCGAGGGGGAAGTTGTGAGCATTGCGCTCGTGCATCACTTCCATCCCCAAGTTGGCACGGTTGATAATGTCCGCCCAGGTGTTGATCACGTTGCCTTGAGCATCCACAACGGAGTGGTTGAAGTTGAAACCGTTGAGGTTGAAGGCCATGGTGCTGATACCCAGGGCAGTAAACCAGATGCCAATCACAGGCCAAGCCGCCAAGAAGAAGTGCAGCGCACGGCTGTTGTTGAAGCTGGCGTATTGGAAGATCAACCGGCCAAAGTAACCGTGGGCAGCCACGATGTTGTAGGTTTCTTCCTCTTGACCAAATTTGTAACCGTAGTTTTGAGACTCGGTCTCAGTGGTTTCACGGATCAAGCTGGAGGTCACCAGAGAACCGTGCATGGCGGAGAACAGAGCACCACCAAAGACACCGGCCACACCCAGTTGGTGGAAGGGGTGCATGAGGATGTTGTGTTCCGCTTGGAACACCAGCATGAAGTTGAAGGTACCAGAGATACCGAGGGGCATCCCGTCAGAGAAGCTGCCTTGACCAATGGGGTAAATCAAGAACACAGCGGTAGCCGCAGCCACAGGAGCGGAGTAGGCCACGCAGATCCAAGGCCGCATCCCAAGGCGGTAGCTGAGTTCCCACTCCCGACCCATGTAGCAGAAGACACCGATCAAGAAGTGGAAGATGATGAGTTGGTAAGGGCCACCGTTGTAGAGCCACTCATCGAGGGAGGCAGCTTCCCAAATGGGGTAGAAGTGCAAGCCAATGGCGTTGCTAGAGGGGACAACGGCACCGGTAATGATGTTGTTGCCATAGAGCAAAGAGCCGGCGACAGGCTCACGGATGCCATCGATGTCCACAGGGGGAGCAGCGATGAAAGCAATCACGAAGCAGATGGTAGCAGCGAGCAGAGTGGGGATCATCAACACGCCGAACCAGCCCACATAGAGGCGGTTGTTGGTGCTGGTGACCCAGCTACAAAATTGCTCCCACAGGTTCAGTTGCTCGCGACGTTGTAAAACAGTCGTCATAGTGATAAGTCCTGTTGAACAAAATGAATGAGGGTTACAAACCGCTCACAGGGCCAAACCGAATGCCTGAGAGGCTTCAGGAGCACTCGCTGGCTGTGCAACGGAATGTAACCCTATGTTAATCAATCTCTCAGAAAAATGTAAAGGGTTATGTCTGAATTTTATATTCTGTTAAGATTTTCTCAGGGATCAGGGGGGTCCCGGCGCGATCGCTGGCTGGGGATCCAAGCAATAGGCAAGGTCAATAGATAGCTGGTTAGAGTCGCGATCGTAATCAGGGGCAGCATTGTCGTATGGGAAATCACCGTCAGAATTATCGCCAGGCCCAAAGGCGTTTTGGTAACCACCACCGTGACTGCCGCCATCATGCCAGCCAAGGCCACACTCAAGGGCGTATTCGGGAGTGCTTGGTGCACAGCCATACCCACACAAGCACCTACAAAAAATAGGGGAAAGACTACCCCCCCACGGAACCCTCCCCGCAGACAAAGACTCAGAGCAAGGAGCTTAAAGAAGGCAACCCTCAGCAAAATGCCAATGCTGTAGCGGTTCACCACTTGGATGACTTGTTCAATTTGGCGCTCACCGTAGAACAGCGTGATTGGGTGAATCAGGGCAATTAAGCCAATCAGAAACCCCACTGCCACGATCAAGAGGAGAGGATATTGCCGATAGGGGGTCAGCCAGCGTTGAATCTGCCGATCTAAAAAGACAAAGAGCGTTCCCACGGCTGCGCCAATGATGCCGATCAACACTGCAAAGCCAATATCCTCAGGACGCAGGCTATCGTAGGTAGGAAAGCGGTAAATGCCGCCAATGGTTGTGCCTGTAATCACCCGAAAAAGGGTAAACCCAGCAACAGCAGAAATCAAGGCTGGCAGGATTGCCTCATAAAACTCAAGACTACGGCGATGGGGGAGTTCCAAAACGAATAGCGTTGCACCAAGGGGCGACTCAAAAAACACGCCCATGCCCGCTGCCATCCCACAGAGGGTGAGAATGCGGGTGCTATCTGGGGATAGATGCAAACGAGCTGCCAACCAAGTGCCTAAGCCACCATTGATGTCAATCATTGAACTTTCAGGGCCAGCACTACTGCCAAATAGCAAGGATAGGCCAGAAGCCAATGCCATACCGGGTAGAAAGCGATAACTGAACCGACCCTCATGGTGTAACTCTGCGATCGCCGCCGCGATCTCCCCCTTTGCCCCAAAGAATTTGACCGATAAACCCACCAGCAAGCCGCCAAAGGCCGTAACCAGCGGAATGTAAGGATAGAGATGTGCCCACGTGCCAATGCTCACTTGGTTAGGCTCAGTCCCCCACAACAGCGCAAACCCTAGCTTGAGACCCAGATAAAAAGCCGTGGCCACACAGCCGCCGAGAAGACCAATGATTAGGGCATACAGGAGCAAACGGGGATAGGGGCAGGAGGCTCTTGCCATGGCAGAAGTGTTAGCGTCGCCGCCACCAGACAAAGACGGCAGAACCAAACCCGATAAGGGGCAAGAGAAAGACGCTGATAATCTCTAACCAACGACTGGTGGTGACATTGAGTTGAAGGCGGCGATTCGTGGTTTGGCGAGGACGAATCGAGAGTGCCTTTTGGTCGCGATCGCCCAACCAGAGTACGGAATTGACAAAGAGATCACTATTAATCCCTTGATAGGCAATCACGCCATCGGTAGCAAACTCCGAATCTCCAAAGACCACTAGGCGGGCTTCCTTCGGTGGATTGTCACTCAACTGACGGGTAATAGCCACGCCAATCGGCAGCGGGCCTTTGGTATCTACGCCTTCGGTGAATTCAAGGTTGCCCGACTTCCAATCGGTTTCTGCCCAAGTTTGCGAGCCCGAAAGGGCAATTTCAACAATGTTATCGTCCTTTACAGGATTAATGCGAATGGCTTGCGCTCGGGGAAAGACGCTGGGACCTTGGGCAAAGCGCTCAGTAATGGGGTGATTGCCATAGGTAGTGACAATAATTGTGTCGGGCCCAAGTCCCACCTGCTGACCCACACCAGAGCCATCAATGACCCAGCGATTATCGAGGGTGAGTCCCCAGTTTTTCAGTAAATCATCAAGACCTGCGTTGACATCCACATCAAGCATCAGCAAAAGGCTACCGCCACGATTGAGGTACTCCTTGAGAAGATCCTGCTCAAGGCGTAAAAAAGGCTGCCGGGGTCCAGCGACAACAATCACATTGGCATCCTCGGGAATTCTCCCCGTCTCCAGCAAATTCAGGGGCAGGAGTTTCACCTCCCGCTGTTCGAGGAGTTTGGCCACTTCACTGAGGCTGGCGGCCCCACCAGTGAGGGGGAGTTCATTGTGTCCTGTGGTGAAATAGGCGCGGATCGTGCGATCGCTAGTGACGCGAATCAAGGCGGGGGTGAGGTTGCTTTCGGAAAGGTCTTCATCAATGCGCTGGGTTTTCTCACCGGCAACAACAATCACTTGTCCCACTTGAGTCACGTTGTACTTTTTGGCAAGGGCGGGTTGCTCTTGGGGGTCAATGAACTGAAAGGAAAAGCGGTTATGAGCCTGACGGCGATACTGTTCCAACAGCAGGCGATCGCGACTGGCAGCATTGGCATCAAACACCAACACCTGCACCGGCTGACCCAGATTTTGCAGAACATCACGGGTTTCTGCCGCTAGGGTAAAGGCACGGTTTTCGGTGAGATCGATTTCAACACTGTAGCGATCGGCCAAAAAGTTAATGATGCCCAATAGCGCAATCACCGCAACCACAGTCAAGATAGCATTGGCATTTGTTTGGGTGGAACGCCGTCCCCAAAACCCTGTGGAGACCCGACTTTGCTGGATTAGCCATAGCAGCAGGGCAATCCCCCCTAAGGCTAAAAGACCCAAGGGCAGCCAATTCCAGCGGTTGGTGACGAGGCCAGCACTCAACCCAGCGATGATGAACAGTGGCGCCGCCCACAGGAATACCGTGGTCCATCGTTCGGGTGAGCCTAGGGCAAAGCGTTTCATGACCTGTACTCCCTAATTGCGCTGGTAACGAAAAGCATCAATGGACTGGGCTGTGAGGAAAATGCCTAGGAAAACGTAACTGCCAAAAACAAAAAGGCTACTGGTGCGGAAAATGCCTCGGCTCAGGTTGGTAAAGTGCTCTAGGGGTGAGAGGTAGGTGAGGATATCACTGAGGTTTCCGCCAGTATTTTTAGCCAAGACGTCCAGCACCCAAAGAATCAGCAACACAGCAAACCCCAAAATGGCTGCCAAGATCGTGCTATCAGTCAAGGACGAGAGAAACATCCCAAGGGAGAGAACTGCCGCCGCCAAGAGAATCAATCCGCCATTGCCCGCGAGAATGAGCCAAAGGGAGAGGGGGGGCGTACTCTGCCGCAGGGCTACAAATTGGTAGACAACCACGGGCAGCAGAAGCGTGGTATAGAAGGTGAGCACTGCTAGGAGCTTACCCGTTGCCACACACCAGTTCGTAATCGGCGAGGTGGCTAGCAGTTCAAGGGTGCCGCGTTTACGCTCTTCGGTGTAGAGTCCCATTGAGAGCATCGGCAAAATAACTTGGGAAATGGAGCCTAGGAGTCCAAGAAAGCTTTCGAAAATCAGCTTGGGCACGTCAATGGCTTGGCGCGGCGCTCCAAACTGCTGTTGGAGCAAATCCTGCTGAGCCACTTGGCTAATAATTGTCGTCATGACAGTGAGGAAAAACAGGCCGCTGAGGAGCCAGAACACCCCCGCAATCACATAGTAGAAGGGGGTACTAAAGTAACTTTGGAGTTCACGGCGATAGATGGCAAGAATGTTGGCAAGAAGGACACGCAGCCCGTGGAGGGAAACGCTAAGCATGGGCTTCTTCGGTGGCATCACTGGGTTCTGCGGTGGGTTCATCGGTCGTTAGCTTCAAGAACACCTCCTCTAGGTTGGCACGGGAGCGGCGCATTTCAAAGAGTTGCACCCCATTTTGGACAAGGAGACTGGCAAGATCGGCGCCAATTTCTGAAGGACTGCTGACCTGAAGCTGCTGTCGTCCCTGAAGAGGGCGATTTTCCCATGTAATCTGTTGCAGCTCAGGCAACTGTTGCAGGAGGGATTGAATTTGGGCGCGATCGCCTGCCAGTTCAAGGTCATAGGTGTAGTTACTGCTGAGGCGTTGCAGCAGTTCATCTAGCTTGCCTACCCCTGCCACTTCGCCCTTGTGGATAATCACGGCGCGATCGCAGGTCATGCTCACTTCCGCCAAAATATGGGTGGAAAGAATCACTGTGTGCTGTCCTGCCAAGTTTTTAATCAGGTTGCGCACCTCAATAATTTGGCGCGGATCCAGACCCACCGTGGGTTCATCCAGGATGATGGCTGGCGGATCGTGAACGATCGCTTGGGCAATGCCGACCCGCTGCCGGTAGCCCTTCGAGAGTTTGCGAATAATTGTCCGTTGCTGATCCCAGAGACCACAGCTTTTGAGGGCGTATTCTACCCGCTGGGGGCGATCGCCCGCACTGACGCCCTTGATGCGAGCCACAAAGTGCAGATAGCCCGCCACCGTCATTTCGGTATAGAGGGGGGGATTTTCTGGCAGATAGCCAATGCGCTGCCGCACTGCCATCGGATCTGTGTGGACTTCATAACCGGCAATGGTTGCAGTGCCACTGGTTGCCGGCAAATACCCCGCCAAAATCCGCATTGTGGTGGTTTTACCGGCGCCATTGGGGCCAAGGAGACCGAGAATCTCACCACTAGTGGCTGAAAAGCTGACATCCCGTAGGGCTATGGTTGTACCGTAAACCTTGGTCAGGTGTTCGACCTGAATCATGGCGTTTCCTCAACTCGCTACTGGTTCTACGGGAAACACTGACACAAAATATAGCCTTTTTTTAATCAAATGCTGAGGACTTGAATAGTGGTCTTCTGGGGCAGATTGGCTGCCGATAGACTGAGGGCAGCACCCCCACTGCGGCGAACTGGGGTTCCCTCCATGACTTTCAAAAAGTCCTCTAGCCCCGCCAGATCACAATTATTGGGGTCAGCGGCAGCGGTTCGATAGTGGCAAGGAATAACCAAACGCGGTTGTAAAACTTCAATGGCCGCCTTGGCGTCCTCAGCCCTATAGGCTTTGGCACCGCCTCCCACTGGCACGATCATGACATCAGGTTGACCCATAAGAATGCGTTGCTCGACGGTGATGGGCATCGCAATGCCGCCCATGTGCAGGAGGTTGATGCCCCCCTGCTGCCAGCGCCAAACCACATTGATACCAAAGCGGAAGCCACCAACACGATCATGACTGGTACGAATGCCCTGAATACTTAAACCATTGACTTTATAGGAGCCTGGCTGCAAGAGCAGTTTAGGCCGACCGGGTAAGCCTTGGATGTAGCCCTCGTCCAAGAGGCGACTGCTAATCATGACAATATCAGCGGTGACGCGGGGAGGCCGCAATCCTTTGGTGCAACCAAGGGGGCGGAAGGGATTGACGAGTACCCGCTGACCACTGCCGGTAAAGAGAAAGCAGGTGTGGCCAAACCACTGGAGCGAGAGACTACCCCCTTGGGCATGGGCTGCCCAGTGTCCACCAAGGCTGGCGATCGCGCCCACTTGAGCCAAACGCAAGAACTGCCGCCGTTCCATTTTTTCTCCCCACACTCCTATTCCAGCTCAGTGTACCGAAAAGTGGCGGGCTCACAACGGTGGACTGGACAGCCGTCGCAAAAAGTTCCGTAGCAGGTCTTTGCCGCAGGTGGTGAGAATGCTCTCGGGATGGAATTGCACCCCTTCCAGCGTCGGATATTGGCGGTGGCGCACCCCCATAATTAGGCCATCCTCCGTCCAAGCGGTAATTTCCAACACCTCGGGGCAACTGTCGCGATCAATGACGAGGCTGTGGTAGCGAGTGGCACTAAAGGGTTGAGGCAAGTCTTGAAATACCCCCACACCCTTGTGGTAAATTTCCGACGTTTTGCCGTGCATCAGGGTTGGTGCGAGCGTCACCTTACCACCAAAAACCTCGCCAATGGCTTGATGTCCCAAGCAAACCCCCAAGATGGGCAGTTGTCCAGCATAGCTACGGATCAGGGCTTCGGAAATCCCCGCATCCGCAGGGCGACCAGGGCCGGGAGAAATCACGACACCCGCAGGGGCAAGGGCAGCAACCTCATCGAGGCTGATCTTGTCGTTGCGAAAGACCCGCAGATCCCCAGCAATTGGGAACTCCCGCGCTAGCTCCCCTAAGTATTGGACAAGGTTGTAGGTGAAGCTGTCGTAGTTGTCAATAACGATAATCAAGGGAGAAGGGTCCTCTCATCTTCTGTGTGTCTTGATATGTGTCTTGATCCTACTACTCAAGGGGTTGGGGGAATGGTGCAGCTATGGTGTCAGGGACACTGTTTTCGCCCTATAGCAGCGGTGATCTTTGACAAGGATGGCACACTAGCCGATGTTGCCCATTACCTGAGGGTGGTGGCGATCGCCCGTGCTGTGAAAATTGCCGAACCCTTTCCCAATCTTAAGGAGTCGTTACTTCAGGCTTTTGGGGTGATTGGTGATCACCTTGATCCAACGGGGTTGCAAGCTGTGGGGACACGGCAGGAGAACCTGATTGCCGCCGCCGCCTTTGTGGCCACACAGGGAATTCCTTGGATTGCTGCCTTAGAACGGGCCAACGCTGCCTTTGGGGAAGCAGACCGAGAATTTAGCGCCAAAGCACCGTTAACCCCACCCCTACCGGGGGTCATTGAGCTAGTGCAACGGCTCCATCGGTTAGGATGTGCCTTGGCAATTATCTCTAGCGATCGCACCTCAGAGATTGAGGCTTTTTTAGACACCTATCACCTGAAGCCCTTTTTCCAACTCTGGCAGGGGGCAGATGAGCTACCCACGAAGCCCGATCCGCAGGTATTCCTGAGGGCGTGCGATCGCCTGGGGGTGCGGCCCGAACAAACCGTCGTCATTGGGGATGCCGACAGTGATGGCCTCATGGCACAGCGGGGAGGCGCAGCGGCCAGCATTGGTGTCACCTGGGGTTGGCATAGACCACCAGCGTTGAATTATTGTGATTGCATCCTTGCCTCACCCTTGGAGATCCAGATCAGGAGTGATGAGAACTAATTAGACTCAGTGGCAACAAAGGGTCAAGGGTAACTAAGACGATAGTGGAGATAAACCTCATTGCCCACCGGCAAGACATTCAGGAGGCTTAACCTCCCTGAGCAGGGGATCTCCTCTGGATAGAGGCGAGGGGCTGCCGATCCAAGGAGGAGTGGGCAGAGGGTCAACCACAATTCATCAATGGCAGCAATTTGTAACAGGGAAGCGAAAAGCTGTCCTCCCCCCAGCACGGCCAAGGTTTGCACCCCAGAGGCTTGAAGGTGGGCAAAAGCCTGCGGCCAGTCAATCGCCTCTCCCCTAGTGCACCAACAGTGATCAAAGGCAGTGGATCCTTGCCAACGGCTGGCGCCTTTCTCGGTCGTCAGTAGGGCACGGGGAATCGGCTGGCGAAAGAAGGGAAGATTGAGGTCTAGTTCACCACTAGCAGAGCAGACAATTTGCAAGGGTTGGGGCGATCGCCCTTGATGTTCGCGCTCAGCAATCAGATGAGAAGATTGAAGGCGCATCGCTGTCCCCCCCAAACGCAGTGTTGTTGCCCCAAAGAGTACCGCATCCACCTGCGCTACCTGCTGTTCCAGGTGCTGAAAGTCATAGGCCGAGGCAATGCGCTGACCGCGGGCATCGGCCCGAGCCAGGCAGCCATCTAAACTACTGGCCAAAATTGCAGTCGTGTAGGGGCGGGAAATGGGCCGGGGCTGGCTCAAGGGATCATCACTTTTTCAGTCGCTGGTGCCGGAGTCTCATTGAGCAATTCTAGCCGTTGCTGGCTGGCAGGATCACTCGGAAAAAAATTATCTCCCCCCTCTTGCACCAATAACTCACTACAGGGGATCGTGTCGGAGAGAATGGCACTCGCCATCATGCCGCTGTGAACTTCCAGCTGTCCTGCCCGTGGCGATTCAAACACCAGTCGTTGCCCCGGGAAAACCACCCGCTCGAAATACCAGTTGGCAATATTTGTAATGCGTACCACCTGAATTTTGCTGGTGGCATTGACATAACAGCAGAGGATGCGATCGCAACTATCGCTGGGGACGGGATCAAAGATTTGCGGCATAGGGAGTAAGGATTTGTTATAGGACATGTCTTTACCCTCGTTAGCCTAACATTGCCAATTCGATGCAGTTGTAAACTCAACTACAGGATCGACAGTTGATCCCTTCCTTGAATTACCGTGATCTCCTGCTGGAAAGGCGCAAATGTGTTAAAAACTAAACAGCTATAGAGATTTATTAAGAATTTAGCCTTTCCATAGATCTTGTCTTGGGCTAACCTATGTCGCCGCGTGTCCTCTACGTCCGTCTCCCCTGTAACCCGATTTTTCCCATTGGGGTTGTCTATCTTGCAGACTATATTCATAAGCAATTACCAAGTATTGAGCAACGGATTTTTGATTTGGGGACAGTGCCGCCCCTCGATTTTCGGCCTGCCCTCGCCCAAGTCATTGATGAGTTTCGACCCACCCATCTGGTTTTTTCTTGGCGAGATATTCAAATCTATGCCCCGGTGGGGGGACGGGGGGGCAATCCCCTGCAACATGCCTTTGAGGTCTATTACGCTCGCAATCCTTTGGTGAAGCTGCGGGGAGCGATCGGGGGTCTGCGGGTGATGAGCGCCTACTATGGTGAACTTTGGCGCAACCTCAATTTAATCCGCTTGGGACTCCACCATGCCAAGCGTCACCATCCAGAAGTCACAACCATTGTCGGTGGCGGCGCAGTGAGTGTCTTCTATGAGCAGTTGGGCTCTCAACTGCCTAAAGGCACCATTGTTTCCGTTGGCGAAGGGGAAACGCTGCTGCACAAAGTCCTAACGAACCAACCCATTTCCGGGGAGCGTTGCTATGTTGCGGGTGTTGACAAGCCCCGCGATCGCCTCATTCACGAATGGCCAACCCCCATCGAAAAAACCGCCTGCAACTACGACTACATTGAGACCATTTGGCCGGAATTTGAGTATTACCTTCAGGGGGGCGACTTTTATATCGGGGTGCAAACCAAGCGGGGCTGTCCCCACAACTGCTGCTACTGCGTCTATACCGTGGTTGAAGGCAAACAGGTGCGCATTAACCCTGCTGAAGAAGTCGTCGCTGAAATGCACCAGCTCTACAATCGCGGTGTGCGCAACTTTTGGTTTACCGATGCCCAGTTTATCCCCGCTCGTAAATTTATCCCCGCCGCGATCGCCCTGCTGCGGGAAATCCTCAAAGCAGGCATGAATGATATTCACTGGGCGGCCTACATCCGTGCCGACAACCTCACCCCCGAGCTGTGTGAGCTAATGGTGCAAACGGGGATGAATTACTTTGAAATCGGCATCACCAGTGGCTCCCAAGAACTGGTGCGAAAAATGCGCATGGGCTACAACCTGCGAACAGTGCTGCAGAACTGCCGTGATTTGAAAGCCGCTGGGTTCAACGCCCTTGTCTCTGTGAATTATTCCTTCAATGTCATTGATGAACGCCCCGACACCATTGCCCAAACCATTGCCTACCACCGCGAACTGGAACGCATCTTTGGTGCAGACAACGTTGAGCCAGCCATTTTCTTCATTGGTCTGCAACCCCATACCCACCTTGAGGAATATGCCCTCGAGCGCGGCATTTTGCGTCCTGGCTACAACCCCATGAGCCTCATGCCGTGGACGGCCAAAAAACTGCTTTGGAACCCGGAACCCATGGGATCCGTCTTTGGGGAGGTGTGCCTTGCGGCTTGGCGACTCAATCCCAATGACTTTGGCCGCACCGTGATGGATTTACTGGAGGAGCGCTTTGGCCGTGCCCCTTTGGCGGCGGCCTTATCTGCTCCTCTTGAGGAACCTCCTTTGGTGCATCGTTAAAAAAAGCGAAATAAAATGACCATTCCCCCTTAGAATGTTTCCTAGATCATTTCTGGCCATGAGTTAGTAAACAGAGGAAGGGATCAGGTGGTTAGAGTCGCTATCAATGGTTTTGGGCGCATCGGTCGGAATTTCATGCGTTGCTGGTTACAGCGGAAAGCCAATAGCAAGCTAGAGATTGTAGGCATCAACGATACCTCCGATCCCCGCACCAATGCCCATTTGCTAAAGTATGACTCGATGTTAGGCATTTTCCATGATGCCGAAATCACTGCTGACGACGACTGTATCTATGCCGGCGGCCATGCGGTTAAATGCGTGTCTGATCGCAACCCTGAAAATCTGCCTTGGAGCGCTTGGGGGATTGATCTGGTCATTGAAGCCACGGGGGTCTTTACCAGCCGCGAGGGGGCAAGCAAACACCTGAGCGCCGGTGCGAAAAAAGTGCTGATCACAGCACCCGGCAAAGGCAATATCCCCACCTATGTGGTCGGGGTGAATCACCACACCTACGATCCCAGTGAGGATATCGTCAGCAATGCCAGTTGCACCACCAACTGCCTAGCCCCGATTGTCAAAGTGCTCCATGAAACCTTTGGCATCCAGCAGGGGATGATGACAACGACCCACAGTTACACCGGGGATCAACGCCTGCTCGATGCGAGTCACCGCGATCTGCGGCGAGCCCGGGCAGCAGCGATGAACATTGTGCCCACTTCTACGGGGGCTGCTAAGGCAGTCGGGCTGGTGATTCCCGAGTTGCAAGGGAAGCTGAACGGGATTGCCCTGCGGGTACCCACCCCCAATGTTTCTGTGGTGGACTTTGTTGCTCAGGTGGAAAAACCCACCATTGCTGAGCAGGTCAACCAAGTGATCAAGGAGGCCTCTGAAACCACTATGAAGGGGATTATCCACTACAGTGAACTGGAGCTTGTGTCTTCCGACTATCGGGGTCACAATGCCTCCTCAATTTTGGATGCGTCCCTAACGATGGTGCTGGGGGGTAATTTGGTAAAAGTGGTAGCTTGGTACGATAACGAGTGGGGCTATAGCCAGCGGGTTCTGGACTTGGCAGAGCACATGGCCACCCACTGGGCTTAGTTGTTTCATTACTTAGGAATTGGTTCGCAACTCACAATGCAAGATAAGTCGATGTTAATGATTCCGGGTCCAACGCCGGTGCCGGAATCGGTTCTTCTGTCTCTCAGTAAACATCCTATTGGCCATCGCAGCGGTGACTTTAGCGAGATCATGGCAGCGGTGACGGCAGGGTTGAAATGGCTGCATCAGACGACGAATGATGTGCTGATTTTGACGGCCAGCGGCACAGGGGCAATGGAAGCCGGGATCATTAACTTTCTCAGTGCGGGCGATCGCGTCCTGGTGGGCTGTAACGGCAAATTTGGCGATCGCTGGGGAGAAGTGTGCGATGCCTATGGCCTGAAGACGGAGCGCATTACTGCCCCTTGGGGACAACCCCTCAACCCCGATGACTTCAAAGCAGCCCTCGAGGCGGACACGGCTAAAACCATCAAAGCGGTAATTGTTACCCACAGCGAAACCTCAACGGGGGTGATCAACGACTTAGAAGCGATTAACCGCCATGTCAAAGCCCACGGCCAAGCCCTAATCATTGTGGATGCCGTCACCAGTCTTGGCGCTGTGAATGTCCCTATTGATGAGTGGGGACTGGATGTGGTTGGTTCTGGTTCCCAAAAGGGCTATATGATTCCACCGGGATTGGCCTTTGTCAGCGTTAGTGCCAAAGCATGGGAAGCCTACAAAACCGCAACGCTGCCCAAGTTCTATCTTGACCTTGGCAAATACCGCAAAGATGCCGCCAAAAACACAACCCCCTTTACGCCACCAGTGAATCTCTTTTTTGCCCTAAAGACGGCACTGGAGATGATGCAGGCGGAGGGTCTAGACAGTATCTTTGCTCGCCACCAGCGCTTGATGCAGGCCACCCGTGCGGCCATGAAGGCACTCAACTTGCCCCTCTATGCGCCGGATGACTGTGCCAGTCCCGCCATTACTGCCGTGGCACCCCAAGGGGTAGAGGCCGAAAAAATTCGCAACCTGATGAAAAAACGCTTTGACATTGCCCTCGCGGGGGGCCAAGATCACCTGAAGGGACAGATTTTCCGCATAGGTCACTTGGGCTTTGTTAGCGATCGCGATATTTTGGCAGCTATCAGTGCCCTCGAAGCTGTGCTGGGGGAATTGGGCTACAGCAACTTTACTCCAGGGGCCGGGGTGGCCGCCGCTAGTCGTGTATTGACCGCAGCCTAAGGGATGGAACCTTGGTTACAGCCAGCAGCACTCCGGCAGGCACGACGCATTTGTGTCAGTTTTCAGCGCTGGACGGGGCGATCGCTCCTCCCCAATCCTGCTGAGGATGACTGGAGCCTAGGGCAGCAATTGTTTGACTGGTCCCAGCCTGTTCTATCCCATGGGAGTGAGGCAGATCCAATTCTCAATTACGGCAACCAAGCTGCCCTCACCCTCTGGGAATACCTTTGGACGGAATGGGTGCAGCTTCCCTCCCGCTTTACGGCTGAACCGATGGCTCAAGCTGAACGGTCAACACTCCTAGCCCAGGCTGCTCGCCAAGGGTATACCAGTCACTACAGTGGCATTCGTATCTCCCGCACGGGGCGACGGTTTCGCATTGAAAATGCTTGCATTTGGACAGTCCTAGATGAGGCAGGCAACCCAGTGGGACAAGCTGCCACCTTTGATCACTGGCGTTTTCTGTAGGATTGATTTAACTAATTCTGCTTTCCTCTGAATTCGTCAGATCACCTATGAAAGAACTCTTTCTCCATTGGTTGCATCAGCTACAAGCCTTCCGCTACCATCGCCGCAAGCCAGAAAGCCTCGATCAGCTGACCCGCACACTTGATGTGGAGTCCCGTTTGAGTGTTCCCTATATCGTCTTGATTGTCACCTCCTGCGCGATCGCCACCCTTGGGCTACTGGCCAATAGTGCAGCGGTGATTATTGGGGCAATGATTATCGCCCCCTTGATGGCACCCATTCGCGGGCTAGCCTTTGCCTCTTTAAGTGGGAATATCAGACTCTTTCGAGAGGCAGCTTTCGCTCTAGGTACAGGCACCTTACTTGCTATTGGGATATCATGGCTGATTGGCCTATTTGTGCGTCTTGAAGTGTATGGGAGTGAAATTATGGCTCGCTCCCAGCCTACGCTCCTTGATCTTGGTATTGCCGTCGTGGCCGGTGTTGTGAGTGCTTACGCGATCGCCGAGCCTCGTATTTCCAATACCTTAGCCGGAACTGCCATTGCGGTTGCCCTAATGCCACCAGTGTGCACGATTGGCCTAGGGCTTGCCCAAGGGAATGCCCGCCTCACCCTGGGGGCTATCCTGCTGTATCTCACCAATCTGCTGGGCATTGCCCTTGCCTGTATGGTTTTCTTTGTTATCACCGGCTACATTCCCCTCCACCGCAGTCGCCGTCCACTGCTTATTGCTGGGGCCTTAACGGCTGTCTTAGTCGTACCGCTGGCAATTAGTTTTAGTCGCCTTCTGCAACAGGCACGCCTCCAGTATCAGGTACGGCAAGCGCTGGTGCGGGGTACGCTCACGTTTCAGCGACTAGATTTACTGAGTAGCGAGACCGACTGGGTCAGTGATCCACCCATTGTGCTCCTGAATGTGCGGGCCCGTGAACCTGTGACACCCAAGCAAGTCAGGCTGATGGAAGAGTTTATCCATCAGCACATGGGTCGCCCTTTTCGCTTAGTCCTACAGGTGTCTAGTGTGCAAGAAGTAACCGCAGAAGAGTCAACGCCCTAGTTTTTTGAGCGTCAAGCGAAAATGTTAAACTATTGGGACTCCACCCTAATTTCGGTGTCATCTGCTCTTTGTCAACGCTGCCTATTCACGCATGAGTGATTTTCTTCCCTATGCCTACCTCAAGGGTCAATTTGTGCCCTTTGAAGAAGCCAAAATTTCCGTGGCCACCCATGCCCTCCACTATGGAACAGCCGCTTTAGGCGGCTTGCGTGGTCTTCCCAATCCTGCCAATTCAAAGGAAATTCTCCTTTTCCGTCTTGAGGATCACTGTCGGCGCCTCAGTCGCAGTGCCCATTATCTGGGCTATGAATTGCCAACCAGTGACATTAAAGCAAGAATCATTGAGTGGGTGCAGAAAAATCAGCCCAGCGTGCCTTTCTATATTCGGCCCTTGGTTTATACCTCCGGGTTAGGAATTGCACCCCGGCTCCACGATATTGAAAAGGATTTTCTGATTTACGGCATGCCCCTTGGGGATTATCTTTCAGCCACTGGTGTTACCTGTCGTATTAGCTCCTGGCAGCGGCAGTGCGATCGCTCCTTTCCCCTCCGGGGCAAGCTCACCACCTCCTACATTGTCTCCGCCTTGGCCAAGACAGAAGCGGTTTCCTCGGGCTTTGATGAGGCGATTCTCCTCAACGCTCAAGGAAAAGTCTGTGAAGCGTCGGGGATGAATCTCTTCTTGGTGCGGGATGGACAACTGATTACGCCGAGCGTGGATCAGGATATTCTTGAGGGCATCACCCGCCGCAGTGTCATTGAACTGGCGCAAGCAGCTGGGGTCAAGGTGATGGAGCGACCCGTGGATCGCACGGAACTGTTGATTGCGGATGAGGTCTTTTTAACCGGCACGGCTGCGCGAATTGTGCCCGTCAGTCGTATTGAGACCTACACTCTGCCTAGCGATCGCCCCCTGACACTCCAACTGCAAAAACAATTACAGGCGATCGTTGAAGGCCGAGAGCCGCAGTATCGCCATTGGATTGATGTCATTCCGCTCTAGCTCAAGCGATTCTGATCGGTTGGGGTGAGATACTTGCACAGCCTCAGTTCAGTACCCTGGGCATTCCAATAGACCTCATCAAAGATCGCATAGATTAAAAATAAGCCCCGACCACATTCACAGTCGGCGGCTGGCAACAACTCATCAGCGGTTTCAGAAACATTACTGGGGGGGGAGAAGCCATCCCCCTGATCCGTAATCACCCACCAGCACTGATCAGGCGCAAAGGTATAACGCACCAGAACTAACTTCTCGGGGTTGAGTTGATTGCCGTGGCGAGCCGCATTAACGAGGGCTTCTTGGAGGCCGAGCCTAATTTCGTCTTTGTATTGGGGGGGAAGATCACTGATGAGAATCTCGAGGATGGGTTGGAGAAAAAGTGTCGAGGGAAATGCTAGGGTCTGCCACTGAGGCGCAACGTACATTAACGTCATAGACGGCATAACCCGCGAAGGCTAACTGGGCAGCGGGATACAGATCCGAGACAGATGAGAGTCATTGGCGGATAACCGAACCCCTCTCCCTTTAGCTTAGCAAGGGAGTTGTTGCTCACACAACCGCCGCCTGGCTGGCCAATCTTTGGGGGGCCTAATGCAGGCGATCGCCAAAATAGCGGCGGTAAAGATCACAGCGCACCTTAGCCAAATTCCCCTCTAGGGTAATCAGTCCCAAACTGTGGAGCTTAAAGCCAATAGTGCTATCAACAACACTGCCGTTGTCTGCTTGCAGAATCTTCCTAAAGGCGGGTACCAGGTCTTTTTGCTGCTGGAGATGCCACCACTGTCGCCGCAGGTGATCTCGATATAACCCCGTTTCTGAGGCTGCATTGGCCATTAGCTCCTGCCATGTGAGGTCTTGGCGGGCGAGATGATAAAGACTCAGACGAATCAGGTAGGGATGCCCCCCCACCAAGTGCTGAAGGTCTTGAAGCTGCTCTTCTGAGAGACTCAGGCCGTGAAGGCGGCACAACTCAGCAATTTGTGCTTGGGTGAATTCCGGCAGATCAATGGCTAAGCCAACGTTAAAGGGAGATTGGTTAATATCCAGGGGAATGTAAACCTCGGTGCCATGCACCACAATTAGACGGAGATTGCGCCAAATATCGCGGTTTTTGCCCTCCTCATGCCATGCCCGCAACAGGCCAAAGAAATCACTGGCCACTTCCGGATATTCAAACACCCGATCCACTTCGTCTAGGCCGAGAACAAGGGGGCGACCCTCAAATTGTGTCCCCGGTTTCTGGCAATTGGGTAAGAGATACTCCTCAAAATAGGCAGTGCAGTTATATTTACTGCCAAAAATGTCATCCCAATACTCATTGAGGCGGTTTTCTAGCCCTAGGCGCCGTCCAACACTGGCACAGAGCCAACGCAGTAGTTTTTCCAAATCACTGAAGACTTGGGCATCCGCCAGTTGGAAACTGAGAGGAACAGTGCCATAGCCCTCTTGGGTGGCGCGGTAGAGCAGCCGTGCCATGAGTGAGGTTTTGCCCATTTGGCGGGGAGCTTTGATGCGAATCAGGGAGCCGGGTTGCAAGAGGGTTTCCCGACAACGCTGCTCAATAGGAGGCCGCTCAATATAAAACGCCGAGGCCACTTCCACTTGCCCTTCCGGCAGTTCTGGCTCAGCCACGGGAACAGGGGCACTATCACCAACGAATGTATTCTTTTGATCGGGTTCAGCAATGGTTTCTTGGGGGGCATCGCTACTGGTGGCCACAGGGGCCGTGGTCGCATTCACCAAGTCGAGAATTTCTTGCAGCAGGGTGTCGGTATCCGCTGGCGATCGCCAGAAGCGCTGTTGCAGTCGATGCAGGTAGCCCCGCAACTCATAGTTCAAGGGCATATCCAGCGGAAAATTGACCCGCACAGGCAAGATAAAGGGACGGCGATCGCCCCGGTGGGCTTGCAACTGTTTGACGGTGCGGACTTCCTCGAGCACCATTTCACTTTGAGCTGCCGTTTGCGAGAGCAACAGAACAAAAAAATCACACTGTTTGAGCTCCTGATCAATCCGCTGTGCCCATGCTTCCCCGAGACGGATACTTTGGCTAGCCATAAAGGGTTGGTGACCCGCCTTTTGCAAGGCCTCTTGGAGCGCACTTGCCAATTGCAAATCGGTGCCGTGACTGGAGTGACTGATAAAAATACGGCGACCTTGGTTGGGAAAGGCGGCGGTGGCTGCCGGTGGTGAGGACAGCGGTTTGGGTTCGGTGGCTTTGGGGGGTAGCGTGGAAACAGGGGGTAGTGGACGGGGTGGCGCCTCACCTGCCTTTGGCGATCGCCAGAGGTCTTGAACGGGAGTTCTGAGAAATTTGCCAAGGCGAAACCAAAAAGATTTGGGCACCTCTACCTGTTGCAGACTGGCAAGGGCATCGGCAGCCGTAGCAAAGCGTTCATAGGGAGAAGGGTGAATGAGCTTATTGACAAACTGCACTAGGCGATCGCTCACCGGTTCAGTGGCTTGCCAACACCAACAGCCGTAGGGGTTTTGGGTGAGTTGCAGGGGACTCAACCCCGTTAATGCCTGTACAGCCACCATTCCCAAGGAATAGAGATCGCTGGCCGGGCGGGGCCGTCCTTGGGCTTGCTCTGGTGCCATATACCCCGGTGTGCCAATGGCGATCGTCTGCGGATTCGCATCTCCCACTAAGGTACCGCCGCCAATGGAGACCCCCATTTCCTTCACAGCACCAAAATCAATGAGGACCAAGCGGTGATCCAACTGGCGACGAATTAAGTTATCGGGTTTAACATCACGGTGGATGACACCACATTCATGCACAAAGCTGAGAACTCCGAGGGCATCTTGGAGCAGCTCAATCACCCGTGCCTCTGACCACGCACAGCCCGGCAACAATTCCTGCCGTAGGACTTGACCCTCAACGAAGTCTTGGACAAGGTAAAACTCGTTGTCCTCCTCAAAGTAGGCAAGGAGGCGGGGGATTTGGTCATGAGTGCCCAGCCGCTCTAGAATTTGTGCCTCGCGCTGAAAGAGCGATCGCGCCAAGGGGAGAAAGGCCGCATCCCTACGGGCAGGGCGCAGGTATTTAACAACACACTTGGCCCGAATAGGCCGATGAACATCCTCTGCCAGAAACGTTTGGCCAAAATTCCCAGCTCCCAAGACTCGAATGAGTTTATAGCGCCCGCCAAGGGTTTTCCCAATCATGATAATTGTTTTTTACCGGCGTCTCCTTGTTGATATATCTTGGCACAGCCCTTCCCCGCTCCACCATCAGAGTGCCCCCATGGGGTATTTGGCGCTAAGGATCGCATGCCGCACAGGAGATAGGAAAACCACCCTTGCACTCCCAGACATTGCAAAACCAGACATTGCAAAAGAGGAGATAAAAGGACTCGATGCCGCTACCGCAGGATCATGAATAGACTGACGACGAGGCTCAGTAGGAAACAGCCCACACTCCCAATGGCATGGGCCGGGAAAACTCAAAGGTCTCCCTTGAGCGATCGCCCTGGGGACAGTATTTCCTCAAATTTCTCAAAGAACTAGCTCGGTACCTTGGGCGCTGGATTCTTGCATTTTACACCTGCCACTAGGGGAAAGCAGCCTTTATAGCCTTAGCGGAATAATTTGACCAAAAAGGCCGAGGCTCCAGATGGTTTGAATGGGCAGTTCAGTTACAAAGAGGGTGGCAACGCCAAGGTTATAGGCTTGGGTGTTGTAGGCGATGTAACGTTCAATCTCTTCTGCTGGGCGGGATTCGAGTTGGTCACAGACTTCCAAAGCCACCATAGCTATGCCGCTATTGCGATTGATGATCTCTGGGCACACCTGAGTCAAAAGGAAGGTATTGATTTCCGTTGCGGTATGGCGTTGATAGTCGGCAGGGGTGGGATTGGTGAGGCAGGCCGCAATAATCCCCAACAGCAAGAAGGCACCACCGCTGCACCAGAGAGGGCGTGCCCTGATTTGGGAAAGGAGAGGCACTTTCATGGGAGAATTCTCTATGCTATGCTAGAAAACTAGCTTAGGAGGCATGGCGAGCGTAGCCAAGTGGTTAAGGCAGTGGATTGTGGTTCCACCATTCGTGGGTTCGAGTCCCATCGCTCGCCCTTTATTCTAGTGGATAATGTACCGAGCGGGTGTGTCTGTGGCACAACGGCTACTGTGGGGATGTCTTGTACTGTTGCTGAGCCTGCTGCTGGTTGCCTGTGGCGGTGAGGGGTCGCGCCAAGGGGATCACAGTCTTGTCATTGGCACCACGGCTCGCCTGCGCACCCTTGACCCCGCTGATGCCTACGAAAACTTGGCGGGCCTGCTTCTGTTCAATTTGGGCGATCGCCTCTATACCTACAAAGGCAAAGACCTCATTCCCCAACTGGCCACTGCCTTACCCGAAGTTAGCGAAGATGGCCTCACCTACCGCATTCCCCTTCGGCGGGGGGTTTACTTCCACGATGGGACGCCCTTTAATGCTGCGGCCATGGCCTTTTCCCTGCAGCGATTTATGAATAGTGGTGGCCAGCCCGCCTCCCTGCTCGCAGGACGAGTCAAAGAAATTAAGGCGATCGCCGAGGACTTGCTGGAAATTCGCCTTAAGGAACCCTTTGGGGCTCTTCCCCATTTGTTGGCCTTTAGTGGTTTGTGTGCTGTTTCTCCTACGGCCTATGGCGCAGCGGGCAATCGCTTCTTGCCGACCCAATTTGTGGGCACAGGCCCTTACCGCCTAGCGGCCTACAGGACGGATGGGGTGCGCCTTGAACCCTTTGCTGACTATTGGGGCACCAAACCCGAAAATGCTGGCATTCGTGTGCAAATTTTCTCCAGTAGTGCCAATCTCTACAATGCCTTTCGCACGGGGGCAGTGGATGTGGTGATCGGTGCTCTCGATCCGAATCAAATTCGCGCCCTCAAGAGGCAAGCGCCAACGAAGCACTGGCAGGTAATTACGGGGGCAGGCAACGCTGTGACCGTCCTGAGCATCAATGTGCGCCAACCCCCTTGGGATCAATTGGCGGCGCGGCAGGTTTTGGCTGCGAGTGTCAATCGTCAGCGCCTCGTAGAACGAGTCTTTTTGGGGGAAGCAGAACCCCTGTACTCCTTAGTGCCGAGTTTATTTCCTGTGAGTGAGCCCGTCTTTCGCGATCGCTATGGAGACGGCGATTCTAGCCAAATAGAGCACTGGTTGCAGAACACGACTATTTCACCGCAGCAGCCCTTGGTGGTGAACCTTTGGTACCGTGCCAATGTTCCCAGTAATGTCTTGGCGGCAACGGTTCTGAAAGCCTCCCTAGAGCGGGATTTGGGCGATCGCGTTCAGGTGCAACTAGACAGTGCCGATTCCGCCACGATCTACCGCAATTTAGAAAGTGGAGCCTATCCCTTGGTCTTGCTCGACTGGTACGGTGATTTCTACGATGCCGATAACTACCTTGAACCCTTCCTGAGTTGCGATCGCGGTTCCGTAGCCACCGGCTGTGAAAGGGGTGCCAGTGCTGCGTGGGGGTCGTTTTTCTACAGTCCTGAGGCCAATGCTCTCATTGTTGCCAGTCGCCGTGAGGCCAATCCCCAACGCCGCGGCGCCCTCTTGCGTCAGCTTCAGGAACTCAATGCTGAGGCCGTGGCCTTTTTGCCCCTGTGGCAGAGTCAAACCACCCTCTTTGCCCAACCCCAGTTGCGGGGGTTAGCCCTTGATGTCAACCAGCTCTTTGCCTTTGCCCCCCTGCGGAAGAATCAATGACTCCCCGAAAGCAACGCTTGGATAGTCTTCTTGTGGAGCGGCATCTGTGTGAGAGCCGCCAACAGGCACAACGCTGGATTCGTGCTGGCGAAGTTCAAGTCAACCATATTCCCATTGATAAGCCGGGGACGCTGGTGGCTGTGGATGCCACAATTCAGGTGAAAGCAAAACCCGCCTATGTTTCGCGGGGGGGTGAAAAGCTTGCCCATGCCCTGGGGGTCTTTCCGGTGGTGGTGCGCGATCGCGTGTGTTTGGATGGCGGTATTTCCACAGGCGGCTTTACGGATTGTCTGCTGCAAGCGGGAGCCCAATTGGTCTATGGCATTGATGTGGGCTATGGCCAAGTGGATTGGAAACTGCGCCAGGACCGGCGCCTTATTCTCAGGGAACGCACTAACCTGCGTTATCTAACCCCCGCTGATCTGTACACCGACGATGGACCCCGACCCGATCTGGGGGTGGTGGATGTCTCTTTTATTTCCTTAACCAAAGTGTTGCCGGCCCTATGGGAATTACTGCGGCCGCCGCGAGAGCTTATTGCTCTAATTAAGCCGCAATTTGAAGTGGGGCGCGATCGCCTCGGCAAAAAGGGTGTAGTGCGCGATGCCAAGGCGCGTCAAGAAGCGGTGGATCAGGTGATAACCGCAGCCGCAGCTTTGGGGTGGCAGTGCTACGGTGTCACTCCCTCGCCGATTTTGGGGCCTGCGGGCAATCAGGAATTCCTTGCCTACTTTTCCGATGGTGCGAATGGTGTCCTGGAAAACAAGATGGTATCATCCTCCTGACAAAAATGACGGTTTTCCGAGAAGGCAGCAGGTGCCACCGTTGGACAAACGGAAGCCAGCCTCAGCCTCGGTCTCTCGGGTCAGCAAATCCTATGGCAATTATTCTTCCCCAAGCCATTTTGATTATCCTGCCCCCTTTACCAATAACTTCATGACGCTGATACAGGACGGCCCTCTTTTGGGGGGGATTGGGGTGCCCGAACTGCAAAATATGACGAGCGCGTTTGCCAATTCCATGACAAATCCGCAGCAGAAGCTCTTTGTTTATATTTTGGGGACAATGTTCTATTTTGCCCTCTCTTTCCCCTGTCACGGCTCTGCCGCTTCCTTGAGCGGCGGTGGCAGCGATCAACTATTTCATAATCAAAACCGTTATGAGTATGATATATTAGGCATAGCTGTTAAAAAATGTAAACAGCCCTATTCAACCTATCCTAGTTAGGAGTACGAGGTTTTCTATGTCTGACTGTCTGCGTGTCGGTCAACCCGCCCCCGATTTTGAAGCGGTTGCTGTTTATGACCAAGAGTTCAAAACCATCAAGCTCTCGGACTATCGCGGTAAGTACGTTGTTCTCTTCTTTTATCCCTTGGACTTTACCTTTGTCTGCCCCACGGAAATTGTTGCCTTTAGCGATCGCTACGATGAATTTGCCAAATTGAACACCGAAATCCTTGGCGTGTCTGTGGATAGCCAGTTCTCCCACTTGGCTTGGACACAAACCGATCGCAAAGCTGGTGGTGTCGGCGATCTCAAATATCCCTTGGTGTCTGACCTAAAAAAGAAATCAGCACTGCCTACAATGTGCTGACCGAAGAAGGAGTGGCCCTGCGCGGCCTGTTCATCATTGACAAAGAAGGGATGATTCAACACGCAACAATCAATAACTTAGCCTTTGGCCGCAGCGTTGATGAGACCCTGCGGGTGCTCCAAGCGATTCAATACGTTCAAACTCACCCCGATGAAGTCTGCCCTGCGGGCTGGCAACCTGGTGACAAAACGATGAACCCTGACCCCGTCAAATCCAAGGTCTATTTTGAAGCAGTGGGCTAATGGCTCCTCTTTCTTAGACTGATCCCTTGGGAACCTGCCCCTGAGGTGGGTTCTTTTTTGCTTCGCCAAGACCCGTGGGAAAACGCTAGGGTGGAACAAGAGGGGTTTTGCCGAATAGGGAGGCAAACATGACGGTTGATCACCGCCTGATGCAGGCTGTAGACACACTGGGGTACCGAGTTACCGCAGGGGATGTGGCGGGTACAGTGGGATTACCGCTACAAACGGCCGAAAAAGGATTAATGGCCCTGGCTGCCGATGTTGGGGGAACGCTGCAAGTGGCCGAAAGCGGCGATATTGTCTACGTCTTCCCAAGAAATTTCCGCAGTATCCTGCAAGCAAAATACTGGCAACTGCGCCTGCGGGCGGTAGCGCAGCGGGTTTGGGGCATAGTTTTCTATCTCATTCGCATTTCCTTTGGCATTTTTCTCATTATTTCGATTGTCCTGATTTTTCTGGCGATCGCCATCATTTTGATTGCCCTTTCCAGTCAAGGCCGAGACGGTGACGATCGCGGCCAAGACAGCTCTTGGGGGGGCGGTGGCCTCAATTTTTGGGTCTTTCCTGACTTTTGGTATTTCTTTGGCGATCCTTCCCCCCAGCGATCGCGCTCCCCATCAAGGGAAAATGGCGAGGAAATGAGCTTCTTTGAGGGGGTCTATTCCTTCCTCTTTGGCGATGGCAATCCCAATGCTGACCTTGAAGAACGCCGCTGGCAGCTGATTGGCCAGGTCATTCGCAACAATGGCGGGGCAGTTACGGCAGAGCAAATTGCCCCCTATCTCGATTTAGAAACCAATCCGGGGGACGATGAGTGGTACATGCTGCCTGTGCTCACCCACTTTAATGGTCGTCCGCAGGTTACAGAGACAGGGCAAATTATCTATTGCTTTCCTGAGTTACAAACGACGGCGCAAACTCGCCAAGGGCCACAGCCGACACTTCCCCCCATCTTGGAGGAGCAGCTCTGGCGCTTTAGTCGGGCGCCCGCTTGGCAAGTTATGGTGGCCATTGGCTTGGGCTGTGTCAATCTCATCGGTGCACTGATGCTGTGGTACCTGCTGGGAGATGGGGCGATCGCCCAAGAGCTGGGGGGACTGGTGGCCTTTGTTGCCTCGATCTTTTGGATTTTACTTGGCTATGGCATTGGCTTTTTGGGGGTTCCCTTGGGGCGGTACTACTGGTTACTGTGGCAAAATCAACGCATTCGCGATCGCAATGCCCGCCGCTACCACTTCGCTAATCTCTTGGCCAATCCCACACCCCAGTTGCGTGCCAAATTACGGGCCGCTCAAGCCTATGCCCAGCAGCGGCAAATCCGTGAACAGGATGTCATTTATCGCTCAGATCAGGATTTAGTGGAGCAGGAACTCGCCCAATCGGAAGCCATTGATCGCGAGTGGCTACGCCGCCTGGAATCGGAATAGATCATGACCCGCTCTGCTCTACGCCGAGTGGCTGCCAGAGGGAATCTTGAGGCCATTCAAGCCCTCCTAGCAGCGGCCCTTGCCCCCCAGGGGATAGGGGTCACAGTGGGTCAGCAGCCAGAATCTCTCCTGTTGCGCCTGCAGTGTCCAACAGCTGTCCCGGCTGCGATTGTGCTAACACTACTTGCTCGCGAACTGATCCATTGGCCAAGCTATGCCCACAGTAGTCTCCTGATCACAGCTTCCCAAGACAGCAACGATCTCTGGGAAGCGGTGCTTGACCTGACCCGTCCCCATGAGTTACTGCGCCTTGCCAAGGGGGAGCACCTGCGTCAGCAGCTCCCCACCCCTCCCCGCAGGGAGGAGTTTGGCATTCCTGTACAACCCCTCAGCACCCAAGATGGGCAAGGGATCGCAGCCGGGTTGGGTCTATCGCTTTTGCTCCTTGCTTCAGAGCAGGTGACATTTTTGCTCAGTCCGCTGGTGACTCTGGTTCACGAGCTGGGTCATGCAGTGATGGCGTGGCTCTTTGGCTATCCAGCGGTTCCGGCCTTTGATTTTCGCTACGGTGGTGGCGTCACCCTCCATGGCGATCGCGCAGGGGGTCTTGTCCTGCTCATCTATGCAGGATTACTGGCCTTGGCCTATTTCTACCGTCAAAATCGGCTTACCCTTATTTGCCTTGGGGTCTTGACGCTGCTCTACAGCCTTGTGGCCTTTAGTCCTATCCATGAAATGCTTTTTGTGGCCATGGGGCATGGCTTTGAACTGATTTTTGCCGTGATTTTTCTCTACCGTGCCCTCAGTGGTTGGGGGTGCCGCTACCCCGTTGAACGTCCCCTCTACAGTATGCTGGGGTTTTTCATTGTGTTTTTTAATATGCGCTTTGCTTGGCAGTTGCAGTTTAATCCTGTGTTTCGGGAGATGTACCTCATGGGTAAGGGGGGCATTGATCACGACTTTGTTCGCCTTGCCCGCGACTTTTTCCACACCGATTTAGCCACCGTGGTCGGTCTCTACGGCTTTTTTGTGGTTCTGACACCGGCGATCGCCTTCCTGCTCTATCGTTATCGCCAGCTCATGCTGTACCTATTGATTCGCCTCTTTTTCTCTAAGGGCTAGAGGCTACCCTCCTTGGCCACCCCAGCAGGCGCCAAACTAGGGGAAGATAGAAGTGGTCAACCATTGGGAATTGCTCAAAGATGTCCCTAACCCCTGGGGCGATCGCTCCCCCCTTTGAACTGGCGGATGCCACTGGTCAGCTGGTGCGTTTGGCTGACTTTCAAGGTCAGTGGGTGATTCTCTATTTCTATCCCCGTGACAATACCCCTGGCTGCACCAAAGAAGCCCGCGCCTACCGTGAGGTTAGTGCCACTTTGGGCGATCGCAACGTCGTTATCTTAGGCATCAGCCCCGACAGTGTCGCCTCCCACGCCAAATTCCAGCAAAAGCTCGACTTGCCCTTTCGGCTGCTGGCAGATGGGGATGCCAAGGTTGCCCAGGCCTACGGCAGCTATGGCCCGAAAAAGTTCCTGGGCAAGGAATATCTGGGTGTCTATCGGGATACGTTTCTCATCGATCCCACGGGTAAAATTGCCGCCATTTATCGGCGGGTCAAACCCGATGCCCACGTGGCGCAAGTGCTAGCGGATCTGGAGCGGCTGCAAGGGTGAGTGGGTTTTGGCGAGTTCTAGGCTTTTTCCTGAAGGGATTCTGGCGGCATCCCTTTGTGGCGGTGTCAGTCATTGCCTTGACCGCAGGCGATCGCCTGATTTTGGTGCAACGCCGCGATACCGGTCAATGGTCGCTGCCCGGGGGTATGATGGATTGGGGAGAAACCATTCTTGAGACGGGCGCCCGCGAACTGGCAGAAGAAACAGGGCTGCGCCTCCAGAGCTTTGAAGGCCTAGTGGGGGTTTACTCTGACCCGAAGCGAGATCCCCGTGTCCATGCCGTGTGTATCGCGATCGCTGCCCGGGTGGTTGGTGAGCCGCAGGTGTTGGACGCCAAGGAAGTGCGGGCAGTAGAGGCTTTTCCCCTGAGTGACCTGCCTTTAGCCGATCTAGCCCACGACCATGCCCGACAGTTACAGGACTATTTGAGTGGACATCTAGGATTGACCTAGGCACTCGAGAACATTCTCCAAGATTGGGCGCCGCTTCCAAACAATGAGCAGCGAAAAGTAGGGCAGGGTTAACTCTGGATAGTTTGTAAGGGGGGTGTAGATTTGTTGTTTGGGCGTTGTTGCCCAGCTCACCACTGCCGCCTGTTCCAAGAGATTATGTTCCTTGAGCCAATGCCAGACGGAGCCATACACCGATCGCACCTTCATTAAAACCACCACCTCTGCCCATGCCCATACCCGTGGGAGCTCATCCCCGTGGTACATCGCTGGCAAAATCGCTAGGCGCTCCCTCCCCAAGGTGAGGGGCACCCCTAAACTGGCCGCTGCTGCCAAGGGGGAGCAAACTCCCGGAATCACCTCAAGGGCAATATGGGGGTCAAGGTTCTGGACGGCTGCTGCTAGATAGGAAAACGTACTGTAGAAACTGACATCCCCCTCAGACACAAAGACCACATCAGTGCCCTGAGCAAGGTATGCATAGACTTGATCGGCTGCCTTTTGCCATGCCCGTTTTAAGATATCTTGCTCAAGAACATAGGGGAACTCGAGGGGAAGGTAAATTTGCTGGGGTTGTTTGTAGGGAGAAATAATCTCCTCGGCAATACCACGCCGTTTCTGTAGCCCCGCCGGAAAAGCAATCACCCTTGCTTGTTGTAGGCGTCGCCAACCTTTAAGGGTAATGAGTTCGGGATCGCCAGGTCCTATGCCAATGCCGCAAAGAGTGGTCACTAGCCCCATCCCCACCAGTGCCCAAGCTGATACACACTGCCACTGACGACCCACGCCATTACCAAGGCATAGAGGATAGCAAAAATTGTAAACTGCTTGCGTTTGGATTCACTCCAGAGGGTGGCAAGGGTGCTGAGACAGGGGGTATAGAGGAGAGTAAAAAGCATAAAGCTGTAGGCCTGCAGCGGGGTCAAGTCCTGGGCGATCGCCTGCTGTAGGGAGGTACCCGAAAGGTGATAGATAACTGCCAACGCGCCAATGACAATTTCCTTGGCCACAAAACCGACAATGAGGGCGATCGTCAGTTCAGGGGTAATGCCCGCCGGTGCTAAAAGCGGTTGTAGCGCTCTTCCCAGTTGGCCCGCCCAGGTTTCTGGGCTGGCGGGCGTTGCATTCAAGGGCAAATGGGTCAATGCCCACACCCCTAAGACACCGATCATAATGAAGCCCGTTGCCCGCGAGAGAAAGTGCCGCACCTCGCCCCACGCCCGCAGGAGCACCTGTTGTGCCGTCGGCCAACGATAGGGGGGCAACTCCAGCAAAAAGGGATCCGTATTCGGGAAATAGCCTTGAAAACAGAGGGCAGTGAACAAGGCTGCAAGGATGCTCCAACCATAGAGGGACAGCAGGACGGCTGCCCCCCACTGCGGTGGAAACAAGCAGGCAATGAGAAAGACAAACACCTGTAGCCGTGCTGAACAGAGGGAAAAGGGAATGATCAGCATTGTCAGCAGCCGCAGCCCCGGCGAGCGAATAATCCGGGTGGCCATCAAGGCCGGCACATTGCAGCCAAAGCCCATCAAGCTGAGAACAAAACTGCGGCCGTCCAAACCCAAGCGTGCCATCAAGCCATCCATGAGATAAGCAGCACGGGCCAGGTAGCCACTGTCCTCGACGATCGCCATCACAATAAAGAAGATGGTTACTAAGGGCACAAACGCTGCCACTGTGGTCATGCCGCCATAGATGCCCTCGATTAGCAAACTGCTGAGCAAGGGGGGAAGCCCTGCGAAGAATGGCGCCAGCACCTGTGCCTGAAAGGCTTCAAAGGTGTCACTGAGCCAGCCTTGAAGCCCTAGGCCCAGTACCCATACCCCTTGAAAGACAAGGTATAGCCCCCCAAAAAAGAGGGGCAATCCCCACAGGGGGTGTAGCAACCAGTGATCCAATTGCTCGGTTAGTCTGCGAACGGTGCGACTGGGGAAAGTGACGGTGTCCGCCAATAGGGGGGCGATCGCTCCCAAATCAAGCTCTGGCAACGTTGGCTGGAGGAGCGGGTCTTGGGGAATAGGTGCTTCCTTGAGAGCATGGCAAATGGTTTCGTAGGCCTCCCAATAGCCACCACCGTATTTGGCACTGAGAGCAACGACGGGCACCCCCAGGCGATCGCTCAACTTCTCAGTATTAATCTGAATCCCCAGTTGCCGAGCTTCATCAGCCATATTCAAAAGCACCACCATGGGTAGCCCCCAAGCCTTCACCTGAAGGGCTAAGCGCAATTGATGCTGAATCTGACTGGCATTGAGAATCACTAACACCAACCGCACCGGCACGCGTTGGAAAAACTCACGCACAATGGTTTCATCGGCAGCTGTCCCCGCCAGATCGTAGATGCCCGGTAAATCCACCAGCTTAACCCTCTCACCATTGAGGAAAATCTCGGCTTCTGCTAAGTCCACGGTAATCCCCGGCCAGTTGCCCACATGGGCACGGGCAGCAGCAATGCGATTGAAAAATGTCGATTTACCAGTGTTGGGGAGCCCCAGAAGGGCGATCGTGCTGGGGGTCATTGGCGTGGCTGTGAAGATTGCAGTTCGAAGGTACCCGTGTCGCCATTATTTAGGGGAATGAGCAGACGACTCAGGAAGCGGCCATCTTCTAACTTATACATGTCGAGGCTGTAGCCTAGGCGTTGACAAAGATGGCAGCAAATTTTGAGGTGGCGCCCGGGGGGCTGATCAAGGCTAGAGGGAGCAAGCCAGTCAAGATGCTCCAGTTGGTGCAGTTTAATGAGTAACTGTGGCTCCACTTCCCCATTGTCGGTAATGGAGAGTTCCAGCCAAGACTCCATTTTCCCCCCCTGACCCATACCTTCCATTTGCTGGCACCAAATGTCAATGCGGCCTTGGGAGGGCGATCGCTGGCAGGCAAAAAGCAGCAATTCATAGAGGATTAACTCCAGCTTGCTAAGGTCACCATTGAGGGTGAGCACAGGTTGATTGTGAACTTGAATCCACAGTTGTTTGCGCTGCTTCCAGTTTTCAATGCGATCCATCACTCGCTTGAGGACTACCGCTAGGCCTGCTGTCTGGGTGGCTTTGTCCAGTTGCCACACCTCATGGCTCAAGAGAGGATGGAGAGATTCCAGCTGGGTTTGCAGGAGCGTGCCCAACCGCCGCAGCAGTGAATCTGCCTCGGGGTGCTGCTGAACCCATTGCGTCAACTGATTGCAGAGACTCGCGAGTTGACCATAGACCTGTTCAAGGCGACGGTGTTTGTACCAGTTGAGGGTTTCAAGGGTCTGCCAGCCTTGGGTGAGCATCTGAATGAGGGAGGTGCTGCGGTGTGCCCAAGCTAAATGGTTGACAAGGGTAATGAAGGCCTCTAGGTGCAAGGTTGACCAGAGGCGATCGCGGCGATCGGCAACAATCAGCACTCCCGACGGTTCATATTCTGGATCAGTGCGCAGGGCGATCGCCAAAATCTGGCCCATGTCTGGGCCTGACAGCCACTCACGGGTACGGGGATCCAGTTCAGCGGCCGTGGTTTGAATCAACCAAGCGTAGGGATTGCCACTGACGTCGGCTTGGGAGGCCATCAGGGCACTGTGGATCAAGGGATCCTCGTAGATGGCAATCTCAGTGTCGTTGCGAATGGCAAACTTGGGATGGCTGGGGGGCGGTGCCACAATTGAGCCAACGGTTTGACCGGGTCGCCAAGTCACTAAAGCCACAAGGGGCACCTGCATCAAATTCATGAGCTGCTGCAAGCCCGTCATTTCAAGACGCTCGAGGTTTTGGGTGCGTTGCAGGGCCCTTAACCCCGCCAACATTGCCGATCGTACCTGCTCCTGCTGCGTATTGGTGTTTTGCAGTTGCCACTGATGGCTAATCAGGCCAAGGATACGAGCCACCTCCTGCACAAGAGTTTGCTGACTTTTGCCCCAAACGGTGGGTTCAGTGCGCCCCGCCAGCAGCAGCGCCTCCAAGGAATGGCCAGGGGTGGTGGTTGCCACCAGAAGGGACTGGATATTCAGCTTGCTGAGAACCTCCCTCCAAGAGTAAAGGCGCAATTCATTGCTGTAGTCCTCAAGGGCAATGGCGGTTGTGGCTGTTTCCAGAAGCTGCCAATCCATTTTTGGCAATGGCGGGAAGGGCGGATGGCGATCGCGCCCCCGGGGAGCGGGATACTGAAACAGGACATCAAAGGCTTGGGTCAGGGAGTTATAGGTCAGCAAAAAGACCCACTGCGCCCCTAGATCCGCCGCTAACTTTTCGCCCGCCCGGTGGAGCACCCGCCTCCAGTCCTGCTCCTCACAGATGGCTTGAGCCAACTCACTCGCCAAGCTTTGGGCATGCCGGGTTTGGGCCAAGAGATGTTCCAGGCGTTCAGTGGGCGCTGCCAAGGCCAATAGCTCTGCGGTGACTTGCAGGAGTTTCTTCTCGTTGTCGTTCCAAGGGTAAGGCTCATTGCGCTCGAATGTGAGAAAGCCCACGACATCCGTGCCCACCAGAATCGGGGTTGCCAGAAGGGCACGGCAGTTGAGCATTTGCATCAGCCGCAAGGGTGCGGTGGCACTGACGACACTTTGACTATCGCTGACGCTCACGATTTGGCCACTGGCAAAGGCAGTATAACAACCGGCTAACTCCTGCTGCGTAATCGCTAGGGGTTGCCGCTGGCTCTCGCGGCCCTGGGGTTTACCCACAGTGTAACTACGCCGCCGATAGAGGGGTTGCTCCAAATCTCGCCAAAAGAGGCTGGTACGTTGAGGTTGAGAAAATTGGTGTACTGCCAGCAACAGCGCTTCAATACGTTGGCCGAAGCTATTGGCACGGCTGGCCTCCTGCAGCAGATGGCGTATGGGGTCATCACTGGTAATTGTGGGAGCAGCCGCTTGCTTTGCTTCTGGTACCGCTTTCGTTGCTTTGGTCGCTGTTAGGCGTTCCAGTTCCGGGCCCAGGGTACTGACTAGGAGGCTCATGTGGGCCAAATCATCTCCCCGCAGTGTATCGCCCCATGTGGTGGAGCCAATTATAAGAATGCCAAGGGGTTGACGATGGCGGACAATGGGATAGATAGCGGTGCCTTCAATACCCAAACGGGTAGCGGCTTCCCGTAATTCTCCTAGGCGAGGTTCTTCCTTGAGACTGGGCAAACTAATGGGCTTGCGGTTCATCAACACCTGATCGAGAAGGCTGCCTGCAGCAAGGGTCAGTTTCTGTTTGAGAAAGGGATGATCACCGAGGGGCGTTGTGCCCCCTTGGCCAATGAGTTGTTTGGAGCCTTCATTGTACAGCCCCAACCAAAGAAAGGACATGCCAAGGGCTTCTTGGGCAAAGCTCACCAAAGGAGCAATGAGTCCCCCAATTTGCTCTTGCTGTTGTAACTGTTTGATGGTGTTGACCAGTGCCGCCAAGGGGGGGCTGACCTTCGGGGATTTCGCAGAGGTCATAGGGGCGATCGCAACCGAGAAGGATGTTTTCTATTGTAAACTTTGCTCCTTCGCAATCCTGTGCTCGAGTTCACAGCAGGCAAGGAGAAAGTCGGGGGGCACAGGGGCAGGCCATGTACCCTCAACACGGCGATCGCCCAACACAATCAGATGCAGGCTATAGGCATGGGGATAGCCCTCCAATTCCAAGTGCACCGCGTCGTTGCTACCACTGAGGGTAATCATTTCCTCGGGCATCAATTCCGGGGCGATCGCCTGCAGCTGCCCATGGAGTTGGCGAAATAACTCCACAAATGCCCTAAACTCGCTGTCAGTGAGTTCGGTGGCCCAATCCTCTGCCCCCACTAGACCTGCATAGTGTTGATCACTGCGCCGGCCCACCCGCCAGCCTTGTCCGACTCGCAGTTCCATCGGCCAACCCTCTACAACGGGGGTACGAGGCTACTGTTGCCGCCAAAGAGTGCCCAAGACAGGAAAAAGTTGAGAATAAAAATGGCCAGGAGCGAGATCACCACCGCCGCCGTGGTGGATTGACCGACGCCCTTGGCGCCCCCTGTGGTTGTAATGCCCCAATTGCAGCCAATGATGGCCACCACACCACCAAAAATGCCCGATTTGATAATTGAGCTCCAAAGATCCCAAGTTTGCAGAAAGTTCTGAATGGACTCAATATAGATCGCCCGGGGAATACCGTAGAGATAATCAGCAATAATCAAGCCCCCCCACAAGCCCGTTACCAGGGCTAAGATATTAAGAATTGGCAACATGAGCACACAGGCAATAAACCGTGGCACCACCAAGTAATCTACGGGATCAGTGCCTAACATATAGAGGGCGTCAATCTGCTCAGTGACTTTCATAGTCCCAATTTCAGCCGCAAAGGCGGAGCCCACCCGCCCGGCGAGCACCACTGCTGTCAGCACAGGCCCTAGTTCCCGTGCAAGGGCGATCGCCAGCACCCCACCTACCGCAGAGGTGGCACCAAAGGTAATAAATTCACGGGCGACCTGAATCGTAAACACCATACCCACAAAAGCGGCTGTAATCAGGGCAACACTGAGGGAAGCAGGCCCCACCAAAGCCATTTGCTCAATCAAGTTCCGCAGAGCAATCCGCCCCCGCAGCAAATGATAGGTGACTTGACCCGCTAAGAGAAAGGCTGTACCCAAGCGTTGTACACCCTGACTTGCACGCCAGCGTAGCCGTGGCCACTTCATCGCCTTCATGGTTGCGTCCTAGAAATTACCGGTTTCACCCGCAGCACCATTACCCAAGCCTGAGAGTTTGAGGAAGAGGTTTTTATCCGTTGTGCTCTGATAGACACAGCTAATTTCAGGCTTGGCGTCTAGGTTGCCGACATAGCCAAAGGTATTCAGCCGTTGGCGACAACTGCGCAACTGTTCACCCGTAATGAGTTGTCGCTGTTCTAGGAGGGCAACGTTATTGGCCCGCAGAACACAGCCCGGTTGCATAGAGGGTTGGGACACAAAAACTGAAAAGGGATTAAAGGTCACAAAAATCCGCGTATCCACCGCGATCGCGCTCGCACCAAATTGCACGCAAATATCGGGATTGGGTGCTGCTTGATCAATAAACTGCGTCGAGGCCACATTATCGGGGTTAAGGGTCGTGGTTTTGCTAAAGGTGACGCCAACGCCAACCCCAATAATGAAAACGCCACCTAAGATTGCCAAGGTACGGGTGTTCACCGCTGACTTGGATTCTGGCTCTGGCGGACGACGAGTTTGGGGACGGGGACGCGGTGGAGATGGCGAACGTCGAGGCATAGCAGCAAAAGTGAACAGCACTTCCCTACCAGTATGCCCTTATAAGGAAGAGTTTGCCTGCCCCCCCGCCTGTTTTGGCTTGGCCTTGTTCACTTTCAGGACTCGCCCTAGCCATGTAGCACCATCAAGATCATCAATGGCAACGGCCTCCTGAGTTTCATCTGCCAGTTCAACAAAAGCAAAGCCCCGTCGCTTACCGGTTTCGCGATCCACCGGCAACACAATCCGGCGAATGGCACCATATTTTTCAAAAACTTCGCGAAGATCGTTTTCAGTGGCCTCGTAGGAGAGGTTGCCGATGTACAGTGTCATAACCCGAACTCAGACGCAATTTGACAATCATGATAGCCTTTTGCCTTGATTTCTCTGTGCGATCCAGGCTACACAACCGAGGACTTTGCAAAGAAAATTAACGTTTTCTATCGGACTTAAAATATATGGAGATTAAAAAGAAATTAATCCTTCCCTCTCAGTCAACTGTAATAGCTGACTACAGCAGTTCAGGCAAAAAACAGGCGCCCTCAGGGCGCCTAGGAAAAGTGGAAAAGTGGATTATGGTTTGGATTATGGTTGAATGTTGGGCTTCACACAGCAGCCAGTGACGACCAGCTTAGCATTTAGCACCGCCGTATCGTCTTGAACCAGGAAGCTCAGCCGGTAGCCGTTCAGCCAAGAGGGCGCAATCGGAATCGTGAGGGTTGTTGTCGTGCCGGCACTCACCCCAGTGTTGGGCCACAGGTACTGCCAGTACAACACACTGCCGTTTTTCCAGAGGGAGATGCTGTCATTACCTGCATCAGGGCTTTGGTGCGATTGGCCATTCTGTAGCGCCTTGAGGGTGACCACTAGCTTAGCCTTTTGCACCTCGCAGCAGCATTCTTTGCAGCCCTGCCACTGGAAAGTATGCCGCACCTGGCGGTTTGGTGTCGTACCGTTGAAGTTCGGCTCTATCCATTGCGGACCGGGTGTGCTAGGGAAGTCCGGGCCATAGGGCGTGGTGGTCGGGGGCGGGGGCGCCTGGAGGACAATGGTCTTTGGACAGGGCTTTTGGGGAGCACTCCTCAAGTCGGGTGAGGCTTGGCGCTCCTCGATCTCATCGGGTATGGGTAGCGGCTCCGGTTGACGCGGCGGCACAGGTGATTTCAGAAAGGGTGGGGTTTCGAGCTCTGGCGGCGCAACCGGTCCCTCAATCTCGGGTTTATTCGGCAGCGTCCGGTCGTTGATGACGTTTGGGGTAAACATGGGCGGAGGCCCCTTTCGCTTCGAGGGCGTTTGGGCTAGGGAAAGTGTTGCGCCAAAAGTGATAAAAAGAAGAGTAACAATGAAGTTAAGTTTTGTGTTTCTCGAAAGTTTCATAGTCATCTCCTCCTCCCTCCCTACATTGGGGAGGGTCTGATGCACATTGGGGAGGGTCTGATGCAATCAATAATCGGTAATAATACGCAAACCCTTGATGTGGGCGGCTTTAGCAGCTTTTGACGTGCTAGACGCTCCTATGGCCGCTTGTGTTCCTGTTCTTGTTCCCGATGAAATGGTCACTCCTGAGCATTCCGTCAATTTGTGCCTGTGCCACTGCTGGCATACTTCCACCCACAGACCGCGATAAACCTGTCACGATCTAAAGTATCAGCGTTACCTCACTGCCCTGCCCTAGATTGACACCGCAGAATGCTGGTTTAAGCCATTTCTCGTTTCAGGTAGGACAATAGAATGACTGCCTTGGCACGATTGAGCTGGTCACTGTCGGTTTTACTGAGAGCTATTGCCCTTTGGTCAGCCAGTGGGTTGGCGATCGCGGGACCGACACTCCCTTTAGCAGGAGAACATCAATTGCCGTTGGCGAATGGACTCTACCTCTTTGGTGAATCTCCCCAACCGCAGCGAGTAGGTCGTAGTTACATTGTCTTTGCAGTGCAAGATCGTAAGGTTTACGGGGCGCTTTATCTGCCCAATTCCTCCTTTGATTGTTTTCGGGGTACCGTCGGCGATCGCCAGCTGCAGGTGACGGTTCTGCCTACCTATGAAGAAGAGCCCTACCAAGCAGAAATTGATTTACTCAGTTTCTATAGTTTGCCTCGCTTGAGCCCTAGCGATCGCGCCATTTTGGCCACCTGCGCAGCCGAACCACTACCCATTGTCACCCACACAGGAAGCTAGGTAGAGGTGTTATCATCAGACAGTACCTTTTGCCATTAAATTTTAGATGGTTAAGCTAACCCCGACGCCTGCCTATAGTCTGACCCTGCGATTAGAGACCTCCTTAGATCCGACGGAATTGGGCACTGTTTTGCAGATCATTGGCGGGCAACACGGGCAAGTGGATTCCATTACGCTCATTGAGAAAACCGCCAATAAAATCCTACGGGAACTGGTGGTGGTGGCTGCCAGCCGCGATCATGCTGAGGCCATTGTCAATGCTGTCAAATCTGACACCCAAGCCACAGTGCTAGAGGTGAGCGATCGCACATTTCGCCTCCATGAGGGGGGCAAAATCACCGTTAAAAGCAAGCATCCTCTGCAAGGATATGACGATCTGGCGATGGCCTATACGCCGGGTGTGGGTCGGGTATCCCAGGCGATCGCTGACGATCCAGACTTGGTTCACAAACTCACGATTAAAAGCCATACCATTGCCATTGTCAGTGACGGGAGCGCTGTGTTGGGATTGGGCAATATCGGCCCAGAGGCTGCCCTACCGGTGATGGAGGGCAAAGCGATGCTCTTTCAAGAATTTGCTGGCTTGGACGCGTTTCCCATCTGCTTGGCCACCCAAGAGGTGGATGAAATCGTTGCCACTGTGAAGCGGATTGCCCCTGTCTTTGGGGGCATCAACCTGGAGGATATTAGTGCCCCCCGCTGCTTTGAGATAGAAGCCCGTCTGCAGGAAGAATTGGATATCCCTGTGTTTCACGATGACCAGCATGGCACTGCTATTGTCACCCTCGCTGCCCTCAAAAATGCCCTGCAATTGGTGGGTAAATCCTTAGAAACGGTGCGCATTGTTATTAATGGTGCAGGGGCAGCCGGGATTGCCGTGGCACGACTCCTGCGCAAAGCTGGGGCCAAAGACTTAATTTTATGTAATCGCCGCGGGATTCTCTCGGTGCAGGCAGACCTAACTCCTGCTCAACAGGAATTTGCTGTTGCCCAAACAGGAACCCTTGCCGATGCCCTTGTGGACGCCGATGTTTTCATTGGCTTGAGTGCCCCTGGCGTCCTCACCGTGGAAATGGTGCAGCGCATGGCCAAGGAAGCGATTGTTTTTGCGATGGCCAATCCCGTTCCGGAAATCCAACCCGAACTCATCTCTAACCATGTGGCGGTGGTGGCTACCGGCCGCAGTGACTATCCGAATCAAATCAACAATGTGCTGGCCTTTCCGGGGGTGTTTAAGGGTACCCTTGCCTGTCGGGCACCGCGAATGACCGAGGAGATGTTCCTCGCGGCAGCGGAGGCGATTGCGGCCTTGGTGAGTCCCTCTGAACTACAGGCCGCCTATATTATTCCCTCGGTGTTTGATCCACGGGTGGCAGCGGCGGTGGCCCAGGCAGTGGAGGCCTGCGGGCGATCGCTGGGGTTAGCGCGTGCCTAGTCTCTATTGCGGGACAGTAAAGGACTGAGTCAGGGTCAGGCCCAAATCCGTATTGGCATCAACAACCACTAGTTGCCGCACGGCCGGATCAATCACACCCCCAATCGTGGCACCGGCGGCAGCACCGGTAATCACTTTTTCGGGCGTAATCTTGCGATCGCCAATCACCGCCGAAGCACCGGTGGCAAGGGCTGCCCCAATTAGGGTATCCCGAATAATTGAAGTTGCCGGACGCTCCTGATTGGTTTCAATGGCTGCGCCCGTTGCTGCTCCCGTAAGGACCTTCAAGGGGGTAATCTTTTGATTGCCCAGCAGGCCAGACAATCCAGCAGCCACCGCTGACCCAATGGCCGCATTGCGGAAGACATTGCCAATGTTGGGGTCACGGGCATCGCGAATGGTGCGAATGATTTGGGAATTGGCGGCGATCGGTAGCTGGCGGTTATTGATCACTACTGTATTCGCCACAAACTGGGAGCCTCCTTGGGCGGGCTGGATCTGGCCAAAAATTTCACTGCCCACGGGAATCACGACTCGACCCTGACTATCGCGGACATCGGCAGCCGTCACCAAGCGCAGGGCAAGCGTTTCACTGGGACTCAGAACAATCCGCTCTGCATCGGGAAAACGAGCCGGAATCTGTTGACCAGCCGGCAGTGCAATGGGTGAAGTGGTGACTGCACCCGCAATGTATTGTGTTGGGACAAGGGCTTGGGCACCGGGGGCACGGGTTGCCTGACAAAGGAATGCCGCAATATCGGCACGGGTGGCCAGTTGATTAGGGCCAAAAACTTGCACATTGGGATAGTTGACCACCACCTGTTTAGCTGTAGCCGCAGCTACACCGGCTCGTCCATAGGCGGGAATCGCAGCCGCATCATTGAACTGGGCTAAGACCCCCTCCACAGAAGGCGGTGTGGGATACTGCAAGCCGCTGGCAAGGGCAACAATTGCCTGAACGCGAGGAATATTTTGATTGGGCTGAAAAACATTGCCGGGGTAGCCACTCAAAAAGCCGGTACGGGTGGCGTTTTGAATCGCACTCGCTGCCCAAAACGTGCTGGGGACATCGTTAAACGTACCGGGGGCGCGTACCACTGGGGCATTGGGAAACGCCTTCCCCAGCATGGCTGCGTATTCAGCCCGCGTGACTGCCGCAAAGGGGCGAAATGTGCCATCGGGATAGCCGCTGATAATGTTGCGATTGGCAAGGTGGTCAATACAGGCCTGTGCCCAAATACCTTGGGTATCGGTAAAACGGGATTGGGCTTGAGCCGGAACAGCGACCAGAAGGGCAAGGGTACTAGAACTCATTAAACCGCAGCTCAGAAGGGCCAAGCTGCGCTGTGCTAGGCTCTGCATTGCAAATCTCTCCAAGTAAGACGGTATTAAAGACTTAGCTGCGAGGGTTGACCCCTCAGCGGCTTTGACAGGGAAAACAGGCCAAGGGGCGACTCTGCTGATTCCTATGGACGCAGCGCTGTAGATTAGGTTCCTTTGGGGGTAGGGGCTTCACTGGGGACAAGAACTGATTCCACTTGGGTATTCATCTGCCAGCCAGAAATAAGGGCCGCCGGCAGTGTGTGGGGTTTGGGGCTGTGGAGCAGGTAAATCAGGCGATCGCCCACTTGCCACTCTTCATTGGCTCGCACCACCCGCAATCCCTCTGGCCGTTCCACCAGGAGGGGAAGCACTTTTCCAGAGCGTATCAAGGCGTCAAGGTGCTGGCGTTGCAATTGCGATCGCTCCTCCTCAATGACCAGTTCCCCAAGACGAACTGCCTCCGTGTTGATATATTGATTCCATTTTTTGATCGACAGTTGTAGGGCAAAGGCTGGACTCAACCCCAAGGGACAATCCTCTAGCTCAAGGGCAGCCAGGACCCGTGGCGGGTGAAATTCTTCGAGGACGCGCTGTGCCAACACGGCATTCACCTCTGTGTTACTGGTAACCGCCAAATAGGTGCCCAACTGGGTAATGCCGGCCTCCTGCAAGATATTCAAGTCAAGGCCACTGCTGAGATAGACGGGCAGGTGGTCACGGCGAGCCTGCTCCACCGCCTCTGGATCGGTATCAATCATCACTACCTCTTCGCCGCGATCGCGCAAAATCCGCGCCAGCAGCCTACCGAGGGGGGTACAACCGGCAATCATCACCCCTGAAGCCCCTTGGGCACGGACATGCAGTTGAGTGGCCACCCAACGCGCTGTTAAGCCTTGGCCAAACACCGTCATCAGGATCGTTAGAAAGACTTGTCCCTTAATGGCATCCCCGCCACTCATGCCAGCATTGGTCAGGGTAATGGCAAAGAGCGATGCCACCGAGGCCGCCACAATTCCCCGCGGAGCGATCCAACTGAGGAAGGCCTTCTGTTGCCAACTGAGATCACTGCCCCAGGTGCACAGAACCACGCCGAGGGGACGAATGATCAACATCAAACACAGAACCGTGAGCACCCCCGACCAACCCAGCTCCAACAGACCCGCGATCGACAGATCGGCAGCCAAGAGCACAAACAACACTGAAATTGAAAGGGTACTTAATTGTCCCTTAAAGCGGCGCAGCAGTCGCTCCCCCGGCACTTCACCCCAGCGCAGTACCAAGCCGAGAACGACCGCCATCATCAGACCCGACTCGCTCACCAGTTGATCCGAGAGCCAAAACAAGCCCCAAAGAACCGCCAGCACCAGTAAATTGCGGAGATCGTCGGCGAGAAACCAAGCGCGACGCAGAAAACGGCTGAGAAACCAGCCGCCGATGCCCCCCATCAAGGCACCTACAGCCAAGCGCTGACCAATACCAAGGGCGATCGCCCCCATGCCGAGGTCTTGATTGAGCACTACGTTCAGCACGACGACCGCCAGAATGGCACCAATGGGGTCAATGAGCACACCTTCCCCTTCCAGAATCACCGCCAACTTGTGCTCAACACCCACTTGGCGCAACAGGGGACCCACAACCGTCGGTCCCGTCACCACCACAAGGGAGGCATAGAGAAACGCCAGTTGCCAAGGGAACTCACCAATCCAGTGGGCAGCCATTGCCCCAGCCACAAACGTCATCAATCCCCCCACCGTCACTAGCTTCCACAGGCTACCTGTAATATCTTGGTCGGCACGACTGAGATCTAAGCTCAGCCCCCCTTCAAAAAGAATGAGTGCGACACAGAGGGGAACCAAAACTTCTATGCCCTCCCCTAACACTTCGGGATGAACCCATCCCAAGCCACTTGGCCCTGAGAGAATTCCTACCAGTAACAACAGGACAATACTGGGCAGCCGTAGCCAGTGAGCAGCCACTTGGGCACCAATGCCCAGAACAACTGTGATCACGAACAAGGCGGTGAGTTCGGCACTACTTTCCATCGCAGCCTCCACAGAGGTTTAGGCGTTTAGGGCTAGACTGGCGGGCAAGCATTCCTCCTTGTTTTATGTCAAAGTTCAATACTGGACCGTTGCATTTGTTACACCCCATGGCAGGGGAACCTGATTACAGGATACTGGAAGTCCTTGGGCACTGCCAATTTCAGTTAATTTTGCTAAGGTTTGCCTCCAGAAGGGGGCTACAGCGCGCTTTGGGATCGCCACCAGAGCCAGGCCGCTGCACCACAGAGGGTACAGTTGCCAAAGAATGTGAGCAGGGCTTGCAAATCCACCAACCAAGCTAGTGTCACTGCATTATCAAAGTAATGCCACGTACAGGCACACATGGCACTCACTAAAGCCGGTAGCATTGCCCAGGCTAACCATCGCCATCCTTGCTCTGGACAGCGGCGATCCAGTTGTGCCACAAACCAAATGGCTGCCATCCACTCCAGCACACTGGAAATATGCACCATCCACGTGGGAATTGATAGAGCGTGCATTAGGACTCTGGATAGATGAGGATTTTGTAAGTTTCCGGGGTGGGATGCACTGCCCGTTCCACTGCCTCAGCTAGTTGAGCCAAGGGATAGCGATCGCTGACGAGGGTTTTGACGTCAATACGGCGGTTAAAGATGATGTCGCAGGCAAGGGACTGCAAGCGATAGGAGGAACTGTAGCTCCCCATGAGGTCAATCTCACGGCGGTAGAGAATGTTGGGATTGAGGGGAATCTCCACTTCATCGGGAAACTCCGCAAAAAACAGGATTTTGCCCCCCTTGCGCGTACACTCTAGGGCTTGGCAAAAGGCTTTTTCACTGGGGACCGCCAAGAGACTGACATCTACCCCCAAGCCTTGGGTCAGGGCCTGCACCTTGGCACTCAGATCCGGATCGCGGGCATCAAAGGCAGCAGCAGCCCCCACTTCTTTGGCTTTAGCAATCCGCGAGGGTAGGAGATCGGTGGCGATCGCCCGCGCTCCAAAGAGATTCACCAACATAATGAACATCAGACCAATAGGCCCTACTCCCGTAATCAACACCGTTTGACCGGGAGCGATCGCCGCTTTCTTCACTGCCTTGAGACAACAGTTGGTGGGTTCAATGAAGCTGGCTTCCTCATCGCTAATATGATCGGGAATGGGAATCAGTCCCCCATGCTGCACGATGTGTCCCGGCACTTTCACATACTCAGCGAAGCCACCACCACTGGGAATAAAGCCTGCCGTTGTCGTTACTGTTTTATAAACATGACACATGGAGTAGTTTTCGTTCAAACAGTAGGCGCAGCGCATACAGGGGATGTGGTGCATGACCACCACCCGCTGACCCACTTGCCAACCCGTCACCGCATCGCCCACCGCGGCAATTTCACCCACTGTTTCATGGCCAAAAATACGGGGCGGCTCATAGAGGGGATAGCGAATTTTCTTGATGTCCGATTGGCACAACCCAACCACCCTGACCCGCACTAATACTTCATCAGCAGCAATTTCAGGAATCGGAATCTCTTCGTAGCTGAGTTGATTTACCCCTCGGAACACTTGGGCTTTCATTGAGACCTTTGCAAACTCGTCACCCCTAAAGATAATTGTCCCTTGCGCTGAGAGCAAGTCTTGATGATATCGCTTTTTGACTTCACGCAAAGGAGAACCCTGGTCCTTTTGCTGCGGATAAACCAACACTCAACTGAGGTGACTTGCATTGTGCTGTGCTCAACGCCTTACGGCATCAGAGGTAGAGGCACTCAACGGCATGAGCTTCAGCCCCCCGAAGGCCGGCCGGCTAAAAAGCTTGTTGGGGGATTACTCGACGTTTACCTGTAGACGTTTACCTGTATTGTAGAACGAAGCTCTGGGTCAACAACTTCAAGTGCCGAATCCAATATCTCCTGGATACGCTTTCGACTATAGTTTGTTCCCATATACCATCCAGGAACGAGTTCAATAAAGTGTTTTTCCGCCAAGTGCGGTCGGCCCGGATAGAGTTCCTGCCTATTACGGGCTATGTATCTCCGTTTCGTTCCATGCTTTCTTGATGCAAATCGGTCAAGAAAACCAGCATCCGCTTCCGCCAACAACCGGAAGACCGTTACCATGACCTTTACCGCCGATGCAGCCTCGTACGTCTTGCCTTCAAACACGAATGAAAAACTGCCTGTGGTTCTGGATCGAGAAATCTGCTCCCGGTGTTCTGGTGCCCGGCGCATAGCCGTTTGTTGATGCGACGGTATCGGATATGCAGAAACTACGCCAAGCTGGCGATTCGATTTTAAAAATTCGCTACACAAATCCAAATCCGGCTTATAGCCACAGAGATCTGCAACTTTTTCGGCTAATAATTCCAACAACAATGAATCAGGCTCTTCAAGCAAACTCTCCCAAGCTCTGGGGAGCGTTGCCTCAATTTCTCTACCTCGGGCCACGTTTTGATAATCTGCACGTGCAGATTTTAAAGCTTCGCCAGAACACACTCTTTCATATTGGAGATATCTTTCAAGCCTGCTGACTGCTTCTGCGATCTCACGTTCAAGAAGGTCGAGCTTATATACTCTCCTTTCATCATATCGGCCCTGTTCACCGGGAAGATAAAAACTCCACTCTTGTCCATCTGTCAGAACAGCTATTGGAACTCCCGAATGAAAAGCGTATTCGAATAGCTGTCTATCAGCTCCTTCCGAAATGCCAACCCTCTTGACCTCAATAAATATAAATGGACGACGGGGAGGATTACATAGTGCAAAATCGACACGGCCCCCTTGGACCGAGAACTCGGGAACAACCACATTTGTATCAAATACGGGCCATCCCAGTTCATGCAAGGTCGGAAGAAGAATTCCCTGGGAAACAGCAGCCTCAGATATAAACTCACCGCGTCGTAGACGCTCTCGAACCTGTTCTATGTGGTTTGAAATTGCCATTGATGGACCTTACTTCTTTACCCCGTACTGTGCTCAACGCCTTACGGCATCAGAGGCAGAGGCACGTATAACCACCCGGCGCTGCTGCGCGGTGCCGCTGCGCCATCACTGCCATCACTATCGAACCGAGCGATAGCCACCGCGTACACCACGCGGTGACAACACCAATTGCCACAGTTGGCTGGCTCGGGCCATGAAGCTCCCTGCACTCATGAGTAAATACAAACGCCACATACGGTAGAAGCGCTCGCCATACCGCTGCGCTAAGCGTGGCCATGCCTGCTCGAAATTGGTATGCCACGCTTTGAGAGTTGCAACGTAGTTGACACCAAAGTTATGCCAATCTTCGAGTACAAACAACCCCTCAAATGCCGCAGTTAGCAAACGGGGCGACGGCAACATTGAATTGGGGAAGATGTATCGTTCGATCCACGCATCGCGACCCTGGTAAGCGACATTTGAACCAATCGTGTGGAGGAGCAAGAGACCATCATCGGCGAGCAGGCGGCGAGCCGTTCTCATAAAGGTACGATAGTTGCGATAACCTACATGCTCGAACATACCGACCGAGATGATGCGGTCAAAGACACCGGTCGTCTGGCGATAATCTTCAAGCCGGATGTCGACCGGTAAACCACGGCAACGATCGCGCGCCAGTTCGGCCTGCTCCTTCGACACAGTAATACCCACAACGTGGACACCGTAGCGTTCGGCCAGATACTGAGCTGTGCCACCCCAACCGCACCCAATGTCGAGCACACGCATCCCAGGTTGGAGATCGAGTTTCCGGGCGATCAGATCGAGCTTCGCCTCCTGCGCCTCATCGAGGGTACGCGCACCGCCTTCCCAATAGGCACAACTGTAGATCATGCGGCGGTCGAGCATCGCAGCATAGAGATCGTTGCCGATGTCGTAGTGGCGTTGACCGATGATAAACGCACCCTTACCGCGTTGCCGGTTACGCCATCGGCTATCGATCCAGAGCGGGAAGTTAACGAGCCAACCTACCTGCACCGGTGCCTGAATCTGGAGCAAGCGACAAATGAACTCGTCGATGGCATCGCAATCCCACCACCCATCCATGTACGCTTCGCCCAAACCGAGCGAGCCGTGCAAAAGGCAACGGAGATAGAGCCGCTCGTCGTGAACGCGAATGTCCCATGGCTGTGAACCGTTGATCGTAATACCGGCGGTATTCAGTAATTGTCCGGCGTAATCATAGGCAAAGCGGTGGAGTATCCATGATGGGGTTGAGGGCGTGGACGATACCGTCGTATGAGAAGCCAGCTCACGTTCTGTCATGCACCCCTCCTCATGCATTCTGCATAACATCGGAACCCGCTTCACTTGAAAGGCGGGCACAAAATTCAGGCTGCATTTCCTCAAGCTTCGCCAATTTGAGTGCTGCTCACCAGTCAAGGTAAGCTAACAAACAGAGGATCTTGCTTGGGGTAAAGGACATGGCTGTTGCTGCCGCTATCATTCTCTTGTTGTTGAGTGGCTGGGTCAATGACCATCCCTGGGGATGGCTACTGATTCTCAGTTTGGGGTTGGGCTATTGGTACTGGCGCCGATCGCCCGCTGCGCCAAACGTGGCTTCCCCTCAATCTCCCTTAGATCCCCAATTAATTGAAAAGCAACTGGCAGAGACTCAGAGCCTTTTGCAGGAACTTCCCCCAGAGCGCCAAGCCTCTCTCCAATCGACCCGTCGCCAACTACAACAGCGGTTAGATAACCCAAGGGTTGAGGTGTGTGTCCTTGGGCAGTCGGCCTATGCTGTCAATCAGGTGTACCATGCCGTCGCCACACTACTTAATCGCTGTAGCCTTCAGCAGCAAACCCTGGCCACTGTTCCCCAAGCGGACTTAGTGCTTTTGACGGTAAGGGGTGCCCTCACCGCCAGTGAGTTTGAGATGCTGCGGGTGTTGCAAGCAGGACATTATCACGTGCTTGTGGTGTGGGACCCAGAAACGGTGCAGGAGCGCGATCGCGTGGCCCTGTGTCTAAAACAGCAATTGCGAGATCTCCAGATGCCGGAGGAGCAACTCGTTCCCTTTACAGCGCAGGCCCCTGAATCGTTGACCTCAAGACTCCTACAGTACCTCAGCCAGGAGCAAGCCAACCTTGTCCTAGCCGGTACCTATCGCCGTGCCCAACAACTCCATCAACAGGCACAAGCTGCCCTCAATCGCTATCGCCAAGAACGAGCCACCCCCATCATTGAGCGCTACCAATGGCTGGCGGCAGCGGCAACGGCGGTGAATCCCCTCCCCCTTTTGGATCTCGTTATGGCCGGCGGGCTCTTGGTGCGCCTCACCTGGGACTTAGGCCAAATCTACCAGCGCTCCTTCCGGTTGGCGGATGCTGAACCCCTGGCTAAGGAGCTATTGCGGCTCATGGTGCAATTGGGGGCTGTGGAACTGTCGACCCAGTCCCTAGGGCAGTGGCTCAAGGGCAATTCCCTCACCTATCTGGCGGGGAGTTGTTTGCAGGGGGCAACGGCAGCCTACGTGTTGCGCTTGAGTGGTCTGAGCTTGATTCATTACTTTGAGACTGCTCCCCAAGCGCCATCCCTACCCTTGGTGGCTCGCTTGCAGCAAAGTCTTCGGTGGGCACAGCAACAGGTGGGACGCTCTCCCTTGCAAACCCTAGGACACTCTCTTGGTTTGCCGTCGGCGTAGCCAGTGGCGCAGGAGTTGCCCCGCAAAAAGCACAACAAATGCGGGATTGTTCATCAGATAGCGCTGCCAGAGGCGGCGGGGTTCCTGCAGCAGGCGAAAGAGCCACTCTAAACCGATCGCCATCATCCAGCGCGGTGCTTGCGCCACAGTGCCACTGTGAAAGTTGAAGGCCGCTCCCACACCCACCAAGACAACGGGCAAAAAAGGGCTTTGGCGAGCCATCCACTCCTCCTGCTTTGGACAACCAAGGCTGATAAAGACCAAATTAGCCCGGCTATCAAGGATGCGCTGGCGATCGCTGGCCTCCTCCTCAGGGGTCAAGGAACGAAAGGGAGGGGCGTAGGCACCCGCCAACTGGAGATTAGGAAAGCGCTGCCGCAGATTCCGCTGTAGCCGCTCTAACACGAGGGGTTCACTACCGTAGAGGAAAATACGCCAGCCTGCCCTTTGAGCGCGATCGCACAGAGCCAGCATCAAATCAGGACCATAGACCCGCTCTGCTTGCGGAAAACCCAACAGCCGTAGGCCCCACACCAAAGGCATGCCGTCAGAAGTCACCAGTTGGGCACCATTGATCACCCGCTGGAAGGGCGATCGCCACACCCCCGTCATGACCACATGGACATTGGCAGCCACCACATAGCCCCCCTGGCCTTGACCAATCCATTCAGCCACGAGATCACAGGCTTGGCTGTAAGTAGTGACATCAATCCGTGTTCCTAAAATGTGTACTGACGGCACGTTGGAGCTACTCCGCATCTTTCACTTGATTCCAGCGTAGGGGAGTGATGGCAGAATTAAAGTGAAGATCCGACAATGCAATGCAAATCTCATGTTGCGTCCTGCCGAATGAATCTAGACGAGTGCTATCGCATTCTGGAGCTGTCGCAGGGAGCGTCCTTAGCCCAAGTTAAATCCGCCTATCGCCGGCTAGCACGACGCTATCATCCCGATGTCAACCCCGGCGATCGCACGGCCCATGAGAAGTTTATTCTCCTCCAACAGGCCTATGAAAAACTAGGGCGGGCGGGCAGCACCCGCCCTACCCCCGTCAAATCAGAACCGCAAACTCGCCCGCCCCAAACACCGCCACCTCTGTCTGCCTTTGACATTGAACTGAAACACGCCAGCTACCGCCAACTTCAGGAATTCCTCAAATATCGCTGCTATCAACGTGCCATCTCCCTTGTGGAAGGGTTGGCCAGGCGACTGCCCCAAGATGCAGAAGTACGGCAGTGGCAAGCCGTCACCTATCAGTGCTGGGCGCGGCAACTCATTCGCGATCGCCAACCCCAAGCGGCACGGGAATACTTGCACCGAGCCCTAAAAGCAGATCCGGATAACCGTAGCCTTTGGCAAGCAGTCGAAAAGGACTTTCGTACCCTTGATCGCCTCTACGGCAAAGCAATCTAAGTCCAATCCTCCTGTTTATTGCTGCCCACCTTGTAAACGCCGCCGCGAGCGTGGATGGCACGGGTACGCTTAAAGAGTTCTTCCTGCGTCAGTTGCCATTTTTCTAGCAGCTCCGCCATTAATTTCTTATTTGTCTCGGCCCCGGGGAAGCCATCGTAGCGAATCAGCAATCGCCCCAATTCCGCTAAGTTGTAATCACTGATGCCCTCTTGCCGCAGACGCTCGAGGACTAACCGATCTTGAGCTTCGCGAGGATGTTGTAGGTTCTGGAAGTTGGTCATTGCAGCCTCCAAGTGACAAGTTCAATGTTTTAACAAATGTTTTAACAGCCAATTCTGCGATAGCGATTCCCTGGCTGCTGCTCTACGCAGCCCATCAGCTCTAGATGGATTAATTCTGCCATGACTACCCCCGTGTCCAAGGACACTCGGTGCACAATGTCATCGAAGGCAACACTATGGCTGCCTTGGCTCAGTTGTTGAATCGCCTCCAAAATCTGTTGCTGCGGGAGCGATAGCGCTGAGGAGGGTGTCGGATCAAGGGGGGGTGTATGCCCTAATAATTGTTCAAGGAGCGCTTCTTCTCCCAAAATAATGTGTGCCCCCTCATTCACTAAACTAAGGGCACCCTTGGCCCGGTGGTTATCCAGGTGCCCCGGCAGCACATAGACATCGCGACCATACTCGGCCGCATAGCGAGCAGTAATCAGAGCACCGGATTTGTAGGGGGCCTCTGCAATAATCACCGCCCGGCACAGGCCGGCAATGATGCGATTGCGGCGGGGAAATTGGGGGCGATCGGCACCCACGCCCCTAGGGTACTCGCTCAAGAATCCCCCGCGTTCATGAATCTGGTAGTAAAGGGAACGATTTTCCGGGGGGTAGATCATATCCACCCCCGTCGCCAAGACCGCCAGTGTGGCACCGCCAGCATCTAAGCAGCCACGATGTGCTGCCCCATCAATGCCTGCAGCCATTCCCGAAACAACAATCAAGCCAGCCCGCGCAAGCGCATACCCCAGCTTCTGCGCCCACCGTTGGGCATATTCTGAAGGATCACGGGTACCGACAATGGCAACGCTTGGTGTGGGTTGACTGAGAATTTCTAAAATACGGTTACCACCATAGTAAAGCAAGGGGGGTGGATCAGGAATGTCCCGCAACAGCGGTGGATAATGGGGGTCACTCAGCACCCAATGGTGGGGATTTAGCTGGCAATGGTGTGCGTAGAGGGTTAGGGGTTGGCACTGCTGCCGATACTGGGCGATCGCCCCTTGGAGTTTAGGACCAATCCCCTCTACTTGTCCAATAGCTGCTATGGGGGCTTCCCAAGCAGTTTTCAAATCCCCAAAGTGCTGCCAGAGTCGTTTGAGTAATATCGGACCCAGGCCAGGTACCTGTGACCAGCTATACCAGTAGGCAGCATCAGGGGGAACCAAGGGAGCTTAGTAGGCTTCCTGCAATTCGTAAAAGTCAGGGGTGATATAGTCTTTGCGCAACGGCCAACCTACCCAATCCTCGGGCATGAGGATGCGCTTCAAGTTTGGGTGCCCTTCATAGACAATGCCAAACATATCGTAGGACTCCCGCTCTTGCCAGTCGGCGGTTTTCCAAATCCAGTACACTGACGGCAGCCGCGGATCATGGCGGGGCAAAAAGACCTTAATGCACACTTCAGGGGGACGATCAGCGTTGTCTGTGAGCTTGACTAGATGGTAGGTGCTTACCAAATCTTGGCCGGGACCCGAGTCATAGGCGGCTTGGCAGCGCAAGTAGTTGAAGCCATCGGCATAGAGGGCTTGGCAGACCGCCAGCAGGCGATCGCGATCGACTTTAATCATTTCTACACCAGAGGCATCCCTACCGAGGGATTCCACACTTAGGTTTTGAGACTGTAGGAGACGGCCCACAGGGCCAGCTTCAACAATGGGGGCTTGGGGGGTGTCACTCATGTTCGCTGCTCCAACTTAAACGGCTATCGACTCACTCAGGACCATTCGAGGGCACGTTTGCGCCATGCATAAACCAGAGCCACGATCAGAATGGCAATGAAAATCAAGGCTTCAATGAAGGCCAGCAATCCCAACTGATGGAAGGCCACTGCCCAGGGATACAAAAAGACCGTCTCCACATCAAAAATAACAAAGACCAGGGCAAACATGTAGTAGCGCACATTAAACTGAATCCAGGCGCCACCAATGGGTTCCATCCCCGATTCGTAGGTGGTCAAGCGGATCAGCCGCCCCGATTTGGGACGCAATAGTGCAGAGGCAGCCAAGGCCAGTACCGGCACCAGACTACAGATAATCAAAAAGCCGAGAAAATATTCGTAACCACTGAGAACAAACACAGTTGCCGTGTCCCTCGATCTTGGAATCGCTACCATTTTGACACACTCCCCTAGCGATCGCTAGGCTAGGGATCAATAGAAAAAACTAAATTGCCCTATAGCGAATCATTAGCAATGTCCCAACCAACTGTCCTCTGTGCTGGCGAAGTTCTCTTTGATTGTTTAGAACTCCCCCCCGCTCCCCCCCAATGTTTTCTGGGGGGTGCCCCGGCTAATGTTGCCTGTGGTTTAGTGAAGTTGGGAGTGAGTGCGGCCTTTTTAGGAGCTGTGGGAGAGGATGCCTTGGGCCAGCGAGCCTGTGCCGAATTGGCCGCCTTGGGCGTCAATATCGAAGCGGTTGAGCGGGTAGCTGGGCTGCCGACGCGGCAAGTGCGGGTTCAATTGGTGGGGGGCGATCGCCGGTTTGTCGGGTTTGCGCCAGCGGGAACCTCTGTCTTTGCGGATATGCAGTTCTGCGGCCAGCAGGTCTCCCCATCCTTACTGACTGGGGCACGATTTTTTGTCACTGGGACGCTCGGACTCGCCAGTGAACCCACCGCCACGACCATTGACCATCTGGTGCAACGACTGCGGCAAAAAGGTGCCTTGGTTCTCATTGATGCCAATTGGCGACCGATCTTTTGGCCTGATCCAAGGGTTGCTCCTGAGCGCATTTGTCCTTTTCTGGCACAGGCGCATTTCCTAAAACTTGCCAAGGAGGAGGCGGAATTATTTTTCTCTGACAGTGATCCCCAAGTTGTTTACCGTGCACTTTGGGGGAGGGCGCCTGACCATGGGGTGGTCATTACTGACGGGGATCAAGCTATTCGCTACTTTTGGCACGAAAATCAAGGGGAATTAGAACCCCCCTCGATGTCAGTTGTGGATACCACTGGTGCCGGTGATGGCTTTGTTGCGGGTTGGATTGCCCAATTATGGCAGGGCACTCCAGAAACCTACCGTGATCCCGAATGGCAAGCGGCCTGTTTAGAATTTGCCACGGTGGTGGGGGCCCTAGTGACGACCAAACGGGGAGCGATCGCGGGTCAACCGACCCTTGCTGAGGTTACGCAATGGCTTCGGGATCATCCCCAGAGAAAAATACGAACGCACTCAACGGCCTAGCAGTGGTTGATGGTCTGGCGGCGATCGCTGGCTCATTCCCACGGGCAGGGATGGCTGCCCCCAAGGGACAGGCCCGCCAAAATCCCCGCACTGGCACATTCAGTTTTTCGCAGGTACCACCGCGTCGCCCTTCGGAATAATAAAAGCGACAAAAGCGGCAAGTTGTGGGAGTGACAATTGGGCTATCCATCGCGGGGATCAACTCCGAAGTAAAATCTTTAGACTCTCTACCTTCCATCCTATGAAATTGTCCTCAGGGACTTTTTCAGCGATCACAGGGTCAAAGGGGCCTAGGAAGTGAGTTTTAGCGATCCCCAGTGGTCAAAACTGCTTTTAGATTCTTTTCATACTCCCGCAATACTCCGTAATAATACGGATATCAATCGTAGGAAAAATAAAAAAAGTTGAGTCCGCAGACTCAACCCATGGAGATCACACTAATTTCTAACCAAGGGAAGAAATTAACGCACAGTAACTGGTGTCGGTTCCTTGGTGGGGATTAAGAATAACTTGATCATCTGCCACAGATTTGACAGATAAAGGGGAAGTTTCTTGAGGAAGCCCCCGTTTTGCTTGGCAATTTCTGTGAGCTTAGCGTTGTTTTCGACACACCGCTCTAACCGCTGATAAAATTCTGGATGATCGACATCGAGAATCACCGGGAAAACACGGCCTGCGGTTTCATTGGTTTTGGCAATGACCTCGCGATCGTACTCGCGGGCATCCAAGCCAATAGCAGCATAGAACTTCGACCGCTGCAAATCGTTGAGATACATTGTGGCAAAGACCGACAGCAGGAAGAAGCGGCACCACAGTTTTGGTGGTAGCCAGCAGACCATGAAGTAGCGTGCCCATTTCTGACCAGAGAGGGAGAGGGGGATTTCCTTAATCTTTTGCCAGAAGGTGCGTGGCCGATCCAGCATTTGCGGTTGGGAACGCATCACGGCATCAAAAAAGTCACCGTGGCGGTTTTCGTCTTGGCACCAGTTTTCAAAGAAGCGGAAGATGGGATAGATGCGATGTTCGGGGTGCTTCTCCAGATGGCGGTAAATCGTAATGTAGCGCCAGTAGCCAATCTTCTCAGAGAGGTAGGTAGCGTAGAAGATGAATTCCGGTTCAAAGTAGGTGTAGCTGCGGTGCTGGGTCAAAAAGCCCAAATCCAAGGACAGGTTAAAGTCAGCCATGGCTTTGTTGAGGAACCCAGCGTGGCGGGCTTCATCGCGAGACATAAGGGCAAAGCACTCCGCCAGTAGGGGGTTGCGATCCTTGAGCTTGCGGCTGAGTTCTTTGTAGAGGAGAAAGCCAGAAAATTCGGCTGTGCAGGAGCGCTCCAAAAATTCAATGAATAACTGGCGAGTTTCGCCATCAATGTGATCCCAAGACTGTTCAAATTCTTCGTCCCGCACAAAATGGTGGCGGTTGTAGTCGCAGCGGAATTCCTCAAGGATGGCCTCAAGTTCTGCTTTGTTTTCAGTAATATCCATGTTGGCCATCGCTTCAAAGTCGGTGGTGTAGAAGCGGGGCGTGAGGATGGTTTCTTTGGCAGGGGCTTTGATACCCGGCCGCAGTTCTTCAAACTGTGGTTTGGCGACGGTATTGACCATAAAAAGCTGCGTCTCGCTTTTGCTAACGGCACTCATAGAGCATGGTAGCGAAAATCACCGATGCGTTACAGGTCGTTACAGAACCGTTACATTCCCCACCAGCGGCTGAGTTGATTGCGCCAGCGATCGCCCCAAGAGGCCGACCATGTGGGTTGGCGATAGTTTTGAATTAACTGTTGCCCCAAGGGAGTGAGGCGGTAGCGATCGGTGAGGCCTTGGCCGTCTACTTCGCGGCGCAGTAAACCGACGCGGATCAACCAGTCCAATTCTGCTTCTGCTACGAGCGCGGGCAAAGGCGATCGCGTGAATCCGGATTTGAGACCCGCCGCTCCAGCAATTTCTAAAAGCGCTACACTCCGCTGCTGCATTGTTTGAAACAAGGGCGGCAAAAAGGGACTACAGCGCAGGGCGCGATCGGCCCGTGCCAAAACCTTCGGAGAATACGCGATCGCCACAGGGTATCTCCTTAACAGAAAACCTCAATAGCCGCTATCAATGAAGGTTGCTCGCTCATGCACTGATGATGTATTGGCAGGGGGTGTCCGAGGTGATTGAGCCGCTGGAGAAGTTGATGGCGAGGAGGCGGCTTCTGCCTCCTGACGACGGCGATCAGGCAAAATCACCCGCTCCATGATGAACTCAATTGTGCCCCTGCGTACCCATCCCCGTGCCACCAAAATATCGCCAAGTCTTGCCCCTGTGGCTCGCTGATCTGCTAAGGCGACTTCAATTTGCGCCGGTGTCACCAATTCTGCCTCGACGAGATAGTTCCCCAAGCGCTTCGTGTAGCTGTCATCATGGGGACGCTGGGCAGCGGCGGGCTTTTTCGGATGTGCCTCAGTCTCTGCTGTCACGCCCGGCAGGCTCTCAAAATCACGCCGATCTCCCGCTAGGGCAACCAAACACTCCTTGATTTTCATGAGAATTTCCGCCGCCCGGCGGGGTTGATTTTGCTGGGCCGCCTGCTCCAAGAGTCGAGCTTCTGCCTCAATCAGCGTTTGTCGTGATGCCACTGCTGCGACTTGTAAAATGCGTGCCTGCTGCTGAAGCACAGCCATATTCCCTTCAAAAAGCGCTTTTTTACACTGTTTGAGAACAAGAGCTCCCTGCTTCAGTAGGACTTTGTGGGTAGGAGTAGTCATAGACAGCAACAGTGGGGATGAAGATTTTTGTAAAAAATCTTAAATTTTGACAAATGTCTTTGGTATTGTTTAGGTAAGGGGGAACAGTGCCGAACCCAACTTAATTATTTATACTATAGCCCTTTGTATTGAACCCATGCTGCTGCAACTACATCAAACAACGACATCAAAGTAAAGGTTCTGTAAAGGTTCTGTAAAGATGAGGTAACACAGCCCTCTTCGACAACACAGGGGATGTCAAGGAGCTTTGAGCCTCTCTGAGGGTGGCTTTCAGAGTGTTGAGCATGTTGCATCCTTGTGAAAAGGACTTTCATTGTCGCGATTGCTGCCGTAGGACGGTGTTGAAGAGTTCTTTCACCTGTTCCCAGGCATCCCGCGCTGCTGCTGCATCGTAGCTCTCCCGTTGATCGCAGAAAAAGCCATGATCCGCAGGATAGATGAAGATGTGGTGGCGAATGCCATGGTGGCGCAGCGCTGTTTCAATTTGTTTCACCTGCTCCATGGGAATACTTTGGTCGCGATCGCCAAAGAAGGCATAGAGCGTACCGCGAATTTTGGGTGTAATTTCAATCGTGGGTAGGCCACCGCCGGGGGTCATGGTTGTAATCCCAGCACCGTAGAATGAGGCCGTGGCTTTAATGTCCGGCAACTGGGCCACCAGATAGGCCACATGCCCCCCAAAGCAAAAGCCAATCGTACCAATGGCATCTCTATCCACCTTTTCGAGGCCACGCAGATAGGCAATGGTGGCTTGGGTGTCACTGAGGAGTTCCTCGGCTTTGGTTTGGTTTTTGTACTGTCGCCCCAAATCAATATCAGCCGCAGTGTAGCCCGTTTCAAAGCCGGGGGCAAAGCGTTGGTAAAGGGCGGGGGCGATCGCCACATAGCCTTCGCGGGCAATGCGTTCGGTCACATCGCGGATATGGGCATTGACGCCAAAAATTTCCTGAAAGACAATCACTGCTGGATAGCGGCCGGCAGCCACTGGCTCTGCTAAGTAGGCATCAATCAGCAGCTCGCCATTGACGACCTTGACCCAACGACTAGTCATCTCCACCATCGTGAACCTCCTAGGTAGAAATGTCGAGGTCAGGAAAGGTGCGCTTGAAGTCGCTCATCAATTCATCCAGTTCCGCGAGGGCGGATTCAATGTCAATCCTGAGGGTGCCATTACCGGGGAGTTCCAAAAGCTTTTTAAGGCTCTCTCGCTTCGCTAAAACAATGGCCAGACGTTCTTGTAGTGTGGATAATTCCATGGTTGACCTCGCTGCAAGGCTCACTTTTACTGTAGCGCTCCTTTGGACGGATTCTGCCCTTGAAGGGGTGTGGGGGGCGCCAGTTCCACATTAATTTCATTTACAGGGTGCGGCCGCAGTTCCAAAGATTGAGAGCGCGGCAGCAGGTCAAAGACTTCCCGCAAGGTGTCATCGAGGGTTTCAAAGGGCACGGTACCGATAAATTCCTGCCGCAATTGCCCTTGACGATCAAAAATCAGGGTTTGCGGCACCCGGCCTTTGTAGTAGTAGCCCGCTTCATTGGGGGAGAACTGCGCCCCAAAGGGCAAGGCATCCACATCAATGGCGATAAAATCCGTGGCGCGACCATAGTAGCCTTGCAACTGGGAAATGGTGGAGGCAAACTGCTTGCAGTCGCGGCTATCGTTGACATAAAACAGCAGCAACGTGGCGCGATCGCTCTGGCGCGATTTCTCGAGGGTCACTTTGGGGGGCACCAAGGAGCCATTGCCAGCATAAAGAGCAAAGATATTCCCATCGTAGCGATCGTCTTGTAACCCCGCCCAACTCGGTGCGGTCCACAGTCCCCACAACAGTAGGACAAGTCCTAACCAACCCCAGACCTGTTTCATTTTCTGCTCCATCAAATCCCGTTCTGTAAAGACACTATACCGTCACGCTATCCCCCTCTGGTGCATTGTAGAACCGATGCCGCGCCTTCTAAGGTAGGAAAGGGGTCTTTACGGCTTTTGCCACTGGCTACAGAGGTGCTCTTTCTGGGGCTTTTTCGGGGTGAGCAAACAAATGAATTTGTACCAACGTTTAGGGACGGTCATCATTTTAAGTACAGCACTACTGGCAAGTTGTGCCCCAGCCTCACAAAAGGGGACTTTGCAGCTCTATGCCAATGGCGAAGAACGCTTGCAAACGGGATGGACAACCAAAGATGGCTGGCAGCTTCAGTTTGACCATGTGTATTTAACCTTAGGAAGGGTGACTGCCTATCAAACTAATCCCCCCTTCGATCCTGAGGGGGGCGATCGCCCCAAAAGTGAAGTCACGGTTGTCTTTAGCGATCCAGTGACGGTGGATTTGGTGGGGGATGAGCGTCCCCTGGGGGGCAGTGCTGTGGCGGCAGTGGGTCACTTCAATGCCCTGCAGTGGCAGACTGTTCCACCCAGCTTACAACTGGTGGGCACAGCACAACGAGGCGGTGTCAGGGTGCCCTTTAACATTAGGTTGGATCAGCCCTTGGCATTTGTTTGTGGCGACTACATTGGCGATCAGCGCAAGGGGATTGTGGCAGCCAATAGCACTGCTGATGTAGAGATCACACTGCACTTTGATCATCTTTTTGGGGATGGGGCTGAACCACCAAGCACAGAGATCAATCGAGATGCGGTGGGTTTTGACCCCTTTGCCGCGATCGCTACCCCTGAGGGAGTCAGGGTTGATTGGGCAGGATTACAGCAAAGACTCAGCCCCCAAGAGGTGGAAACACTGCGCAAAGCCCTCGGGAGTCTGGGGCATGTGGGTGAAGGTCACTGTCGGGAGGTTTCCTTATGAAGACCATTTTAGTGAGCGGTGCCATCCTCGGATTTGTGGTTCCCAAAGCCCTTGCCCATGGGGTGGATTTGCACTACGAACCCCAACAGGTCATTCGCATTACAGCGAGGTACGACAGTGGTCAACCGCTGGCAGATGCTAGGGTGCAAGTCTTTGCCCCCGATCGCCCCCAAACAGCCGTTATCAGTGGTACCACCAATGCCCAAGGGGAATTTCAGTTTGTCCCGGATCGCCCCGGTCAGTGGCAGGTACAGGTACGCCAAGCCGGTCATGGGGGATTGCTGACCATTGCGGTCGCGCCGCAGGGGCAAACAACAACGGCAGCAGCGATTGCGGTTGCTCCAAAGGTGCCAGCAACCGTTTCCCTGAGTCAATACACCCCTGCGCAAATCACCGTCATGGTCTTGGCGGTGCTGTGGGGTGCCATTGGCACTGCTTGCTTTGCGTGGTCACGACGGCGAGTACAGGTGGAGTAATGCACATCCCCGATGGTTTAGTTCCGCCTCTGTGGTGCGGATTGGGCTACGCCGTTAGTGGAGGCCTTCTCTGGGGGGCTTGCCGCCGTTTGCAGCGGGCGACGGTGGACACGCTGGCGATCGTCCCCCGCTTGGCCCTGTTGACAGCCGCTTTTTTCACGGCTTCCGCTGTCTATATTCCAGTGCCCCCCGCCAGTGTCCATCCCCTATTCCTTGGCAGCTTGGGGGTGCTTTTGGGGGAAGGGGCAATGATTGCTGTGGTGGTGGGGTTATTTCTACAGGCAGTCATGTTTGGCCATGGTGGCCTGACCACCCTTGGCCTCAATGCTCTGATCATGGGGATACCAGCACTGCTGGCGGCGGCTGTTTTTCGGGGGGTGTGGCATCGCTGTCCACCCAGGGGGCGATCGCTCCTGGGGTTTCTTTTGGGCAGCGGGGCAGTGTTGTTGGCGGTTTTCCTCTTTAGCGCAGTGGTTGTCCTTAGCTTGCCAGCAACCTTGGATCAACAGCGGGAATGGTTAGCCATTACTGCAATCGTGATTGCCCATCTGCCCCTTGCTATCTTGGAGGGAGTGGTTACGGCTTCACTGCTGGTCTTTTTGGCCAAAGTCAAGCCCGAATTCCTGTCCCAAGGCCTGTCCTTTTCCCGTGAAAATTCTCCTTACCCTACTGCCAACCCTCGCTGAACTGTACGGATTAGTCTTTCTATGCATGGGGATTGGTTATGGCAGTAGCCGCTTTTTGCCACCAAAGACAGGGGCTTGGCTGGCGCAAGGGCTATTCTGGGTGGGGACGCCCCTAACGGCATTGAGTTTTATTCTCACAACCAAAATTGCGGGTCACAGCACATTCGCTCCCCTGTTGGCGTGGCTAGGGATGGGAATCGGCGGCGGTTTGGCGTGGCTGTGGTTGCAGCAATATCCTGCTCACACTCGGCAGGAGCAGGGCAGTTTTCTCTTGGCGACCATGGTGGGCAACACGGGTTTTATTGGTTTTCCGATGACTTGGCGACTGTTGGGGCCGCATCACTTTAGCTGGGCGTTGTTTTTTGATCTGATGGGAACACTCCTCATTTCCTATAGTGCTGGCATTGGCGTGGCGGCCAGTTTTGGCGATCGCGCAATTTCCATCCCAAAACTGCTGTGGCACATTGGCCGTAATCCAACCCTCTGGTGTGTCGGCGTCGGACTGCTGCTACGACAACATCCCCTACCGGCGATCGCCCAGCAGGGACTGTTGACCTTGGCATGGTTCATGGTGATTGCTGGACTCATCTATATGGGCATCTGCCTTGGGGAAGCCCCCCTCAAGCTCCAATGGCAGCGAATTATTCCCTGTCTGAGCATCAAGATGCTGTTGGTGCCGCTGCTGCTGGGGATAGGGTTAACCTTGATGGGGGTTACGGGTCCGCCCCGCCTAGGAATAGTACTCCAAGCAGGGATGCCCCCTGCCTTTATGACGCTGGTCTTAGCCGATGTTTATCACTTAGATCGCGCCTTTGCCGCTAGCTTAATTTTGACCAGTCTCTTTGTCTTAATTCTTTTATTGCCCCTGTGGCTCGTGCTCTTTGCCGGCTAGGGGCATTTTGCTTAATCGTCTGGGGTCAAGCGCAACAGCAGGTAGCCTGCACCTAAACCCACCAGAACCAGCGTAAACGTAATTACCGCAGTATTGAAAATCTCTTCTGCCATAGAGCGGCCTCAGCTAACAAGAACTGATTCTAACATTTCCCGTGAAATTCCCCCTCCGGGTACTTTAGCGAATTGGGTGCCTTTGTTTACCATGGCTGCAAAACAGGTTCGCGCAGCAATTCATAGGTACCGCGATTGACGGTCAAAAACATCCCCCGGGGTGTTTTGGTCAATAGATACGTGTACTCGCCATTAACTGCTTCAAAATAGTCCCCTTGAGGACTCCAATCCCGCAGGGGCAGACGAATCGATAGGCGCGCATCCTGCTTGTGTCGTGCCATATAGTAGGCGGGGCGATCGCCCCCACAGATATTCACCCAATAGCTGCGGGTCTGCGTGGCTAGAAACGTCCTCTCGTAGGAGCGACAGGCAAGGGGACGTGCCAGGGCAGTCAAAGGGGTCAGGCTCAACAGGGTCACAGCCGCAATTGTCTGCCCAAGGTATTTCATGAGTAGGCTTCCCCATGGGTTTCTCACTCCAGTCTAGCCAAGGAGGCGAGAAAGCGTTTCTGCCCTCGGTAAGATAGGAATGATGACTAGTGTTTACCCAAAAGGATTCAATGACGCTCGCGATCGCCCCCTTTCCCATCACTGCCATCGTTGGTCAAGAGGCTATTAAGCTAGCATTGCTGTTGGCCGCCGTTGATCCCGGTTTGGGGGGAGTGATCATTGCGGGGCGGCGCGGTACTGCCAAATCCGTGCTGGCGCGGGGAATTCATGCCCTATTGCCCCCCATTGAAGTCATTGATCAGGGGGAAATTCCCGTACCGATCATTGCCAACCCCGACCCGGAACGCCCTCAAGAGTGGGATAGCCGCTTGCAGGCTTGGCGGCAAAGCCATCCCCATGTGGAGTTGAAAACCAAAGTTATTCCAGCCCCCTTTGTGCAAATTCCCCTAGGGGTAACGGAGGATCGCCTCTTGGGGGCCGTGGATGTGAGTCAATCGGTGCAGCGGGGGGAAGCGGTCTTTCAGCCCGGCCTACTGGCAGCGGCCCACCGGGGAGTGCTCTATGTGGATGAAATTAATCTACTGGATGAGCAATTGGCCAACGTGCTGATGGCGGTCCTCAGTGCTGGGCGCAACCAAATCGAACGGGAGGGGATTAGTCTAGATCATCCCTGTCGTCCCCTTTTAATTGCCACGTTTAACCCCGAAGAAGGGGAGGTGCCGCCCCATCTGCTGGATCGGTTTGCGATCGCTCTGTCAGCGGATCAGGTGCTGGGCTTGGATGAGCGGGTTGCAGCGGTGGATCATGCCACCCAATTTGCTGATTCCCCCCAAGCCTTTTTGCAGCAATACGAGACTGAGCTAGAAGATCTGCGCACCCAAATTATTCTGGCGCGGGAATGGCTCAAGGAGGTGAAAATTCAACGACAGCAAATTGCCTATCTCGTCACCGAAGCCCTCCGAGGCGGTGTGCAGGGTCATCGGGCAGAACTCTTTGCGGTGCGGGTGGCCAAAGCCCACGCTGCCCTTAATGGTCGCAGTGAAGTGAATGCCGAGGACCTACGCCGCGCTGTGGAATTGGTAATTGTGCCGCGAGCCACTCAAGTGGAACCGCCGCCGGAGCAGCCACCGCCACCCCCCCAGAAAATCAGCAGTCTGACCCCGAAGCAGAACCCGAGGAGTCAGAGACGCCACCGGAAGAGCAGCAGGAGACTCCAGCCATTCCTGAAGAATTTGTCTTTGAAGCCGATGGCACGGTCTTGGATGAGTCAGTGCTCTACTTTGCCCAATTGACCCAACGTCAAGGGAAATCGGGGAGTCGCAGCCTCATTTACTCCCAAGATCGCGGTCGCTATATCCGCCCCATTTTGCCCCGTGGTCGAGGGGGTCGAATTGCCGTGGATGCCACCCTGCGCAGCGCGGCTCCCTACCAAAAATCCCGTCGCCTACGTCAACCCCAACGCCGTGTCATTGTTGAAAACAGTGATCTGCGGATCAAACGCCTAGTGCGCAAAGCAGGTGCCTTGATTATCTTTGTTGTGGATGCCTCTGGGTCGATGGCGCTGAACCGCATGAACTCCGCCAAAGGAGCCGTCCTCCGCCTTTTGACCCAAGCCTATCAAAATCGTGATATGGTGGCTCTCATTCCCTTTCGCGGTGAACAGGCAGAGGTGCTCCTACCCCCCACTCGCTCCATTGAAGCAGCGCGGCGCCGCCTGGAAACGCTGCCCTGTGGGGGTGGCTCTCCCCTTGCCCATGGCCTAACCCAAGCGGTACGGGTGGGCTTGAATGCCCGGCAAAGCGGTGAAATTGGTCAAGTGATGATTGTGGCTATCACCGATGGTCGGGGGAATGTCCCCTTGAGTCGTTCCCTTGGGGAAACCATACCGCCGCAGACCAAGCCGGATGTCAAAGCCGAGGTACTGGAAATTGCCGCCAAGATTCAAGCCCTGGGTCTAAAGCTCTTGGTAATTGATACTGAGAATAAGTTTGTCTCCACAGGGATGGGCAAGGAATTGGCACGGCAAGCGGGGGGTAAGTATTACCATCTACCTAAGGCCACCGATCAGGCGATCGCCCAAGTAACCCAGAACGCCCTGCAATTTTAGCTACGCATCAAAAACTCTCCCCCCAGTTAGAGAGGAGAGAAAATAGGAAAATAGGAAAGTATGAGGGCAGGTAGCCTACATCATGCCGCCCATGCCCCCCATACCGCCATTAGCGGGGGCTGCGGGTTTAGGTTCCGGTTTTTCGACCACCAGGGCTTCTGTGGTCAGTACCATGCCAGCGATCGAACCTGCATTTTGCAGGGCAGAGCGTACCACTTTGGCCGGGTCAATAATACCTGCACTGACCAGATCTTCATAGGTGCCGGTTGCGGCATTAAAGCCATAGTTAAAGTCACCAGCACGGACATTTTCGACGACAACGGCTCCTTCGGCACCAGCATTGTCAGCAATTTGAGCCACTGGCGCCGCCAAGGCACTGGCGACGATGCGCGCACCCGTTTGTTCCTCAGGACTAAGGCGAGGCAGCAGTGCGTCAATGCGACTGGCCAAGTGGAGCAACGTCACGCCACCGCCAGGGACAATCCCTTCAGCCACTGCTGCTTTTGTAGCATTGAGGGCATCTTCCAAGCGGAGTTTGCGATCCTTCAATTCTGTTTCGGTGGCGGCACCTACTTTGATCACAGCCACACCGCCCACGAGCTTGGCAATCCGCTCCTGTAGCTTTTCTTTGTCGTATTCGGAGTCGGTCTCAGCTAACTGCTTCTTGAGCTGTTCGACCCGCTTTTGAATATCGGCTTTATTGCCCTTCTCCGACACAAGGGTTGTCGTGTCTTTGGTGACGGTGACAGAAGAGGCTTCCCCCAGCATTGTGAGTTCCACATCCTCTAGGGTCAGACCAACTTCTTCAGAAATGACTTGACCACCCGTGAGAATGGCAATGTCTTCGAGCATGGCTTTACGGCGTTCGCCAAAGGCTGGAGCCTTAACAGCGACCACATTGAGGACGCCCCGCAGTTTATTGACCACCAGTGTGGCCAGGGCTTCTCCTTCCACGTCTTCGGCAATAATCACGAGGGGACGACCACTGCGAGCCACCCTTTCTAGGGTGGGAATTAGGTCTTGGATGCTCGTAATTTTTTTGTCCGTCAGGAGCAGATAAGCATTGTTGAGTTGGACAATCATCCGCTCTGGATCGGTGACAAAGTAGGGGGAGATGTAGCCGCGATCAAACTGCATCCCCTCAACAATTTCCATTTCTGTATTCAGGGATTTCGATTCTTCAATGGTGATCACGCCATCTTTGCCCACCTTGGCCATGGCTTCACTAATCATTGCCCCCACTTCGGGGTCGTTGCCGGCAGAAACGGTTGCCACTTGGGCAATCATTTCCCCCTCAACAGGTTTGGCTACTTCGGCAATGGCATCCACAATTGTTTTGATGGCTTTTTCCATGCCCCGCTTAAGAGCAATGGGGTTGGCACCGGCAGCCACGTTTTTGAGACCTTCCCGGATCAGGGCTTGGGCAAGGACGGTTGCGGTGGTTGTGCCATCCCCAACCACATCATTGGTTTTGGCGGCTACTTCCCGCATGAGTTGAGCACCAGTATTTTCGTAGGCATCTTCCAGTTCGATTTCTTTGGCGATCGTCACGCCATCGTTGACAATTTGCGGTGCACCATACTTTTTCTCGAGCACCACATTGCGCCCTTTGGGGCCAAGGGTAATTTTCACGGCATCGGCAAGGGCATTAATTCCGCGTTCGAGCGATCGCCGGGACTCTTCATGAAATGCAACTAACTTTGCCATCGGTGGCTATCCTTTAATAACTTGGAGATCAGAATTGAGGAACTGCAAACTTCGCAGACTGCAAGCCAATGTTCACGATACTCTGCAGCAGTGTCTCAGGGCAATACGAAAAGATGTGGGGGATTCCGCACTTGCTCGCCTATACCGGCCACACATCAACAAGCTTCTTGGCCATGGCTGACCGTCGGCGGGTGAATCGCGATCGCCAGCTCAATGGACTGCCGCCCCTTGTTGCCGATCAGGTACTTGCAGAGGCAGCACAACAGCCGAAGATATGCTCAAATGCCAATACTTTAGCCATACCAATTTTGAGGGACAATCGCCAATGGATGGCTTTATCGCCCTAGGGGGTCGCGGTGGCGGCGGTGAAAATATCATGCAGCAGAAGGGCACCCCCGGATTGGTGCTCCACTATCAGCTAATTGAGCGCTGCCACAAAGGTTGGATGGATAGTGAAGGGCACCGCCAAAATATCCTTCGGCCTGAATTTACCCGTTTTGGTTTTGGCATTGCTTTGAATTCCGTAGGGGACAAGGTCTATGCTGTACAAATGTTTGCGCTGCCACCCCAGTAAGGGGAGCAAAACTTAGTCAACAGATCGAAGAATGTCAATGTCATCAAAGCTAGTCACATGCGCCATGTTCACTGAAGAAATGTACGTTGTCCTTGAATCCACTACCAGCGATGAGACCTTTCTCACCCCCATGGAGCTACAGGCCAAGCTGATTGAGTACTTGACAGAAACAGAGGTTTCCCTCGCACCAGATCTCCTGGCCTTGCCTGATGTGGAAAGTCGTGCCCAGTACCTCATGACAACGGCTTGTGAACTGCCATTGGCCAATGGTGGCTACCTCCAGTGGTACGCCGTGCGTTTAGAAAAATAATTGTTACACAGGGTTACGAAACTCCTGCTCGGAAAATTCCGTTCTAATATAGATAAGGCTCTTAGCTCAATAATCAGACGATTATTGATTCTTTCTTGGTGTCCAACTCCTCAGGAATATCAGGGTAGCAAAACTGTGGCCGATCGCCGTCGTCAACCAAAGAAAAAACAACAAATGACCTATAGTTGGCCGTTGGCAGGCACCTATCAGGCCCTCAGCTCTGCATCGGTGGATTTGATCTGGCGCAAAGTGGTGAATTTGGCTGATGTGTCGTGGCATCCCTTGATTTTGCGCACGAATGTGCCCTACGGACTTGTACCTAAGCCGGGGTTTATTTTCCAAGCAATGACCCGTTGGATTCCTTGGCCGATTCAGATTTTTGTCGAACGGGTATCACCAGGGAAACTGTTGAGTATTCGCATTTTGGTTTTGCCGGGAGTAGAGGAACGGGTGACCTATCGTTTAGAATCGACGGTCTGTGGCAGTCAGATTTCCTGCTCAGTGATGCTGCGGGGCTGGCTGGCTCCCCTGATTTGGTCCCTGATTCGCGACTATGCGGCAGTGTTGGCCGCCCGTTTGGCGATCGCCGCTGAGAAGGAGCCCCCCTCTGCCAAGCCCCCCATTGATCCCTGTTTAGATTTTTAGACTGACAAGAGAGAAGACTATGCTCAGCGATAGCGATCGCGTTCGTGTTCTCAGTGAAGCCCTTCCCTATCTCCAAGCCTTTGCTGGGCGCACCTTTGTCGTCAAATACGGCGGCGCCGCCATGAAGGAAGAGCAGCTCAAAGATTCCGTGATTCGCGATATTGTCTTTCTCTCCTATGTGGGGATTCGCCCTGTGGTGGTTCATGGGGGTGGCCCAGAGATCAATACTTGGCTCGCCAAGCTCAACATTGAACCGCAATTCAAAAATGGGCTGCGCGTCACCGATGCCGCGACGATGGATGTGGTGGAGATGGTCTTGGTGGGCCGCGTCAACAAAGAAATTGTGACCCTGATCAATCAGGCGGGCGGGCAAGCGGTGGGGCTGTGTGGGAAAGATGGCAACCTGATTCGTGCCCGTGCCAAAGGGGAAGATAGCATTGGCTTTGTGGGTGAAGTGCAGGGGGTGGATACCCGTGTGATTACAGCACTGGTGGAGAAAGGGTATATTCCTGTCATCTCCAGTGTGGCTGCCGATGATACTGGGCAAGCCTACAACATCAATGCCGATACGGTTGCTGGCGAGATTGCAGCGGCCTTGGGGGCTGAGAAGCTGATTTTACTGACGGACACCGCCGGCATTTTACGGGATTATCGCGACCCCAGTACCCTTATTTATCGCCTTGACATTGCTGAAGCGCGGCAACTGATTAAAGAGGGGGTTGTCTCGGGGGGGATGATTCCCAAAGTCACCTGTTGCGTGCGATCGCTCGCTCAAGGCGTGAAAGCAGCACACATTATTGATGGCCGAGTGCCCCACGCCCTGTTGCTGGAGATTTTTACCGATTCAGGGATTGGCTCGATGCTAGTGGGGTCCAATGCAGCCTATGATAGCGCCTTTAGTGGTTGAAACTTTTTGCATGAAAAAGGGCGTCCTCAGGTATAACAAGGATGTTTTAGTGTAAGCGTCTATTTTATGAAACTATTCTCTTTGATTTTAATGAGTAGCGGCTTAGCCACTAGCCTGACACTGCTAGCACGCGCCATTCCCCAACCCTACCCCCAAGTGGCTGTGAATAGTTTTATGGATACCTGCATTGAGCGTGGCCGGCGATCGGCGCCCATTTTAGCTCGCTCGGTGATGAGTAACATTTGTCAGTGCTCCATCAACTATATTCAGGAGCGGTTGAGCTACGCCGATTTTCAAGACCTTGATCCCAATGGTGGCCAACCCCAGTCCCGTCGCCAGCGGCAGGCGCAGCGTGTCTTAGATGAGAGTGTAAACTATTGTGTGCGGCGGCAATTTGGCGGCTAGGAACTTTTTGACAGGAAGTAACGTTCTTCAAATTAGCTTGAGCTGGCGATCGCCCACAGCCAAGGCCAGTCTTTGTGCTAGATTGGGCGTAGGCTAAAGGGTTGAAAATTTAGGACGAATCATATGGGAATCACACACCGCACGCTCGTTGTCAGTACGACAGTGGTCATGACGGCATTGGTTGCGGTCACGGGTGCGGGTCTTCACTGGTCCCGTAGCCTAGCGGGTTTTCGCCAAAGTCCGAAGGAACTGGTGGATGAAGTGTGGCAGGTCATTGACCGTGAATACGTTGATGCCACCTTCAATGGCAATGATTGGCGTGCGGTGCGGCGGGAATTTCTCTCCCGCAACTATACCAAACCCGAAGAGGCCTACAAAGCGGCGCGGGAAATGCTAGAAAAGCTCAATGATCCCTATACCCGTTTTATGGATCCCGAGCAATTTCGATCCATGCAAATTGAAACCTCTGGTGAACTCACGGGGGTAGGTATCACAATTACCCAGGACGAAAAGACAAAAGAGATCACGGTGGTTTCTCCCATTGAAGGGAGTCCAGCCGCTGAGATGGGCTTAATGGCTAAGGATGTGATCCTAAAAATTGACGGCAAATCCACTAAGGGCATGGATCTCAACCAAGCAGTTGGCATGATCCGTGGACCTGTGAATACAAAAGTGCGCCTGACGATCCGGCGGGGCGATCAAATCTTGAACTATGAGATTACCCGTGCCCGTATTGAAATTCATCCTGTGCGCTACAGCCTGCGCCAAACTCCCCAAGGACGGGTGGGCTATATTCGCCTGGTTACCTTTAGCTCTAATGCAGCAGCGGAAATGCGCACAGCTATCCGTGAGTTAGAAAAGCAAGGTGTTGAAGGCTATGTTCTAGATTTACGCTCCAATCCGGGCGGCCTCCTCTTTGCCAGTGCTGAAATTGCCCGCATGTTTCTAAAGCAGGGGGATATTGTCTCTACGGTCAATCGCCAAGGGGAAGCAGAACGCTTACGCGCTGGTCGCGGCTTCCTCACCAATAAGCCCCTGGTGGTACTCATTGATGGCGGGTCTGCCAGTGCCAGCGAAATCCTCGCGGGTGCCCTACAGGACAATGGCCGTGCTGTATTGGTGGGAACGCGCACCTTTGGTAAGGGCTTGGTGCAGTCGGTCCAGCCGGTGGGAGAAGGGGCAGGGATTGCGGTGACGATCGCCAAATACTTTACCCCCAGTGGCCGTGATATTAACAAGAAGGGCATTGAACCCGATGTTGAAGTCACGCTCACGGAGCAGCAGCGGCAGCAACTCACGCGCGATGACATTGCCACTGATCGCGATCCCCAATTTATGCGGGCGCTAGCGGTTCTCAATGAACGCATCCTAGCGGAGCGGCGCAATACTCAATCGGCACTCCCTGCTCAGCCCGCCCATCCTTAGAGTTTGGTGATGACTATGGCCGACCGTCGCCGACAAGCCCAGCGGGTATTGTTCTTGGCGCTAGGGGTAAATGTCGCCCTGACCGTCATCAAGGCTGTTGTTGGGGTTCTCAGTCAGTCCTTGAGTTTACAAGCCGATGCTCTACACAGTCTGACCGATGCCGCTAGCAGTATCTTGGGCTTAGTGGCTATGCAGTGGGCGAATCCCCACCCTGATCGCGATCATCCCTACGGTCACCAAAAGTTTGAAGCCCTCGGTGCAGTGGGGATTGCTGCCTTTTTGGGCATGGTCTGCTTTGAGATTTTACAAAGTGCCGTTGAACGCCTTTTACATCAAACCCATACTGTAACAATTACAGGGGTAGAACTCTGGATTGTGATCTTGGTTCTCGGCATCAATATTGGCCTTACCCTCTATGAGCACCATATGGGGCATCGGCTGAAAAATTCTGTTTTAATTGCCGACGCCAAGCATACCCTGAGCGATGTGTGGACAACCGTCATTGTGCTTTTAGGGCTGATTGGCGTCTGGACCTTCAACTGGGATTGGTTGGATGTGGTGCTGGCATTTCCGGTGGCTGCTCTTGTGTTTTGGAGTGCGTGGGAAGTTCTCAAAGGTAACATTCCTTGGCTGGTGGATGCGGTGGCGATCGCTCCCGAAGCCATCCATGAGCTAGTGATGACCGTACCCGGTGTAGTTAATTGCCACGACATTAGCTCACGGGGGATGGTGGGGCGGCAAGTATTTATTGAGATGCACTTAATCGTGGAGGCGGAAGATATTCCCACGGCCCATGACATTACTGAGCAAATTGAAGCCCTGCTGCAGGAGCGCTACGGACCTGCTCGCATCGTCATCCACGTTGAACCCCCGGACTACCAATCGAGCCAGATCAGCGTTTCCTAGGAACTTTTGAGTTAGAATCTGTTTGAAGCCAGGATCACTAAAGGAAGCTATTGCAGGTGTACGATTGCATTGTTGTTGGTTCAGGGCCTGCAGGGGGTGCGGCTGCCTATCACTTGGCAAAGCGGGGGCGACGGGTTTTGGTGCTGGAAAAGGAGGCGCTGCCGCGCTATAAGCCCTGTGGGGGTGGTGTGTCGCCCCAAGTGCAATCCTGGTTTGACTTTGACTTTAGTCCGGCCATCTCTTTGAAAGTGACGCAAATGGTCTGTACATGGCAGGGGGAAGAGGCTCAACTTCTGGAGTTTCCACCAGAGCAGCCAATGTGGATGGTGCGCCGCGATGTTTTTGACTACTTCTTAATTCAACAGGCCCAGCGACAGGGAGCAGAGTTGCGCCCTCAAACCCCCGTAACGGGTCTGACATGGGGGGGCGATCGCTGGCAGGTACACACCCCCTCAGGGGATTTTACAGCCCAGTACCTGATTGGCTGTGACGGTGCCAAAGGCTCGATGGCCAAGTGGCTCGGATTTAGGGGTCGTCAGCAGCGGGTGGGAGCAGCGATTGAGATTGAAGCAGCGATGCCTGATCATTCCCTCACGGCAGCCCACTTTGACTTTGGTCGCCTCCACAATGGCTATATTTGGAACTTTCCTAAACGCGATGGCTACTCTATTGGGGTAGGCACAGTGGCCTTGGGGCGTAAGCAAAACCTGCGGGCGATCGGGGCAGAGTATGCTGAAACCTTTGGAGTTGATTTCAATCAAGTCAAGGTCTATGGCCACCCTCTCTACTGTTGGCAGCAGCACCAACGCCTGCATACCCAAAATGCCCTCCTGGCTGGCGAAGCTGCCTGTGTCGTTGATCCATTTACTGCCGAGGGCATTCGCCCCTCTCTGTTGACTGGGATGTTGGCTGCCCACGCCATCGATCGCGCCCTCAGTGGAGATCCAGAAGCCCTTGCCAATTACTCACAGCAAGTACAGCAGGAATGGGGCGCCGATATGATCTGGGCAAAGCGGCTCTCCACCCTTTTTTATCGGATGCCCCGCACTGCCTATGAACTCGCCGTCAAGCGTTTAAGTGCTCGACAGCGGATGGGGCAAATTTTCTGTGGCCAATTACGCTACCGCGATGTGGCAGCCAATGGCCTGAAATTGTTGGCATCGGGCTTCAGGCTGCCTGGGGTTCGACGCTAATGTTGGTCATGAGTGTTGGTCATGTAGGTGAGTAGCTGCTCAAAAAGCCTTGGAGACCTTGCCCCTATAATGTTGGTGCAGCCCAACTTAGGAACATTACTGGTGAACAGTCCCATTGAGCAGCGCAAGGCCGAGCACCTCAAGCTTTGTATTCAAAGTGATGTCAGCCATCAAGAAGTCACCACGGGTTTCGAGAAGTATCGCTTTCGCCATTGTGCCCTGCCCGAACTGGACTTTGCCGAGATTGATCTGAGGGTTGAGTTTCTTGGCTGGCGGCTGGCAGCACCCCTGCTGATTTCCTCCATGACCGGTGGCACACCCCAAGCAGGAGAAATCAATCGCCGTTTAGCACGGGTGGCGCAGCAAAAGGAAATTGTCATGGGTGTGGGCTCCCAACGGGTGCTGCTGGAGCATCCGGAGGTGGCAACCACGTTTGCGATTCGCAGGGAGGCACCCACCATTCCTCTGTTGGCCAATCTTGGCGCAGTGCAGTTGAACTATGGCTGTGGCGTTAGTGAATGCCAAAAAATTATTGACCTCTTAGAAGCGAATGCCCTGATTTTGCACTTGAATCCGCTGCAAGAGGCCGTGCAAACGGGGGGCGATCGCAACTTTAAGGGATTGTTAACGAAAATTGGCGTCCTTTGTCGTTCCCTACCTGTGCCCGTGATTGTCAAGGAAGTGGGCAATGGTATCAGTGCTGATGTAGCCAAGCAATTGGTGGATGTGGGTGTAGCGGCCATTGATGTGGCGGGGGCAGGGGGAACCTCTTGGGCAAAAGTGGAAGCAGCGCGTGCCCAAGATGCCCGTCAACAGTTTCTCGGAGACACCTTTGCTGAATGGGGTATTCCTACGGCTCGCTGCCTTGAGCAAATTCACACTGCCCTACCAGATACGCCCCTGATTGCCTCCGGTGGACTGAAAAATGGCATTGATGTAGCCAAAGCCTTGGCCCTTGGTGCAGGTCTTGCCGGTTTAGCTCGCCCCCTTTTGCAGGCAGCCCATCAATCAGAGGAAGCACTGGCTCAACGCATTGACTTTATCCTTGAGGAATTGAAAACCGTGCTATTTTGTACCGGCAGTGCGACCCCCCAAGCTCTCTATCAGCGCCGCTGTCTCGAGAGGATTTAGCGAGGCTCTTCAAGGATGGTGCGCAGCCACGGCGGTGGATCCGGAATGGGATTGCCCAATCGCTCCAACAGTGTCCATGCCAAAATGTGCACGACTAAGGCATAAACCGTGGACTGGAAAAAGACCAGCAGTAGTGCCACGACTTGGATCAAGGTCACCGTTGGCTCCAGCAGCAAATTTAGATTGACCAGTACCCAATCAATAAAATTCGTGACCTGCCGATTGAAGTAAACCCAGAGGTTTTCCCCCAGGAGAATGGACACAAGACTAATCTGAAAGAAAAATCCTGCAGTGCCAATCACTGCCCCACTGAGGATGGAGCGTCCCCAGCCCGCTTTTTTTGCCCAGCAGCCGCCAAAAATGACCCCCATAATGCCGTGGGGCAAGAGAAATTGCAGACTGCGGGGTGGCCCCATCAAAACGGAAAGGAGCAACGCACTCACAATGGCCGCCATCCACGCGGCGCGGCGGTTCCAGCGTAAGTAAACCAACGCAATGGGAATCGGAAAAAACAGGCGCAGGACTGGGCCAGCGGGTAAATAAAAGTTAACCACCCAGAGCAGGGCAGCGGTACTAGCCAGGAAGGCTGTTTCCGTAATGACGAGGGTACGCTGAATTTGCGATCGCCCCACGCTTTGGCTTTTCTCAGGGGGCACAAGGGCTTCGATGTCGGGAAAATCATCCTCTAGGGAGTCCGTCGGGTTCATTGATTGCAGATAGCCTTTTTTCTCTACACTTTAGCAAGCTTTACTGCCGGCCCTCAAACTGGGTATCGCTCCCCGAAAAATCCTTTGCTGAAAGTTAGAATCGTGGGTAGGGTATTTTACAAATTCGTATGTTCCTATGTGTCGTCTTTATGCCTATATGGGGCGCAAAACCTCCCTTGCCCATGCCCTAGTGGATGCTCCCCATTCCCTGTTGGTACAAAGTTACCAACCCCGCGAAATGACAGCGGGACTCTTGAATGCAGATGGCTTTGGGGTGGGCTGGTATGCTGCCCACCAAGATGTGCCCCCCTTTCTGTATCGGCAAACAATACCCATGTGGCATGATATCAACTTTACTGAGCATTTAAGCCGCTACATTGAATCTGCCTGTTTTTTGGCCAATGTCCGCAGTGCCACACCGGGGCAAGCGGTGCAGATGACGAATACCCAACCCTTTCGCTGGGGACGCTGGCTGGGGATGCACAATGGCTTTATCGACAACTTTCGCCAAACCCTCCACCGCCCAATGCGCGATCGCCTGTCGGATATTTGTTACAACATTGTTGAAGGCTCGACGGATTCTGAACATCTCTTTGCCCTCTTTTGCAATGAATTGGTGTTGAATCCGCAATTGTCACCGGTGATGGTTCTGCGGCAAACACTGCAAATCGTCTTTTCCCTAGCGCAGGCAGCGTCTACCCGTGTCAGTGCCGCCATGATTCTCACCGATGGTTTGTATATTCTCGCCAGCCGCTGCTCCCAGGGCACACCACCCCCCACCCTGTACTGGAGTCAGGATGCCGAGAAGATTCAACTCACCTCAGAACCCGTAGATACTCAAGCGGAGTGGTATCCTTTACCAGAAAATAAATTGCTGTTGCTGAGTTTGCACAGTGAACCAGAAATTTACGCCTTCTGAGACCTCGACCCGCTGGCATGCCTTTGATCGCGAAGTTTTTTGGCAAGCCTTTCAAAACCAGCGGCAATTTACGCTCCAATTAGTTGCCCAGTTGAGCGAGGTAATTCTTTGTGCTCAGCCCCATCCCCTCTATAGTCCCGTGGGGTGGCATTTGGGACACATTGGTTATACTGAGGCCTTTTGGCTATTACCTGAAGATTCCGGTTTCAGAGATCGCGATCGCTATTGGTATGCCGCCGATGGCCGACCTAAGGTGGAGCGACAGCACTTGCCACCACGACGCCAATTACTGGAGTACCTCGCAGAGATTCGCCAACGTACGGGCGATCGCTTCCACTGCCTGAGCGACACGCAATGGCAACAGGAAGCTCGTCTCTGGTGGTGGATTTTGCAGCATGAAGCTCAGCACAGTGAAACAATGCAAATGGTGCTGGCGATGCAGGGAATCTTTGCCACGTTACCCCCTAGCCTATCGCTGCCACAGGAACACCAACGGATTGCCGCTGGCCGGTATGCCATTGGCAGTGCAGACCTTTTGGCTCTAGATAACGAACAGCCCAGCCAGTGGGTCGAAACACTCCCCTTTAGGATTGATGCAGCACCGGTGACGTGGCGGGAATTTCTCGCCTTTGTTGAACGGGGTGGTTACCAGCAGCGGGAATGGTGGTCCAGCAGTGGCTGGGAATGGCGCGAAGCAGAAAAAATTACCGCACCGTTTTACCCCATCCCTGAGAACTTGGATCTCCCCATGTGGGGACTCAGTTTCTACGAAGCAGAAGCCTATGGCCATTCCCAAGGCAAACGTTTACCCAGTGAACGGGAATGGGAAATTGCTGCCCAGCAGGGACTCTTGAATCGGGGCTACGTTTGGGAGTGGACCCAAAGTCCCTTTGCCCCCTATCCGGGCTTCCAGAGCTATCCCTACCGTGGTTATTCTGCCCCCTACTTTGATGGTGAGCATTTTGTCCTCAAGGGGGGGAGTCACTGGACGCGCCCCATTCTCAAGCGGCCCTCATTTCGCAATTGGTATAGCCGCAGCACCCGTGAGGTCTTTGCCGGCGCACGCTATGTTCACCAAGAAAATTTGATTTCTCAGTGAAGAAAGTTTGAAAAAGGGGGTCAAATGATCCGAGAGAGACCCCGCACTTTCTACACTAGGGAAAATAGTCTGGAAAGGTAGAGATGTCGATCGCCGAGGAGTTCCGCCAACTGCAAACGCGGCTCTTGGAGTGCTGGGACGGAACAGAAACCTTTATCCCGGAACTGCCCAGAGGCCCCGGCGGCATTGAGCGCGATATTGTGGTGGTGCCTTCCCTCAGTTTTCCCCAACCGGAGCTAGGCAAGATCACAGGCTACACCCACTACGAGGAGCGGCAGCTTTATACGCTGATCCAGTTGCGCAATCCGCGTACCCGCATGATCTATGTCACATCCCAGCCCCTGCATCCCAGTATTGTGGATTACTACTTAGATTTACTGCCGGGGGTGCCCAGTTCCCATGCCCGCGATCGCCTGCTCTTGCTGGCCACCTACGATCGCTCCGATAAACCCCTCACCGCAAAAATTTTAGAGCGACCTCGCCTCTTGGAGCGTATTCGTCAAGCCCTGCGTCCCAACCAAGCCTACATGGTGTGTTTTAACTCCACCCCTTTGGAGCGGGAACTGGCGGTACGCTTAGGCGTTCCCCTCTACTCTACGGATCCGGATCTCCTTTATTGGGGAACCAAGGCCGGCAGCCGAGAACTGTTTGCAGCGGCGGGAATCCTCCACCCGATTGGCAGTGGCTTTTTGCAGGGGGTGCCAGAACTGGTGCGGGCGATCGCTCATCTACAGGAAAAATGCCCTGACCTTCAACGGCTGGTGGTGAAACTCAACGCAGCCTTTTCTGGAGAAGGCAATGCTCTTCTCGACCTCCGCCCCCTGCGCCCCTTGGGCAGCCCGCATACCCCCGAGCATCTCCAGCGGATTGAGAATAGCCTAGAGGACATGGTCTTTCAAGCTCCCAATGAAACTTGGGCCTCCTATCGGCAGCGGTTTACAGATCTGGGGGGGATTGTCGAAGCCTTTGTTGAAGGGACAGTCAAGCGATCGCCCAGTGTCCAAGGGTGTATTACCCCCAAAGGCAGTGTTGAAATTGTTTCGACCCATGAACAGTTACTCAATGCCCCCACAGGTCAAATTTTTATTGGCTGTGAATTTCCTGCCCATGCCGACTATCGCCAGCAACTGCAACAACTGGGGCAAAAAGTAGGGACGTACTTGGCACAGCAGGGAGTGATCGGCTGTTTTGGTGTGGACGTTGTTGCAACCCAGACAACAGCAGGCTGGGAGCTTTATGCCATTGAAATTAACCTGCGCAAAGGCGGTACTACGCACCCCTTTATGACCTTAAAATTCCTCACCGATGGCCACTATGAGCTAGCCTCTGGACTGTTTTACAGCAAGCACCGCCGTCCTAAGTATTACATTGCCTCCGATAACCTCTGCCAGCCCCACTATCGCGGCCTCTTGCCCAATGATCTCTTGGATATGATTGCTCGCTACCATTTGCACTTTGACTCCAGTACCGAAACGGGCACCGTCTTTCACCTCATGGGGGCACTTTCGGAATTTGGTAAGCTTGGACTTGTCAGTATTGGCAACACCCCCGAAGAAGCCCAAGCCATCTACAATCAAACGATTGGTGTTCTCGATGCCGCGGCGCTATAAGCACCTAATGTGCCTACCCCCCGCATAGACAGGGGTTTGAGAATCTCGTTAGAATTGGCAACGTTCACTGTGAAAAGCAGCCTGTAGGGAAAACCCAGTGCAAGTCTGGTGCTGTGCCGCAGCTGTGATGGGGAACTCCCCTCAGCCAGAATGCCTACTTGCTGTGGTTCACTCTATTTGCCTGCGTCGCACGGGCATGGAGTTTCAACGTGGTTGTTGCGCTTAACGATTCAATTCTCAATCCCCTTGGTTTTAGTCTCGATTTACCCCCTCTCCCCCAGCCTCGCCCCCTCTTGCTCATTGGTCATGGCACGCGTGATGCTGAGGGTCGCCAAGCATTTTTGGACTTTGCCCAAGCCTATTATCAACTGGATTCCTGTCGGCCTGTTTTTCCCTGTTTTCTGGAGTTAACCGAACCCTCGATTTTTGAGGTTCTGAGCCAATGTGCGGCCGCAGGTTATACCGATTTGTCAGTGCTGCCGATTTTGCTCTTTGCTGCTCGCCACAATAAATTTGATGTTACGAACGAGTTGGATCGGGCCCGGCGTGCTTTTCCGCAGTTGCGCTACCACTATGGCCGCCCCTATGGCCTTGCCCCAGAAATCTTGAGCCTCTGGCGATCGCGCCTCGAACTACTGGACTTCCCAGAATTTAACCCCCAAGGCATTGGCCGTGAAGAAACCGTTCTCTTAATGGTGGGACGCGGCTCCAGCGATCCCGATGCCAATGGCGACGTCTTTAAGCTAGCCCGTATGCTCTGGGAGGGCAGTGGGTACCAAACGGTTGAGGTGTGCTTCATTGGCATCACCCATCCTCGCCTACCCGAAGGGTTTGCGCGGGCGAATCTTCACCGCCCCCGCCGCGTGATTGTCCTGCCCCACTTCATGTTTACAGGGGCACTCGTCAAGAAAATCTATGCCCTCACCGCAGAAGCCCAAGCCGCCTATCCCAATGTTGAATACGTGAACCTGCCGGAAATTGGCTTGCATCCGCAACTGTTTTATCTAACGCGGCGGCGGGAAATTGAGACCTATGGGGGACAGGTGGCCATGAACTGTGAAACCTGCAAATTCCGCTTGGTGGCAGGCCATGGCCATCTTCACCACCATCATCACGATCATGAGCACCCCTCCCACAGCCACGATCCTGGGGGTCACCCCCATCACCATGCATCAAGCGTGGACCTAGATCACTTGCCCAGTTATCACCAACGCATTTGGCAGGTTCCGTGACCGACTCCCGACCGCCAGCGGATAAGACGCAGGGCTTCCCGCCGCAAAAGCTAACCATTGCTCCCCAGCGAAAATGTTAGAGTTAAAATGACTGGTACTCTTTCTCAAGCTTGGATGGGGCTTGTCTATGCGCATTAAATATCCTCCCCAGACCGTTGATCGGGTGTTAATTTTCGATACCACACTGCGGGACGGTGAACAGTCCCCAGGGGCCTCATTGAATGTGGATGAAAAACTGACGATCGCCCGTCAACTGGCTCGCCTGGGGGTGGATATTATTGAGGCGGGTTTTCCCTTTGCCAGCCCTGGCGACTTTGAAGCCGTACAGCGGATTGCCGAAACTGTAGGCACTGAAACCGGTCCTGTCATTTGTGGTTTGGCTCGTGCCACCCGCCAAGATATTGAAGCCGCCGCAAAAGCCCTCAAACCTGCCTACTATCCTCGCATTCACACGTTTATTGCCACCTCCGATATTCACCTAGAGTACAAGCTCAGGAAAACCCGCGCTGAAGTACTGGAAATTGCGCAAGAAATGGTGGCCTATGCCAAGTCTTTTGTGGATGATGTGGAGTTTTCCCCAGAGGATGCTGGGCGTTCAGATCCTGAGTTTCTCTATGAAGTTCTAGAGCGGGTCATTGACGCTGGTGCAACGACGGTCAACATTCCTGACACTGTGGGGTACACCACCCCCGCCGAGTTTGGTGCCCTGATCAAAGGCATTAAGGAAAATGTGCCCAATATCGATCGCGCCGTCATCTCGGTTCATGGTCACAATGACTTGGGTTTGGCGGTTGCTAACTTCCTGGAAGCGGTGAAAAATGGCGCCCGGCAACTGGAGTGTACGATTAATGGCATTGGTGAGCGTGCGGGGAATGCTGCCCTTGAGGAATTGGTTATGGCACTTTATGTGCGGCGGCAGTACTTCAATCCTTTCCTAGGTCGCCCACCCGAATCAGAGGAACCCTTGACGAATATCAACACCCGTGAAATTTATAAAACCTCCCGCTTGGTCTCAAACCTAACGGGGATGCTGATTCAACCCAACAAGGCGATCGTGGGTGCCAATGCCTTTGCCCACCAATCGGGGATTCACCAAGATGGCGTCCTCAAGCACAAGCAAACCTATGAAATCATGGATGCCCAACTGATTGGCCTTGCCGATAACCAAATTGTCTTGGGCAAGCTCTCTGGCCGTAATGCCTTTGCCACCCGCCTACGGGAATTGGGCTTTGAACTCAGTGAAACGGAACTCAATAAGGCCTTTTTGCGCTTTAAGGATCTCGCCGACAAGAAAAAAGAAATCACTGACTGGGATCTGGAGGCGATCGCCAAGGATGAAAGCCAAGGGATTGATCTGCGGGGCTATCAACTGGAATTTGTCCAAGTTTCCTGCGGTGATCATGCCCGCCCAACAGCAACGGTGACCGTGCGTACCCCCAGTGGTGAAGAGTTGACCGATGCCGCCATTGGCACTGGCCCTGTGGACGCGGTCTATCGTGCCATTAACCGTGTGGTGCAAATTCCCAATCGCCTCATTGAATACTCGGTGCAATCCGTTACCGCCGGCATTGATGCTATCGGTGAGGTAACAATTCGGCTACAGCACGAGGATCGCATCTATGCTGGCCATGCCGCTAACACGGATATTATTGTGGCCTCTGCCCAAGCCTATATGAATGCCCTGAACCGTCTCTACCGCGGTCTTGAACAACGGGCGCTACATCCCCAAGCGTAGCTTATGCCAGAGTCCACCCCTGCTAAGCCCTTGGAAGCCAATGGCATCTATTTATGCCCCGTTTGCCGTCACGGGCAAATTGCGCCGATGGTACTGATGGATACCTATGCCTGTAACTTTTGCCGCCATATTCTCAGCTTGGATTTTGTCCATCAAACAGCACGGCTCGAAGACAGTGCCATGGCATTTCGCTGGCAGTGGACGGGTACCAACTGGCGATCGCTCAACACGCCCCCCGCTAGCCTCACCTATACGGCTATAATTCTGGCAGTTTTATTGGTAACCTTGCCTCCCGCCTTAATTTGGCTGGGCTATCAACTTTTTCCCCCCCTCAGTAGCGACCCACGTGCCTATTGGTTTCCCCGCTTTTGGGTAGCTCTGACCTTTTTTGCGCACGCACTCATTGTTCTACGAGTGTTTGCTGGGCTGTTGCCCACGCCTTTTTGGCGGCTTCCCCTTAGGCAGCGTTCCCTTTAATTTTAGCCACTGGCACTCACTCAGAAGGTAACGGCAAGGACACTGAGCAATGCCTAGGGGTAACGAAGCCGAGATTGAACGGAAGATAGTCCTACCTTTGTTAAAGGCATGGGGCTATGATCTTCAAAACTATTGGATCAAGCCAAAGCTAGGGAATGGCTATCCCGATTTTCTCATTTCCTTGCCGCTGGCGGGCGATCGCTCCTTCAACTACCTTGTGATTGAGGTCAAATCCTCAAATGAGTCAAGGCTCAGCGGTCAACAGCAACTGCGGGAATACATGGCAGCAGCTCAAGCGGTTTTTGGCCTTTTAATCAATGGTAAAGATTACCAACTCTTTTATCAAAATCCCCTAAAAAAGCCCCTGTGCCAACTCAAGTGGGCCGCCGGCCAGTTGGAGCGAAAAAGCATTCAAAAACTGACCAAGGTACTGCACCGCAATGCTGCTGAAGCGCTCGTGAGCGCCCTAACCCAAGAGCAACTCAAGATTTATCATCACCTTGAAAAAGTATTGCAAAAAAATTATGCTTTTCCCTCAACACATCCTCAGAGGACTGCCATGATTATTACTGTCTTTAATCATAAAGGGGGAGTGGGGAAAACAACCCTTACCCTGAACCTAGGTGCTGCCTTTGCTGCCATGGGCAAGCGCGTGCTACTCATTGATATTGATCCGCAGTCGAATCTTAGCATTGGTTTAGGCATTGATCCCCTGAGGGATATTGAGGATCAAGGCCGGAAAGACATTGCTCACCTCCTCTTAGAACCAAAGGTCACCCTCGAGGAAGTCGTCTATCGAAAGCGTTGGGACAATCTCCACTTAGACGTTGTCCCCTCCCACATTCGCCTCGCAGACCAAGAAGCCGACCTGATTAGGACAATAGATATCGATCGCGTCCTGCAAAGAAAGCTAAGAAACCACCCCTACGATATCATCCTAATTGATCCACCCCCTGCCTTTGGTAAAGTCAATGCCATTGCTTTGATGGCTTCCCATGGGGTTCTGATTCCGATAGAATTTGCCCCTTACCCCATACGGGCGATTGAGTATGTCTTGGCCCGCCTAGAAGCCTTCAGACCTGTAATGGATAACCCGCCGCGGCTTCTGGGTATTGCCGTTAATAAGTACGATCAGAGGAACTCTGCTGTCAATGCGCAGATGCAAGAGAGGCTCCAGGATATCCTTGAGAGAGTAGCTCGCGAGTATGCTGTCGTTTCTAATCTCTTGCCTAAAGACACATGGATTCCTAAGCGCGCTGCTATAGAAAAAGCAACAGATTTACAGCAACCCATATTTAGCAGAAATCTATATGCGGAATTATCAAGAGCAGATCAAGAACCAATTGATGAGCTAACGACAACATTTGAAAATTTGGCGCGCCATCTTTCCACTGAGGCATTTCCACAGCATGAGTAAATCCAACAGACTCTCAAGGTACCTTGGTCTATACGATGTGCATCAGGGTCAGGTGCACATTGATCTCCTAAAAGTTCCCGATGACTATCCCCAAGCGCTACTGTATGTTTCACCGACTTTGATCCGTGAGGATCTAGAAAAGTACCAGACCAACCTGATTCCCTTAATTATTCGCTCAGTCACCAGCCAGACAGGGGATGTAGAGTACGAAGTTGTCTTTGGCAAGGAAGTTGTGGACTTTGCTCGGGAATTGGGGATTAAGCAGTTGTGGGCCACCAGAGTTGAACTGGCGGATGACCAAGAAGTCTCAGATTTCCAAGAGCGTATCAAAACGCTGATGCAAATCAATGCCCAAGGGCATCCCCCTCAACAGGAAGGGGTCTACTTACAGTTGCCTCTGTCAGCCTCAGAATTCACGAACATCCTCGATCGCTATCTGCAACCACTCAAAAAACAGATAGAAAGCATCCATCAAGAAATGACTGAGCAATCTCAGCAGGTGATGAATCTCTCAGAACAAGTTAAAATCCTTAGGAACATCCTAGAGTCATCCCCCACCCCATTACAAAAGCGGCGAAATATTCGCATCAACCGCTACAGAGATGCTGAGAGTCTTAAGCAGCGTGTTCCGGGATTGACCATCGACGAGGCTCAGGTTGTTATTGGACGCCTCGAAAGGTATAGAAACCACCAAGGGGGTAGAAAATTTCGGTCGGTTGATGAGTTGAAAGAAATCGCCCCCTCAGGCCAGTGGGATTCTCTCAGCATTTGCTTTAATTAAGCGGGTTACCACGGGGACAGTTACTCAAGACCCGCCTCTCAAGTGGGAGCGATGACGATTTGCTGATTATCCATGACACCCCCCGTGCCAAAGTGGGGAGATGGTCTGGATCGGCTTCGAGGTAAACGGGTTCAGCATAGAGGAGCGATCGCTCGATAGGAATAATAAAGTTCACCGTCAAAGCGCAGAAGGAGAGCGATCGCCCTAACCAAGTTTTCAATACTCTCAAGATCGGAGCGGCGGGATTTGAACCCACGACCCCCACTACCCCAAAGTGGTGCGCTACCAAGCTGCGCTACGCCCCGTTAAGCTTTATCAGTATAACATGAGTTCAGAGCATATCCTAGGTGCTGATGGAAATTTTGCCCAACCATTTCAGAATGTGGGTATTCACCTGCTCAGGTGCTTCATCTTGGGGGCAATGGCCAATCTCTGGTAAGGCAACAAACTCCTGCACACAGGGAAACTTAGCTAACTTCTGAGCTTCATCAATCGGTTCCCAGGGATCGGCGGCGCCCCAAAGGAAATAGGTGGGGCAGGTGATCTGCGGTAGCAGGTCTTCGGGTAAGGGGCCCTGGGAATAACGCACAAAGGCCAGAAAGACATCGGCAGCCCCGGCGTCTTGGGCAGGGGTGAGTAATATCTCCACTAGTTCATCGGTGACCGCGGCAGCGTTGGCATAGGCTTGGTGGAGAATGCGGCGCACAGTACGGGGTTGGGCAATTTGGCGGAAAAAGTAGGTGCCAAGGGTGCGATTGGCTAAAAGTTGCTGGAGTAGGCTGGTTCCCCAGCGGCGGTACCAAGGGAGTTGCTGTCGTTTGCGATCGTGAAGCTGACGCAGAGAGCAGTTGAGCAGGATCAATTGACGGACCCACGCTGGCTGGAAAACAGCGGCCTGTAAAGCGACCAAGCAGCCAATAGAGTTACCAATAAGAACGGTAGGCTGGCCAATCACCTCATGGCAAAAGGCCAAAACCAAGGTTGACCAGGTCTCAAAGGTGTAGGGGAGAGTCGAGGGAGCGGGTTTGGCGGAGCCACCAAAGCCCAACAAATCAATGGCGTAGACCCGATGGTAAGCGGCAAGGGGAGGAATATTGTTGCGCCAATGCAAACTAGAGGCACCAAAGCCGTGAATCAGCAGTAGGGGGGTACCTTGGCTACCTTGATACCGATAGAGAATCGGGTATCCTTGCCAGTGCCATGTTTGAGAGGGGAGAGAGACAGTCATTTAGTCGGCTTGAAGAAATTGACGGTAGCGATCGCTCAACTCCTGAACAGCCCGCTGATAAAATTGCTGTCCATGCTCAGGGGTGGCCAAACTGGAATCTGCCCCCATACGACCATCAGGATAGCGGCGGCGAAAATCTGCGGCACTGTAGATAGCATGACTGCTATTGACTTCGGGATTGAGGGGAACCCGCTTAATGGCCTCTGGATAGAGAAATTGGGTCACCGCGACTTCACTGGGGGTGGCATGGGAACCCTCGCGATCGCCATACCATTCTCGCGCCAGTTGCATCACCGAACTACACATAAACCAGTTGGCCAATTCACAGCGCACTTGATCAGCCTCTGGAATTTGTAAATCTGTCAAGACAGCATAGGTTTCAGCAAAGGCCGCTTTGACTGTAGCGATATTGCCGCCGTGACCATTGATGAAAAAGAAGCGTTGAAAGCCTGCCCGTACCAAGCTCACTAAATAGTCGCGAATCACCAGAATTAACGTACTAGGGCGCAAACTAATGGTGCCGGGGAAAGCCGTATGGTGTAGAGCCATGCCCACGGCAATGGTGGGGCCAACAAGCGCTTGGGTGGTTTCCCCGACCCCTTTGGCGATCGCCTCAGCACAGAGGGCATCAGTACCGATTAGACCCATAGGGCCATGCTGCTCCGTAGAGCCTATGGGAATAATCATCCCCTTGGAAGTGTTGAGATAGGCTTCGACCTCTGGCCAAGTACTCAAATGTAGTAGGGGCATCCCTCCCTCCTAAATCGCATCCTCAAGAACCGCGCGTGTATTCCGCCACGCCCAAATCCCGGCGATCGCCACCACGCCCCCCATCCCCACCATGACCACCGTGAGGCCAAGGAAGTCGGAAAGAATGCCCGCGATCGCCAAGGGCACACTGAGGGCAATATTGACAACGTTATTTTGGAAGCCAAAGACCTTACCCCGCATCGTCGCAGGAGTCCGCATCTGGATCAGGGTCTGCATGGGAATACCAATTAAAGACGCTCCCATCCCCAGCAAAATACTCAAGCCCAGACCCAGCCACAGATGATGTACAAAGGCAAAGACCAGCAAGACAGCTGCCATCACCAAAAAGCCAATCAAGGGCAGGGGCCGATGATGCAATTTCTCCCCCCATTGACCCAAAACCCCCGCCCCTAAAATCAACCCCAGCCCTGCAGCGGCCAAGAGAAAGCCAAACTGGTTGGGCCGCAAGCCAATTTCTTGGGCTATACTGACCGCCAGCACTGTCAAGGCGGCAAAGACACAGTAGAGGATTGTTAACTGGAGCATCGCAGTGCCCAAGAGGCGATTTTTGCGCACGTAGTCAAACCCCTCCCGCAAGTCCTGCCAAACATTCAGGTGGCGATCGCCCTCATGAACTGCTTCTCGGTAGCGAATCGAGGCTAAAACCAACCCCGCGATGACATACAGCACACCGACAACAATTTCACGGGCATAGACACCGCCTATGGCCACGGCACCACTTAGCAATGGCTCGCCAATGGCAAATCCCACCACCAGTGACCCCATCATTGTTGTGATAAAGAGGGCATTTGCCGAGAGGAGATTTTCCTCCTTCACCAGCAGGGGAATTGCCGCCTGTTCTGCTGGGGCAAAGAATTGCGTGAGGATGGACTCAGAAAAGGCAATCAGGAGCAGCAGTGTAAACCGCTTTGGAATCAAGATCAGGGCAAAGACCAGTAGCCCCCGCAAAATATTGGTAATGCTCATTAGCTCCCGCTTTGGGTAGCGATCCACAAAGGTGCCCGCCGTTGAACCAAAAAAACCGCTGGTAGCGTATTGGCGATCATTACGGCTGAGGCCTTAGAGCCCGGCAGCTCATAGCTGGCATCGTAGGAAACCGCCAGTGTAATTAGGAGGACGAGAAAAATTTTGTCCGCCAGTTGGGAGATGATTTGACCGCCCCATAACTTGAGGAAATTCTTGTTCCGCATCAGAGCAGCAAACCCTTCTGGACGGGGCTGGGGACCAGAACTTACCATTGCTGTTGCTCACCGACTATGAACACAAGTTTCCTCATCACCAAAGATTGGGGCGGGCAGCCTGAATCCAATATACCGTCACAGCCTAGGATACACGCCCTTTTTCTTGCTCCTTGTTGGCCCTCTAACACGCACAAGGGGAGTAAAACTCCATGGGATAGGCGCCGTCATTGCTGGTATTGATAACACCTACACTGTCTAGCAGCAGGTTTCCTTGATCTGGCAATGCTCTGACTATCGGGAGTAGCAGTTAACTGAACACCGGCGTCATCGGCTAGGCCGGCGAAGGCCCTGGACAATGCTACCGATCAAAAGAGGACCGAAGGGATAGCCCCACTCAGTCCTCCCGTCTGACCTTCAGTTGCGCCTAAACGGTTGCGAGTTCCACTTGGCGCCGGAAGCTGAGGCGTTCGCTTTCGCCCACATCCACTAGAATTGTATCGCCGTCGAAGAAGTCACCCCGCAGGATGCTTTTAGCAATGGGGGTTTCCAGTTGTTTCTGGATGGCGCGTTTCAGTGGGCGGGCACCATAGACAGGATCATAACCCACTTCGGCCAAGAAGTCGATCGCCTTCTCAGTGAGGGACAAGGTCATTTGGCGATCGCTGAGGCGTTGCTGCAACCGCTGCACCTGCAATTGAACAATTTGCCGCAATTGATCCTTGCGCAAGCTGTGGAAGATGATAAATTCATCCACGCGGTTGAGGAATTCCGGTCGGAAGTGGGCCCGCATTGCCTCCATAACACGGTTGTACATTTCTGTGTAGCGACTGTCATCGCCGGCCACATCGAGAATGTACTGGGAACCAATATTGCTGGTCATGATGATGATCGTGTTCTTAAAGTCCACCGTGCGCCCTTGGGAATCAGTGACGCGGCCATCATCAAGAATTTGCAGAAACACGTTGAAGACATCAGGATGGGCTTTTTCGATCTCGTCGAAGAGAACCACAGCATAGGGACGGCGGCGAATAGCTTCCGTGAGTTGACCGCCTTCGTCATAGCCCACATAACCAGGAGGTGCCCCAATCAACCGAGACACGGCATGTTTTTCCATGTACTCGGACATATCAATGCGCACCAGCGCCTCTTCGGTGTCAAACATAAAGGCTGCCAAGGCCTTAGCCAATTCCGTTTTACCGACACCCGTTGGCCCCAGGAAGATGAAGCTGGCAATGGGACGATTGGGATCCGCTAGCCCGGCACGGGAGCGCTGAATGGCCTCCGCGACGGCGGTGACCGCCTCATCCTGACCAATCACCCGTTTGTGCAGCTCTTCTTCAAGGTGCAGCAGTTTTTGGGCTTCCGACTCCACCAGTTTGCTCACGGGGATGCCAGTCCATTTGGAGATGATTTCAGCAATGTCGGCCTCGGTCACTTCATCCCGCAATAGGGAGTGACCCCCCACTTGAATCTCCCGCAGTTTGGCTTCGGCTTCCGCCAGTTTTTTGTGGAGTTCTGTGAGTTTACCGTATTTGAGTTCGGCGGCACGGTTGAGGTCGTAGTTGCGTTCCGCTTGTTGGATCTCGATGTTGACTTTTTCGATCTCCTCTTTGATGGCTTGGAGACGGTCAATAACTTCTTTTTCCGCTTGCCACTGGGCATTGAGGCGGCTTTGCTCCTCCTTGAGGTCGGCTAGCTCTCTTTCGAGTTTCTCAAGGCGATCGCGGGAAGCAGCCGAGGTTTCCTTTTGTAGCGAGAGCCGCTCCATCTCCAATTGCAGGATTTTGCGGTCAATCTCATCCAGTTCCTCAGGTTTCGAGGTGATTTCCATTTTTAATTTGGCCGCCGCTTCATCCACCAAGTCAATGGCTTTGTCGGGCAAGAAGCGATCGCTAATGTAGCGGGCGGAGAGGGTCGCCGCTGCCACCAAGGCGGTATCGGAAATTTTTACACCATGGTGGATCTCATAGCGTTCCTTGAGACCCCGCAAAATGGAGATGGTGTCCTCCACACTGGGTTGATCCACATAGACCTGCTGGAAGCGCCGTTCAAGCGCCGCATCCTTCTCAATGTATTTGCGGTACTCATCTAGGGTGGTGGCGCCAATGCAGCGCAGTTCCCCCCGTGCCAGCATTGGTTTGAGGAGGTTGCCGGCATCCATGGCTCCTTGGGTTGCCCCTGCGCCAACAACGGTGTGAATCTCATCAATGAAGAGAATGATTTGACCGTTGGAATCTGTGACTTCCTTGAGAACAGCTTTCAGGCGCTCTTCAAATTCACCGCGATACTTGGCACCGGCAATCAAGGCGCCCATGTCCAGGGCAATCAACTGGCGATCGCGCAGGGAATCGGGCACATCCCTCGCCACAATCCGCTGGGCAAGGCCTTCAGCAATCGCGGTTTTCCCCACCCCCGGCTCACCAATCAGGACGGGGTTATTTTTGGTGCGCCGTGAGAGAATCTGAATCACGCGGCGAATTTCATCATCGCGGCCAATCACCGGATCCAGTTTCCCTTGGCGAGCCAAGAGGGTCAGATCACGGCCATATTTTTCCAGTGCCGCATATTTACCCTCTGGGTTTTGATCCGTAACTTTTTGGGAGCCACGAATTTGCTGAATCGTTTCCCGCAGCACTTTTTCGGTAAGGCCAATGTCCTGAAAGAGTTTCTTGCCAAAGCGATCGTCTTCGGCAAAGGCCAACACCAAGTGCTCAATTGAGATAAACTCATCGCCAAACTGTTTGCGTGCCTCTTCGGCGCGATCGAGAAGCTTGTCGAGGCTCTGTCCAAGGTAGACGCCGCTGGGATGACTGATTTTTGGCTGACGGCTAATAAACTCGTCGGTCAGATCCCGGATTCGCTGCACCGAACAGCCAGCTTTTTGGAAAATTTGTGTCGCCAGTCCCTCTTGCTCTAGCAGCGATTTCATCAGGTGTTCACTTTCCAGATTCTGATGCTGTGCCTGCTTGGCCAGATCCGGCGTGCGGGCGATCGCTGCCCATGCTTTTTCGGTAAATTGATTTGGATTGGATGGTTGCATAGCTGACCCTTTGACCCGTTTTTACAGTTTATAACTATTTATATTGTATGGATTGCAAGAAAAACCCTTTTTCGGACTTCCCTACTCTACCGGTAGAATTAGCCACCCAAGGGTAGTTCTAGCCTAGCTTTTATGCAGAGCCTTGTGGAGCACAGGGATTCTTCCTTTGGGAATACCCCCAGTTTCTCTTAAGATGTAAGGTGCTTGAACTTTGGCAACGCGAGCTATGACGAACTCTCCTATAACTCCTATAACTGAGCCATCCCCCCGTCAAGAGTCCGTTCTGCGCTATAGGGTGCTGGGATCCCGTCGCCCTAGTAACTACTTTTGGGCAACAGCGGTCTCCATTGGTGGCCTTGGTTTCTTTCTAGCTGGCCTCTCTAGCTACTTGCACCGCAACCTCTTGCCCATCGGCAACCCAATTGATTTGGTCTTTATTCCCCAAGGGATTGCCATTGGCTTTTATGGGCTGGCGGCGCTTCTGTTGGCAACCTATTTGTGGCTGGCGATCGCCTGGGATGTGGGCGGTGGCTTTAATGAGTTCAACAAAGAAACGGGCTTTGTGCGCATTTTTCGCTGGGGCTTCCCCGGTAAAAACCGCCAAATTGAGGTAAGCTGCCCCATTGGCGATGTCCAAGCTGTGAAAATTGTCATTAAAGAGGGACTCAACCCAAAGCGGGCCCTCTACCTGAAGATAAAAGGCCGGGGTGAAGTCCCCTTGACTCGCGTGGGCACCCCCCTGCCCTTGGCTGAATTGGAAACCCAGGGAGCAACGATCGCCAGCTTTTTGGGGGTTCCCGTCGAGGGATTGTGATTTTAGTCTTCGTGATCGTCGAAGGGATCCGCTAGCTCCTTTGAGGGGGGGCCAAAAGAAAGATAGATGGAGTAACCAGTCACACCAATGCAGACGGCAGCGAGAGCAATGCTAAGAACTGTTGCAGGTTCCATAGAAGCGTACTAAATGGGAGCAAGATATGCTTCTATAATATTACGAAACATTAAAACGCTGTTCATTTCGTTCAAAAAAGGAATTTATGGCACGACGGACTTGGCTCGGGGATATTCTCCGCCCCTTGAACTCTGAATACGGTAAAGTCGCTCCCGGTTGGGGTACCACGCCCCTGATGGCGGTCTTTATGGGGCTATTTTTGGTCTTTTTGCTGATCATTCTGGAAATCTATAACTCAACACTGATCATCGATGGTGTTAACGTGAGTTGGAAAGCACTGGGATAATCCATGAACGTTTTTGGGATCGGTCTGCCGGAACTCATCGTCATTTTGGTGGTGGCACTGCTCATCTTTGGCCCGAAGAAGTTGCCGGAAATTGGCCGCAGTCTTGGCAAAACAAAGCGCGCCTTTGAGGAAGCCTCCCGCGAATTCCAAGATGAAATGAAGCGGCAGACCGCTGCCCTCGAGGAGGAACAACAGGCCAAGGCAGAGGCTGAATCGCCTCGGGAAACCTCCCTTTAGGTGGCATGGCACTCCAGCCCTGTGTCATTGTTGGCCTTGGAAATCCAGGAATAGAGTACGCCACAACTCGCCACAATGTTGGTTTTCGTGTCCTCGATGCCCTAGCAGAGCGCTATAGGGTGCAGCTGACCCAGCAGCGGCGCTTCTTGGGGGAGGTAGGGGAGGTGTTGATTCATGGTCAAAAGGTGCGCCTCCTCAAGCCCACCACCTATATGAATAGCTCGGGGCAATCTCTTTATGCCCTGTTGAACTTTTATAAGCTGCCCCTCGAACGAACCCTTGTGGTCTATGATGATGCTGATTTGCCCCTGGGGCGGCTGCGCTTGCGCCTGAGTGGCTCAGCGGGGGGACACAACGGGATGAAATCCATTATTCAGCATTGTCATTCCCAACAGTTTCCTCGCCTGAAGGTGGGCATTGCCTTTGGCGATCGCCTGAAGCAGCAAATGGGACCTCGCAACGCTGTGCCCTTTGTTTTGGGACATTTTTCAGCCACTGAACTGGCTATTTTACCCGCTGTGCTTGACCTTGCTGTGGATGCGATTGAGTTGAGTATTCAGTCTGGGGTTGAAGTGGCCATGAATCTCTACAACGGCAAAAGTATTCCCCTACCCCAATCCTGAACCCACAACTGGAGGTCTGAGGGTAAAGCAGATCCCAAGTTAGATTAAAGACAGGTGTTTTCGGTGCAAAGTATGGACATTGGCGAAAGTGTGCGCATGGCGATCGCCACCCTCAAGGCCAATCGGCTCCGCAGTGGCCTAACGATGTTGGGCATTATCATTGGCAATGCGGCAGTGATTGCCATGGTCGGTGTGGGTCAGGGGGCACAGCGCTATGCCGCTAGCCAGTTTGAATCCTTGGGACCCAATACACTCTTTATTGTGCCGGGGACCCCCCAAGCCCGTAACCGCACGTTTAATGTGCCACAAACCCTTGTCCTGGAGGATGCCAAGGCGATCGCCACCCAAGTGCCCACGGTCAAGGAAGTGGCACCGCAAATCCAAGTGCAACAACGGGTAACCTATCGCGGCCGCAACACCAATGTGCTGATTGTGGGTACCACCCCGACCTTTCCCTCAGTGCGCAGCTTTACTGTGGCGCAGGGGCGCTTTATCTCTAATGAGGATATGGAACGGCATCGCCGCGTCGTGATTTTAGGCTCGGATTTGGCGAAGAAGCTCTTTATCAACGAGAATCCTGTGGGTCAGCAGGTGCGGATTAAGAATCTTTCCTTTGAGGTGATTGGTGTCATGGCTGAAAAGGGCGCCTTCCTCGGCAATAATCAGGATGAGGCGGCCTACATTCCCATTACGACGATGTCTTCCCGCATTGTTGGGCAGCGCTCTCCCTATGGAATTTCTTTAACCTTTATCTCGGTGTCTGCCCGCGATGAGCAAAGCATTGATGCTGCTAAGTTTCAGATAACTAACCTACTGCGGCTGCGGCATCAAATTGTGGATGAGGATGATTTTACTATTCAAACTCAAAAGGAAGCCCTGCAAATTATCGGCAATATCAGCAATGCCCTGACCTTGATGTTGGCGGCGATCGCTGGCATTTCGCTGCTGGTGGGGGGTATTGGCATTATGAACATTATGCTGGTGTCCGTCACAGAACGTACCCAAGAAATTGGCCTGCGCAAGGCCATTGGTGCTACTCAGCGGGATATACTGGCACAGTTTATGATTGAGGCGATGATCCTCTCTGCCCTCGGTGGCCTAATTGGTACTGGCCTCGGTGTGGGCGGTGTCATGTTGGTGGCGATCCTAACCCCCCTCCAGGCTGGTGTTGCCCCCGTTGCTGTGGCTCTGGCTGTCGGTGTTTCGGGCAGTATTGGCCTCTTCTTTGGGGTGGTTCCCGCTCAGCGGGCGGCGCGGCTGGATCCGATTGTTGCCCTGCGCAGTGTTTAGCAGTGTTTAAGAGTACCCTTGGGAAATTGCAGATGGAAACGACAACGCTGGATTGGATGGCTGGCGGTCTAGCGATCGCCATTGTCATTGGTGGTCTGTTGATGATGTTTACCAATCTTTGGACGCGGCGATGACCCTGCGGCAAGGCTTGACCTACCTACTGTTGGGGGCGATCGCGATTGCTATGCTCCTCCCGTTGGTATGGCTCACCAGTACCGCCTTTAAGTCTGCCAATGAAGATATTTTTGCCTTTCCGCCCCGCTGGCTGCCCGCCGAACCCACATTGGCAAATGTTGTGACGGTTTGGCAAACGAATCCCTTTGGCCAGTACCTGTTCAACAGTACACTGGTGGCGGTTTTAACGGTGGCCTGTAATCTCCTGACTTCAGCCTTGGCCGCCTATCCCTTGGCACGGCTGTCCTTTCGCGGGCGGGAGGTGATTTTTACCGCCATTTTGGCCACGATCATGATTCCCTTTCAAATCATCATGATTCCCCTGTTTATTTTGGCGGTGCAGTTGGGTCTGCGCAATACCTATCTGGGAATAATGCTGCCGAGTTTGGCTTCTGCCTTTGGTATCTTTCTATTGCGGCAGGCTTTTATGGCAGTGCCCAAGGAACTAGAGGAGGCGGCTCGCCTCGATGGCTGCTCAGAATTGGGGCTGTGGTGGTTTGTGATGCTGCCTGCTATTCGCCCTGCCCTCGTTACCCTTGGGATTTTTGTTTTTATTGGCGCTTGGAGTGATTTTCTCTGGCCGCTGTTGGTTTTGGATCAACCGGAACTTTATACGCTCCCCATTGGTGTGGTGACCTTGGCGGGCACGTTTTCCTTGGATTGGCGACTCATTGCCGCTGGCTCAGTAATTTCCATTGTGCCCGTGTTCATTGTATTTATTTTCTTGCAGCGATATATAATTCCCTCACACACTGGTGCTGGCCTGAAGGGTTAACTTCTTAGGCTGCGATAGCGACTCCTCTGGCGGTGAGCATGTTGGCGGAAGAAGGTTTGAATTTCCGCTGCTCGGCCAAGGGCAATGAGGGTATCCCCCGCCGCTAGGGGCAGGGTTAAGGGGGGATGGGTCACCAAGGCGCCGTTGGGATGGCGAACAGCGACAATAATAAAGCGCCCGCGGCCTTCTGCTTCCACATCGGCGATCTCTAGCCCTGCTAGGGGCGACTCTGGGGGCAGCGTAAACTCCTCAATTTGGAGATCAAGCTGGCTGAGCAGCTCAATGAGGTGACTGCGCTCCTCTTTTTCCTCCAGAAAATCCAAGACTGTGGGGCGAGTAATGAGCTGTACCATGCGCTGGGCGCTGATACTCGAGGGCAAGACCACATGATCTGCGCCGGCAAAACGCAGTTTGGACTCTGTGGTGGGTAATTCACCGTAGGCCAAGATTTGCAATTTGGGATTGAGGCGACGGGCAATTAGCGTAATAAAGACATTGCTGGCATCATCGTCTAAAACCGCCACCAAAGTGCGAGCGCGATCTGCCCCCACGGCCAAGAGTTCATTTTCATCCATCAGATCATCACCGCGATAAAAAGGGTGCCCTGACTGCTGGGCAAGCCGTAGTCGCTGCCGCTGGTTGTCAATCACAACAAAGGGAATTTGGGCGGCGGCCAAGTTCCTCGCCAAGGTGCGACCTAGAGAACCATAGCCGCAAATGATGACGTGCTCCTTGAGCTCAGGAAGATGAGAGGGGGGTGTCATTGGGGGTAGCGGACCCGGGCGGTATACTTACGAATGAGCTTGGGGGCATCTTGGGCGTGCCCCAATAAAATCAATGTATCGCCCACTTCCACAAGGGGATTGGTGCGGGTCGGGAATAGTTGGCCATCGCTTTTGCGCAAGCCAACAATGATAAATGCCCCTTGACCGCGTACCTCCAGTCCTGTCAAGCGCGTCCCTACATAAGGGTAATCGGGGGTAATCTCCAGTTCCTCGAGGCGGGCATCAATATGGCTCAAGAGGTCGTTGAGGGTTTCGCGATCGCCCGTTTGTTCGAGGAAATCAATGCGGGGCCGCCGAATGAGGTTCGTCATTTGACTGGCGCCAATTTTTGTCGGCAAGACAATGTGATCTGCCCCTGCCAGGCGTAGCTTCGATTCTGTCGTAGCGAAATTCGCCCGCGCCACAATCAGCAAACTCGGATTCATAGAGCGCGCCGTCAGCGTAATAAAGACATTGATCGTGTCATTGGGCAGCACTGTAGCAAGGGCGATCGCCCGATCAATGCCCACCGCTTGTAGCGTTTCCTCCTCCACCGCACTTCCTAAATAGGCCAAATAGCCCGACTGGATGGCTAAATCAATGCGCTGTTCATTGACATCCAAAATCACAAAAGGGGTTTTGGTGGCGGTTAACTCCTGAGCGACCACCTGGCCAATGCGGCCAAAGCCACAGACAATAACGTGGTGCTTGAGTTTGTTAATGTCGCGGCTGGCCCGCTGCATCTCTAGGAGTTGCTTAATCTCCCCTTCGGTAAACAGTTGCACCACTGCACCGATGGTATAGACGGTTGCAGCACTGCCGGCCACAATAATCATCATGTTGAAGAAGCGTTGCGCCGGCGTAATCAGGGGTCGCACTTCGCTATAGCCAATGCCAAACACGGTGATCACGTACATATAGAGGGCATCAAGCCAGTGCCAGCCAAAGCTGGTATAGCCCGCCACTGCCACCAACATGATGAGGATAAAGAGGGTGATGCCAATAATAAAACGGTTGAGGGCAGGGGTTGCAGGTAACCGTCGCATGGCTTTAATACGTGCGCTCTTGGGGGGGAAACAGGGTAATGGTGACGGGCAGATAGTCAATTTGAATGCCGTTGCTGTTGTGATAGGTGGCTAGGGTGTGGCATAGGAAGTTGACATCATCCCGCTGGGGATAGTCCTCACGGAAGTGGGCACCACGACTCTCTTGGCGGGCAAGGGCGCTGCTTAAAATGACTTCAGCAACCACTAGGATATTGGCCAACTCAAAGGCTTCTATCAGCTCTGTGTTCCAATAGCGCTGGCGATCGTCAAGACGAATCCGGCCATAGGCAGCCTTGAGCTGTTGCAATTCCCCTAAGCCCCGCTGCATTAACTCAGCCGTGCGAAAGACACCACAGTATTGGGTCATACAATCCTGTACTTGCCGCCGCAGTTGGGCAAGGCGCAGATCCCCTGCTTGATCAAAGAGGTGTTGAATCTGCTGCTCTGCTGCTTGTAGATAGGGCTGGGGGTCCAATTGGGGGCGGGGCAGACTCGGTAAATCCTTGGCGATCGCGGCACCGGTGCGGCGGCCATAGACTATACATTCTAAGAGAGAATTACTGCCCAAGCGATTGGCACCGTGCACCGAGACACAGGCACATTCGCCGGCGGCATAAAACCCTGTCACCATTTCTGTGGCATTGGCCCGCACCTGACCATTGACATTGACCGGAATGCCCCCCATGGAGTAGTGCACTGTCGGACGCACAGGAATCGGCGCCACCACCGCATCCACCCCCGCCAAGCGATGGGCTTCCTCCCAACAGAAGGGAATGCGATTCAGGATTTTTTCGCGACCCAAGTGGCGGACATCGAGATAGACAAAAGGCCCACCCGCAGAACCATCACGGTGAATGCCCCGCCCTTCGCGAATTTCGATGGCGATCGCCCGCGAAGTAATATCACGGGGAGCCAGTTCCATACGACTGGGGGCATAGCGTGCCATAAAGCGTTCCCCCTCGGCATTGAGTAGATAAGCCCCTTCGCCGCGCACCGCCTCAGAAATTAAGACACCCGCTGGATACAACCCCGTCGGGTGAAATTGGACAAACTCCATATCCTCAAGGGGTAAGCCTGCCCGTGCCGTCATCCCTAAGCCATCCCCAGTGGAGGCAAAATCATTAGACGTGGTATTAAAGACCCGACCATAGCCCCCTGTGGCAAAAAGAATGGCGGATGCCCGCAGAATGTCCAGTTGACCCGTTTCAATGTGGTAGGCAACGACCCCCTTGGCCTGCTGCTCCTCGACAATCAGCCGCAGCACATACCACTCACTCAAAAAGGTGACATTGTACCTCAGGAGATTGCAGTAGAGTTCGTGGAGAATGGCATGACCCGTTTTGTCGGCGGCATAGCAGGTGCGCGGGTGAGTGTGACCGCCAAAGGGACGTTGGGCAATGCGGCCATCGGGCAGGCGAGAAAAGAGCACCCCCAAGTGCTCAAGGTCAATCACCACACCGGGCGCTTCTTGGGCAAGAATGGCTACAGCATCCTGATCCGCAAGAAAGTCTGACCCCTTGACCGTATCAAAGGCATGGCTTTCCCAAGAGTCTTCGGTGTCCACATTTTTGAGGGTAGCCGCAATGCCCCCTTGGGCGGCAACGGAGTGGGAACGAATGGGATGGGTTTTGGCCACAAGGGCAATGGGGGTCTCGGGGGCCAGCCGGCAAATTTCCAAAGCAGCCCGACAGCCTGCTAGGCCACCACCGACAATCACAACGCCAAAGTCTTGCATCGTCCGTTTGTTCAGCATCCTTTCCTATACTAGTTTGGCGATTAGGAGAGTGACGGCGGCAGCAAAGATGAAACCAAGATAAAAACAGTAGCAAAATGATCTTGCGCGCCTCACGCTGAATCGTTAGAGTGGCAGTACAGTTCTTTTTTCAGTGGGGTGCCTGAAGGCCGGTCTTCGCCACGACCGTTGAGGCAGAGTGGTTTTGATGCTTTTGCCTGGGTTCTCTCTCTGTGAAAAGAACTGTCATTCTACTGGAGGCAGCCGTCCTTGAGTGCATTTTTTCTTCACTATGGGGGGTGTGGGGTGCGCCATTGGTGCGATCGCGATCGGGCAGCGGTCATGCACCTCATTGCCAATGTCCTCAGTGAGTTTGGCCTCTCTTGGCAACCCGAGGGAGCCGATGCCGATGTGGTTCACGTTGAAGATTACTACCATCGCCGGGGTGGACAATTTTGGGTGGTGGAGCAAGCTGCGGAAGTCGTTGGCACAATTGCTTTCTATCCCATTCAGCGGGGCGAAGCGGCTGTGGAAATTCGCAAGATGTACCTTCATCCGCGGGTGCGTGGCCAAGGTCTAGGGACATTCCTCCTGCACCATCTGGAAGCAGCAATTCAAGCGGCGGGCTACCGCAAAATCTGGATTGAAACCGCCTCAGTGATGACTGTGGCTGTACATTTGTACGAGAAGGCGGGCTATCGGCCCGCCACGGGTGTGGAAACGCAGCGCTGCGATCGGGTCTATGTCAAGGACGTAGTGCTCCATGGTATGGCTTCGATGGCTTCTGCCCCCTGCTAGTCTTATTCTCCTGCTGGTTTCCCCTGCCGTCTTTGGTCTCTGCCGCCAAGACTTGGCTCGCGCTATTGCACAGGAGATCCAAAACCCCCAATGGCAACGGGGACAGTGGGGCATTGTGGTGCGGGATTTGAGCAGTGGCGAGGTGCTCTACAACCACCAAGGGGAAAAACTCTTTTTGGTGGCTTCGAATGTGAAGCTGACCACGGTAGCTGCCGCCCTTGACTACTGGGGAGCGAGTCATCGCTTTGTCACCACCCTGAGCGCGCGATCGCCCGACCGAACAACCCTGCGTCTTCAGGGCAGTTTTGATCCCAGTTTCAGCAGCCAAGCCCTGCAACAAATGGCCACTAGCCTTGCTCAGCAGGGGATTCGCCAGATTCAAGTCTTGGAGCTTGGCGGCGTAACACCCGTGACGATTGAACCCACATGGGCAATCGAAGACCTCACGATGGGTAATGCGGCCGTCATTCTGCGCTTAAGTATCAATCAAAATGCCCTCAACCTAGAGGTGAGACCGCAACAGTTGGGTCAACCCTTAGCCCTACGGCAGCCGGAGACTAATTTTCGAGTGGTCAATGAGACCCGCACCGTGGCTCCCTCTGAGCCGGAATTTTTGGAAAGTGAGGTGCGCGGCCAGCAGATCATTGTGCGCGGTCAACTCCATAGGGGCAGTGAGCCAGCAGAAATGCGCATTCCCCTGCGGGAGCCCATCCCCTATCTTCAGCAGCAGGTGCAGCGTGCCTTTGCCCAAGCAGGCATTCAGGTGCAGCAGATTCGCCCTGTGGAAACAGCAGAGCCGTTACCGGATTTATTGGTGCGCCATGCCTCACCCCCCCTAGGCCAGTTAATCTTGCCAATTCTCCAAGAGAGTGACAATTTCTATGCAGAAATGCTCTTTGCAGCTCTGGAGGCTGCACAACCCGGTTATCGCCAACGTTACTTGGCGCAGATTGGGGTGCAAGGGGCTGTGTTAGTGGATGGTTCCGGACTGTCGCGGCAAGATTGGCTGACCCCCAATGGTTTAGTGACGCTGTTGCAACAAATGGCGCGCACCGATCATGCCTTGCTGTGGCGGCGATCGCTCCCCCTTGCGGGGCGATCCGGAACCCTGCGCCAGCGTCTGCGGGATACGGCAGCTCAGGATCGCGTCTGGGCCAAAACAGGGACTTTGCGAGGGGTGGCTGCCCTAGCAGGCTATGTGGAACCCCTCGAGGATCGCCCCCTAGTCTTTAGCATGGTTGTCAATCAAGCAGGGGAAACAACGGCACACCTGCGTGCGGGGTTGGATCGGATGGTGGTTCTGCTCGCCCAATTGCGGGCTTGCGATCGCGCCTCAGAGGTTGGGGGCGATCGCTGGGGGCTAGGGTTCCACCGTCATTTGTAATCTAGGGAACTGCGTTATAGTGTTCTCAAAAAGGGGTGCCGAATCTTGGCGAGCAGTGCTCAGGCTGTCGGCAATCGGCGGGGTAAATTTTAGGAGGTATCCAATGCTAACGGAAACGCGTCCGCGGGACGTTCAAGTGGCGGAAATTGCACCGGGGATTTTGGTTCTGCGATCGCGCACTTGGGATCGGCTGAAGTTTGAAGTAGAATATGGCCGCCAACAGGGAACCACCTCCAATTCCTACCTCATTCAGGCCCCCCAACCCACGCTTCTAGATCCGCCGGGGGAATCCTTTACCCAGATTTATTTACAAGAACTCCAGCAGCACATTGATCTCAGTCAACTGCGGTACCTGATTCTCAGTCATGTCAACTCCAATCGCCTTGCCACCGTCAAGGTCTTGCTGGAAAAAGCGCCCCAGATCACTATTGTCTGCTCTAAGGCTGCAGCAGTGGCATTGCGCTCTGCGGTTGGTGAGCAGTTGAATCTCTGGATTCCGCGGGCGGAAACCCCCTTGGAGTTGGGGGGCGATCGCCAACTCATGTTTATTGCCGCTGCTACGCCCCGCTGGCCCGATGGTCTAATGACCGTTGATCCCCAAAATCAAATTGTGTTCAGCGACAAGCTCTTTGGTGCCCATGTCTGTGGCGATAGTCTCTACGATGAGCAGTGGAAAAAACTGGATGAGGATCGTGCCTACTACTTTGAATGTTTGCATGCAGCACAAACCCGCCAAGTGGAAAGCATTTTGGATCGCTTGGCAGAACTGACACCGCCCCCGCGCCTCTATGCCCCCGCCCACGGCCCGATTGTCAAGTTTAGCCGTAGCCGCCTCTTTCAGGACTATCGCGACTGGTGCCAAGCCCAAACGGCACAGGACACCAAGGTAGCGCTTTTCTATGCCTCTGCCTATGGCAATACGGCAATTCTGGCCAATGCGATTGCCCAGGGGCTAACCGCCGCCGGCGTTCAAGTGGAAGCTGTTAACTGTGAAACCACTCCCCCAGCGGAAATGCAAGCCTTGATCCACAGTAGCGACGGCTTTATCATTGGCTCGCCCACCCTAGGAGGGCACATGCCGACCCAGGTGCAGACCGCCTTGGGCTTTATCTTGGCAGAAGGCAGCCAAACCAAGCTGGCTGGGGTCTTTGGCTCCTACGGTTGGAGTGGCGAGGCCATTGATGACATTGAGCAAAAGCTCGTTGATGCCGGCTATACCCTTGGCTTTGAAACGCTGCGGGTGAAGTTTACCCCCACAGCTAGCGATCTGGAAAAATGCCAAATTGCTGCCAGCGAGTTTGCCCAAGCCCTGAAAAAACTGCGCAAGAGCCGCACTGTTCGCCCTCCCAGTCTAGCGGAGGCACAAGTGGATCGCACCGAACAGGCTGTGAATCGGGTGGTCGGTTCCCTGTGTGTTCTGACCACCCTACCCGAAGGGTGTTTTCACCTTACCCAAGCGGCGGCTATTTTGGTGTCGTCGGTCTCCCAAGCCTCTTTTCATCCCCCTGGCATCACGGTGTCCTTGCCCCAGGAATGGGCGGAAAGCCTCTGCCTAGTGGGCGATCGCTTTGTCTTGAATATTCTCAAGGAAGGCAGTCCCCTAGTACGTCAATTTCAGCAGGCGCAACGCCTGGGGGAGCAACAGCTAGCGACGCTTGGCCTCAAAAGCGCTGAGAGTGGTGCCCCCATTTTGCTCGATGCCCTTGCCTATTTGGAGTGCACCGTAGAGTCCCGCATGAACTGTGGCAATCACTGGCTCATCTATGCCGTGGTCGAGAGTGGCGAGTTGCTGCAAACCAGTGGCTTAACTGCAATCCAACATCGCAAAACCAGCAGTTAGCCCAGGCATCTAGAACGCGTTTTCAGCGGTTAATTCAGCCCCTTGTTGCTGCGCTAGCTCCTCGGGATGGGTGAGCAGATAAAGCATCGGCAAATCTTCTTCGCAAATATGGCGGACCACCAGAGTACCAATGGCCTCTATCGTTGCCGGCGTTAGGTTTTCAGGATGCCTGTGCACCTCCTCAAGCCGGCCACTCAAATCTCGCAGCAAATTTTGGTGAGCGGCACGGTGGGAGAGATAGAGGGGATGGTTGGCAGTAGCCATCAGGGTCTCTTCGTGCTGAAAGTGGCGTTCCGTTTCCCTGGCGCAGGCTTGTAACTGCGGCTTGACCTGGGAAAAGGTTGCCCCGGCGGCGATCGCCGAGCGTAGCTGCTGTAACATCTCCAAGAGTGCCTGATGCTCCTGATCGACCTTCGCCAAGCCAGAGACAAACGCCGCCTGCCATGCCAGCCCATCCATGAATAAACCCTCCCGATTGCAACGGGGAAAAACTATTTTGACCTATTGCCTTCAGCCTAGCCGCTTCCCATTGCAGCAGGTAGGCACTGTTACAAACCGTACTGGACTAGGGCTTTTGGGCTAAGAAGGCTTAACCGCTACCCAATACTTACTCATAAAGTGGTGCTGCACCTCTTTGACCACCAGACCCGCTTTTTCTAAGCGAATGTTGAGATCATCCTCGATATAGTTGCGGTAAAAGGGCTCGTGGAAAAGGTTGGCAAAGTTTTCCATCATCGGACGCTGCTCTGGGGAATCCAAGGCTTGAATTGAGTCACAGATGACAAAGATGCCTCCCGGCTGCAGAACGCGGGCGCATTCATAGATCACGTTTTGGCGCACGGGGGCGGGCAGTTCATGGAAGAGAAAGACACAGGTGATGGCGCTAAAATAGCTATCCACGTAGGGCAGGCTTTCAGCGTTGCCCTGAATCAGTTGCGGCAGCGCACCCGCCTGGGTCGCCAGTAGGGCGTTGGCTTTGCGCAGGTAGGCGGGGGACAAATCAAGGCCAAAGAGCACCGCCGCTGGGAAAGCGTAGCGCAGTTGTTTTAGGGTGCGACCGGTGCCACAGGCAACATCGAGAATGCGCAGGGGTGGCGCGGGGGGATGAGCAACAAAATGTTGGGCAATGGGGGCAATCACCCGCCGCCGCATTGCATCTGCCGTGCCACCAAAGAGCAGTTCCACTTGGACATCGTAGAGGTTGGCGGAGGTTTCACTGAGGTAGCCATCGGTTTGGTAGTGGAAGTTCTGCCGATAGTACTGCGGATAGTCCTCAAGGCGCAGGTTTTTAGCAAACTCCTGAAATTGGCGCGATCGCGCCCGCTGCCACATCTGCGGCAAGTCTAGCAACAGCAGGGGATAAAAGCGGAGGAACTCTTCCCAAGGGGCATCAAAGAGCAGGGCAGCAGGATAGAAACCTGCGGCGGCGTCCTGCCAATCTTGCTGGAGTAGAGTTTCGTAGCGTTCCTTGAGCCAGGCTTGCAATTCGGGGCTGAGGGGTTGCGTCCGTTCTTCCGTGGGAAAGACCGTATTCAAAAGCCGCGCACTCAGGGTTTTGTGGGCGATCGCAAAAATGTTTTTACCCCATTGCAGGGCTTGATAGCTACTGTGAAGCGTCTCTTCCACAAAGGGCAACTGAGAGGCAAAGGGCGCAACCAACATAGCTCTTAACTAAACTTCATAATTTCCATTCCCCACTATATCGCAAACCCTAGGGGCAGTACCCCCGTTCGCGGTACCAAGTCACAGCGTCCCGCAGTGCCTCATCAATCGGCGTCTGGGGCAAACCCAATTCAGCCACAGCTTTGCGGGCATCGTAAAACATTTTTTGCTGGGCCATGCGCACCCCATCCACAGGAATCGCGGGGGGTTTGCCCAAAGCCCCCAGCACCACTTCATCCAACCAAGCCACCACTAAGGGAATCCCAATGGGAATTTCGCCAAGGGGGCGCGGCAGCCCAGTCATCGCGGCTAATCGTCCCAGAATGTCTGCCAGCGTTAGGTTTTGGTGACCGAGGATGTAGCGTTCACCCGTTTTGCCTTTTTCTAAGGCCAAAAGATGACCGATCGCCACATCCCGCACATGGATCAGGTTCAACCCCGTGTTGACGTAAAAGGGCATCTGTCGCCGTAAAAAGCGCAGGATGATTTCACCGGTGGGGGTGGGCTTTGCATCCCCAGCACCAATGGGGGTACTGGGGTTGACAATCACAATATCTTGGCCTTGGGAGATTGCCTCGTGAGCCACCTGCTCTGCCCAGTACTTGGAGCGCTTGTACTCGCTGATTAGCTTTTCGGGGGGGCTTTGGTAGGCTTCGGTGGTGGGTTGGCCACTGGGATCAACACCAATGGCGGCGACGGAACTGGTGTAAACCGTGCGCTCAATACCAGCCTCACGGGCAGCGGCCAAGATGCGACGGGTGCCCTCCACATTAACGGCATAGAGAAGGCGGCGATCGCGCCGCCACAGACTGTAATGGGCTGCAACATGGAAGAGCACTTGGCACCCCTGCATCAAGGTGACGAGGTCGCTAGTGCATAAATCCCCTTGCACCAGCTCCACATCCCATGGCTTGAGATGATCGGCCCGCTGCGGTTGTCGCACCAGGGCACGGACGCGATAGCCCCTTTCTGCGAGAACCTGAGCCACATGGGTACCGACAAAGCCACTGGCACCCGTGAGAAAGGCGGTAGTGCTCAATCTGCCGCTGCCTCCATGCTACCGGGGGGCAGGACCGCTGCCGTGACAATTGCATCCTCCTCATCTAGCCGTTGCAGACGGACGCCCGTGGCCGATCGCGACTGTGAGGAAATGTCCATCACCTTTTGGCGAATGATGATACCGCGACTGGTAACAATCATCAGTTCATCCTCGGCATTGACAATCCGCAGCGCCGCCAGTTGATCCTCATTGCTTTTGGCTTTGAACTTGGTGGCGGTAATGCCCATGCCAGCGCGGTTTTGCAGCCGGAACTGTTGCACCGGTACCCGCTTGCCGTAGCCATTGGTGGTGATCACCAGTACCCAAGGGCCTTCACTGTGAACGACTGTTTCCTCAGCATCTTCACTCTCGGCACGGTCATCCTCAGGGGTGGCGGCAAAACGGTTGGCGATCGCCGCCGGTAGAATATCCATCCCCACCAGTTCATCCCCCGGCCGCAGGCTCATGGATTTGACCCCCCGGGTGGCACGGCCAAGGGGGCGCAGTTGATCGTGACTGGCGCGAAAATGAATCGCCATGCCCTGGCGCGAGCCGATGATAATGGTGTCCTCTTCGCGGGTACGGCGCACCCACCGCAGTTGATCTCCCTCTTCAAGGGAAATCGCAATCAGGCCATTGGCGCGGATATTACTAAAGGCCGCCAGTGGTGTTTTCTTAATGAAGCCCTTACGGGTGAGCATCACGAGATACTCATCTTCACTAAATTCTTGGACAGCAATGACGGAGGTAATTTTTTCCTCGCGGGGAATGGGTAGCAGTTGAACAATGGGGGTGCCGCGGGCTTGGCGGGAGCCACTGGGAATTTGGTAGGCGGGCAAGGCATAGACTAAACCGCGATCGCTAAAGAAAAGAATGCGATCGTGATCATTACAGCTAAAGAAGTGCTCAACGGCATCATCTTCCTTAATCTCTGCTCCTTTGCGTCCCCGGCCATCGCGACTTTGGGCTTCAAAGGTATCCACCGGCATCCGCTTGATGTAGCCCTGCTGGGTAACGAGAATGACGGATTTATCGTTGGCAATTAAATCGGTGTCGCTAATCTCCCCATCCGCTTGTACAATTCGCGATCGCCGCGGCGTGGCATACTTGGCCTTGAGTTCTGTCACTTCTTTTTCAATAATCTCCAGTACCCGCTGCCGATGGGCCAAAATATCCCGGTAATCGGCAATTTGCCGCTGCAGCTCCGCATGCTCCCGCTCAATTTTTTCCGCCTCTAGGGCGGTGAGGCGCCGCAGTTGCATCTGTAAAATGGCATCGGCTTGGGCCTCACTGAGGGCATAGGTTTGCATCAATTGCTGGCGAGCAAGGGCAGTGTCACTGGCGCTGCGAATGAGTTGAATCACGGCATCGAGATTGGCCAGCGCCACCAGCAATCCTTGGAGCAGGTGATCCCGTTCTTCGGCCTTGCGCAGGGCATAGCGGGTACGGCGGGCGATCGCCTCTTCGCGGAAACGAAGGAACACCTCTAAACTGCGCTTGAGGGTCAGCAGTTGCGGCTCGCCGTTGACGATCGCCAGCATATTGGCCCCAAAATTGACCTGTAGCGGCGTTTGCTTGTAAAGATTGTTCAGCACCACGCGGGGGTAGGCATCCCGCTTTAGCTCAATCACCACCCGAATCCCATCGCGATCGCTTTCGTCGCGCAGGTCGGCAATGCCCTCAATTTTTTTCTCATTGACCAACTCGGCAATTTTTTCCATCAGTGCTGCCTTGTTGGTTTGGTAGGGTAACTCCGTAACGATAATGGCCTCACGGGGTTGGCGACCCGGCGCTTCAAGGGTTTCAATCGTGGCCACTGCCCGCAGCGTAATCGAACCGCGACCGGTGGTGTAGGCCTCTTCAATCCCCCCTTGGCCGAGGATATGCCCCCCGGTGGGAAAATCAGGTCCCGGAATGTAGCGCATTAGCTCGCGATCGCTGATCTGAGGATGATGGATTAGGGCCACCAGCCCATCCACCAGTTCCCCCAAGTTATGGGGCGGGATATTCGTGGCCATCCCCACGGCAATACCGGAGGTCCCATTGAGCAGCAACTGGGGAATGCGTGCCGGTAAAACCAGGGGTTCCTGCTGGGAGCCATCAAAGTTATCCACAAAGTCCACGGTTTCCTGCTCAATGTCCTGCAACAGGGCTTCCGTGGCCAGGGCTTGCAGCCGACACTCGGTGTACCGCATTGCCGCCGGTGGATCGTTGTCAATGGAGCCAAAGTTGCCATGACCCTCAATGAGGGGGTGACGCATGGAGAAGTCCTGAGCCATCCGCACCAGGGCATCATAGACCGCCGAATCGCCGTGGGGGTGATATTTCCCTAGCACTTCCCCCACCACACGGGCACATTTGCGAAAGGGGCGATCGCTGGTCAGCCCCAACTCGTGCATTGCATAAAGAATCCGGCGGTGGACGGGTTTGAGACCATCGCGGGCATCGGGAAGGGCACGCCCAACAATGACGCTCATGGCATATTCAAGGTAGGAGCGCGAAATTTCCTCCCGTAACTCAGTGGGAATGATCCGAGAAGAATCAGCAGCAAAGCTCATGGGCGTGTTCTACCAAGCAATTGATCTGGAAGCCTTGTTGTTCAGGTGGAAAATTTAATGATATCACGCTCCCCCGAAGCCAACCTCAACCCCTCTCTGCTGCGGCATTCTAGCCCTCAAGTCCGCCGCGGCGAGCGCTGGTTTTGCTGGGCCGATGGCCAAACCTTAACAATCTCTTGCTTTGGCGTTTCTGGATCCAAAAGAAACCCCTATAATAGCGAAAGACCCTATACGTTGCTCCATTGCCAGCACTCTCTAATCCCTAACTGTCGCCTTGGCTCACCCGTGGGAGTCGTGGCGTTTTTCAGTCCCTAGAGCAGGTTGCTGTTGCCAAGACAACGTTTGAATCCCTCAGTCGATTGAACGCTTTCAGACCCATGCAACAATCCACCTTTGCTTCCTCCGTGCATCAAGTTGGTTACCATGGACAGCCTTGGCTTGTGGCCGAGCGAGATGCCTGTGGTGTGGGTTTTGTTGCCCATCGCAAGGGGGTGGCCAGTCACCGCATCTTGACCCAAGCCCTTGAGGGATTGACCTGCCTTGAACACCGGGGGGGCTGCAGTGCCGATCGCGATTCCGGGGATGGCGCTGGCATCATGACGGCGATTCCGTGGGAATTGTTGCCGGAGTTTGGTGTGCCGCGACAGCGGATTGGGGTGGCGATGATCTTTTTACCCCAAGGGGCGGCAACAGCAGTGGCCAAAGCCATTGTTGAAAAAGTCCTCGGTGAAAATGAGCTGCGCCTGTTGGGCTGGCGACCTGTGCCCGTGAACCCCAGTGTGTTGGGGGTGCAAGCAAAACAAACTCAGCCTCAGATTGAGCAGCTTTTTGTGGCTTCGAGCAAAGCCAGTGGCGATGAACTGGAGCGGCAACTCTATTTGACCCGCAAGCGCATTGAGCGCGCGATCGCCCAAACAAAAGCCGACTGGCAACGGGACTTTTATATTTGTTCCTTTTCGACCCGCACGATTGTCTATAAGGGCATGGTGCGATCGGTGGTGCTGGCCCAGTTTTACGACGATCTACGCAACCCGAAGTACATTACCCCCTTTGCTTTGTATCACCGGCGCTTTAGTACCAACACAATGCCCAAGTGGGCCTTGGCGCAACCAATGCGGATGCTGGGGCACAATGGCGAAATCAATACCCTCCTAGGGAATATTAACTGGATGCGGGCGCGCTCTGCTCAATTGAGCCATCCCTACTGGGGAGATGCCTTTGCCGACCTGCTGCCCATTGTTAATGCCGAAAACAGCGACTCCGCGAACCTCGACAACGTTCTTGAACTGCTGGTGCAATCGGGACGACAGCCCTTGCAGGCAATGATGATGCTGGTTCCCGAGGCCTATCAAAATCAGCCCGATTTGGCGGATCACCCAGAGGTGGTGGACTTTTATGAATACTACGGCGGCCTTCAAGAGGCTTGGGATGGTCCTGCCTTGGTGGCCTTTTCCGATGGCAAAATTGTCGGCGCCACCCTCGATCGCAATGGCCTGCGACCCGCCCGCTACACCCTCACCAGTGATGACCTAGTGATTGTGGCTTCGGAGGCGGGCAGTATTCAAATTGACGAAGCAACGGTGATTGAAAAAGGCCGTCTAGGCCCCGGGCAGATGATTGCCGTTGACTTGGAGCACCAAGAACTGCTCACCAACTGGCAAATCAAGCAGCGGGTGGCGCAGCAGCAGCCCTACGGTGAATGGCTGAAAACCTATCGCCAAGAGCTTACTCCCCAACCCTACGGCGAAGCCCCCACACTTGATCCGCAAACCTGCCTGCAACAGCAAATGGCCTTTGGCTTCAGTGCCGAAGATGTGGAAATGATCATTGAGGCCATGGCGAAGGACGGCAAGGAACCCACCTTCTGCATGGGGGACGACATTCCCTTGGCGGTGCTGTCTCAGCAACCCCACTTGCTCTACGACTACTTCAAACAGCGCTTTGCCCAAGTGACCAATCCCGCCATTGATCCGCTGCGGGAAAAACTGGTGATGTCACTGGTGACTCGCCTTGGTAAGCGAGGGAATCTGCTCGTTGAAAGGCCGGAACATGCTCGCCTCCTGCAACTCAATTCACCCCTGATCAACGAGGCGGAGCTAGAGGAAATTCTCAAGGCCCCCTTTGGCGCCACTCGCCTTTCAACGCAGTTTGCGATCGCCGGGGGGCCTGCGGCGCTTGAGGCTGCTGTGGATCGGCTCTGCGCACAGGCCGCCGCTGCAGTGGCAGCAGGTGCCGAAATCCTGGTGCTCAGCGATCGCCACAACCTTGCCGGCGAACCCCATCTTTTGGATGCGGACACCTCCTACATTCCGCCCCTATTGGCCGTCGGTGCAGTGCACCACCACTTGATTGCCCAGGGCATTCGCCGGCGGGTCTCCCTGGTGGTGGAAACCGCTCAATGCTGGAGTACCCATCACTTTGCCTGTCTGATTGGCTATGGGGCGGGGGCAGTGTGTCCCTACCTGAGCTGGGAAACGATTCGCCAGTGGTGGCATAGCGATCGCACCCAAAGCTTGATGGCCAAGGGCAAACTACCGCAGCTGACGCTGCAACAGGTGCAGGCCAACTATCGCAAAGCAGTCGAGGAGGGACTCCTAAAAATCCTCTCCAAGATGGGCATCTCTTTGATTGCTAGTTACCGCGGTGCCCAAATTTTTGAGGCCATTGGCATTGGCGATGACCTGCTCAAGAAGGCCTTCGTTGGCACCACGTCGCGGGTGGGGGGTCTTACCCTCCAAGACTTGGCTCAAGAAACAATTGCCTTTCACCACAAGGCCTTCCCCGAACTCACCGCCAAGAAACTGGAGAACTTTGGCTTTGTCCAATTCCGTCCTGGTGGCGAGTACCACATGAATAATCCGGAGATGGCCAAGGCACTCCACAAGGCGGTGAGTAGCAATAGCTATGACCATTACGAGGTCTATCGTCGCCAACTCACCGGTCGGGTACCCACAGCACTGCGGGATCTATTAGACTTCCAAAGCGATCGCCCCAGTATTCCCCTAGAGGAGGTTGAACCCGCCAGTGAAATTGTCAAACGCTTCTGTACGGGGGGGATGTCTTTGGGGGCCCTCTCGCGGGAAGCGCATGAGGTGCTAGCGATCGCCATGAACCGCCTCGGCGCCAAATCCAACTCCGGCGAGGGCGGTGAAGATCCCATTCGTTTTCAAGTGCTCACGGATGTGGATGCCCAGGGGCACTCTCCCCAATTTCCCCATCTGCGGGGCTTGCGCAATGGCGATACCGCTAGCTCAGCAATTAAACAGGTAGCCTCCGGTCGCTTTGGCGTCACCCCCGAGTATTTGATCAATGCCCAGCAAATTGAAATTAAGATTGCCCAGGGGGCGAAACCGGGGGAAGGGGGGCAACTGCCGGGCAGCAAAGTCAGCCCCTACATTGCCATGCTGCGGCGCTCCAAGCCGGGGGTGTCTTTGATCTCACCGCCGCCCCACCACGACATTTACTCCATTGAGGATTTGGCGCAACTCATCTTTGATCTGCATCAGATCAACCCCCAAGCGCAAGTCTCTGTGAAGCTGGTGGCCGAAATTGGTATTGGTACGATTGCTGCTGGAGTCGCCAAGGCCAACGCCGATGTGATTCAAATTTCCGGTCACGATGGTGGCACTGGCGCGTCACCCCTAAGTTCGATTAAGCATGCCGGCAGTCCCTGGGAACTGGGCCTAACGGAGGTGCACCGCGTTCTCCTAGAAAACCAACTGCGCGATCGCGTGATTCTGCGGGTGGATGGTGGCCTCAAGTGTGGCTGGGATGTGGTCATGGGAGCCCTGATGGGTGCCGAGGAATTTGGGTTTGGTTCGGTGGCCATGATTGCTGAGGGCTGTATCATGGCGCGGATTTGCCACACCAATAACTGCCCCGTGGGGGTGGCTACTCAAAAAGAGGACCTGCGCAAGCGTTTCCCCGGCCTCCCTGAGCATGTGGTGAACTTTTTCCTCTTTATTGCTGAAGAGGTGCGCTCCATTCTGGCAAAACTGGGCTACCGCACCCTCAATGAGATCATTGGCCGCGCCGATTTACTGGTGCCGCGGCAGGATGTCACCCTGACCAAGACTGGCCCCCTGAATTTGGCTTGCCTGACAAAGCTGCCCGATACGCGGAGCGATCGCCGCTGGTTGCAGCACGAAACCGTGCACAGTAACGGTGCCGTGCTCGATGATGAAATTTTGGCACGCCCAGAGGTGCAAGCCGCCATTGAGAAGCAGCAAACCGTTGAACTAGAGCTGCCCATTGTCAACACCGATCGCACCGTGGGGGCACGCATTGCCGGTGTCATTGCCAAAAAGTACGGCAACACTGGTTTTGAAGGTCAGATTACCCTCAACTTCCGAGGCAGTGCTGGCCAGAGCTTTGGGGCCTTCAATTTGCCGGGGATGATTCTGAACCTCACCGGCGAGGCCAACGATTACGTGGGCAAGGGAATGCACGGGGGTGAAATCATTATCAAGCCCCCTGCCAATGCCCCTTACGCAGCTGCGGACAACGTCATTATTGGCAATACCTGCCTCTATGGCGCCACGGGTGGGTTCCTCTTTGCCAATGGCCGTGCTGGTGAGCGCTTTGCTGTTCGCAACTCCAAGGCCTATGCGGTTGTGGAGGGCACAGGGGATCACTGTTGTGAATACATGACCGGTGGGGTGGTTGTGGTCTTGGGTACCACGGGTCGCAATGTGGCTGCCGGTATGACGGGGGGCTTGGCCTACGTTTTGGATGAAGCCGGTAACTTCCCCGCCAAGGTCAACCCTGAAATTGTCAAGCTGCAGCGGGTCACCTCTGCCATTGGCGCCGCTCAACTCAAGCAACTCATTATTGCCCACCACGAGCGCACGGGCAGTGCCAAGGCGGCCATGATTCTCGAGCGATGGGAGCAGTATTTGCCCCTCTTTTGGCAGGTGGTGCCGCCCTCGGAAGCCAATACACCGGAGGTGGTGGGGGAGGCAGCACCCCAGACGGATAGTAAAGTCCTGAGTCCCCTTTCCTAAAGCCTTGCTCTTTTCTAGCTAGCCTAAAATAAAAAAAACATAGGGGGGCGATCGCCATGCTCAGCAAGCTATCCTTTCGCCATAAGCTCTTGCTGGGAACGCTATTGCCCATTGTGGTCATCTACACTGGCCTCTTTCTCTACATTCGCTCGCGGGTCATCCGCCGCAGTACCGCTGACTATGAAGCGTGGCAGCGGGAATTAGCGTCACTCTATGCCCAGCAATTTAGCAATGCTCTACAGGAAATCACGGGGCTGGCAACCACCAGTGCCAATGCCTTAGAAGCGTTTCCTGCCGTCCGTGAGGAGGAGCTGTATTCATTTCTGCGTCGCAATCTCAAAATCAGCCGTTTAGCCTATGGGACAGCAATCGCTTTCACCCCCTACAGCTTCTCCCCTCGCAAACGCTTATTTGCCCCCTACGTCTACAGAGACATACATCGCAACAGACTGGTACAAAAGGACACTGGGCGCATCTACGACTACACCCAGGTCAGATGGGACTGGTACAGGGAAGCTATCCGCACTGGCCAACCGCAATGGAGTGATCCCTACTTCGATGCAGGGGCAGGTAATGCCTGGATGGTGACCTATGCCGTTCCCTTTTACCGCCAGGGGCAAATTCGCGGTGTTGCCACGGTGGATGTGGCACTGCCAACGCTGCAACAGGAAATCGATATCCAAGGGCTACGGCAGGCGCAGTTTTTTGTTCTGGATCGCAAGGGACGGATTATCTTCCACGGGGATCCTCAGCTCATTGGCCAGTCAATCCTCTACATTGCCAAGGAGTACAACCGCAGTGATCTGGCGGCTTTGGCTAAAGCGATGATCAGTGGCCACAGTGGCCATCTTTGGATGACTGATTGGGTCTCCAATGAGCAGCAATGGTTTTTTTACACCCCAATTCCCGAAGTTGGTTGGAGCCTGGCCATCCGGGTGAGGGAAGAGGCGCTGCTGGATTTTATTCATCAAGAAACATGGGCAGGTCTGCTGATACTCGTCGTCTCTTTTGGTTTGATTAGTCTGGTGACTTTGGGGGTTACCGGCTATATGGTGCGCCCAATTCAGAGGTTGGCTGCCGCTGCTCACAAAATTGCCCTCGGCAATCTGGACATTGCAGAGGAGGTAGATACCCACAGCCAAGACGAGTTGGGGAACCTCGGTCGCACCTTTGTGGATATGGCGGCACAACTCCAGGAGAGTTTTGATGAACTCCACCACTTTAATCAGCGGCTTGAAGAAAAGGTGAAACAGCGTACTGCTGCCCTTGAGGCCGCCAACCAACAACTGAGCGAAAAAGAACGGGTGCTCCATGACCACAATGTTGCCCTTGTTCAGCTCAGCCAATCTCCCCATGTACAGCAGGGGCACTTTCGCATGGCCTTGCAGGAGATTATTCAGGTCACAGCAACAACACTGCGCGTCCAGCGGGCTTCGGCATGGGAACTCCAGGGCGATCGCCTGAAGTGTGTTGTGCAGTATGACCCCGCCGCCAATAACCATTCTCAACCCACGTACCTCACCCATTCCCCCTATCCGGAGTACCTAAAACTGCTGCGTACGGGTGAACCCCTTGTCGTCAATGATTTACTCACGGATCCGCGCACCCACGAACTGCGGGAGTATGCCAGAGTGCAACGGGTGTATTCCCGCATTGATGCCCCGATCATCTTCAATGGCCAATTATTGGGAGTGATCTGTGTTGAGAGTATTGGTGAGCATCGGGTTTGGCTAGTGGAGGAACGCAGTTTTGTCTCCAATGTCGCTGATATTGTGACCATTGCCCTTGCTGCTCATCAACGCCATCAAGCGGAGCGGGAGCTGCTCAAGGCTAAGGAAGCCGCGGAGGCCGCCAATAAAGCCAAAAGTATTTTCCTGGCCAATATGAGCCATGAACTGCGCACCCCCCTCAATGCCATTCTCGGCTTTAGTCAAATTTTGCTCAGCGATCGCACCCTTGCACCGCAGCATCGCCAAACCCTTGAAAAGATTAATCGCAGTGGCGAACACCTGCTGGGTTTGATTAACGATGTCCTAGACATGGCCAAAATTGAGGCTGGACGGATGATACTTCAGAAAACCACCTTTGATTTGCGGCGGATGCTGCGGGATCTGGAAGAGATGCTGAAGGTGCGAGCTGAAGCCAAGGGGTTACGTCTGGTCTTTGATTTGCCTGCTAATCTGCCTGTGGCGGTGACGACCGATGAAATGAAGCTCCGCCAGGTGTTAGTCAACCTCCTGGGAAATGGCATTAAATTCACCAAGGAGGGGAGCGTCTGCCTCAAGGTCAGCTATCCAGCCCCAGATCCCCCTCGCCTTGCCTTTGAAGTCAGTGATACAGGTATTGGCATGACTCCGCAGGAGTTGAAGATGCTTTTTCAGCCCTTTGTCCAAACCGATAGCAGTAAAAAAGTCAGCGAAGGTACCGGTCTGGGGTTGGCCATTAGCCGCCAGTTTGTGCAATTGATGGGGGGGAATATTCAGGTGCGTAGCACCAAGGGGAAAGGCAGCCACTTCTACTTCGAAGTGCCAATTGACCTTGGAGATCCCCGATCGCTACAGCAGGAAAAGGCACAAGCTATTGTTGGCCTGCGATCGCCCACCTCAGAAGTCCGCATTCTGGTGGTGGATGATATTCCTGAAAATCGCCAACTCCTCACTCAACTCCTAGAACCGGTCGGATTTCGTTGTCGCGAAGCTAGCAATGGTCAAGAGGCAGTGGAGATCTGGCGAGCATGGCAGCCCCATGCCATTCTCATGGATATTCGGATGCCCGTCATGGACGGTAAAACGGCCACGCGACAGATCAAGAAAGAAGTGGGCGATCGCCTGCGGCGCGGCGAAGTCGTCTGCTCCCCGAAAATTCTTGCCGTTACCGCCAGTAGCTTTGAGCAGGACAAACAGGAACTGCTGAATCTTGGTTGTGATGACTATATTGCCAAGCCCTTCCGTCCGCAAACGATTTTTGAACAACTCGCCGCCCAGTTGCACCTAGAGTATGCCTACGAGGATGCCCTATCCCCCCCAAGTGCCCCCCCTCCTCAGGGACTTGATCCAGCCGCCTTAATGGTGATGCCTCGCCCTTGGATTGCTGAACTCCAAGCCGCCGCCAAAAAGCTCAATGCCAAACGTATTCGCGAACTGATTGCTGAGATCCCACCCGAAGAAGCCGCCTTGATTGCCGGTCTGCAGCAACTAGTGAAAACATTTCGCTTTGATAAGATTGTTGAATTAACGCTGATTTAATGTTCACACTGACGCAACTTTGCCCTACACCATTGGAAAATGCCCGTCAGTTGCACCTCTCATTGACCGCAGAGGAACGGTGTCGCAGTCGTCTCCATTGCCACAGTGATGAGGGGGAGTCACTGTATCTGAAGCTGCCCCGTCAAATCACCCTACAGCCGGGCGATCGCCTTCGGGACGAGGACGGCACGGTGGTAGTCACAGTTCACGCCAAACCCGAACCCACGCTAAAGGTGATGGCTACCACTCCCCTTGACCTTCTACAGGCCGCTTACCATCTCGGGAATCGCCACGTCCCCTTGGAAATTCACGCCGATTATCTTCGCTTGGGCGCAGATTCCGTGTTGCAAACCATGCTTGAACAGCGGGGCTTGACGGTGACGTTTGAAGTCGCTCCCTTTTGTCCCGAACGCGGTGCCTACCATGCTCACTGATTCAGCGCTTTTAGCCTTGCTTCAGTGGGCGAGTCCGGCTCTACCGATTGGCGGCTTTAACTACTCCGAGGGCTTGGAGACTCTCATTGCCCAAGGCAAGATCACCTCAGCAGCAGCCCTACAGGACTGGCTAAGCTTTGAACTGGCCTTTGGCAGTGCCCACTTGGAAACAGTAGTCATGGTGCGGGTCTATCGAGCGATCGCCAAGGGTGATTTTGACGCCGTTCACCAGTGGAATGCATGGCTCTCGGCTGCCCGCGAAAGTGCCGAACTGCGCGCCCAAAATTGGCAAATGGGAACAGCATTGATCAACCTTGTCGCTGCCCTCGGTCGCTTACCCCCCGAACTTCAGACTGGCCAGCCCTACCCTTGGAATACCAGTGTTGCCTTTTGTATTGCCGCTGCCCTTGCAGACATTCCCCTAGAAAACGCACTTTTAGGCTATCTCCACAGTTGGGTCACCACCCTGATCAATGCAACGGTGAAACTGATTCCCCTTGGTCAGACAGCAGGGCAAGTACTCCTGTGCCAACTTCAGCCGCAAATTCAGCAGACGGTACAGCAAAGCTTAAATGTGACTGACCATCACTTAGACGATAACTTAAACTTAGAAAGCTGTACGTTGGGCTTAGCCCTCGCCAGTATGCAGCACGAAACGCTCTACTGCCGCCTATTTCGGAGTTAATTGTCTAGCCCATGATTTCCGTTGAAACAGCCGTTGACCTTATTCAGCAGCATTTGCCCGCTTGGGGCACAGAGATCATTTCCTTGACTGAGCCTTGGTACAGCAGACTGGCGGTAGCGATTACCAGCGATCGCCCCTACCCGCCCATTGACCGCATCATGGTGGATGGCATTGCCCTTAACTGGGCAGCCTATCAGTCTGGTCAGCGTGCTTTTCCGATTCTGGGGGTGGTTCCCGCGGGTGAAGTACCGCCAACACTCACGGATACGCAAGCCTGTTTTGAAGTTATGACCGGTGCGGCCTTGCCCCAAGGCTGTGATCTGGTGATTCCCTATGAAGCCCTAGAGATTCGCGACGGTGTTGCCCATATCCTACGTGCGGCAGCGTGGTCGTCCTATCAATTTGTCCACCGCTGTGGCAGTGATGCTGCTGCCGGTCAACCCGTTTTGGCCGCTGGTACCCCTTTGCACAGTCCGGCGTGGGGCATTCTTGCCTCTGTGGGACAGACCGAAGTGTGTGTTCAGCGCACCCCCCGCACCCAAATCATTGCTACAGGCAATGAACTGATTGCGCCCCACGAAACACCCCAGCCCCATCAGCTGCGACTCTCCAATGCCTATGCTCTGATGGCCGCCCTCAAGCACCAAGGCTATACCCAAGTCAGCATCACCCATTTGCCCGATGATCCAGTACAACTGGCAACCCACTATTGCCAAGCGAGCCAAGACTACGACCTTCTGATTTACTGCGGTGGCGTTTCCAAGGGTAAGTTTGACTATCTGCCACAACTCTGGCGCAATCAAGGTGTCCAGCAGTATATCCACGGTGTTGCCCAGCGTCCTGGAAAGCCTCTCTGGTTTGGCGTGGATCACCGCCAGCAAACGGCCGTATTTGGTTTGCCGGGGAACCCGGTTTCCAGTTTGGTATGTTTACACCGCTATCTATTGGACATTCCGCCCCTCTATGCCCGCTTGGCTGCTCCCTTCTACTTTGAGAAACCCTTAACCTACTTTTTACCCGTTAAACTAGAAACTACAAAAACCGCTGAGCTGATTGCCCACCCTCGGCCGATGCAAAATTCTGGTGATTTTTTGGTTTTGGCTGATAGCGATGGATTTTTAGAACTGCCTGCCTCTCAAGAAGCCTTTGCCGCGGGCGAGTGCTATCGCTATTTTCCGTGGAGTTAGGAGTCATGGTTGTAACCGGGGCCATTCCTAGACAACATCTGCGGGATACCCAAGGGCGCTCAATTCGCAAGTTACGCCTCTCAGTTACGGATCGCTGTAATTTGCGGTGTACCTACTGCATGCCCCTAGATGCAGCCTTCATGCCTACCCAGACCTACCTCACCCCAATTGAGTATGCCACGATTGTAGCTGAACTGGTGGAACTGGGGATTGAATCGGTGCGGCTGACAGGCGGCGAGCCACTGTTGCGAGCGGAGTTTCCTGAGATTGTGGCCGCTTTGGTAGCAGTGGGTGTACCGGAACTGCGCTTAACCACCAATGGCATTCGCCTTATTCCCTTTTTGCCCCTGCTTGATCGCTATGGTGTACGACGTTTAAATATTAGCCTTGATAGCTTAGACCCCCAGACCTTTGCAGCAATTAGCCATGGCCACCATTTGGAAGCAGTCAAGGAAGCAATTGCCACCGCTGCTGACCAAGGGTTTCAAGTCAAGCTAAACATGGTTGTGATGGCGGGCGTCAATGATCACGAGTTGGTGCCAATGGTGGAGTACGCCAAAGCCTTAGGGGTTGAGGTGCGTTTTTTGGAACTGATGCGCATTGGCCATGCCTGCCACTTGGGGAGTGATCGCTTTGTTAGTGCCGCCACCATGATTGAGCACCTGCGCCAGTACTACGATTTGCGTCCTGTCCCTCGTCCTCAAGATTCCACCTCGTTTAACTTTGAGACCGCCTGTGGGGCTCAGATTGGCTTCATTGCTTCAGAATCGCAGCCCTTTTGTGGCCACTGCTCTCGCTGGCGATTGTCGGCAGATGGTGTCTTAAGGGCGTGTCTATTTAAAGAAGCGGGGGTTTCCCTGCGGGGCTTGAGCAAAGCTGAACGCTATGCTGCCTATGGGCAAGTGTTAGGAATGAAACCCAGCCTGCGCAGCGCAGAAGTTCACCATGCGATGCACCAAATTGGAGGCTAAGAGAATGCTCTCCCACATCAATGAGAACCAGCAACCTCAGATGGTGGATATTAGCGAGAAATCGGTAAGCGATCGCCGGGCGGTGGCAGAAGCCCTCGTTGAATTGCCGCCTGTCTTTCAGGCCTATAGGGAAGGGGAGGAGCTCTTCCTGAAAAAAGGGCCGGTGCTGCAAACGGCAATTATTGCCGGCACAATGGCGGTGAAACGTACCGCCGCAGCCATTCCCTTTTGCCACCCGCTACCCATTACCAGCTGTCGTTTTGAAACCCACATTGACTCCCTGGAGAGTGGCCTTCGGATTCGCCTGCGCTGTGAAGTCAAAACCCGCGATCGCACCGGGGTGGAAATGGAAAGTCTGCATGGAGTGACGATTGCAGCCCTAACAATTTATGACATGTGCAAAGCCCTCAGTCCCCAAATTGGGATTCGGGAGGTGCGCCTTCTGGCCAAAAGTGGTGGCAAGAAAACCCTAGGTCAATATCCCCTCTTTGGTCTTGTGCTCACCGGCGGCCAAAGTCAGCGCATGGGACAGGATAAAGCTCTTCTTGACTATTACGGCCAACCCCATGCCCAATACCTCTACAACTTGTTGGCACAATACTGTGAACAGGTTTTTCTTTCAGCCCGAACCAATCAATGGCAGGGAACGCCCCTTGCTGATCTGCCCACTCTCCCAGACACCCTTCCCCAGATTGGGCCAATTGCCGGTCTCTTAACTGCCTTGCGCGCCTATCCCGAAGTGAACTGGTTCGTGGTGGCCTGTGACTTACCCTATTTGACCGCGGAAACCCTTGCTCCCCTACTGCACCACTACCGCGAAGATGTGGTGGCCACTTGCTATCACCATCCCCAAGAGGGCTTCCCAGAGCCACTGTGTGCGATTTATACCCCCCAAGCTCTGCCAGTGTTTGAAGCTGCCTATGCAGAGGAGATCTACTGCCCTGTGAAAATTCTCCAGCGATCGCCCTGCCAGTGCATCACCCCACCTCAGCCGACGATTACTGCCAACATCAACACCCCCGAAGAGTATCTTGAAGCTCTACACCATGTCCGACGCCCCTAAAACACCTAGAACAATTTACTTGCGCTACTTTGCCCAGCTGCGGGAGCAAAGCGCACGGGAACAGGAGGAGCGAGTGACCACTGCCCAAACCTATGGTGAGCTATACCAAGAACTAAAGACCCAGTACGGGTTTACCCTTGATCTGGCTCAGATTAAGGTTGCGGCTAATGATACGTTTGTGGCACTGGATCAACCCCTACGAGCTGGAGATGAGGTCGTCTTTATTCCCCCCGTTGCTGGGGGTTAACTAACCGATGGTGATTCAGCAGTTTTCTCTAACTAATACACCCCTAGAGCCAGCCCAGCTGTGGCAGCCCCTTGCCAGCTTGAGGGCCGGTGCCTTTGTTAGCTTTGAGGGCTGGGTACGCAATCACAATCACGGCAAGATCGTCACTGCCCTAGAATATGAGGTCTATCCCGCCTTGGCCCTCAAGGAAGGGGACCAAGTTCTAGCAGAAGCCATTGAGAAATTTGACTTGCTGGGGGCGATCGCCTGCCATCGCTATGGAAGACTTACTCTTGGCGAGATTGCTGTCTGGGTAGGGGTAACGGCACCTCATCGCAAACAAGCCTTTGCTGGTGCGGCCTACATCATTGATGAAATCAAACACCGCCTGCCCATTTGGAAAAAGGAATACTATTTAGATGAGCCAGCGGTTTGGGTATCTTGTCGTAACCATTGCCATTCCAGTGCTCTTTAAATCCTCTTTAACGGGAAAAGTCATTCCCATGGCAGCAGCAAATAAACATAAATAAACATAAACAGTGAGGAAATCTCAGGTTATCCTTATCCCGTCCGAAGGTTGATGTGCCACACAGAATCGAGAATTTTCCAAAGCTGTATCACTGAATACCCTTTGCTATGTAGGAATCGCATAGCATTGGGAGCGGTTAAACCATTGAGGCACAGAGGGAATGTTGCGACTGGATCAGTTGCAATCCTTTTTGGCTATTGCTGAAACAGGAAGCTTTCAGGCGGCAGCGCGACGGTGTGGAGTGACACAGCCAACAATTAGTCGGCAAATTCAGGCCTTAGAACAATGTTTTGGGATGCAACTCTTGCACCGCTCGAACCCAGTCAAATTGACAGTGGCAGGAGATCTCTTTTTGCACCGCGCTCAGCGCATTTGCCAAGAGTGGCGGGCAGCCAATGCTGAACTCAAAGCCATGCAAAATGGCCAGCAGCAGGAACTCTGCATTGCTGCTATTCACTCCATTTGCCGCTACTTTTTGCCCGGACTGTTACCAGCGTTTTGCCAAGCGTTTCCCAAAATGCAGTTGCGAGTAACAGCCCTGGGGAGCGATCGCGCCCTCAAGGTTCTCCAAGACGGACTAGTGGATTTAGCCATTGTCATGGGCGATCGCCACCTTTTAAAACAGTCTGAGTGGGTAGTTGAACTCCTCTACAGTGAGCCAGTGCAAGTGCTAATGGCTGCTGAACACCCCCTCGCGGTTAACGAAACCTTGCCATGGCAACTATTGGCCACTTTTCCCCATGTAGTGTTCAAAGACGGCTATGGCATGCGCCGCTTAGTGAACGAAGAATTTAGCCGTCGAGGCCTGTCTTGGCAACCTGCCCTAGAACTCAACACTCCTGAGGCTTTTATTGCAGTGATTCGCGAAAGTGAAATGGTGGCTTTGCTACCGCGCTCAGCTCTCCAGGAAGCTCTCGAGGATCCCACCCTAGTGATTCGTGATTTGGCGGCACCCCCACCGCCGCGGCAAGTGTTGGCCATTACCACCCGCGATCGCCTGACCTTACCCCCTGTTGCCCAATTGCTCAAATTGATCCGCGAGCAGGCTGCCCATGAGTCTTGTCTTTCGTGATTTGCTAAAAAAAGTTGGCAGTGGCGCCCATACCCATAAAGACCTAACCCGCACTGAGGCAGCCTTAGCTTTGCAACTGATGCTGGAGCAAGTGGCAACCCCTGCCCAAATTGGGGCGTTTCTCATTGCCCATCGGATTAAGCGACCCACCCCAGAAGAGATGGCGGGAATGCTCGACACATACAACAAGCTGGGTCCCAAGATTCCTGCCGTTGAGACCAGTAGCCCTGTCATGATCCTGAGTCAGCCCTATGATGGTCGCGATCGCACCTTTCCGCTCAGCCCCTTGACAGCACTGGTTCTGGCCGCCGCTGGAATACCAGTACTCCAACATGGGGGCGATCGCATGCCCACGAAGGAGGGAACTCCCCTGCTGACGCTATGGCAATGCCTAGGGGTGGACTGGTCGACACTTACCCTAGGGCAAGTTGCCCATTGCCTAGCGCAAACCAACTTAGGCTTTGTCTACCTGCCGCGACACTTTCCTGCTGCCCAAGGACTAGTCCCCTACCGTGAGCAAATTGGTAAACGCCCCCCGATTGCCACACTGGAATTAATCTGGAATCCCTACCAAGGTCAAAGCCACCTCGTGGCAGGGTTTGTCCATCCACCAACTGAAACAATCATGCGCGATGCCCTCCACCTCCACGGCATTCAGGAATTTACCACCGTCAAAGGCCTTGAAGGCAGTTGTGATTTGCCCCGTGAACGGACCGCAATTATTGGCCTTGCTCGTAAGGGCGATAACCCTTGGCAGCGCTTGCATCTACATCCCCAAGACTACAGGATGGCCGGCAGGAATGTCCCATGGCCAAAGAACACAACAACCGCTGCCCAGATGATGGCTGCTGTTTTAGAGCCAGAGGAGCAGCCCCTGACCACCTCTGTCCTCTGGAATAGTGGCTTTTACCTGTGGCAGGGGGGCAAAGCCAATAGTCTGGATGAGGGAATAGCGCTAAGCAGTGAATTGCTCTGCAGTGGTGCTGTAGCTCAACAGTTGCATCGGTTGCAAACTACCTTGGAAAAATTCTAGGGATCCGCCAATTGACGATGCTTGAACTCCAACTCATCAGCGTCATCCTTGGGTCCTGACTTACTCCTGTGCTCCGATAGTTTCCTGAAACAGTCTGACTGCAACTTTGCCAAGACCTCAGACCAGACCAAATTCCTGTAACGCTGGCCAAAAATTGCGATTTTCATGACCCGGCTGGCTGAGTTTAAGGAGAGCAAAGCGTTGCAGAGGCGTCAAGGCCGCCCATTTTTCTACCGTCAGGCCATGGTGGGGTACCTTCGTCAGTTGTTGTTGAATTACCTCTGGCAGTTTAGTGGTGATATTCCAAGGGTAGGGCTGAGAAATTTCTAAGTCACTGGGGGGACTGCCATGATTTTTGGTCACCCAATCTCGCAGTTGCTGGCGATAGTTTGCCTGATCTTCAGGGGTATCGCAGGGGGTCACCACTAGCCATTGTCGCTGCTTGTGGGAGAGTTGCAACCAGTGGAGCAACTTGAGCTTAACCCCACACATATCCAGTTTGTAGCGGACAATCATGGGTATACAGCGCAATGAAGATGCAAATTCAGCTTCAAAATCAAAGAAGTAAGACATCGATAACCACAGCTCTCCACAAAGAATTAGATTCTACGACTGCTCAAGGGCAATTCCATTTTCCTGCACCAGGGAGATATGGGGGCTCTGCTGCAATTTTACGGGCAACACCTGCACGGCACAGGCTTTGAGTTCTGGCTGCTGTGAGACTGGACAGGCAATTGGGTGAGTAAGTTGGTTGACCTCACCACTCTTGGCAAAGAGAAAGCCCCAGTGCATGGGCACAAAAAGCGTCCCCGGACGAATGGCTTCGGTTATGGTTACGGGTAGGCATACTTGACCGCGGCGCGATCGCACTTCTACCCAATCCCCCTCCTTGAGGTCTAAGGTGGCGGCATCTTCGGGGTGCATTTCCACAAAGGGATTGGGGTGCATTTTTTGAATTTTGGGGATGCGACCGGTGCGGGTTTGGGTGTGCCAGTGGCCATAAAGACGACCAGTGGTCAGGGTAAATCTATAGACTTTGTCGGTGGGTTCAGCTACGCCTTGACTGTGGGCAAGGCAAAAGACTGCCCGTTGATTGGCGGTGTGAAATCGCCGGTCTGTATAGAGGCGCTTGGGTTTGCGAGCTTCTTCATCGCTCATCCCCACAGGACAGGGCCACTGCAAGGGCCCTAAACGGGCGAGGCGCTCGTGGCTCAGACCCGATTGATCGCAGGGACGACCGGCAGTAAGTTGGACAAATTCAGCATAGACGTCAGCGGCAGTGGCAAAGGGAAAGAGACGTTCGTACCCCAAGCGGCGACCCACCTCAGCAAAAATTTCCCAGTCGGGTCGAGCAAGAGCGGGGGGCGAGCGAAAGGCGGGGGAAAGGGTAACGCGACGTTCGGAGTTGGTCATGACACCCGTTTTCTCGCTCCATTGAGCTGCAGGCAAAATCAGATGCGCATAGGCCGCCGTTTCAGTGGGAAAGTAGGCATCCTGATAGACAGTAAAGGGAGATTTGAGAAAGGCTGCCTTGGCGCGCTCTAAATGGGGAAAACTGACCGCAGGATTCGTGGCAGCAATCCACAATAAGCCAACCTCTCCTCGTTCTAAGCCTTCCACAATTTGCCATGCGGTGCGACCAGGGCGATCGCTAAGTTGCCCCCGCGGTAGTCCCCAAAAATCCTCCACCTCTTGGCGATGCTGGGGATTGGTGACTTGGCGATAGCCGGGCAACAAATGGCTCAAACCGCCGGCTTCGCGTCCCCCCATGGCGTTGGGTTGCCCTGTCAGTGAAAAGGGTCCGCTCCCCGGGCGACCCATTTGCCCCGTCAGCAGGTGCAGGTTAATCAGACAGCGAGCTTTAGCTGTTCCTTCAGCGGATTGGTTAATGCCCATTGACCAAAGGGAAAGCACCGCTTGGGCGTGACCCCAATAGCGAGCCGCCTGCTCTAGATCGCCTTGAGCAATGCCACAGCGTTCTGCCACCCAGTGCGGCGGGTAGGCCGCCAGGAGCTTCACATAGTCGGCAAAACCTTCGGTACACTCTTCAATGAACTGGGCATCTACGTGTCCCCATTCCAGCAGCAGATGACCAATGCCGTGGAGCAAATCAATATCTGTGCCTGGGCGGATGGCCAGGTGGAGATCCGCGACTTCCGCTGTGGGGGTCCGCCGTGGGTCGACCACAATCAGCTTGACGCCCGCATCTCGCTTGTGGTGATTGCGCAGGCGGTTAAAGACGATGGGGTGGCACTCAGCGGTATTGGTGCCAATGAGAAAGGCACAGTCGGTGGCCTCCAAATCGTCGTAGCAGCAGGGGGGACCATCTGCGCCGAAGCTGGCTGTGTAGGCTGAGACCGCCGAGGACATACACAGTCGGGAGTTAGCATCGAAGTTGTTGGTGCCGAGGCACCCCTTCAGGAGTTTTTGTGCCACGTAGTAGTCCTCGGTTTGAAATTGCCCCGAACCGTACATACAAATCGCATCGGCTCCCTGTTCACAGCGCACCCCCTGGAGGCGTTTCACAAGGCGAGTCAGGGCTTCATCCCAAGAAATCACCGTAAAGGGGTGATCGAGTCGCTCCCGCCAGAGGGGATAGGCCAAGCGATCGCGATCAAGGGCTTCCATAATAGTTGCCCCCTTCACACAGACCATGCCCTGGGACGAGGGATGCTGGCGATCGCCACGAATTTTGTAGGCTCCCTTGCCTTGGGGCACAGCCTCTAGGCCACAGCCTACACCACAGTAAGGACATAGCGAGGACACTGGGGTAAGCATACTTTACTTATTGCCCAAAGCGAGTATACAGAAAGTCAAGCACCTGGTTACGCAGATCGTAGTACTGCGGGTTTTCAAGAAGCCGCGATCGCCGGCGGGGGCGTGGAAAGGGAACCTCGACAATCTCACCGATGTGGGCAGCAGGGCCATTGGTCATCATCACCACCCGATCCGCAAGGTAGAGTGCCTCATCAATGTCGTGGGTAATCATGAGTACCGTCAGCCGGTGGCTGCGCCAAATTTTTAGGAGTTCATCCTGCAACTCTTCCTTCGTGATGGCATCGAGGGCACCAAAGGGCTCGTCTAGCAGCAGTACCTCCGGTTGAATCGCCAAGGCACGGGCAATCGCCACCCGTTGCTTCATCCCCCCCGACAGTTGAGCGGGGCGTTTGTGGGCCGCCGGCGTCAGACCCACCAGTTCCAAATATTCCTCGACAATTTGGCGACGGTGTTGGCGCGTCTTCTGGGGATAGACCGACTTCACCGCCAGTTCAACGTTTTCGTAGGCTGTCAACCAAGGCAGCAGCGCATAATTTTGAAACACCATCATGCGATCCGGCCCCGGACGGCCCACAGGCACCCCATTGAGGCTCACTTCTCCCTGGGTGGGGGTTGTAAAACCAGCAACTATGTTCAAGAGGGTGGTTTTGCCACAGCCAGAATGGCCAATAAAACAGACAAACTCACCACTGCGCACCTCAAGGTGAATATCCTCCAGCACCACATGGGTACCATTGGCACTAGGGTAAGACTTGCTCACCCCTTCAATGCGCAGGTGTTGGGTAGCAGTCAGCTTTGGATCAAGGCGATAGAGAGTTTCCATAGGTTCTCGGCGTCAAGGACAACAAAACTTAAACGGCAACAACCGCTTGGAGGTCAATCGTCTGAATATTGAGGGCACGGCGGAGGGTCGTCGCTTCAATGTAGCTGAGAGGGTCATTGGGATCAAAAAACAGACCATCAAAGAGGGCAAAGGGGCAACAATCCGGTTCATTATCTAGCATCCTTAGCGCTCGCGCTGCCGCCCCAAAGAGATCCACCCGCCAGACCTGTTCGACGATTTCCAGCCAGTTCTTCGGGAAGGGAGTGAGTTGCCAGCGAGCTAACTGGGTGATGATCCACAGGGCTTCCAAGCGCCCAGGAAAGGGGGAGCGATCTACATAGAACTGGTGAAACCGGGGTTGAAAGGCAGTAGCTATGCCCTCCCCCCGCTCCAGGGGCTGAACAAAACCCGCATAGGCATCCGCCGCTGTACAGCCCACATACTCTGGCCGACAAAGCAGTTGGGCAATTTCAGGGCGACGCTTGATTGTATCGCAATATTCACAGGCCTCTATCAATGCTTTGATCAGTGCTTGGTGTTGCTGTGGGTTGGCCTGCACCCAGTCGGGACGCAGACCCAAAACTTTTTCCGGGTGCCCCGGCCAAATATCCAAATCCGTAGCAACAATCACCCCAATCCCCTCGCGCACTGCATGGGAGTTCCAGGGCTGACCAACACAAAAGCCACTGATGTGACCGGCCTTGAGGTGATAAACCATTTGCGGCGGGGGCAGTACCAGCAATTCCACGTCTTGGTCAGGGTCAATGCCTGCGGCGGCAAGCCAGTACCGCAGCAGGAGGTTGTGCATTGAGGCGGCATGGACAACCCCGAAACAGGGGCGATCGCCGGTGCGCTGAATGTAGGCTCGCAAGTCCTCAGCGGTTTTTACTCCCTGTGCCCAGAGCTTGCGACTAAAGGTGATGGCATTGCCATTGCGACTCAGGACTAAAGAGGTCATCAGCGGTTGTGAAGGCTGACCGTTTAGCCCCAAGGTCATGGCTAAGGGCATTGCCGCCAACATTTGCCCCCCCGTCAAGCGACCCGTGATCACCCCCATCACCAAGTCTTGCCAGCTTTCTTCACGGTGCAGCGTCACATGGTCAAGGTTGTACTTGGCAAAAAAGCCCATTTCCTTGGCAACAATGAGGGGGGCGCTGTCCATGAGGGGAATAAAGCCAAGGGTCAGTTCTCCAGGGGTAGTTGGCCCAATGGCCGGTACCGCCAAGGAAGAACGGCGGCGTTTCTGCTGATTGAGAAAGGCAATCATCTCATTGCGCAGGCCATAATAGCTGGGATGATTCAAAACATCATGGCGATTGCGGGGGCGGGCAAAAGGAATTTTCAGAATTTGGCCGATGTGGGCTTCAGGGCCATTGGTGAGCAGCACCACCCGATCTGAGAGGAGCAATGCCTCATCCACATCATGGGTCACCATAATGCAAGTGGTTTCGCTGCTTTGGCACACCTGCATTAACTCATCCTGCAAGGAGCCTCGAGTCAAAGCATCGAGGGCACCAAAGGGCTCGTCTAGCAGCAGTACCTCCGGTTGAATCGCCAAGGCGCGGGCGATCGCCACCCGTTGCTTCATCCCCCCCGACAGTTGGGCGGGGAATTTCTCGCGAGCTTTACTAAGGTGCACCTGTTCTAGGGCCGCCTCTACCCGCTGTCGTTGCTCTGCCTTGCTCAAATGCCCCAGCACCGCCGCCACTGCCAGGGCCACATTTTGGTACACGGTTTTCCAAGGCAGCAGGGAATAGTTTTGAAACACCACCATGCGATCTGGACCGGGTTCCGTCACCTGCCGCCCGGCCATCACCACACCACCACTGGTGGCCCGCTGAAACCCAGCAATAATGTTTAGAAGTGTCGATTTGCCACAACCAGAGTGCCCCACCAAGGAGATAAATTCCCCTTTTTGGACCTCCAGTTGGATATTTTTAAGGGCAATGTAGCGATCGCCCCCGGGCAGTTCAAAGACCTGATCCACATGGTCAATTTCAAGAAACGGTAAAGACTTGGCCATAGGGCTAAAAACCTAATGCTTGACAGTAGGAGAAAAGGGGAGAGGATGAGTTAGATGAGGAGGCTAGGAATGCGGCTCTTCACCGTGGCTAAGCAGGCGGCCCACAAAGGCCACTGAGCGATCCAGCACCAAGCCGACAATGCCGACATAAATCACAGCAACGATAATTTCACTAACCAGAGAACTGTTCCAGGCATCCCAAATAAAGAAGCCAATACCGACACCGCCAATGAGCATCTCCGCTGCCACAATGGCCAACCAGGATAGCCCGATGCCAATCCGCAGCCCCGTAAACACATAGGGCACCGTTGCGGGCACCAGAATATTTAGGAAATATTCCTTGCGAGACAGCCGCAAGACCCGCGCTACATTTTTGTAATCCTTGGGAACTTGCTGCACACCGACAATTGTGTTGATAATAATTGGCCAAATGGCGGTAATGAAAATCACAAAAATTGCTGCCGGTTCATTGTCCCGTAAAGCCGCCAAGGAGATGGGCAACCACGCCAGGGGCGGCACCGGACGCAACACCTGCAAAATGGGATCCACAGCATCGTAGAGCACCCGGCTAGAGCCAATCAACATTCCCAGACCCACACCCGTGATTGCCGCCAAGGAAAAGCCAATCGCCACTCGCCGCAGACTCGAGAGAATTTGCCACCCCAACCCTACATCCGTGCCGCTACCTTTGTAGAAGGGATCAACAATGAGCTCCCAAGTTTCGGCAATGACGTTGAGGGGGCTGGGTAAGCGCAGTAGCCCCGTCATACAGACAAACTGCCAAATGACTAGAAAACACAGCACCCCCAAACTGCCCAGCACTACCTTGCGTAATACTGGCGATCGTTGCAGTTTTTTAACCCAGCGCCGTTGCCCAGATTGACCTAAACCTAGAGAACGAATTGCCATTGTCGTCTACCCTGCTGCTGTAGATCTAAACTTTCTTCAGACTCAAACTACTCAAATAGGCTTGGGGATTTTGGGGGTCAAAGGCGACCCCATCAAAAAAGGTTTCTACTCCGCGGGAAGTGGTGGTCGGAATTTCCGCTGCCGGTACCCCGATGGCCTTAGCGGCCTCCCGCCATAGGTCCTCCCGGTTCACCTGCTGAATTAGGGCTTTGGTATCCGTCTGCGCCGGTAAATAGCCCCAGCGTATATCCTCCGTCAAGAACCACAACTCATGACTTTGGTAGGGATAGGAAGCATTGTCCCGCCAGTATTTTTGCATCAGGTTCTTATCCTCTAGGGTGCGACCATTGCCAAAATCAAACTTGCCGAGGGAGCGATCCAAAATGTCTTCCACGGGCACCTTAAACCACTCCCGCTTCGAGAGAATTTGTGCCATTTCCGGTTTGTTTGCATCCTGATCACACCACCGCTGGGCTTCCATAACCGCCATGAGCAGGGCTTTGGTAGCCTTTGGATGTTTATCGACCCAATCCGCGCGCAATGCCAAGGATTTTTCAGGGTGGTCTTTCCACAACTCCCCGGTGGTAACGGCCCCCCAACCCACCTTCTGATTGACGGTTTGCAAGGGCCACGGCTCACCGACACAAAAGGCCTCCATCGTCCCTGTTTTGAGATTGGCTACCATTTGCGGTGGGGGGACCACAATTACAGACACGTCTTTTTCAGGATCAATGCCACCGGCAGCCAACCAGTAGCGCATCCACAGGTCGTGAGTGCCCCCCGGAAAGGTTACCGCAACTTTGATGTTCTCCTCTTGGTTGCGGGTGCGGCGTTCAGCTCGGGCTTTAGCAAAGGCTTCTTTGAGGGGACTGCTATCGGTGCTAACATCGAGCCCTTTGTAAGTATTGGCCAAGAGAATCCCCTGACCATTGGTGTTTAACCGTGCCAGAATGTACATGGGTACTTTTTTGCCACCGGTAATGGTTCCAGCCGTCATCAGGTAGGGCATCGGTGTGAGGATATGGGCACCGTCAATGCCACCCCCGCCAGAACCCAAGACCAAGTTGTCGCGGGTCACGCCCCAGGAGGCCTGCTTAATTACCTCCACATCGGGCATCCCGTACTTGGCAAAAAAGCCCTTTTCCTTGGCAATAATTAGAGGAGCCGCGTCCGTGAGGGCAATAAAGCCAAGTTTTGCACCCGTCACCTCTGGGGTTTCTGCTACGGTGGTGGGTTGGGCAACGTCACCACTTTGCTGGCTGTTGCTACAGGCGTGGGAAATTAATGTTGCAGCTGCTGTGGCGGCAGTGGTTATCAGAAAGCGACGCCGCGAAAAATTTGCCATCGATTTACAACTCCTTCAGTTCTTAGGGAATCAATAGAGTCAATGCAGTCAATAGCGGAGAATGCAGACAGTGTTAGGAAACCATCATGGCCACCGCCAGGGTGGGTACGGGAGGCACTTCCAACCCCCTTGGTTTTGCCCCAAATTGCTCAATTAGCAGTTGCCGCAGTACTTCAGGCAGTTCATCACAAGGAATCCCTTTTTTGATACAGGTGCCCAGCTTGGCATCCTTACCAACCTTGCCGCCCATGTACAAATCCACGGCATCCACAGTTTCGCCATTGCGGCGGGTTTTCGTGCCCATGAGGCCAATGTCGGCCACTTGGGGTTGACCACAGGAGTTGGGACAGCCGGTCCAATGAATACGCACTGGTTGGGCAAGTACCAGTTGTTGATCTAACCAGCGGGCAAGGGCAAGGGCACGATTTTTGGTTTCAATGAGGGCGAAGTTGCAGAATTGTGCGCCAGTACAGGAAACAAGGGCTCGCTCTAGGGAGGGGGGTTCCGGCCGAAACTTGCCAAGGAGGGGTTCCCGCAGCAAGCTCGGCAAAACGGCATCAGTCACATGGGGAATGATCACGTTTTGCTCCACCGTGAGGCGCACTTCTGACTGACCATACACTTGGGCAATCCGGGCTAGTTCGCAGAAGTCAGGGGCATAGAGCCGCCCCACGGGAACGTGCAATCCCACATAGTTTAAGCGCCGCTGCTTTTGGCGATGGACCCCCAAATGATCCTGCTTGTCCCAGGCGATTTCATCCTTGGGGGCGGCACTTAGAAGTGCAAAGGGAAGCTTGGCGGCAACGGCGGCCCGGAATTTTTCCATGCCCCACTCGTCAATGAGCCATCTGAGCCGCGCCTTTTGGCGATTTCCCCGCAGGCCATGGTCACGAAAAATTTCCAGGATGGCACGGCAGAGGTACACCACAGCCTCATCGGGAGGCACCCATGCATCCAGGGGTACAGCAGCCGTGCACCGGCGGGCAGAGAGGAGACCCCCCACCAAGACGTTGAAGCCCAAACGCCCTTGCCGATAGGCAGGTACAAAGGCAATGTCGTTAATCTCGGCGTGGACGGAGTTATCCCGACCGCCCTCAATGGCAATGTTAAATTTGCGCGGCAAGTTGCTAAATTCAGGGTTTCCCTGACCATTGTTGGTAATCATGGCCTGCAACTTCATCAGTAGGGGGCGGGTGTCAATGAGTTCGGCCGCATCAATGCCCGCCACGGGGGAGCCAGTTAGATTGCGCACATTGTCCATCCCCGACTGAACTGAGGTGAGGCCACAGGCGCGGAGTTGCTCGAGGACTTGCGGGATATCCTCAATGGGTAGGCCGCGAATCTGAATATTTTGGCGGGTGGTAATGTCACCGCTGCCGTTCTCGCCGTAGCGATCCACAATTTCGCCGAGGGTTCGCAGTTGCTGACTGGTGAGAATACCGTTGGGCACCCGCAGCCGCATCATGAACTTGCCAGGGGTGACGGGACGAAAGAAAATCCCTAACCACTTGAGACGGACATCGCGATCGGCTTCAGGAATGTTTTCCCAACCGATGGCTGCAAACTTTTCTAACTCCTGTTTAACCGCCAAGCCATCTTTTTCTTTTTTAATGGCTTCGATTTTGTTGCTCACGATTGTTGCCCTTGTCTTTAATAGGTTCTTTGAAAGCTAACTTTAGCCACATCAATCGTGAATATTTGTAAATATTGCTACACTTGTTTTTTCAATATGCATTTTTCGTATCATCAAGATACTCAGGGTGTATCTAGCGCTAAATTCAGGGCGGGGGCTAAATCTGCTCAAAAACTAAAACAGTCAAAATCAATGTATGACAAGACTAGATTGGTTGAATTGGTTGAGGTAGCCCGTTTTTAGAAACAGGCTATTGCTGATCATAAATTGACAATCATTCAAGAAAAAATAAAAAGCTGCATCCTTATAGATTCAGCGAGGATGCAGCAGAAAATGCTTTATTACGGATTATTACGGATCGGCCGGTGTGTCTAAGTGCCAGAGGTCCAAGAGTTCATGTACTCCACCTGTTCAGGGGTGAGGGTGTCAATGGCAATGCCCATGGCTTGGAGTTTTAAACGGGCAATTTCCTGATCCACTACTGCGGGAATGGGGTGGATGCCGGCAGCCAGGTGACCTTTGTTTTTAACGAGATATTCACAGCCAAGGGCTTGGTTGGCAAAGCTCATATCCATGACACTGGCGGGGTGGCCTTCGGCAGCCGCAAGGTTAATCAGGCGGCCTTCACCCAAAACAATGATGGATTTGCCACTAGGGAGAATGTATTCCTCGGTGAAGTTGCGGACGACACGGACTTCCTTGGCAAGCGTTTTCAGGGTGGCGAGGTCAATTTCGATGTCAAAGTGACCGGAATTAGCAACCATTGCTCCATCTTTCATGACGGCAAAGTGCTCTGCCCGAATGACATGTTTATTCCCCGTCACGGTGATGAAAATATCCCCCAGGGGTGCAGCTTCGAGCATGGGCATGACGCGGAAGCCATCCATAACCGCTTCAATGGCGCGCACGGGATCGATTTCGGTGACAATCACATTGGCACCCATGCCCCGTGCCCGCAGAGCTGTCCCTTTACCGCACCAGCCATAGCCAGCTACGACAACGGTTTTGCCGGCAAGGAGAATGTTTGTTGCCCGAATAATGCCATCTAGGGTGGATTGACCCGTGCCGTAGCGGTTATCAAAGAAGTGTTTGGTGTCAGCATCGTTGACGTTAATGGCAGGGAAAGTCAGGACGCCATCGCGGAACATGGCCTTGAGGCGGACAATCCCGGTGGTGGTTTCTTCGGTGGTGCCAATAATCTCGCTGAGCTGGTGCTGGCGCTCCTTGACGAGGGTGGCAACCACATCACAGCCGTCATCAATGATGATGTTGGGGCGGTGATCAAGGGCAATGTTGACGTGGCGCCTGTAGGTGGCGGTGTCTTCCCCTTTCTGGGCAAAGACCGGGATGCCGTAGTTCACTACCAAGCTAGCGGCCACATCGTCTTGGGTGGAGAGGGGATTACTGGCAATGAGCACTGCATCGGCTCCTCCGGCCTTGAGGGCGATCGCCAGATTAGCGGTTTCTGTGGTCACATGGCAGCAGGCGGCCAAGCGAATACCTGCAAAGGGCTTTTCTTTCTCAAAGCGATCGCGAATTTGGCGCAGTACTGGCATTTCCCGACTGGCCCATTCAATCCGTTGCTGCCCTAAAGGGGCAAGGCTCAAGTCTTTGACATCGTGACGAACAGGGGCTTCAGATTTTATGGGAGAAGACACCATACTGCGGTTCCTGAAAAAGGCTACGGCTCCCCATTATACGCAAGAATTGCCTAGGGGGAATTCTTCCGCAAGGCCCAACTGGTAACCGTACCACCGGGAACAATGGGCAAATTCACGGTGGCAATTTCCAAAAGATACCCTTTGCGATTGCGAAACTGAAAGGTGCAGATATCCACCCCCACCCGTTGGCAGGCCATCAGTTCGCTATAGCCCTGACTGAGCAGATAGGCCACAGTTGGTGTTGTCATTGTTGGATTCGCCATTGCTGGATTGACCACGGGTTGCCAACCACGCTCAATGAGACGTTGACGGACATCGGCATAACTCATGCCTTGGCGTAAACGCGGTACCCGCTGGGCAAGGGCACTCGGCGCAAAGCCCACCCCTGCTGCCAGTAAAGCAAGGGCAATGATGCGTTTGAGCAATACCATAGCAATTGGTGATAACAATTGGTGGTTAGATGCCAACTGTTATACGCTGCAACGGTCAGGTTCATACAGGGTTGAGGATGGACTTAAGCCCCCACGGCTTCTTTGGCGGCATAGAGGACGTCCACAGTAATCTCGCTAATCCCCCGTTCGCGAGCAAATTTTTCAGTGTTGCGCTTTACCTTGCCGCGCACAAAGCCCGGAATCTTGTTCAATTCCGCTAGCCCATCCGCTGTCCATGTCAAATCCGAGTCGGCGGAGAGTCCTTTGTGGATCACTTCCTTGGTATCATGGCCACCAAAAATCTCTAGCAGGTGGTCTTCCATGCCCAAAGTGAAGGAGTTGTAGATTAAGTCTACCAGTTGATTGGTGCCCTCGTAGCCCAAGAAGGGCCGATAGCCCACGGGAAAGTCTTGGATGTGGATGGGGGCAGCAATGACACCACAGGGAATGTTGAGGCGTTTGCCCACATGGCGTTCCATTTGCGTGCCAAAGATAGCAGCAGGTTCAACGCGGGCGATCGCGTCCCCAACCACTGTGTGGTCATCGGTAATCAGTACCTCGTCACAAAAGCCCGCCACCTCTGCCCGGAACCAATCGGCGTCGTATTTACAGTAGGTGCCTGCCCAAACAACGTGGATACCCATTTCCCGACTGAGAATTTTTGTCATCGCTGCTGCATGGGTATTGTCCCCAAAAACAACCGCCTTTTTACCAGTGAGGTTTTGGCAATCAATGGAGCGGGAGAACCAAGCGGCTTGGGACACCTCCTGTGTTTGCTGCTGGATAAAGGCTTCATAGTTCACATTTGCCCCCTGAGCATTGAGCACCCTTTGAATGGCACGGATACAACGGGCGGTTTCTACCACACCCATTGGCGTAATGCGGACGCTCGGCTGGCCAAATTCCCTTTCTAGGTATTGGGCGGTGAGGCCACCAATTTCCCGATAGGGGACAAGGTTAAACCACGCTTGGGGGAGTCGCGCCAGATCCTGGACGCTGGCCGCCGCAGGAATCACCAAATTCACCTGAATGCCAAGCTCGGCCATCAGTTGCTTTAGTTCGCGGCAATCGTGCTGGTTGTGGAAGCCGAGGGTGGTGATGCCGATGATGTTGACGCTAGGGGTGGGGGTTTTGCTTGTCACTAAGGTGCTTTGGCGGCGGGCTTTGTCAATATAAAACTGAACGATTTGCTCAAGGGTGCGATCGGCGGCCTGCAATTCGTTGACGCGATAGTGATTGACATCTGCTAAGAGAACATCGGCAGTCGTGCTGAGGCTGGCGCGCTGGACAAAGTTTTGCAAGTCTTCTTGCAGAATGCTGGAGGTACAAGTGGGGGTGAGCACAATTAAATCAGGGTGCTCTTCAGTGTCTTTGCGGGTGATATTGTCCACGACTTTTTCTTGGGAGCCGCGTGCTAAGACATGGCGGTCCACAATACTGGCGGTGACAGGTGTAAAGTCGCGCTCTCGTTCGAGCATTGATCGCATGACGTTGAAGTAGTCATCCCCAAGGGGCGCGTGCATAATGCTGTGAACATTTTTGAAGGAACTGGCAATCCGCAGAGTACCAATGTGGGCAGGCCCTGCATACATCCAGTAGGCAAGTTTCATCGCGTCAACTCCTGGGGCAAAGGTGTTTTGATGTCCGATCGCGATCGTAGCGAGGCTCTTTCCCTAGCTCACCAACACGTTGCAAAACTTGAAGGAAGTGGGAAAGCCGCTTAACATACCAACATCTTTCCTCTCTCCCGTAAAATTGATAAATACTGCAATTCCAACTTAGTTTGCCCCTTTTAAGGACACCCACGCATGGTTGCTTGCGAATTTAGCCCCGGTCTTGACGGTATTCCCGTTGCTCAATCGGCCATTAGCTATGTGGATGGCCAAGCAGGCATTCTTGAGTATCGCGGTGTCCCGATTCAGGAACTAGCGGAGAAAAGCACGTTTTTGGAAACCGCCTTTCTCTTGATTTGGGGCTACTGGCCGAACAAGGAGGAGTTGGCGGCCTTTGAGCACGATATTACCTACCACCGCCGCGTTAAATATCGCATTCGCGACATGATGAAATGCTTTCCCGAAAGTGGCCACCCCATGGATGCGCTGCAGGCCTCGGCGGGAGCCTTGGGATTGTTCTATTCACGGCGGGCACTCGACGATCCAGAGTACATTCGGGCAGCGGTGATTCGCCTTCTGGCAAAAATTCCAACGATGGTGGCGGCCTTTCAACTGATCCGCAAGGGAAATGATCCAGTCATGCCCTGTGATGAACTGGACTATGCGGCCAATTTTCTCTATATGCTGAATGAGCGGCGGCCGGATCCCTTTGCAGCGCGGGTATTTGATATTTGCTTGATTCTCCACGCGGAGCACACGATGAATGCCTCTACCTTCTCGGCGCGGGTGACGGCCTCGACGTTGACAGACCCTTACGCCGTGGTTGCTTCAGCGGTGGGTACGCTGGCAGGGCCACTCCACGGGGGCGCCAATGAAGATGTGATCAATATGCTCGAAGAAATCGGCAGTGTCGAGAATGTTCGTCCCTATGTGGAAAAGTGTATCCAAAATAAGATCAAAATTGCTGGGTTTGGCCACCGTGTGTATAAGGTCAAAGATCCCCGCGCCACGATTTTGCAAAAGTTGGCGGAGCAGTTGTTTGATAAGTTCGGCGGCGATCGCTACTACGACATTGCCCTGAAACTGGAGGAAGTGGTGGGCGAATACCTCAGCTACAAGGGAATTTATCCCAATGTAGACTTTTACTCTGGTCTTGTCTATCGGCGGTTGGGAATTCCCAGTGATTTGTTTACGCCGGTGTTTGCGATCGCCCGCGTCGCCGGTTGGCTAGCCCACTGGAAGGAACAACTGGAGGCCAACCGTATCTATCGCCCCACCCAAGTCTATACGGGTGCCCACAATCGGCCCTATGTGCCCATGGAGGAACGCAATCATCGCCCCTAACTCTTAACTCTTGATCTGCAATTCCTGACTAAGCTGCTTTATAGTGACGGTACCCCTGTGGAGTTTCTGATGGCAAAGGCAAAATCAAATCAACGGCAAGCATCAAAAGCGTCGCAAGCCACTCAATCAACCCCGATGCAGCAGGCAGCAACCGCTGCCCCTGAACCCACCCCTGTAGATGCCGCTAGTCTCACCTACGAGGCGGTGATTGGCCTAGAGATTCACTGCCAACTAAGTACCCAAACAAAAATTTTCTCCTCTAGCTCGACCCAGTTTGGAGCACCCCCAAATACCAACATTGATCCAGTGTGTTTGGGTTTGCCGGGGACGCTCCCTGTGTTGAATGAAAAGGTTCTCGAGTATGCCGTAAAGGCAGGTTTAGCCCTCAATTGTCAGATTGCCCCCTACAGCAAGTTCGATCGCAAGCAGTATTTTTATCCCGACTTGCCGAAGAACTATCAAATCTCGCAGTACGATCTGCCCATTGCCCAGCATGGCTATCTGGAGATTGAACTGGTGGACGACAAGGGGACGGCCCGCCGTAAAAAAATTGGCATTACTCGCCTGCACATGGAGGAAGATGCCGGCAAGTTGGTGCATGCGGGGAGCGATCGCCTGTCTGGCTCCACTTACTCCCTAGTGGACTTGAATCGAGCAGGGGTGCCCCTTGTGGAGATTGTCTCCGAGCCAGATCTGCGCACCGGTCAAGAGGCGGCAGAATATGCCCAAGAACTGCGGCGCATTCTTCGTTACTTGGGGGTTTGTGATGGCAATATGCAGGAGGGCTCGCTGCGCTGTGATGTCAATATCTCCGTGCGGCCAGTGGGCAGCAAGACCTTTGGCACAAAGGTGGAGATTAAAAACATGAACTCCTTTAGTGCCATCCAACGCGCCATTGACTATGAAATTGAGCGACAAGTGGCTGCCCTCAAAGCGGGGGAACCCATCGTTCAAGAAACCCGGCTCTGGGATGAGGCCACGCAAGAAACGCGAACCATGCGGGTCAAGGAAGGCTCCAGTGACTATCGCTACTTTCCTGAACCCGATCTCGGACCTATTGAGGTCAGTGCTGAGCAACTGGCGGCATGGCGCGCTGAGCTGCCCGAACTCCCTGCCCAAAAACGCCACCGCTATGAATCTGAGTGGGGATTACCGCCGCAGGATGCCCGCGTTCTCACCGATGAGCGAGCCGTTGCTGAATACTTTGAGGCGACCGTTGTCGCAGGGGCACCCCCAAAATTAGCGGCCAACTGGATCATGGGGGATATTACCGCCTATCTCAAGGAACAAAAACTGGCGATCGAGGCACTACCCCTGCAACCGGCGGCATTGGCGGAGTTGATCCAACTCATTGAGGCGGGCACCATTAGTGGCAAAATTGCCAAGGAGATCTTGCCCGAATTACTTTCCCAAGGGGGTTCTCCAAAAGCCCTTGTGGAGCGCAAAGGCCTCAGCCAAATTTCTGATGTTGCCACCCTAGAGGCAATGATTGATGAGGTACTGGCAGCACATCCCAATGAACTGGAGCAATACCGCGCTGGCAAGACCAAACTTCAAGGCTTCTTTGTTGGCCAACTGATGAAAAAAAGTGGCGGGCGTGCCGATCCGAAGCTAGCAAATCAACTCTTGGCTAAAAAGCTCAACCCTGGCAGCTAGGGCGCGGCGCAGTGTCGGCAACAGGTGAGCAATCAACTGTTCGGGATAAACCCCTAGGGAGGTCGCCTGTTGTTCCGCTGCAAGGGCTGCTTGGGCATGCCACCAAACACCCCCATAGGTTGCTCTAAGCGCCTCCTGCTGTGCCAAAAGGCCGCCAATGAGTCCAGTGAGCACATCGCCACTGCCGCCCCGGGCAAGGGCAGGAGTACTGTGGGGGTTGATCCAGAGGTCACCGCTCGAAGAGGCAATGGCCGTCCGTGCCCCCTTGAGAAGCACAATGGCGTTGCTACGACTAGCGGCTGCAATCACTTGATCAAGGCGATCGCCCCCGGCGCTGACAAGGTCAGGAAAGAGCCGTCGAAATTCACCATAATGGGGGGTCAAGATTGTGCCCCTGGGCAGCGGCCATGGGGAGAGGGTCGCTAAGATGTTCAGAGCATCTGCATCCAGGAGGAGGGATTTCCCTGCCCTGAGCACTGTTTCCACCACTGAGCCTGCCTCAGGGGTTAGCCCCGGCCCACAGGCAATGGCGGAAAATTTCCCTAACTCTAGGCTCTCGGACAAGCGGGCGATCGCCCCCCTAGCTGTTTCGGGACAGCCGACAACAATGGCATCGGGGACTCGTGATAGCACAAGGGACTTCAGGGATTGGGGCACGGCCACCACGAGCATTCCCACACCCGTACAGCGGGCGGCTAGGGCACTGAGGAGAATACTGCCACCAAAGTGGGCAGAGCCGCCAATGAGTAAAAGCTGACCCTGCTGATACTTGTGGGTAATAGGCGATCGCGACAGGGGCAATGCTTGCCAACAGGAAGCATCCAGGCAATATCGCCGAGGCGCAGTAGCCAAGGCTGTTTCAATCACTACTGAGGGAATATCAAAGGGGATTAAGACACCCTGTCCCACCCAAGGTTGTGCCTCCTCCACCAGTAGCCCCCGCTTCCAGAGTCCTAAACAGAGGGTGCGATCGGCCTGAATTGCGGTGCCCAACACTACCCCCGTATCACTGTGTAGCCCCGAGGGGACATCAATGCTCACCCGCGGTTGCCCCCAAGTGTTGATCTGATCAATGGCATAGGCCAGTTCACCTGTCAGTTCCCGCTCTAGGCCAAAACCAAAGAGACCATCCACAACCAGGTCAACTTCCTGCAACGCCTCCACTCTCTCCACAAAGGGCAGACCCAGAAAGCGAGCATAGCGGGCATGATCCGCCGTCAGGGGCTTGAGCCGCTCAAAGGGCTGCCAGAGTTTGACCCGATAGCCGCGGTGCCAGAGTTCCCGCGCCACCACCAGGGCATCACCGCCATTGTGACCAGGCCCTGCCAAGACCGCCACGCAGGGATACTGGGAGGTTGGAAAATGCTCCCGCAGATAGTGACTCAATCGCTGCCCCACCTTTTCCATTAGGGCAGGAATGGGGAAGCCGGCATCGAACATTGCCCCCTCAATTGCCTGCATTTCCGCAGTGGTGACAATCGCTGGAAATGTCGGTTTCATCGCTGTCCCAGCCAACGTTGACCCAAGGGAACTGCTTGGCGCGCCCCCGTGACCTGGGGCAAATTGCCCGGCAGGCCCAACTCATGCCAGTAGGCCAAAATGGCGAAGGCGATCGCCTCCTTTGCATCCACCGGTAGGCCAGCCGTCGCCGTGGTTTCCAGGGGAATTTCTCCTAAATGTACTTGAAGGCGCTCCCTGAGGAATCCATTGTGGGCACCGCCGCCACAGAGCAAGATCCGCTGTGGTTTTTGGGGCAAAAATTGGCCATAGCTTTCAACCATACTGCGAGCTGTAAATTCCGTTAGCGTCGCTAGAATATCCGCAGGTGCCAAACCCGTGGCATCGGCGCGGCACCGTTGCCAAAAGGGCAGACCAAAGTATTCGCGGCCAGTGGACTTCGGAGGCGACTGCTGAAAAAAGGGATCCTGCAGCCACTGCTCCACCAGGGGCTCGATAATTTTGCCCTGCCGTGCCCATGTGCCATCAGCATCATAGGTCAATTCACCGCCCGATAACTCCGTTACGGCCAGATCAAGCAGCATATTGCCGGGACCGGTATCCCAGCCCATGACCCCTTTCCCCTCAGGATCCTCAAGCTGAGAGGGCAAGTAGGTGACATTGCCGATCCCACCGATGTTTTGCACACAACGGACTTCCGTGGGATGACCCAGCAGACACCAATCCACCCGCGGCACAAGGGGCGCCCCCTGACCACCCAAGGCAATATCCTGGGCGCGAAAGTTGGCAATGGTGGTCATGCCTGTACTCCAAGCAATCCAATCCCCCCGTCCCAGTTGCAGGCTGTAGCCTAGGCGATCGCCCGCGGGGGGGCGATGAAAGACCGTTTGACCGTGGGAGCCAATAAGCTCTGCCCGTGGATAGCCCTGTTGAACCGTTTGCGCCGCATGGGCGAAGGCCGCGGCGATCGCCTCATCCAACGCCGCCAACTCAGCCAGGGTCAAGGATTTCGCACCACAAACCTCAAGAATACGTTGCCGCAGGGCGTCTGGATAGGGCACCGTACAAAAATTTAGCACCGTTACCTGAAGGTCGCGATCGCCCCCCTGTAGCTCCACTAACACCGCGTCAATGCCATCGACAGAGGTTCCGCTCATCAGGCCAATGACACGCATCATCTGCCCCCCCAGCAGTTGATTACAACAGTTGATATTTTGTTTCCGCCAAGCGGTAGAGGGGGCGCCAAACCAGGCGGTTGGTCAAAACCACCAATAACGACATCACCGCCGTTGCTGCCATCAGTAGCGGAAAATCTCCCCGAACGCTAGCCTCGGAAATGGTGGCCCCCAAGCCAAGGGTTTGCGCCGTTTGATTTTGAAATTCCACATATTCACTGACGATGCTGGAATTCCAAGCTCCCCCCACAGCGGTAATGATGCCCGTAATCAAATAGGGAAAAATTCCGGGTAAGATTAGCGTGCGCCACCGCTGCCACCAAGGGAGTTGATAGACCACCGCTGCTTCGAATAATTCTGTGGGAATCGCTTGGGCACCGGCAATCACATTAAAGAGGATGTACCACATCGTGCCCAGCATCATCAGCGCCACAGACCCAATCTCCAAGCCCCCGCCTACATTGGCCAGGACCAACAGCAGAACTGGAAACAAAGCCGTGGCCGGCACCGATGCTGCAATTTGAACAATGGGTTGCAAGATTTGAGCAGCACGCGGATTGCGACCGATCGCCACCCCCACAGGCACCGTCCACAGTAGCGAGAGAATGAGTGACGTCATTACCCTCAGGGTTGTCAGTACTGCCCCCAGAGTAATTTGCTGCCATTGTTGCCAACTCACCTTGAACATTTGCTGCAGAAAGGCGATCGCCCCCCAACCCACGAACACAACAAAAATCAGCAAAATGATGAGGGTGATCGGCCAGTTACCTTGGCGATTCTGGGGTGTGAAGGATTGACGGGGGTGTTTGGGGCGCAACTGCTCATCTAGTTGTTCCCAGAGGGGGGCAAAGAGGTTTTGGTGGAAGGCTCGCAACGTTGGCGATCGCCGCAGAAAATCAAGAACGAAGGATTTAGGAACATTCTCCGCCTCGACTATTTCGATCTTGAATTTTTCGCCCCAGGCAATCAGAGGGCGCCACACCAAAATATCAACAATGATGATGACTCCAATCAGAACTGCCAAGCCGTAGATCAAAGCGGCATAATCCTGTTGGTTGGCTGCTTCCGCCAGATAGGAGCCTAACCCTGGCAACGTAAAGGTTTTCTCGCCAATAGTAAAGGACTCGATCGCCATCAGGAAAAACCAGCCGCCAGCCACCGACATCACACTATTCCAGATCAGGCCAATGGCGCCCGCCGGTAAATCTAGCGTCCACACCTGCTGCCACCACCCCAAGCGATAAATTTTTGCTACCTCCCGCAGCTCCTGGGGCACGCTAGTCAAAGACTGGTAAAAGCTAAACGTCATGTTCCAAGCCATCCCCGTGTAGATGAGGATAATAGCTGCCAGTTCTACGCCCATACGGCTCCCCGGAAAGAGAGCAATGAGGGCCAGCACCACCCCCGGCAAAAATGACAGCACGGGAATCGATTGCAGAATATCCAGCAGGGGTAGCAGGATTTTTTCAGCAGTGCGGTTATAGTAGGCGATATAGGAATAGAGGATGCTAAAGACCAAGGAAATAATGTAGGCAATGAGCATCCGCAGCAGCGTTTGAGCAGTATAACTTGGCAAGACCGCCGGACTCAGCTCAATGGTGATTGTGGGGTCATAGCGTCCTGTAAACTGAGCCGCTGTGCTGACAATCCAAAAGATCAGGGCAATCAAGGCCAAAATAATCAGGCCATCTTGCCAGGTCCAAGCACGATTCAGTGTTTGATTATCGGGGGTAAGGGGGCGTGTCATCGCGGCCTCCAGCGGTTATCTCCACGAGGCAAATTATAGCCACATCCCTGTAGCCGTAAAAGTTAATAGTGAATGCAAGCCAGGACACCACTGAATTCCCTGACCTATGTCTAAGATTTAGGAGAGCATTAAGCTACCCCCCGCTCCTATGCTTTTGCGTCGCACCAAAATTGTCGCTACCATTGGCCCTGCCAGTCGATCGCGGAAAGTGATTCAGCAGATGCTGGCCGGTGGCATGAATGTGGCACGGTTAAATTTCTCCCACGGTGACTACAAAGATCATGCCGAAACTATTGCTCTGCTGCGACAAGTGGCCAATGAAGAAGCAACCCCCCTGACGCTACTGCAAGATTTGCAAGGTCCTAAGATTCGTGTCGGCCAGCTTCCTAAAGGGAAGATTGAATTAGTGGAAGGGGAGCAAGTCCACCTCGTGCCGCTGACTAAGGAAAAGACGCAGGGCATTGGCATTGATTATCCTTACCTTGCCGAAGAGGCGCAGCCGGGAATGCAGGTGCTTTTGGATGATGGTCTTTTGGAATTAGTGGTCGAGGCCATTGAGGGAGATCGGGTCACTTGCCGGGTGGTGCAGGGGGGCACCCTCAAAAGCCGGAAGGGGGTGAACCTACCGGATCTCAATCTGCGGTTGCCTTCCCTCACAGACAAAGATAAGCAGGATATTCAATTTGGTATTGCCCAGGGGGTTGATATTATCGCCTTGAGTTTTGTGCGCCGAGCTGAGGATCTCTGGGAGTTGCGGCAGTACTTAGCGGCTCATGGTGCCGGTGATATGCCCGTACTGGCAAAAATTGAGAAACCCCAAGCGGTGGAAAATCTCGCAGCCATTTTGGGGGTAGCCGATGCGATTATGGTTGCCCGAGGCGATCTCGGTGTGGAGATGCGGGTCGAAAAGGTGCCGCTGCTGCAAAAGCAAATTATTCGCGAGTGCAACTACCGCTCTATTCCTGTGATCACAGCGACCCAAATGTTGGAGAGTATGATCCACAATCCCCGACCGACACGGGCAGAGGTCAGTGATGTTGCCAATGCCATTCTCGATGGTACAGATGCAGTGATGTTGTCGGGCGAATCTGCGGTGGGTGCCTTTCCTGTGCAGGCGGTGAAGATGCTAGGGCGAATTGCAGTAGACGTGGAGGCGCACCTTACGTTTGACAATATGCCCGCCTACCGCAATGATGAGACCCATGCACTGGGTGAAGCCTTAACCGCCATTACCCAAATCCTCGATCTGCGGGCGATCGCCTGTTTTACAGAAACGGGTTACACCGCAACCATTGCCGCTGGGGAACGGGTGAAACCGATGATTGTCGCCTTTACCGATCGCCCGCGGGTTTATCATTGGATGAATTTGCTCTGGGGTGTGAAGCCAATTCTTTTGGAAACGCTCCCTATGAGCTTTGAAGGGATGATTGCCGTGGCCGAAAACCAGCTCAAAAAGCGCCAGGTGGTCAGCGAGGGCGATAAAATTTTGATTCTAGGTGGCATTCCTGCCCAAACCCCCCAAGGAACGAATTTTATTAAAATTCATACCATTGGCGCCCAAAGGGGAACAGAATCCCAGTGAGAGGCGGTCTGGAGAGAAACAAGGTCCACGAGAGTTTGTGGTGAGTGCCGCTGTGAAACATCCGTTGACACCTTTTTATACCCTCGGTCTTGCTACTCTGCTGGTTGGGGGAGCTATGGTGATTGCTGAGCAACCTGCTGTGAGTCAAGAAGCCCAACGTATCCTGACGGTCACAGGTCGAGGGACAGAAGCCATTTCAGCAACCCTGGCCCAAGTCAGCCTTGGGGTTGAGGTTCAAGGTCGCACGGCTCAGGAGGTACAGCAGGAGGTGGCGCGGCGAGCCAATGCAGTTTTGGCGGTTTTGCGGGCACGGGAGGTCACTCAACTGCAAACCACAGGGCTGAGTCTCAATCCAAATTATCAATACACCGACAATCAGCGGATACTGGTGGGATATATCGGGCGCAATACCGTGAGTTTTCGCATTGCTAGCGATCGCGTGGGGCCACTCCTTGACGCTGCCGTGCAAGCTGGCGCAACCACGATTGACAATATTAGCTTTACGGCACCAGAGGCCACTATTGCCGCTGCCCAACGCACTGCCCTGCAGCGGGCGACCCAAGATGCCCAAAGCCAAGCCCAAGCAGTGCTGAGTGCCCTCAATCTCCAACCGCGCCAAGTGTTGAGCATTCAAATTAGTCAGGCGGCACCTCCCCCAAAACTCTTCACCGTTCGTGCAGCAACGATGGCCGATAGCACCCCTGTCGTCTCTGGGGAATTGCAGGTGGAGGCGAGTGTAACGCTGCAAATTAGCTACTAGGTCTCGGTGATGGCGATTGATTTCCGCTGGTGGTTGGGGAGCTGCGCGGCACTGGTTGCTATGTCTCCAGGGTTGGCTCAGGGGCCGGCAACGATTGAAAAACCCCAAAAAGTCCTCCCTTTACCGGGGGCCCTCGATCAGGTGCCTGTGTTTAATAGCAATAGCCCAGAGGTGGTACAGCGACCGGGCATCCTTCTTTCTACCTTTCCACCAGAGGGCAAAGGGACTCCCAAGGCCCACTTGAACTTTGCCTTTCGCGATCGCTTTGATATCTTTGTCCACCATATTGCTAAGCCCCTTGACCCGCAGAATCTCACCACCCTCTACCTAGGGATTCTCGCCTACAACCCCAGTTCTGAAGCGGTAACGGTGAACCTGATCTATGCCGCCAGTTACCTGAGTCAACCCGATGCTCCCTTCCGCTCCCTGCCCAGTCAGCAGGCCAATGATCTAGGCCAAATTTTTGCGGGTCCGGGCGATCGCGTCATGCTGGATATTTTGCGACAACGGCGGCAATCGGGCTGGCCAGCACAAATCCGAATTCCCCCACGCAGTTATGCCCTGATTGCCAATTTACCGATTCCTGTGAAGGGGCTAGACCCACCCCTCAATGGCCGTTCGCTGCTGATTCGTGCCCGCAGCAGTGGCAACATTTACCTCGCCAGTTTAGCCCGCTTTGGCAATGAACCGCCGACCCTAGAGCAATGGCAGCAGACCCTAATGACAGGGGAACTCGTCACTCCCCGCGATCGCGCCCCCACCTCCCCCAATCAGGGGGGCCAGATCATCTATGGCCGAGTCGCCGGCGTTGCCCTCGGCTCCCGCTGGCACAATCCCCAACAGCAACCAATTCCCATTCCCACAGGGGGTACCGCCTTGTCCTATCCTATTAGTTCGTTAGTGGCAGGGCGCTTGGGCACAGGACAAGTGCAAACGGCTCCCCTCGTGGTGCGCTATCCGGATACGGCCTATGCTGCCCACGGCAACTATGGGGTTGAATATGATTTAGTGCTGCCCCTCCAAAACACCAGCGATCGCCCCCAGACCGTTCGCCTTGCCCTCCAAACCCCCATCAAGTTCGATGCCCCCGCCCCTGGATTGCAGTTTTTTGCTGAGCCGCCCAACCGTATCTTCTTCCGAGGCAGTGTCCGATTGCGCTTCCGCGATGATCAAAGCACCCCCCAAAGTCGAATCATTCACCTTGTCCAACGCCAAGGACAGCAGGGGGACGATCTTGTGCGGCTCACCCTACAGCCCCAAGAAATCCGCTGGGTACAGTTCACCATGCTCTATCCGCCAGATGCGACACCACCCCAAGTGTTGACAATTGAAACTTTGGCAGATCCCCTGTCGCGCCCCTAAGTAAAATGGAAATCATCCCCTCACCCTTACTGATCGGGTTAGATCAGCCGCATTTTTTATGAAGGGCTACCATGCTAAATCCAGACCTTTCTACGATTGAACTAACGAAAGAGGACTATGAACGCTATTCCCGCCATCTGATTTTGCCGGAGGTGGGTGTCGAGGGTCAAAAACGCCTCAAAGCTGCCAGCGTGCTTTGCATTGGCACCGGTGGATTGGGATCGCCCCTGCTGCTCTATCTCGCCGCTGCGGGTATTGGCCGCCTTGGCATTGTAGATTTTGATGTTGTCGATAATTCCAATTTGCAACGGCAAATCATCCACGGCACCTCCTGGGTGGGCAAGCCCAAAATTGAATCGGCCAAGCACCGCATCCTTGAAATCAATCCCTACTGCCAAGTTGATCTGTACGAAACTCGCTTGAGCGCCGCCAATGCCCTTGAGATTATGGCGGATTATGACATTGTGGTGGATGGCACCGATAACTTCCCCACCCGCTATTTGGTGAACGATGCCTGTGTGCTTCTGAATAAGCCCAATGTCTATGGCTCCATCTTTCGCTTTGAAGGCCAGGCCACAGTCTTTAACTATGAAGGCGGCCCCAACTACCGCGATCTCTACCCGGAACCCCCGCCGCCGGGTCTGGTACCCTCCTGTGCCGAAGGGGGCGTTTTGGGCATCCTACCGGGAATTATTGGGGTCATCCAAGCCACGGAGACCATTAAAATCATTCTTGGTAAAGGCACAACCCTCAGTGGTCGCCTTTTGCTCTTCAATGCCTTAGACATGAAATTCCGTGAACTCAAACTGCGTCCCAACCCCGAGCGACCAGTCATTGACAAGCTGATTGACTACGAAGAATTCTGTGGTATTCGCCAAGCGAAAGCTCAGGAGGCCGCCCAAATGGCAGACATTCCCGAAATGACAGTGCAGGAACTCAAAGCCTTGATGGACAGTGGCGCCCAAGATTACGTTCTTGTGGATGTGCGCAACCCCAATGAGTACGAAATTGCTAGGATTCCCGGCTCTGTTCTTGTTCCCCTATCGGAAATTGAAAATGGCTCGGGTGTGGAAAAAATCCGCAGTTTGGTGAATGGCCATCGCCTTTTGGTGCACTGCAAGATGGGGGGGCGCTCTGCCAAAGCCTTGGGCATCCTCAAACAGGCTGGCATTGAGGGAATCAATATCAAAGGGGGCATCAACGCTTGGAGTCAGGAAGTCGATCCCAGCGTACCCACCTACTAACCCAAGCTCGGGGGCAGGGCAGCGTAAGGGGATGTTGCGATACATGAACTTTCTTGAAGAGAAGCAGGCTGTCTCTCGCGCGATCGCCCGCCCTTGCCTAGAATAACCACTTAGGTCTGTGCCTGTGCGCGGACATGACGGAATGCTAGGGAAATAAAAATCATGGCAGAAGAACTGATTAAGCCATACAATGGCGATCCCTTTGTGGGTCACCTCTCAACACCCGTTTCTGACTCTGGCCTCGTGAAGACGTTTATTGGCAACCTACCCGCTTATCGTCAAGGCCTCTCCCCAATTCTGCGGGGCTTGGAAGTGGGTATGGCCCATGGTTACTTCCTCATTGGCCCTTGGGTCAAGCTTGGTCCGCTGCGGGACTCTGATGTAGCCAACCTAGGCGGCTTAATTTCGGGGATCGCCCTCATTTTAATTGCCACGGCTTGCTTAGCGGCCTATGGTCTGGTCAGTTTTCAAAAGGGGGGCAGTAGCAGCGATTCCCTGAAAAGCGGTGAAGGTTGGAGTCAGTTCACGGCTGGCTTCTTTGTGGGTGCCATGGGGGGTGCCTTTGTTGCCTTTTTCCTCCTTGAAAACTTTGCTGTTGTTGATGGCATCATGACTGGCCTCTTTAACTAGAGCCTTGGTCACACTTTGCTTTTGATTACCCAGAAGGAGAACCGCTGATTATGATGGGATCTTATGCTGCATCCTTTTTGCCTTGGATTTTTATTCCCGTGGTCTGTTGGCTAATGCCCACGGTGGTGATGGGGCTGCTGTTTCTTTACATTGAAGGAGAAGCCTAAGCCGAGGGCTAACTTACCCAGATAAATACCAAAGAATTGAGAACTGGTTGGGAAATGTCCTGGCCAGTTTTTTTGCTAACTAGTTTTTGCTTGACTAGGTATCCTCAAGCTGCCGCACCACTGAGTCGTTTTTTCAGAGAATTCACCCGCCGTTGGGCGATCGCGTTGTTGGGGTCGTATTTCAGCGTGTGCTGATAGGCCTCAAGGGCTGGCTGGGGGAGGTTCTTCTTCTCATAGGCGTGACCTAGGTTGTTGGCTGCAGTCACATACGCCGGTTGATTTTTGAGGGCTTCTTTGTACTGGCGAATCGCCAAGTCATACTGCTCTTGCATGAAGTAGGCATAGCCAAGGGCATTGTAGATGGGGGCAAGACAGGTTTCGCCTTCGCTTTCAGCCGCCTTCAGGGCCTTTTGAAACAGGGGAATTGCCTGGCTAGCGAGTTTCTTAGTGAGGTAAATGCTGCCTAGCTCAAAGTATTCTTGGGTAGTGCCCGGTTCTTGCTTGAGTTTCCGTTGGAGGCGTGCCAAGCTAGACTCAATACGGCGGGTTTTAAGAATTTGTTTGACCACAAACCAAGCTGAGACGCCCAGTAGAATAATCAACACACTTAAATAAACCGCAGGTAAGGCATTCTCCATGATTGGTTTTATCCTCAATCAATTCCTTGCAAATTTCGACTTTATGCATTTATTCCTAGGTCTATGATAAACAGCGCTGACCCAGTTCCGCCTAGCAATCTTCCCATTGCCAGTTAGGGAGGACGTTAGGGATCTCTGGAGATAGCTGCTTCCTCTTCGTTTTCTTTAGGAGGTGTTGCAGCCACAGTGGGAATGGGTACAAGCGTTGGCGGCGCAGCTTCAGTTGCCCTTAGGGAGGTGGCATGAAGAGCTAATAATTGCTGCTCAAGGTCTTGGCTTGAGGCCAGCAGGCGCCTGAGGATTTGAATTAAGCGCCGTAAATCGGACTGAAAGGATGGATTGCTGGTTAGTTTAAGGAGGTCATTGGTGAGTTTCTGGGCATTGATGAATGTGGCCCGCGCGGCATCTAAGGTTTGGGCGATCGACAGCATAACGATAGGACTACTTAACGCCCCAGAGACTTTATTGAGATTGGCGGCTGCTTGGGCACCATTTTTAATTAGGGCATCCAAATTCGCTAGCAATTCCCCCTGCTCCAGTTGATTTGTCAGGGGGCGCAGTGCTTTGAGTGTGGTTCTCAACTCTCGGGCAGCACCGTCAATGTTGCGCAAAGTAGAGTTAATTGTATCGCGGTTCACTTCAACGATTTCACTGATTTGGTTGGCTGCACGAGTCACTGCTTGCGAGGCCGTGCCAAAGTTCCGTAGTTCAACACGGGCTTCATTACTGAGGGCGTTGAAGCTATCGAGGGCAGTGGTGACCTTTGTCAGGGATTGATCAGCACGGTTCACAACGCGGGTTGCCCCCAAAATGAGGGTATTGGCGTTGTTGATAAGGCCTGATTCTTCAAGGGCAGTGGTAAAACGAGTTGCGGCTCGCACCAAATCTTCTAGGCTGGCAGTGCGCACCCCGGTCACGCGATCGCCATTGCAGTAAACCACCGCTGGTTGGCACTTGGGGGCAAAGGCGGTGACCTCCTTGGGAATCTCCGGTACCCGCTCCTTGGGAGTAAAGTCCAAGAAGGCCTGACCAAGAAAGCCCGACTGGCGAATCTCCGGTACAGCACTCCGCGGAATCAACACATTATTGATGCGCACACTCACTTGGACACCATTGGCATCAAAACCAATGGCCGTGACTCGTCCCACCTGGACACCCCGATAGCGCACCTGTGTTCCCACTGCTAAGCCCGGTGCTGTGTCCAATTCCACCTCAAGGGTGTAGCTATTGGCACCGGCAAGGTGGCCCCGCAACCAGAGGAGGCCGACCCCCAATGTTGCTAAGCCCGCAAGGATAACCAGGCCCACCAAACTTTCCTGCACACGCCGTGACTGCATCATAGGGATAGATCACCGCAAAAAATTTTTGGAATCTATAGCAACTATAGTTTACTCTGAAGGCCTTGAATTGCTGCTTTTTGCCAGTGTTCTCCCCAAATCAGGGTGTGCATTTGCCAGTTGGGATCGGGTTGGGGGTAGTCTTGGCGGTAGTGACCACCGCGACTTTCCTCACGAAAGAGGGCACTTTTGAGAATTAAATAGGCAATATCCAAGAGATTGCGTAGCTCGCCCCATTCCCAAAGGGTGTCCTGCCCGGCTTGATTGCTGAGGGTGTAGGAGTAATTGGGGTCTAGTTCATGAAAGGCGATCGCAACTGGATGAGCCAGCAATTGTTGGCGCCATTCCTTCACTTGGGAAAGAGCGGCCATCAATGGGGGAGCATCGCGACAAATCCCTGCACTTTGCCACAGGAGTTCCCGCAACTCTTGGCGCCACTGACGAAAGCTCACTGGCTCAATTTCAAGGGATTTCTGGCCAACAGGGAACACTGCCAAGGGAAGGGGCTGAGGATCCAGGTGGGCAAGTTGAGCCGAAAAGACAAAACATTCCAAAAGGGAGTTACTGGCTAGGCGATTGGCACCATGGACACCAGTACTAGCTACTTCGCCAACGGCATAGAGGCCGGGAAGGCTGGTTTTGGCCTGTAAGTCGGTGACGACTCCCCCCATCCAGTAATGGGCTGCCGGAGACACCGGAATGGGTTGCTGCTCAACATCAATGCCCCACTGCCGACAGACAGCAATGATTTTCGGAAAGCGGTGGTGCAGGCGATCGCGGGGAAGGGGTCGTAAGTCTAGCCAGACATGGGGGGCATGGGTGTGCTGAAGGTGACGGTAAATGGCACGACTGACAATATCCCGGGGGGCCAGCTCGCCAGCAGGATGGTAATCCGCTACAAAGCGATGACCTGTGTTGTCAATTAAATGCGCCCCTTCACCCCGTACTGCTTCACTGATGAGAAATCGCGGTGCCCCCTCGACGGCTAGGGCAGTGGGATGAAACTGAAAAAACTCGACATCGCGAATGTGGGCGCCGGCTCGCCAGGCCATTGCCACACCATCGCCAGTACTGAGGGGGGGATTAGTAGTTTGGGCAAACACTTGACCGCCACCCCCCGTAGCGAGAATGACCGCCCCCGAGCGCAGCCACTGGAGCTGTCCCTGATGCAACAGACACACCCCACAGCATCGCCCCGACTCTAGCCACAGATCAAAGACAAAGCTATTGGGCAAAAGCGTGATATGGGGTGCAGCAGTCACCTGTTTGAGCAGTGTCGTAATTAGGGCTTGTCCGGTGGTATCAGCGGCATGGAGTACTCGAGGACGAGAATGGGCAGCTTCGAGGGTCAAAGCCGGGCGATCGCCCGCACGATCAAAGGCGACCCCCATTGCCAACAGGCGCTCCACCTGTGTCGGTGCCTGCTCAACCAAAAACTGGACACTCACTGGATCACAGAGACCAGCCCCCGCAGCAAGGGTATCTTGGGCATGGAGCGAGGGAGAATCCGTAGGATCAATGGCCGCAGCCATACCGCCCTGGGCCCAGCCGCTGGCCGATTGCTGGAGATCGGTTTTTGTGATCAGGCCAACGCGATAGGTGGCAGGAAGGGCAAGGGCAGCACTGAGACCCGCAGCACCACTGCCAATGATTAAGACATCAAATCCAGAAGTTGCGGGAGTCAACGCTAACCCAAAAGCATGTTATTGCCAATATAGCTAACGAGGCTGACTACTTGTATAGTCCATTATTGTAGCGATCGCCCCCCTCAACGAGAGCCGTTTCCACCTCGGTGACGGTGAAGTGATCCAGGTTTTGGCGCAGAATTTCCTTTTGCCGTTCTGTTAGACCGGGGATGTTGAGGACATCTTCAACGGATTGATAGGGTGCATTTTTAACAATTAATTTAGCCAGAGTTGGATAGAGGCCGCGGTACTGGATGAAGGCGGCAATGTTGGTATTGTTGAGGTCAATTTTTTCGCCATAGGCAGTGCCGAGTTTCTCATCGACCACATTGACCAGTTCTTCCGCGGTGGATGCAGTTGCCGCCAAGGTTGGGGCACTCCAGTTGATCCAGCCCAACAGGCTAACGCCCACAAAGTAAGCCAATGCTAGCCAGCGGCCCAAACGTTGCATAATTCCTTTACCTCCCAAATCTCACAGGTCATTACCAAAAACAGCGGTTCATTAAGAATGAAAGCAAAGAACTGACCACATCGCACAGCCAGCGCAGGCGGCAGTCACCGATCGCCAGCAGGATGACAGAGGCACCTGAGGCATTACACCTACATATAGACCACTGTCTAGGCTGCCCCCTACAGGTGATTCAATCATACCAGACAGAAGCCGTCCCTTCATCGCCTTTTTCAAGGTGTTTAATGTAGGGTGTCTCTGCTTTTGAGGGCTTGGTCAAGGAAGGAATGCAGGTCATCAAAGGTGCCTACATAGGCAGGCACAGGGGCTTCATAGCCCTTCAGATTCAGGACTTGAAGTTGAAATGGCACAGGGGTTGGACAAGATTGCACAAGGTAGTGGTAGGTGGTTGCTCCCATGGCCAAATCAGCGGCAATGGTTTTGGTGGCACTCTCAAGGCGAAAAGCAGCATTAACGGTATCTCCCAAAGCAGTGTAATCTGGGCGATCGCCACTTCCTGTATTGCCCACCATTGCATAGCCCGTATTCAAGCCAGAACCAATGCGCAATGGCCACGGCAAGGGATATTGCTGGTGCAGTTCTCCCGTCATGAGCCGTAAATCCTCTAAGGCAGAGAGGGTGTGGCAAATTTCTTGACAGCCAATCTCCTCGCTTTCGTGGATCCAAACTGCCATTACCGCATCCCCGATGTACTTGTCCACCCAGCTACCATATTGCCGAATAATTTCCCCTGCCCGATGAAACCACGTGCCAATGAGTTCCGACAGCAGCTCCTCTTCTAACTGCCGTGTGAGTTTCGTAAAGTCACGAATATCCACGACCAGAACCGTCAATAGGCGGCGGACATGGAGAAGGGCCGTGGAGGAGCCTTCGGATTGCAGCAAAGACAAAGCGGCATTGTCGGCAAACAGGGGGGCAAAGGGTTCATTAAAAAAGTCGAGTTCCGTTTGGCCAAAGGTAATGCGATCGCCATTGTGCAGGGCAACGGGAATGCTGACGCGGCGACCGTTGACAAACGTGCCATTGCGACTGCCGAGATCAATGAGATAAAACTCCCCCTGTCCGAGGCGCTGAATCATGGCATGGTTCCGTGACATCCAGCGATCGCTGAGGACAATGGAATTGTCTTCACTGCGGCCAATTGTCCAGCAGTTCCCCCCCGTTAAGGGAAAATAACAAACCGTGTCCTCGCTCACCAGCGCTAGATGAGGTTCTGGAGGGGCCGGCGCTCCCGGATGAAGGACCTCAGGGACCCCGGGAATTTGCAAGAGGGCATGGCGCAGTTGATTAATAATTTGCTGCTGACGCAAAATAATCGCCACTAATTGTTGGGGAGGTAAGGTCTCTAGAATCTTCTTCTCAGGCAAGTCAAACGTCGGGTCAGCATCCATGGGGGGCAAGGCAGGAGAAAAATGTTGCATACCAATTCTTCATAGGTGCTAAAACCAAAAGCCGCTCATCTTGGGTTGCTTTTCCCCGACTAGACCGACGCGCAAATGCTTGAAAGCTTTAGCTTATAAGGCATGGATCCAATTTAGCAAAGGGGCTGGGGTTATCTCAATAGGAATAAGCCTTGACGCTGCTGCCTGAGATTACTGTGGGATCGCTGGCATTGATAGAGCGATCGCCAGAGGAAGCATTAGTCACTATTTGCCCTCGTAAAAATTATTAACCTTTCCCCTAGGGTTGGGTTGAGGCCCATCCGCTAAAATGATGGCAGCTTTGGGAGGGATTGCTCTCTCCGCGAATGCACTTTGACCTGTCTGCATTTGAGGACAACACTCCATGCGTCGATTGTTAGCCCTACTCCTTGTTTTGACCCTGTGGCTAGGCTTTACCCCCCTAGCTTCTGCTGACGTGGCCGGACTCGTTCCTTGCAAAGATTCCCCGGCATTTCAAAAGCGGGCCGCTGCTGCCGTCAATACCACCGCTGATCCCGCCTCCGGCCAAAAACGGTTTGAGCGCTACAGCCAGGCCCTCTGTGGCCAAGATGGCTTGCCCCACCTTGTTGTGGATGGTCGCCTCAGCCGCGCCGGTGATTTTCTGATTCCCAGTGCGCTGTTCCTGTATATTGCCGGCTGGATTGGCTGGGTGGGTCGCGCCTACTTAATTGCCGTGCGCAACAGCGGTGAGGCCAACGAAAAAGAAATCATTATTGATGTCCCCCTTGCCATTAAATTTATGCTTACGGGGTTTGCCTGGCCTTTGGCCGCCCTCAAGGAGCTGGCAGCGGGTGAACTCACCGCCAAAGACAATGAAATCACTGTTTCTCCTCGCTAACTTCACTGCCGTTGACTGTGATTAAGGACAACGTACCATGAAACATTTTTTGACCTATCTTTCTACTGCGCCCGTGCTGGCCGCCATTTGGATGACGATTACCGCTGGGATTTTGATTGAATTTAATCGCTTCTATCCCGACTTGCTCTTCCATCCCCTCTAAGTGAACCCTTAACTTTTGAACAAACTCGGTCTAAGGGTGGAACAGTGTTCTGCCCTTTTTTTGTCGCGATCGCGCAGTGCACCCTAGGTGTTCGCCCCCGAAGACTATAAAATAGTTGTTTGTCCTAAAATAGCAGCCGTAGCCACTAGCGCTGACGCTTGCTGTTAATCCGTATACACTGAAAGAGGATCCCCATGGCAAAGCGGGTGCAAGTTGTCTTGAATGAAACCGTCAATAAACTCGGGCGAATGGGTCAAGTCGTCGAAGTCGCCCCCGGCTATGCCCGTAACTACCTATTTCCGAGGGGGATTGCCGAGCCAGCAACCCCCAGTGCCCTACGGCGGGTAGAGCGGCTCCAAGAAAAGGAACGGCAGCGCCTTGCTGAACTCAAGGTCGTTGCTGAAAAACAAAAAGCCACCCTGGAAAAACTGGCCACTATTACCATCTCCATGCCTGCGGGTGAAAAAGATATGCTCTTTGGCAGTGTCACGCCCAAGGATGTGGCCGAGGCAATCCAGGCCATCACGGGCGAAACCGTTGACCGTCGTGACATAGTTCTGCCGGAAATTCGTAAATTGGGCACCTATGCCGCTGAAATCAAGCTCCATCCCGAAGTGAGTGTCAAACTCAATATTCAAGTTGTTCCCGACTAGGGCGAACCTATCTAATGGTTCAGGAGCCGAGTTTTCAGCTTGATAGTGAACTGATTCCCCCCCAGAACCTCGAAGCCGAAGAGTGGATTTTGGGGGGTATTCTCTTAGATCCGGAAGCCATCAACCGGGTGGTGGATATTTTGCCGGTTGAGGCTTTTTACCTCAGGGCCCACCGCGAGATCTATCGGGCGATGGTTTCTCTCCACAGCCGCGGCAGCCCTACGGATCTGCTGTGTGTCACTGCTTGGCTACAGGATCAAGAGCTATTAGAGAAAGTGGGTGGACAGGCCAAACTGGCAGAATTAGTAGAACGGACGGTCAGTGCCATTAACATTGATCGTTACGCCCTCTTGGTCAAAGAAAAGTATCTGCGCCGCAAACTCATTGAAGCGGGCAACCAAGTGGTCAAGCTAGGCTACGATACCAGCCTTTCGTTGAATACCATTTTGGATCGCGCTGAACAGCAAATCTTTAGCGTTACCCAGGATCGTATTCAGCAGGGATTGACACGCACCGATGAGATTCTTACCCGTACCTTCGCGGAATTGGAGCAGCGGGCGATCGGCAATATTCAGCCGGGTTTATTCTGCAATTTTTATGACCTGGACAACCTGACCCAAGGCTTCCAGCGATCGGACTTGATTATCATTGCGGGGCGCCCTTCTATGGGCAAGACGGCGATCGCCCTGCAAATTGCCCGCCGCATTGCTGAAATTCACAATCTGGGGGTGGCCATCTACAGCCTTGAAATGTCTAAGGAACAACTGGTGCAACGGCTCCTGGCCAGTGAAGCCCGCATTGACAGCAACTATTTACGGGCGGGGCGCATCAGCCAACACCAGTGGGAACCCCTGAGTCGGGCGATCGGGATTCTCTCGCAACTGCCCATCTACATTGACGACACCCCAAATCCCACCCTTGGGGAAATTCGCTCCACTGCCCGCCGACTCCATGCCGAGCATCCCAATGGTCTCGGCCTCATTTTGATTGACTACCTGCAACTCATGGGCGGCGAAGAAACCAGTGAAGGCCGCGTCCAAGAACTCTCCAAAATTACCCGCTCCCTCAAGGCCCTGGCGCGGGAACTCAATGTTCCCGTCATTGCCCTTTCTCAACTCAGCCGCAGCGTTGAATCGCGGCAAAACAAGCGTCCCCTGATGTCGGACCTGCGGGAATCGGGATCGATTGAACAGGATGCTGACCTCGTCATTTTGCTGTACCGCGATGATTATTACAATCCCGACACCCCCGATCGCGGGATTTGTGAGCTGTTGATTGCCAAACACCGCAATGGCCCTGTGGGCACAGTGAAGCTGCTGTTTGACCCTCAATACACCCGCTTTGAAAACCTTGCCCGCGATTAGTCAAGGGGGCACAGTGTTCTGCTTTTTCCTCACCGAGGTTCGGGATCAATGGGATTGACGCCTATCTATGCTGGGGGCAAGTCCCGATTGCGCCAGCTCATCACCGAGGAGATTCCTGCCCGCATGGCGGCTGACGCCGCTTACCAAAATGCCCGCAAGAATTCCGACAAGCAGAACGCCCGCATCGAGCACGACAGGGCGCTTCAGCGGGTGATACTCGCGCTGCTCCAAGATGACTCCGAGCTGTTTAAGCAGTTCAGTGATAACGAACATGGCGACTCGCTGCTGAACGAATGGCCGATTCTGCGCGAGGAGAACCCGGCCAAGAAGATCGAATTCGACGCGGTGGTGGCCAATCCTCCCTTTAGCTACCGCTGGGAACCTGCCGAAACCATGGCGGATGATTTTCGCTTCAAGGGGTACGGGCTAGCCCCCAAATCAGCGGCGGATTTTGCGTTCCTCTTGCATGGGTTTCACTTCCTACACCGTGAAGGGACCATGGCCATCATTCTGCCGCACGGGGTGCTCTTTCGCGGCAAAGCGGAGGAGAAGATCCGCAAGAAGCTGCTGCTCGACGGCAACATCGACACGGTGATCGGGCTGGCGCCCAATCTTTTCTACTCCACCGGCATCCCGGTGTGCATCTTAGTACTCAAGAAGTCCAAGAAGTTTGACGATGTGCTCTTTATCAACGCCGCCGAGCTTTACGAGAAGGACAAGCGCCAGAACCGGCTTCTTTCCGAGCACGTTGACAAGATCGTCGAGACCTACCAGTTTCGCCGCGAGGTGAAGGAAGAACTCGACAACGGCGCCTTGTTCGCCTCCCGTCGGGTGAGCATGAAGGAGATTGAGGAAAACGACTTCAATCTCAACATCCCCCGGTATGTCAGCACGGCTAAAGAAGAGCCGGAAATAGATTTACAACAGGTTCATAAAGAGCTTGTCGAGTTGACTCGTAAGATCGAGGAGGCTCGCGATCGGCATAATGTGTTTCTAAAAGAGCTCGGACTTCCGGAACTGCCCTAGACAGGGGCTGCCGATTGAATGGGAGTGGATGGGCTGTTGTCGAGTCTGTAGGGTGTGTTCGCTTCGCCTGAATGGCCTGAAAGACCGGCAGGCCTGAGGAGTGGCTCGCGCTGCTGCCTGCGCCGCAAGAAGAATCTCGTCCAGGCGCGTTCCTTTGCGGAGTTGCTCGAACAGGCACTCCGTCGCTATCAGAATCGGGCGATCGAAGCAGCGCAGGTGATCGAAGAACTCATTGCGCTGGCAAGAGAGATGCGCGAGGCGGACCGCCGTAGCGAAGAGCTGAAATTGTCAGAAGAGGAGCTGGCCTTCTACGACGCGCTTGAGACCAACGACAGCGCGGTGAAAGTGCTCGGCGAGCCCACGCTCAGGCAGATTGCCCGGGAGCTTGTGCAGATCGTGCGGCAAAGCGTGACCATAGACTGGACGGTGCGCGAAAACGTTCGCGCCAACCTGCGGCGCCTGGTCAAGCGCATCTTGCGCAAATACGGTTACCCGCCGGACAAGCAGGAAAAGGCGACGCAGACGGTGTTAGAACAGACAGAGCTTCTGTCTGCAGAATGGGCGATCGCCTGAACGGGGTATCTAACAACCACTTCCAACGGACAGTCCGCTGCGCAGCCCGCTGCTGAACTGGGTCATTGGAAACCGGAGGACATATCAGCAGCTTTTGAGAAGTAAGAGAAATTGATCAAAGCATCTTGAGGAGTCACATCGCCGATGTGTATTTTTGCTTGTGCGCCGACCCTTTGTCGTCGAAGCCCATAAGGCAGAAAGTGGATAAACTACCAGACGACATTTCCAGGACGCCCTTGAATCAGATTCATTGGTGGAATGGGGGTATGACCAGAGATGATTTCGAGGCACGGAACGTTCTTTTCCAGCAGGAGGACCAGGCCACCTACATCAAGAAGCTGCTGGAAAAATGCTTGCAGGAGAATATGGCATCGCTCATCTGATCCCCGACAGATCGTCAACCGGAGGGGGAGTTGTCCAGTCCAGAGGACATTTCCCCAGAGGTGCGCGCAGATCTCTCGGAGGCAGCACAGTCTCAGTTCATCACAGCCTCTAATGAGGTGCTAAAGGAGTCGAATGATGAAGAGAATACCCTGATGAAACCTTGGGAGCACATCAAAGCCCTCTTCCAATGCAATGAGAAGGGCATCTATAGCTAGATCCTAGGGTCTGCGTTTTTTTGCAGACCTAAGCAGACCTAAGAGGAGGAGAATGCTCTCTGGGTAGACGTCTAAGCCAGTGTAGGATTCTCTTGGAGGCTGGTGTTGATGAGCCGCTGAGTCATCAGTGCTCAGACGGGGAACCCAGAAGGGCGCTGGTTCCAGTGATCTTACTACCGCGATCCGCCAAATAACCAATGGAGATTAACCCCTACCCCTGGGGACTCTTGACCGATGAGACCTGAATTGGGAATACTGCTGCCAACTGCCGTTGAGCCATAGAGATCAATTCCCAGACCCCACTGGGGCACGACATAGCGCAATCCTGCACTGTAAACACCTGTTTGCCCAAAGACAGGTGTGGCTTCGGCAATAAATTGGAGGTTGCGGACAACTTCAACATTGAGGCCGATCCCAACGCCACCCACCACTTTTTGAGCCGGCGTCAAAATCCCCAACTTCGGATTCAGCAGCAGTGCCACATTCTTGGTTGGCTCATACATAAAGGCGAGTTCCAAACCCCCTAGGGAACGACTCGCACCCCCTCCCTGCTCAATGCCACGATTAAATGAGCCTTGAAAGGCGAAAGAAAAGGGATCTCCTTGAGCCTGATCGAGGAAGCGCAACTTGGCTGCCAGCCCCAACTGCAGGTTGCCACTGTAGTTGATGTTTTCGATGAGGGTTCTGCCGCGCTCCCACTGTTCAATGGCAACAGTCAATTGGGCATCGTAGGCCAGCCCAAAGCCCACCTGAAAACCGGTTCCTGTGGTGCCGCTATTGCCCCGCAGGTACAGCATACCTGGATCGAGGGTACTGGGGGAAGTAAGAGTCAGACCATTAAGGAGCAGCTGGCGATCGCGATCTGTGAGGGGTTGCCGCGGCCCGCTGCGAAAACTGGGCAGAAAAGGGGGAGCAAAATCAGGTCCCATATTGGGGGTATAGCTTAATCCCGCCATGATGCCCACTTGATCGGCACCGGGCAAAAAAGCCAAGGTACGACTTGCAGGGGTGATTCCAAAGGCGTTGGTTGCTGCCAGATCAATACTCACCGAGGGGTTCACGAGGAAACGCACACCAGCACTCCACACGGGCAGGTTGACGATCGCGCCATCACTACTGCGCACCGCATTGCCCCCAGGCCCCACCGGCATATTCACATCGGCAAAGAGGTTAAACCGAGGATGGGGTTGCCAACTGATGCCGGTGCCAAAGTTGACGTTGGTGTCGTAGAAGTTTGCCCCGCCGTTAATGGTGGCGGGAAAGTAGGTGAGGTTTGGTGTAAAGTGCCACTGTAACTGGGGATTGAAGGTGTAGGTAAGGGGAACTTGGAGTGAAGCAGCCACCGTCCATGTCCCTGTTGGCGCCGCAGCAGGCGTAAAGAGAAAATTGCTCGATCGCAGCCGCACCGCCTCTAGGGAGCCAGCCACGGCTACAGAGAGGTTTTTGCCACGATGCACTTGATATTTGAAACCACCGGCGATCGCCCCAAACTGAAGGTCAGGTTGTAGCCCATTCACCAAGCGTCCCAAGGGGTCGTCGTAGTAATTGCCACTAAAGCTCACTTGCAAACGATGATTGATGGCATAGTCAATGGAGCCATAGAAAATTTGTAGACCGCCGCCGCCGCCAGCCACTTCGGGATCATAGTTGCGAATTCCCCCCCGCAGTTCAAGGGTTTGCTCGGGCAGGATATTGGCCGTCTCCAAGTTAAAGAGACGGGTAGGCGGACGCATTAAGGGGGGAATGCGATACTGGGGTTCTTCGGCAATGACCGGTCTCGGTGCCTGCTCAGCGACGGGAGGTAAAACCGGTTGCGCCAATTCCTCTGAGGTCGCTGGCTGCCACGGGCGATCGCCACTGGGTTCAGGACCAGCTTGCCACTGGGGGGGAGTTTCCGGCGTTGGTACCACTTCAAAGGTTGGGGGAGTTGTCGGCCGAGCCTCAATTTGCCACTGGGGTGGACCAGATTGCGCCGTTGCCCCTAGGGGCAGCCACACACCTGCACCGAAGCTAAGGGCCAGCGTCCATTTACTATTCATGCCACATCCCTCACACCACCATCTCTCCCAGGGAAACTGATCGCTCCCCCTGCCAGCAAATTTACTCCCACTCAATGGTTCCCGGCGGCTTGGAGGTAATGTCATAGACCACCCGATTCACCCCCGGCACTTCGTTGACAATGCGGTTAGAAATTCGCTCCAGGAGGTCGTAGGGGACCCGTGCCCAGTCGGCGGTCATGCCATCTTCGCTAGTGACAAATCGCAGCACCACCGGATAGGCATAGGTGCGCTGATCCCCCATGACTCCCACGGTACGAATCGGCAGTAGCACCGCAAAGGCTTGCCAAAAGTCGTGATACATCTCAGCGCGGTTAATTTCCTGCCGCACAATCAGATCCGCATCCCGCAGAATCTCTAGGCGTTCCGGGGTCACTTCCCCCAGAATCCGAATTGCTAAACCAGGACCGGGAAAGGGATGCCGCCGCACAATTTCTTCGGGTAGCCCCAGCGATCGCCCCACTTGGCGCACTTCATCCTTAAAGAGCTTGCGTAGGGGTTCCACCAGCTTAAAACGCAAGTTCTCCGGCAGGCCGCCAACATTGTGGTGGCTTTTAATTTTCACGGCTACGCGCTCACCAGTTTGGGGGTCAATGTTGGCATTGGCAGATTCAATGACATCGGGATAAAGGGTTCCCTGCGCTAAGTAGTCAAAGGGACCTAGCCGCTGTGATTCTTCTTCGAAAACGCGGATAAATTCATGGCCAATGCGTTTGCGCTTTTCTTCAGGATCGGTGACCCCCACCAGTTGGGCAAGGAAGCGATCGCGGGCATTGACGTACTCCACCTTGATGTGAAACTGCTCCTGAAAGAGCTTGAGAAGTCGCTCGGGTTCCCCTTTGCGCATAAACCCTTGATCAATAAACATACAGGTGAGTTGATCGCCAATGGCACGGTGCAGCAAAAAGGCCAGCGTCGAGGAATCTACCCCCCCCGACAGGGCAAGGAGCACCCGTTTGTCCCCCACTTTGGCTCGCACTTCCCGGATGGCTTCTTCAACAAAGGCAGCAGTTGTCCAAGTGGGTTCGCAATCACAAATGTGATAGACAAAGTTGCGGATCAGGGCAATGCCCCCCAGGGAATGCACCACCTCTGGGTGAAACTGAACTCCATAGAGTTTCCGCTCGGGATGGGCGATCGCTGCCATTGGCGTATTGTGGGTATGCGCCAAGACCCGAAAACCCGGGGGCAACTCCGTGACACTATCGCCATGACTCATCCACATAATTGTTTCCTGCTCAACATTGGTGAGCAGATCCGTGGGGTCATCAATAAAAAGCGCCGCCTTGCCATACTCGCCGGCGATCGCTCGCTCCACCCTTCCCCCCAACTGTTGCACCATCAGTTGCATGCCGTAGCACACCCCAAGAATGGGAATCCCCAGGTTCCAGATCTCCGGATCGCATTGGGGCGCATTTTCGTCATAGACAGAGTTGGGGCCACCGGAGAGAATAATGCCCTTGGGTGCCAATTGGGCGAGTTGCTCAGCAGTGGTGCGATAGGAAATGACCTCGGAATAGACTTGGGTCTCCCGAATGCGGCGGGCAATCAGTTCCGAGTATTGCGACCCAAAATCGAGAATGACAATGAGTTGGCGTTGCAGGCCTTGGCCAGTGGCTGTATCCGGTTGGTGGAGGGTGGAGTGAGTCAACGTTGCAATCCTTCTGATCCCAAATGGCTCATACTTTCCAGAATACCGCCCTTTTCTAGAAATTATGGCCTGGGGGAAGTGATTCTCGCCCACGGTGACTTTAGCGGTTTTCAGAGGCTTAACTTCTTGGCAGCGCAGCGGTATCGCTGCTGTTGGCGACAGGGGAACTTGCCCAACATGGTACGATCGCTACCTAAGCTACTCAATAAACGTCAGTTATTCACTACCCCATGAGCGCCCCCCTAACCGTTGAATCTGTTTTAGCAGCACTGCGCCCCGTTGAAGATCCGGAACTGCGGCGATCGCTGGTGGAGTTGAACATGATCCGCGATGTCGCCATTGAGGATGGCACGGTTCGTTTTACACTGGTGCTGACAACCCCCGCCTGCCCCCTACGGGAATTCATTGTCGAAGATTGCAAAAAGGCCGTCTTTGCCCTACCGGGGGTAATGGATGTGCAAGTGGCAGTGACCGCTGAAACGCCCCAGCAAAAAAGTCTGCCCGATCGTACCAATGTACCGGGGGTCAAAAATATTATTGCTGTCTCCAGTGGTAAAGGAGGAGTTGGCAAAAGCACCGTTGCTGTGAATTTAGCCCTGGCCCTTGCCCAAGCGGGGGCTGCCGTCGGCATTATTGATGCCGATATCTATGGACCCAATGTCCCCACGATGCTGGGGCTAGAGGAGGCCATTGTCGAAGTGCGCAAGGAAGCAAGAGGCGATGTCCTGTTACCCCCAGTGGCCCACGGCTTGAAAGTGGTCTCCATGGCCTTCCTAATTGATCGCGATCAGCCAGTCATTTGGCGTGGTCCCATGCTCAACGGCATTATTCGCCAATTTCTCTACCAAAGTAATTGGGGGGCATTGGACTATCTGATTGTGGATTTGCCCCCGGGCACTGGGGATGCCCAACTCACCCTGGCTCAAGCGGTGCCCATGGCGGGTGTGGTGATTGTAACAACGCCCCAACCCGTTGCCCTTGGGGATGCGCGGCGGGGATTGCGGATGTTTCAGCAGTTGGGGGTAACGGTCCTGGGGTTAGTGGAAAATATGAGTTACTTTATTCCCCCTGATCTGCCCAATCGTCGCTATGACATTTTTGGCAGTGGCGGTGGCGAAGCCTTGGCAGCGGAAATGGGTGTGCCGCTTTTGGGACAGATACCCTTGGAATTGCCCGTGCGGGAAGGGGGGGATTTGGGTCAACCGATTCTGATTGCGGATCCGCAGTCGGCTGCCGCTCAAGCGCTGCGGGCGATCGCCCAACAGGTGGCAGCACGAGTCTCTGTGGCTGCCCTGAGCTCTGTGGGATGAACAGTCAGCGGTTGAAGATCAAGAACTTCCTCTTTTGGTGGGTCGCTGGTCTCGCCTTAGCTAGCGATCGCCTGACCAAAGCATGGATTGTGGCCACCTATGCCCTCACAGTGCCGCCGCAAACAACGCCCATTATCCCGGGTGTCTTTCACATTACCTACGTTACGAATACTGGGGCAGCCTTTAGCCTCTTTGCCAATGGCAGTCTCTGGTTGCGCTGGCTGTCCCTCATTGTTAGCTTGGGGCTGATCACTTGGGCAATTCTAGGTCCGCGGTTAGATCGCTGGCAGCAGGTGGGCTATGGTTGTTTACTGGGTGGCGCCTTGGGCAATGGCATTGATCGCTTGCTCACGGGTGAGGTGGTTGACTTCTTGGATTTTCGCTGGATTCAATTTCCCGTCTTTAATGTGGCAGACATTGCCATCAACATCGGCATTGTGTGTCTTTTGTGGTCCGCGTCGCACCAACGCTAGCCCCTATTCCAAGACAACTTTGCCAAATCGACAAGAAATGTGTCCAGTTCCCCCTGGCGAGTACCACCGTAGAGCACATTCACTTGATAGACCCATTGATTGGTCCAGTCGAGGGCCGTCAGGTAGCCACTGCGGCGATGGTAAGCACCGGTTTCAATGTCTAGCCAACCGGCACCCCGCACAATTTGTCCTGCTTGAACCCTGGGAAACGTAAAGGTAATGGTGTGTCCGACCACAATAGTTTTATCTGGAAAGTAGGGGCTGGGGTGAGCCAAAAAGGACTCGCGAATCCAGCAACACTCTTGATGAGTTTGCTGTTCTAGGGGCAATGCCGGATTCAGCCCCGCATGGACAATAAACACATTCCCTAAATCTTGATAGAGGGGCACCGTGTGCAGCCAATCCAAGTGTTCCCAAAGCAACTCTGTGGAGGTGTAGCTGGCAAGCGTCTCATCTCCACCACTTTGGGACCAAACCAAGAGTCGTGCCGGATTGATTTGTTTGCCCTCAAAGGTGAGAAGCATCATATCCTCATGGTTACCCCGTAGGGCACCATAGCCACACTGTCGCACCAATTCAACTACGGCCGCACTCCTGGGGCCTCGATCCACAAGGTCACCAAGGAAGTAGAGGCGATCGCCCACTGTGGGGGAAACGAGATCCAGCAAACGGCACAGACCCTCGTAGTGACCATGCACATCCCCAATTAGGATGAGGCGGCTGTCCACCGTGGTGACTCCTAGGGTGTAGTGACAGGTGTGAGGGAGAGAGAATTGGGAGCGGCGGGCACTTGAGTGGTGTTCTCATAGCTAGGGCCAAGTAATGTCGCCACTGTCAGCACTTGGGGTGGCGTTGCATCGGGGGGATAGAGCAGATCCACAGTAACATTCCTTTTTTCACCTGGACGCATATTTAACGTTACTAACGGTTCTCCCCGCTGACCCCGCCGTTGTACTAAATGAACATAGCGCTCTTGCATCTGTCCTAAATCATCTGTGAAGCGGACGCGCACCGTTCCTCGAAAAAAGACTTGGGGGGCTGGCGGTTCCAAAAATTTGAGGACAACACTGCGGTGATCTTGCTTGACAGGGGTTTGCAGCGTTAGCACGACGGACTGCAACTGACCGGTATTGTTGACCAAGGGCAAGGTCAAACTATAGTGAACGCCGTAATTGCCGTGGGCATAGTAGGCAGTGTCTGGATAGCGTACCAACATGGGCGCACTTTGAATTTGACCGGTGCCAAGGGTGCCGCGGTGGAGCGTACTAATCCCATAGGAGATGGCCCGCCCCGGTGCAGGAATTGTTAAAGCCTGTCCATGGGTTTGGTGATCGGTAAGGGTGGCTTGCCAGCGGGAGCCTTGACTAACCCCGGCCACACGGCCATAGAAGAAGCGACCAAACCGATCACTGGTGGGGGGAGTGGGTGGAATGTCGCGGGGAGTAACCAGTTGACCCCGGTGGAGCAGTGCCCACCATTCCTCTAGGGTGGGTGCCCGTTCGATGCCCTGCTCGTTCACGCGGGCAAACATTGACATTTGTGCCAGATAAATCGGGCCACTGCTTTCTAAGTACATTAGGGTTGAGCGGCCATTGGAGGAGGAGACATCACCAAAGGGATTCGTATCCGGGATTAAGGGCAACTTGGGACCGACCGCGCCATCGGCATTGAGCATCAACTCTGCGCGGACACGATTGAGTACTGCATTGGGAAATTGGGTGGGCAACGGCAACGGCAGATTAGCCAGCAGCCGCGCTTCGCGAGGAGGAATCGTGACCTGTGAGGGAAAGAAGGTCTGGCGTACCCCCCGCAGCACTTGGTTGGTGACTCGACTCCCAGGCCCTGAAAAAACAAAGCCAGTGGGGTTATCGACTATGGCGGGCAAATTGCGGAAAGGGGCATCTGGAGTACTTAAAAAACTAGCGGCTTGATGAAATCTCACCGTGACATAGCGATCCGTTGGGTTGTAGGCCAGTAGCCCTAAATAGAGGGTTGGCGTACTCACCGCCCGATTGGATTGAGTAATGTGGTGGGCAAAAACATCAAAGCGCCCCTCTAGGGGATAGTTCAGGTGAGCCGCTGGTTGCCATTTCCCTTGGGGTGGAAACGTCGAGAGGAGAATCCCCTCCGAGCGCACCATCTCTGGACTGTTGCTATTAAAGACTGGCACATCGTCTAATTGGCCGGGGAGTGGACGAATGTCTTGGGGAAAGTAGGCAAAGTGGGTGGGTGTGACGTAGGCCGTTGTAGCCGGTGGGGAAGAGACTTCAGGGGGTAGGACCTTGACGGGTACGGCATTGGCTTGAACAACAACATTTGAGCGAGGCGAATATTCCTGTATGACGGTGGCTGAATGTTGGGGTGGAGTTGCTAGAGCGGCTTGTGCCACAAGAATGGGAGCCAGCATATCTGATCCAAACCACAGCATTACAGTGAGTGAGCAGTTCGCAAAAGTCAGGACAGGGTCATCGTTTCTGACCAAAAGTTGCATTCCCAAAGTATAGCCTAGGTTTGTGGAAAATCCCCTCAAGAGCGCATAAAGCTTGCAGCATAAACGTACCTCCAGCTTGGGTAGCTCTGCGTATAGCACCCTAGAACTGGGTTTCAAACTCTACCCAGGGCTGATTAGAACGTGGTCTAGGCCCATTTAGAGGGTTCAGTGACCCCTCAACCTTGTAAAGCTGTTGTAGGACAACATCCTATGTGCTGGGTATAGTCCAATTTTAGAAAGAAAAGGTCTATATCCCTAGATTGGCCTCAAATATTGAGAAAATCTAAAGAAACTCAGCAAACTCTTAAGGTTTTTGCAGCGATGTTTATAATTCTCTCAGAAGCGGTAGTCCGCCGCCTATGAGGATTGAGTACCGTTCATCCTATGAAGCCCCGCATCTTAATCATTGATGATGACCCTGCGATCGCTGACGTTTTGGCAATTAACCTGCAAATGGCGGGCTACGAGGTCACAAAGTCCTTGGATGGGATGCAAGGGCAAGCCCTCGCTGTGCAACTCTCTCCCGACCTCATTCTCCTTGACCTGATGTTGCCCCAAGTGGATGGCTTTACCATTTGCCAACGCCTGCGGCGCGATCCGCGCACCCAAGATATTCCGATTTTGATGCTGACGGCCCTGAGCCAAACCCATAACAAGGTGGAGGGGTTTAATGCCGGCGCCGATGACTATCTCACCAAACCCTTTGAATTGGAGGAAATGCTGGCACGGGTACGCGCCCTCTTGCGACGGGCCGATCGCATTCCTGCCACAGCGGGCCATCGAGAAATCCTCAGCTATGGTCCATTGACGCTAGTGCCCGAACGATTTGAGGCCTCTTGGTTTGGCAAAATCATTAAGCTGACACGCCTTGAGTTTGAACTGCTCCACTGTCTGCTGCAACGCCACGGCCAAACCGTTTCTCCCAGTGAAATCCTTAAGGAAGTCTGGGGCTATGACCCCGATGATGACATTGAAACCATCCGCGTCCATGTGCGTCACCTGCGCACCAAACTGGAACCTGATCCCCGCAATCCTCGCTATATCAAAACGGTTTATGGTGCTGGGTATTGTTTAGAGTTGCCAAGTCATATTGAACCCCCCAATGCGTCCTAGGACGGAGGTTCTGGTGCCTTTTCTGGACTCTTTGTAGGCAGTTGTAGCGGCTGGAGGGGAACCGCTTGGGCAAAGACCTGCTCATTGATTGTCTCACCAATCCTGCTGAGGCGCTCTTCCACAGCTTGGCGAAAGCGGCTTTGTAGCTCGATAACCAAACTAGAAAAGTCCTTGATGGCAGGGTTGAGGGTCAGGGTGTCACCACTGGAGGATAAGGCGCGCGTTAGAATACCCGCTTTGACATAGTTGGCGATCGCCCGCTTGATTCCTGTCTCACTCATTGGCTGCCCCTCCCTGTGGCTCTGCTCAAAAATGGCGTTAGTCATTCTTCTGGAGGCCACATTGCGGGGGCGATGGGCTATTAACCAGTGTCCCACGTTAGTTAAGAGGGCATCTCCTGCGACTTCCTGGGCAAAAATGGCGCGATAAATTGAGATGGTGTGGATACTCTGTGGCCCATGGGTATGAACTGTGCAGTACTCGGGGAGCTTATTTCGCCAACAGAGAACAGCTTTGCGCAATTGACTATTCACTGCAACGCAAATAGGTAACTGATGCTGATCGGCTAGATAAGCCACCCAGCCGGAGGGCTTGAGGAAACCAAACCGCAATGGGTCCAGTTGGGGGAGTACCGATTTGATATCCCAAAAGACAGTATCAAAAACAATTCCGTTGACGAGTTCCTGGGATTTTGCCGGATCGCTTGTATAGTAAGACAACAGTTCCAGTAGTTTTTCGGTTTCCCGTTGGCCGATAGCGCTCACAGGAATTTGATGATAGTTCAACGGCTCAATGGGTAAACGAGAAGACAATAAAGGTGAAGCCTGACTCGTCGTGTTGGCTGGCTTGGATTGAGGCGGGAAAGGTGTGCCGTTTCTGCCATTGGTTGGGGGAGGGGAATCAATGAAGGGATTCTCAAGAAAGATAAATTGGTGGCAAACCTTCTGAAAGCTAAGACTAGCGGCATTCCAATAGGCACAGCCAATCACAGTTTTACCGTAGTCGCGCAGGCGCAGGGCAATGGAGCCAAACCCACCATCACCAGAGATTAGAACAAAGGTGTTAATGTCAGGATAGTGGTGAATTAGGTCAATGGCATCGAGGGCGAGCTGAATGTCAGCGGCATTGCGTTGATCTCGATTGTGGCCATAGACAGGAACCCGTTGAATCTGTGAGCGCTTGAGTTGATCGTTAAGGGCTTGAAGCGTTTTATTTTGCCAGTTGCCATAGGCGCGCTTGATGGCAATTTCCCCCAGATCAATGGTGCTTTTAATTGACTCCAGAATCTTGTCTAAGGACACAAGCTCATTGACTTTGGCGGGGTCTAATCGCTGCCCTTGGTTAAAGACTAAGTTCTCAATGTCATAGAGGACAGCGGTTTTTAGGGTATTTGCGGGGGGTTGGGGTCTTTGGAGGAGTGTCTGAATGGTTTGCAGAGCCGCACTCTGGGCGTGAATGGCTTCAATCAGTGGCTCTAGTTCCTGGGCACTCAGTGGGGAGGTGTCTCTTAAATTGTCCTTGAGGGTTTCCAGTGGCTGGGCTATCTGGTTGCGAATCGGGCGCCGGGCTTCGGGAAGTGCTTCGTGTAGTTGCTGGGCAAGGTCAGTGAGGCGTTGTTGCTTGAGTTCTTGCAGGAGAAGTGTCTTGAGTTCCGTAGTCTCTGGAAAGGATGCGAGGAGGGTGTGAATGTCTTGAAGCAGGCGATCGCTACGGCGCTGGTTCTTTTCAATGAGGGGAGCCCCCGCAAGGGCACCAATGCCACTCCCTAAAAGGGCTGCTAAGGGTTGTTGGGGTTGAATCAGGGTGGCAATACCACCGAGGGCGATCGCGCCAATGGGAGCAACGAACCAAAGCTCTGGCTTCATTCAATAATGGGATAGGAATTACAGGAAATTAGAAAGTTATGATAGCAAAAAATGTTTAGGGAATGAGTTGGCCTTGGCGCAATTGGCCACAGGCGGCTTGCTGATCCAGACCCCGCGATCGCCGAATGCTGGCAGTAACCCCTCGGGCTTGCAGTTGACTGAGAAATTGCCGCAGGCGCTGATCCGTAGGACGTTGATAGGCTGCCTCAGGAATGGGATTGTAGGGAATCAGGTTGACATGGTTTTGGAAGCCCCGCAATAGCTGCGCCAGCTCCTCGGCGTGCTGGGGGCGATCGTTGACCCCCGCCAGAACAGTATATTCAAAGGTAATGCGGCGACCGGTTTGTTGCACATAGCCACGACAGTCGGCAATTAACTGGCTGAGGGGATAGTGTTTGGCACTGGGAATGAGTTGCTCCCGTAGGGCTTGGTTGGGGGCATGGAGGCTGACGGCAAGGGTGGTTTGCAATTGGTGCTGTGCCAGTTGCTGAATTTGTTGGGGAATGCCCACGGTGGAAATGGTGATGTGCCGCTGACCAATGCCAATATCGCGATTGAGACAGGTGATTGCCTGGAGAACGGCAGGTAAGTTTAACAGGGGTTCGCCCATGCCCATAAATACCACATGGCTGACACGGCGCTCCATTTCACTTTGGATCGTGAGCACCTGATCCACGATTTCGTGGCAGGCCAGATTGCGGCGGTAGCCCCCTTTACCGGTGGCACAAAAATCACAAGCCATTGGGCAGCCTACTTGGGAAGATACGCAGACCGTCAGGCGATCGCTACTGGGAATGCCTACGGTTTCAATGGTTTCACCATCGGCTAAGGTCAACAGCAGCTTTACGGTGCCATCCTGGGCATCATGGCGGTAGCGAATTTCTGAGCGGCCAATCTCTACACCTGTCAGGGCATCGCGCCACTGTTTCGGAAAGACAGTGATCTCTTGGAGCGATCGCGCCCCCTTTTGATAGAGCCACTGATGGAGTTGTTGCCCGCGATAGCCGGGCTGTCCTTGGGCTTCTACCCATGCTTTCAGTTCTGCTGCGGACTGTCCCAGCAGTGCCATCCTGTTTAACTGCTTTACTTTCCTATTTGATCCTAGCAAACTACTAACCTACGCTTTTCTAAATTTTCTGAAGTTGCTGCAAGTATATCTGGGCAGGGGTATAGCCAGGGTTAAATTCAAGGGCTTTTTGAAAGTAGGCAATGGCGCGATCGCGCTCCTGAAGGGTCATATAGGTGTAGCCCAAACTGTAGGCGGGCTGGGTGGTCATCCACTGGCGATCAAAGGGTTCAGCGCGATCGTAGGTTCCCTGCTCAAGGAGATCTAAACAGCGGTGAAAGTAGGGCAGCGCCCCTCGCTGCAGGCCCAATTCAAAGATAAGTAGCCCCGCTACATAGAGCAGGGGCGGATAGCGATCAAAGAAGCGCAGGCCATAGCTGAGGTAATACTGGGCGGTTTCGTAGTCCTTGGCTTCAAAGGCGCGGTAGCTAACCCAAAAGAGAAGATGACGGAGCCATGTGGTGTCCCTAGGGAGTATCCCCTGTTCGACGGCAGGGGCAATCTGCTCGAGGGCTTGTTCGTACCATGCTTGGGAGCGATCGCTATCGCCACAGGCGGCGTAGTGATCCCCAAGGCAGACCAAGTTTTGCAGGCGGCGATCGCCCTGCTGCACCATTTTTTCAAGGATCGGGATATTGCGATCGCGAATTTTGGCAAGGAATTGCTCTTGGCTTTCTTGGTTGTGGTGAATGAGATAAACCCCCTGCAATTGACCCACCACCGCTTCTCGTTCTCGATAGTAGAGTTGCTCATGGAGGGCGCCGGCAAAATGGAGGTCGGGGAAGCGGCGGCCAAAGCGCACATTCCAAAATTCACTCCAGTTGCGATCGCTAGACTGTTCACGGCGCAGCAGACTCCACTGATTCATGGCATGGGCACCCGGCGCCGTCAATTGGTCTTGCCAGTGGGCATCCGTAACCACCAATTCTTCATCGGCATCAATGTAAAAGACCCACTCCCCAGTGGCCTGGGCTAAGGCGGCATTACGGGCGGCTGCAAAATCCGCTTGCCAAGCAACGGCATGGACGTGGGGTGTAAATTCCCGAGCAATGGCGATCGTCTCATCGGTGGAGCCTGTGTCCACAATAATGATTTCATCCACCCAAGGCTGAACCGACAGCAAGCAACGCCGCAATTGATGGGCCTCGTTTTTGACAATCATGCACAGGGACAGCAGGGGAGCCATTAAACCCGCTCCAAATACTTGGCTTCCAGCAAAAAGGCACCCCGCTCGAGCCGCACCACCCAATAGTTTCGCGGTTGCTGGCCTAGAATAACCCCTTCTTCACCGAGGGTGAGGATACTGGCGGGACGCAACATTGGCATTGGTTCCGCTGTTTTCACATAGGGTGGCAGTTCCACAAGGCGAACGCGATCGCCCACTGCAAAGACTTCTTCCATTCCCACCAAAGGATGCTCGAAATTGGCAATGCTAATAACACAATTTTTAATTTAATATACCAGCTTTACCTGGGGGATTTTTGTCAAAATTTTTAGAGTGTCTTCAAGTAGCTTAATAGGTCAGCCATGTCTTGGGGCTGGGCTTGAAACTTGGGCATGGGCGGGGTATTGCCACTGATAATTTGCTGAATGAGCTGTACCTGCGATCGCCGGTGGCTAATCTGCACGAGGCTAGGGCCGACTTCCCCCTTGCCATCAATGCCATGGCAACCCGCACAGTTGAGGATGAAAATTTGTTCGCCGCGACTGGGATTGCCCACCGCCGCCCGTACAGCTTGAATGTAGGGATCCCGCAGGGGCAACAGGAGAGCCAACATCCAACCGCCGCCCACCAGCAGTACCACTAAAACAGGCAGTAGCCACCGCCATACCGTTGATTTCGCCCCAACCGTGTTGACTAAACTCATTCACTTATCGGGAAAGATTAAAAATTGTTTATTATTGTTGCAACTGCATTCTAAACCCTGAACTCAGCGAGATTCAAGGGAGTGGGGAATCATTCCTAATCATTCCTAAATTGCAGTGCCACTGCCCTGAAAGCGATGATAGACCGTGCGCAGTGCCTCGCGATCGCCCACATTACCGGGGAACAGCACCACGGGTAATTCTGGAAAGCGGGGATGATCGGCAGCGGTGCGCACCACGGAGCAGCCGGGAATCACTTGCCCCAAGAGGCGAACCGTGGCCAGGTTTAAGCCCTTACTGAGCACATCGTTGGAAGTGATGCCTCCTTTGCTGATCAGATAGCGCAAATCGGCGGGGAGCTGCTGAAGGATCGCCATCAGCACTTCAGAAACCCGCTGCCCAAAGGCTAAGCGTGTCGGTGCATCTGCAAAGGTGAGTTCCTGACGGCTGGTATAGATGACAGGGGTTTTCCCCTGGGCGATCGCCCGATCCACCGCCGCCAAGACCTCAGCAATCATTTCTGCTTCAGCCACCGCACTGTCCCGCAATCGTGCTACGGGCACTTCAATGGAAAACACATCGGGTTCCTTCAGCAGGGCGGTCAGTTGTTCAGTGGTTTTGCGCACATGGGAACCCACTAAAACTGCCCCATAGCGCCCAGGGCGGCAATAGGTGGCCATTGCCGCTGGCGGGGTGGGTTGGGGGGGCAGTTGTGCGAGGGCAGTCAGTAAACTGGCAGCACTGCGGAACAAAAAGCGTTTTCCTTGACTGGCCACCTGGAGCACGGCCGCAGCAAACTGATCCAAATCCCCTTGGGTTTCAGCATCCACAACGGCGCAGACATTCCCCTGCAAGCGGGCTAAACGATCGAGCAAGGCCGCTGGGTGCCGCAAATCCGCCAGTAAAAAGCGTTCTACAGCGCCGGCTGGAATTCGCCCTTGGGTCTTTTCGGCCACATAGTCGGGCAAATAGCTGTGGCGGTAGCCAAAGACAGAATCGCGAGCAAACTCAGTTTCATGGACAGGCACAGGCTGACCCTCGACCATGAGGTAGTGCTGGCTATCGCGGGTAATGCGCCCCCCCTCCAAAAAGGCAGGCACTAGAAAATGGGCATCAAAGGGACCCAGTTCCGCAGCAATGATATCCGTTTCGAGGGGATAGTGGCCGCGGAGGGTGGAGTCGGAACGACTGACAATCATGTAATCGGTTGTGCCCGTTTGGGCGATCGCCTCCTTGAGATGACGACAAACCCTGCGCGTCACCTCTGCTGCCATTTCTGCTGGCAAGGCACGGGTATTGGTGAGGATAAAAAAGATGGGTACGCTATCAGCAAGGCCACGACAGAGGGTATCCACATCCCAGCGGGTCAACAGCAGGCAACTGTGCACCGTTTGTGAACCGGTGGGGTCATCATCTAGGACAATAATTTTTGGGCGCGTCACCGCGGGCATCTCCGGCACTCTTTACGTTTGCAGTTTATCATTGGGGCGATCGCTGATCTCAATCAATAGCAATTGCATTGGCTGGACTCCACCCTTGCAATCAGAGTTGCTAAGGGATGAACTTGCCGCCGCCGATCAAAACCTGCCCTCTGGTTTAGCGGTGGACCGATAACCCAAATGACTCGGTTCTTGCAAGGAGGGAAAGATCAAGTCTATACCGCCACGCATCAAAGGGAACCAGCAACCCGCCACCATGACTCGACAACAGGTTATCCCTAGGGGATCAGGAGAGTTCACCTAGAACCCGTGGCAGTGCCCCAAGTCCCTGCCCTCGTTGAGGGACTACAAGTGCCCAAAAATGCTGGCGAAACATTGAGAGACAACTGGTTGCTGCCATTGGCCTTGGGAGGCGTCAGGGGCAGCTAGTCCTCAAAGAACTGCTCAGCCAACAGGGTTTTCGCTCCGATTGGTCCAAGGAAAGCTGGGGCTTAGACGCTAAAATACTTGGCGGTGGGATGGTAGCAGATAATGGCTGTCGTGGATTGCTCAGGGTAGAGTTGTTCGCTCTCGTCCATGTACATGCCGATGCGATCGCTATTAAGGAGTCGCAGTTGCGTATATTGGTCCTGCATATTGGGGCAGGCAGGATAACCAAAGCTATAGCGGGAGCCTTGGTAGCGCTGGGCAAGAATATCGCGAATGGACTCGGGATCAGGGGTGCACCCCAACTCGCGGCGAATGCGGGCATGACACCACTCGGCGAGGGCTTCAGCCGTTTGCACCGCCATCCCGTGGAAGTAGAGGTAATCGCTGTATTGATTGGCGGCAAATAGCTGCTGCGCCACTTGGGTGGCAATTTCACCAACGGTGACGGCCTGCATGGGAAAGACATCAATGATGCCCGATTCCACAGGAGCAAAGAAGTCGGCAATACACAGACGACGGCCACCCTTTTGGCGGGGGAAGGTAAACTGGGCGATCGCCCGCTCAGGGACACAGGCCTCTTTATCCCCTACCCTTTCGGGATCATAGATATAGACAGTGTTGCCCTCACTTTGGCAGGGGAAGTACCCATAAATCAGTTCAGGATGGAGCAGGTTTTCAGCAAGGATGCGCTGTTTCCACTCCTCAAGGATGGGATAGACCTTCTCCGCAAGGAAGACGTTGTAGGTGGCACGGTCTTGATCCTTAGGTTTACGAAACTGCCACTGACCTGCAATCAGGGCTTGGAGATCCAGATAGGCAAAGACCTCAGAAAGTGGAATCTGATCCGGCTTGAGGTGACAAATGCCCCAGAAGGGGGGTGTGGGGCGGGGAATATCTACAGCAACAGCTTCAGAGCGGCGGGTATCCACCACTTCTGATGTGTCGGGTTCAGCAACCGCGGTGGGTTCGGGGGCGATCGCGGGTGTGCTCCCTGCCTCTGGGGTGGAGATCGTTGTACCATCCAAAAATCCTTGGCGATCGTCCCACTGACCTGCGGCCTTTGCACTCATTAGCCGATCCATAAAATGCAAATCGGCAAAGGCATCCTTGCCGTAGATCACTTGACCGTGGTAGGTGGACCGGCAATCCTCATAGACAAATTTGGGGGTGAGGGCGGCTCCCCCCAAAATGACGGGAACGGTAATGCCCCGCTCATTAAAGACCTCGAGATTTTCCTTCATAAAGGCGGTGGATTTGACCAAGAGGCCACTCATGGCAATGCAGTCTGCCTGATGCTCCTCATAGGCTTGGATGATATTTTCAACCGGCTGCTTAATCCCCAAGTTAATCACGCGATAGCCGTTGTTGGTGAGGATAATATCCACTAAGTTTTTACCAATATCATGGACATCCCCCTTCACGGTGGCAATGACGACGGTGCCCTTGGCAGTGTCCCCGGTGGCGGATTTTTCCATAAAGGGTTCGAGGTAGGCCACAGCCGCCTTCATCGTTTCTGCCGACTGCAAAACAAAGGGAAGCTGCATCTGCCCAGAGGCAAAGAGTTCGCCCACCACCTTCATGCCGTCGAGCAGGAATGTATTGATAATTTCAAGGGGGGCATAGGTTTCAAGGGCCTTGGCAAGGGTCTCCTCGAGGCCAAGGCGATCGCCATCAATAATGTGGCGTTTGAGCCGCTCCTCAAGGGGCAGGTTTTCCACTGGGGAGCGATCCTGCTTGGTGGTCTTGCCCTCAAACAGACGAGTCAGTTCCGCAAGGGGGTCATAGACACACACTTCCCCCTCAAATCGCCGTCGGTCGTAGATGAGATCACGGCAGACCTGCTGCTGCTGTGGCTCAATTTTGGCCAAGGGCAGGATCTTGGCAGCACTGACGATCGCAGCATCCATGCCCGCCTGCATGGCCTCGTGGAGAAACATTGAGTTGAGGACTTGGCGAGCTGCTGGATTTAAGCCAAAGGAGATATTGGAAACCCCCAGCAGAATATGGCAGCCGGGGAGTTCAGCGCGAATTCGCCGAATGGCCGCAATGGTTTCTCGACCATTGCCCCGATCCTCTTCAATCCCTGTGGAAATTGGCAGTGCCAGAGGGTCAAAGAAAATTTCCCAGGGGGGAATGCCGTAGTCAAGGGCTGCCCTGTAGGCCCGTTGGGCAATGGCAAACTTTTTTTCAGCCGTTCGCGCCATCCCCTCTTCATCAATGGTACCGATGACCACGCCGGCGCCGTAGGTTTTTGCCAGTTCTAGGACCTTATAAAAGCGGGGTTCACCATCCTCAAAGTTGGTGGAGTTCAGCAAGCACTTGCCCCCGGCCACCTTCAGACCCGCTTCCATCTTTTGCCATTCAGTCGAGTCGAGCATCAGGGGCAGCGTTACGTTGGTAACCAGCCGCGATACCAGCTCGCGCATATCCCGCACCCCATCGCGCCCCACATAGTCCACGTTGACATCCAGGATGTGGGCACCTTCACGCACTTGGGCACGGGCCAGGGCAACGAGACCATCCCAATCTTCGGCATTGAGGAGATCGCGGCATTTTTTGGAGCCACTAGCATTGAGTCGCTCACCAATAATCAGGAAGGAATTCTCTTGGTCATAGGGCTGAGGACTGTAGATGGAGGCGGCAGCGGGAACTCGTTGGGGCGATCGCGCCTTGGGGGTCAGGGTCGCTGCAATTTCTGCCAGGGCTGCAATATGATCCGGCCGCGTGCCACAGCAGCCGCCAATCACTTGTACCCCAAAGTCTTCGACGAAGCGGGTTAGGGCCAGCCGCAATTCCATCGGCGTCAGCTTGTAGTGGGCATGGCCACCGATGTTTTCAGGTAAGCCGGCATTGGGAATACAGGAAATGACAAAGGGGGAGTGCTGCGAAAGGTAGCGGATGTGCTCCGTCATCAAATCGGGGCCAGTGGCGCAGTTGAGACCCAAAATATCAATCGGATAGGGTTCCAGAATCGTCAGGGCGGCGCCAATTTCCGAGCCCACCAGCATCGTGCCCTGCTGCTCCATCGTCACGGAAACCATCAGGGGGCGGCGTTCTCCCCGCTCCTGAAAGACGGCCATCACCCCATTGAGGGCTGCTTTAATTTGCAGGACATCTTGGCAGGTTTCAATGATAAAGAGATCCACCCCGCCGTCAAAGAGGCCAGCAGCCTGTTCGCGAAAGGCCCTGTAGAGGGTGTCGTAGTCAATGTGGCCCAGGGTGGGCAGTTTAGTACCTGGTCCCATCGAGCCGGCAACAAAGCGGGGTTTTTCGGGGGTGCTAAATTCAGCGGCCACGGATTTAGCAAGCACAGCGGCTTTCTTGCTGATTTCGTAGGCGCGATCGCCCAAATTGTATTCACTTAGAACAATTGAAGACGAGCCAAAGGTGTCCGTTTCAATGACATCGGCTCCTGCTGCCAAAAAATCGCGATGCACTTTGGCCACCGCCTCTGGCTGACTAATGACCAGATATTCGTTGCAGCCTTCGTACTCCTTGCCACCAAAATCCTCTGCCGTCAGGTTTTGTGCCTGAAGATTTGTGCCCATTGCGCCATCAAAGACAATGACACGACGGGGTTCTGCATGGAGATACTCAAGAAACGACATAGACATCTACTAAGGCCAGCCAATTTGCACCAGAGGGTTCTTTTGATTTTAATCTGTGGGGGCAAGGGAAAGCCTCTTTGTTACTGAGTGCATTGCAAGACCAGAATCAGCGATTGGAGCAGCCGTCGGCAGAGAAAATGAACTAGGGCGATGGGCTCCTCCCCGCAGATTGGGCGGTCTGGAAGGCGGCTAATTCTTGAGCCAACAATTGCTGGTAGATCTCTTCGAGGTAGGGCGTGATCCGGTTGCTCTCCATGCCATAGCCCAGACTGGTCCATGTATCCGACAGGAGGGCAAAGACCTCCTGTACTCGGCCTTCCCGCAGGAGCTGGGGAATATCGGCATTCCAAGCGGCAGGATCCGTGAGCCAGCGATAGACCACCTGATCCTGATACTCTGGGGCAAAGCTATAGCCCTGCCAAAACCAGCTTGGCGGTTGGGGATGATAGCGGGCGGCTTTTTCTTGCCAAGTGGTGGTGAGAAATTGATAGCGGCCGGCAGCCGTGGTACACAGGTGCTGATTGGCGCCTTGGCGAATGGGAATACAGCGATCGGGATGCTGGCTGAGGTCTTGGACGTGCTCCCCCCCATAGAGCAGCGTGTAGGGATTGGCATCATTGGCTTCACTGGCAGAAATGGTGCGCATCAGGGCCCGTACATAGGGATCCCCCCCCTGCATCACTAAGGGGGCAATTTGACCCGGCTGCCAGCGGTACCAGTACCACCAGAGAGCACTTGAACGCGTCCCCAAAAAGAAATAGCCTATCGCCACCAGACCGGCGATCGCCCCCAACCAACGGGAAAAGCGCATCAACTTATCCTCACACCGCCGCAACTGAGCGGAATAACTCTGGATAGGCCACCGGCGTCTGATCGGAACGGCTCACCACCTCAAAGATTTTGTTGTAGGCACTTGGCTCGCCCAAGGCTGCCACACAGATTTCTGCCACCCGCGATCGCGGGATACTGCCCTCAAAGAGGGTATCCGCTGGGGCAATGATCGGAAAGCCACCCTCATCGGTTTCCTTCAGACCCCCTGGCCGCACAATCGTGTAAGTTAGACCGCTTTCTTGGAGATAACGTTCTGCTTGCTGCTTCCAATACAAAATTAGCCAAAAAAGATTCAGGGGATGGAAAAATTGCGAGACACACAGCGACGAGACAAGAATAAACTGCTGCACTGGGGCGGCTTTGGCGGCATCCACAAGATTTTTGGTGCCCAGATAATCAACACTCAGGGGTTCTAGGGGGTTAAGACTGGGGCTAGCGCCCGTGGCACAGATCACTGCCTCGCAATCTTTAAGGGCGGGGGGAAGTGTCTGGGGTTGGGTGACATCGGCAGTACGAATCTCGACCCTTGGCCACCGCCCTTGGGCTTTGGCGGGGTTACGCACAACGGCAATTGCCTGATGCTCAGATGATTGTAGGGCACTCACAATTCGCTGACCGGTGCGGCCTGTAGCACCAACCACTGCAACCTTCACAGCAGATCCCTCCGATGCAACGCCTTTGATCATAGGGGAATATCCCAGTCTTCTTCATCCTCAGGGGGATTGTCGTTGGAGGGCGGCGGCGTCAGAATGCGGTATTCAGCATCCATAACTTGAGGGGGAGGCGGTGGGGCTTTGGCAGTGGCTTTGCGGGAAGGACGATATTGATAGGAGTAGGTTGTGGGGGGGCGATCTTGAATGTCTGGTTCAAGGTCTGGTTCGCGCGGGGCTGGCTCTGGCTCGCTAAACCAATCCTCGACATCGCCAGTATCCATCTCTGGCTCATCCAGCGGCGGACGCATCGAGGCATCCAGTTCAGGTTCAGGGGGGTGCGATCGCGGGGTTGGCCGCGCTATTGGAGCCGGTGTTTCGAGGGTTAACCAGAGTAAGCACTGGCCAGCCACGATCCCTGAAAGGGCGGCCACCACAATCCAAGCGGCAAGGGGAAGGGCCGGGGTTTGCTGTCCTAAAAAGCGCAGGGAGACCACCGGCTGCCAATTTTGGATGGCAAGTGTTGTCAGCAGGGCGATCGCCCCCAAATAAATCCAAGCACGCATTAGGAAAGGGGTCCTTGCCAACGTTGCAGAGGCACACAATCCAACCCTAACTGATCAAGGGCACGGGCGATCACAAAATCCACTAAGTCCTCAATGGTCTGTGGCCGGTGATACCAAGCAGGAATGGCGGGTACAATGCGCGCCCCGGCCATTGCCAATTGGGTCAGGTTTTGCAGATGAATGAGACTAAAGGGGGTTTCGCGGGGCACCAACACCAATGGACGGTGTTCTTTGAGGTGGACATCTGCCACCCGCTCTAGGAGATCGGAACTCAGGCCTGCCGCCAACTTGGCCACCGTACTCATACTACAGGGGAGAATCACCATGCCCAGGGTGCGAAAGGAACCGCTGGCGATTGCCGCTGCCACATCTGTTGGCCGATGACAGGTGAGGCAACCTTCCCAAACTTGGGCCTGTTCGCGCCAAAACAGTTCCTGCTTATCGGGCTGAATTGGCAGAGTGAGGCCATATTCTGCCTGCCACACTTGATGTGCGGCCTTCGATGCCACAAGTTGAATAGGATAGTTGGCTTGTAATAGAAATTTAATGGCGCGCACTGCATAAATGAGCCCAGACGCACCCGTTACACCCAACACAATTGGCAAAGAAGAGGAGGTCACAACCGCAATCACCAAACAAAACCGTTATAAGGTTAACAAAGTTGGGGCAACTGCCCCCTTTTCATGATCTGCAATCTCCCCCAACAGGACTTGGTAAATGCCCATGACAGCCCCTGATCCTCTATCTTCTTCCCCCAGTGAGTGGGCAGTTGTCTCTCCCGAAGTACTCGGGGAGTTGTTTGATGCGGCCTTGTTGGAGGGACTCGTGAGTAGTGAAACCCCGGACTTAGAAGCTCTGTTTCAGGATTTAACTCCCCTGGATCTCAAACCCGCAGCGATCGCCCCCGAACAGTGGCAACACCTGCAAGCTCAGCACCAGCAAATTGCCCAGCACCTTGAGGAAACCTTGACGTACCTTGCCAAGGTGAAAGCGTTGGCCTATCAGCTTCAGGCCGTGGCCAGTGAGTTTGTGCCCACCCCCAAGTATCGGCGCCGCCAACCGCCCCCTCCCCATCCCTTGGAATATCTCACGGCTGAACTACTGCGGGCGATCGCTGACACTCAGGCCAGCTTAGAACCAATCTATGAACCCTTGAATCAACTGGGGGAAACCCTCAATGGTACCTCGACGCCACAGATTCATGAATTTCCCCTAGAGCCTTAGCGAGGGGGCAGAGAGCGTGGCTGCAATTGCGGTTCACTGCGACTAGGGGGGCTAGGCGTCAACTGAGGAGTGGGCAGACCTTCTGGGGTCGGTGTCGGAGTGATTGTCGGTTGAGGGGTGGGTGTCTCAGGCTTTGGTGGGGGGGCTTTCACTAGTTGCAGCAGTTCCGGCACAGTGACAAAGCGATAGCCTTTTTGCCGCAGGCGGCGAATCAGCGTGGGGAGGGCCTTGCGGGTCGTGGCGCGATCGCCGCCACCATCGTGGAGCAGAATAATGCTGCCCGGTTTGACATTCTTCAGGGTACGCTCCACAATATCTGCGGCTGTTGTGTTGGGTCGAGTGTCATGGGGATCCACGGACCACATAATGACGGCATAGTTTTTCGACTTGGCATAGTCCACTAGCCCTGTGGTCAAATTGCCCCCCGGTGGCCGAAAAAGGCGCGTTTGGGCTTGGCTTTGCTTGGCAATCAGTGCAGAGGTGTTTTCAATTTCCTGCTTAGCTACTTTAGGGTCAACGGGTTGGTAGGGATGACTCCAACTATGGTTGCCAACGGCATGACCCCCTTTGACAATGTCAGCAATGATATCGGGATACATGAGGGCGTGCTTGCCCAGGATAAAAAATGTGGCCTTGGCCTCCTCCTCTTTGAGAATTTGCAGAACTTGGCGAGTTGAGGCTCCCCAAGGGCCATCATCAAAGGTGAGGGCCACCACTTTTTCGGGCGGCAGCGGTTTGACCTGATAGACCAACTGCCTCCAAAACTTTCTAGGACTAACAAAGTGCGGCACATCCGCTGCCAGCGTTGCCGATGCCGCAAACACAGTCAAGACCACCAACAGGTGCCACTGCCGTCCCATGGATGCTCCTTAGAGAATTGTGACTTAGGGGGCGATCGGCGCCGGCTCCTTCAGCAGTGGAAACCCCAGAGCTTCCCGTTGTTGGACATAGGCTTGGGCGACCCGCCGGGCCAAGCCGCGAATGCGACCAATGTAGCGCGTACGCTCTGCCACCGAAATGACACCGCGGGCATCCAGCAGGTTAAAGGTGTGGGAACACTTGAGCACATAATCCAAACTGGGCAGTACCAACTGCTTTTCCAGAAGCTGCTCCGCCTCCTGCTGGTAGAGACTAAAAAGGGTGAACAATCGTTCCGGGTCGGAGGCTTCAAAGTTGTAGGTGGATTGCTCAATTTCTCCTTGGAGATGGACATCGCCATAGGTGAGGGTAGAGTTCCATCGGATACTGGCGATCGCATCCACCTCCTGGAGATACATTGTCAACCGTTCTAGGCCGTAGGTAATCTCAATGGAAACCGGCCGACAATCCAGACCACCACACTGCTGGAAGTAGGTAAACTGTGTCACTTCCATGCCATCTAGCCACACCTCCCAGCCTACGCCCCACGCGCCAACGGCAGCATCCTCCCAGTTGTCTTCGACAAAGCGAATGTCATGGTCTGGGGGGCGAATGCCAAGGGCGCGCAGTGACTCCAAATAAATCTCTTGGATATTATCAGGAGAGGGCTTAATCAGCACTTGGTACTGGTAGTAGTACTGATAGCGGTTGGGATTCTCGCCATAGCGGCCATCCGCTGGCCGCCGACAGGGTTCGACATAGGCCACTGCCCAAGGTTCAGGTCCGAGGGCACGTAAAAAGGTATGGGGGCTTTTGGTACCGGCGCCTTTTTCCACATCGTAGGGCTGAGCAATCAGGCATCCCTGAGCCGCCCAAAATTGGTGCAGTGTGGCAATAACGTCCTGAAAGTACATGGGCTTAGATGTGAATCCCGCACTCAGTTTTGCCCATGCCGCGCCAGCGACCTGCCCGTTCATCTTCGCCATCGGCGATAGGGGTGGTGAGGGGTTCATCGCCAATGCTGGCATAGCCGCGATCGTGGAGGGGATTGTAAATCACCCCGTGCTCCATCACATAGGCCCAAGTTTGTTTACGTGTCCAAGCAGCAAGGGGATTAATTTTCAGACGACCCTCTTTGTCCAGTTCCACATAGGGCATATTGGCACGGGTGACCGCTTGGTCTCGACGCCGTCCCGTAATCCAAGCCACAGTATTCAGTTCTGCCAAGCCCCGTTGCAGCGGTTCAATTTTAGTGAGATGGTGAAACTGCTCAACATTGGTTTCCCAAAGCTTGTCGCCATAGCGGGCAGCAAAGGCTTCGCGGCTGTCAACATCGGGGGTTTTGTAGGTGCGCAAATCCAGACCGTATTTTTCCTTGGCCTGCTGCACAAATGCTAGGGTCTCGGCAAAGTGATGCAGTGTGTCCAAAAAGAGAACGGGCACCGGCGGATTGGGGCGCAGATCACGGTAGAGGAGGTCTGTAATCACCATGTCATCCACGTTAAAGGCACTGGTCTGCACCAGCCCCTGGGGAATTGCGGTGACGGCCCATGCCAAAATGTCACGAGGGTGTGCCCCTTCAAAGCGTTGGTTGAGGGCATCGAGGTCAAAGCTTAGGGATGCGGCCATAGGCGGTGTTAGCAGGGTTTTAGAAAGCATCCTTTAGCTTACCAAAGAATTGGGTCTAAGGACCCGCCCTGCTACGCACGACCACCGGTCTAAGGGACAGCTTTATTTTTCTTTGTTTTGTGATAAAGCGCTGCCATGTTAATCAGAGGAGCCAAGTCCCTCTGAAAGTCTAACAGCAACCTATAGACTGAGCAGATCTTCGGTGCGTGGTGGCATCTAAGCAATGCCGTCTACACCCGCCCTTTACTGCCGGCTTACCATCCAGCAGGCAAGCTCATCATGTCCATTGGCCAATGCCACCTACAGGATGAATTCATTGCCCCCGCCGCGGCTGAGCGTCGGGTCTATCTGCTGCTGGGCATCACTGTCAAAATCGGCCTTGGTAGCAAAAATGCGGCCCACCTTGCTCTCGGCTGGTCCTAAGCTGCGGGAGTCACCACCGATTCTGAGCATGACAATCAACACTGTGATGGCCTTGAGCTTTGATCGCCGGGCAGTTTTCTTTTTCACCACTGGAGACGATTTCAGAACCAATCCCTTGCAAGGGCATTACTCCTGCCGAATTGCTAACGCCGATTGGCGATCGCCAAAAATAGCCGTACCAATGCGCACCATCGTTGCGCCGGCCTGCACCGCCAGGGGATAGTCTTGGGTCATCCCCATCGAATACTCCTGCCACTGGAGCTGCTGCCATGGCTTTGTGCTCAGTTCCTCACCCCAAGCCCGCAATTCCTGAAATACTTGCAACTGTTCTGAGGGGGCCAACCCCAAGGGCAGAATGGTCATCAGACCACAGCAGCACAGATGGGAGAGAGCATCCAGTTGGGGCAGGGCGGCCTCTAGCTCTGATTTTTCCCAGCCATATTTTTGGGGGTCGGGGCGGAGTTTTACCTGCAAGAGACAGCGGGGACTGGCTGCCCCCGTCTCCTTGAGGAGGGTATCGATCCGCTCGGCCAACTTCCAGCGGTCAACGGTGTGAATCCAATCAAAGAGTTGCAGCGCCTGCCGTACTTTATTTGTTTGCAAATGGCCAATCAGATGCCATGTAATGTCCGTGAGGTCAGCCAATTCAGCGCGTTTGCTGGCAGCTTCCTGCACGCGACTTTCGCCAAAATCCCGAATGCCGGCCTCATAGGCAGCACGAATCGCAGCCGCTGGCATAAACTTGCTGACGGCAATCAGGCGGACCTGGGGGGGCAGCGTTGATTTGAGGTGGCTGGCGCGATCGCGAATTTCAGCAGCGGATAACACAGGCAATGTCTGGGCAAGGATGCTTTTTGATCGTAAAACCCTGTTGCAAAAAGTGAAACCATGGCAGGATTGTCGGTCTCGTTGACTAGGCTAGGGGGTAGGATTCAGAACACTTCTATGGCTGTGCCCCTCAAGCTCTCCCTTGGCCTCATTGGTTTACTCGCTCTTGGCCCTCTTTTAGGGGGGGAGTTGCTCTCCCCAGGAAAAAACTGGCTGTCTGCCGCCCAAGGTCAACCCAATTGGGGCATTGAATCAGCCCCAACCCCATCCCCTCAACCCGACCCCCCACCGCGCGTTTCTGTGGCTGACTACGATCGCTACCACGAAGTGATTGAGCGCACCCGCAGCATGATCCACAACCCAGAGGCGCAGCGCCTTGCCCAGCAGTATGGCTTGAATATTCTTGACATCACCTGGGAAGACACGGCTCGCTACCACAACTCTGCTGTGGGTCCCAATATCAGCGATATGACAATTCAAATCCAGCAGTACAACCCACGCACCAAGGGGTATGAACTGAGTCTGATGCCAGTGATTCGCTTTCCCAACTTTAGCGATCGCACGGCCGATATTCCCCTCGAACGCTTCTTTATCTTTGTGGGCAATGAAAAGGGCCAGTCGCTCCAGCGGGTCAACCTCAAGGAATTCCTCGGTAACTTCCGCAACTATCTCCACAACCCGCGCTCGTGGGCGGGGAATGGGCGCTCCCTTTTGGCGGATCGCGATAGCCATGTGCTGGTGAGTGCCCAAGCCTGTTTCCTACCGATTCCACCCCAAGGGGAAGCCACCTTTAACCCCGTCCTCTTTAACTACCAGAGCTACGAAAAAAATCCAGCGGTTTTAGCAATTCTCGTCACCCGCCAAGGTACCAGTGCCACTGTCATTGACAATCAGCGGGATGCCTTTGCAGCCGGCCAAACCTGGGGACAGCGGTTATTTTTCAACAAGAATGGCGAACGGGCAAGTCTGGTGGGACAACGCGCCAGTGATTTTGGCGTCAGCAGCGGCGGTAGGGAAATGACCTCTGCCCAAGCGGAAGCCGCGGGGATGAATATGGTGATGCTGATCCAAGTGCCTCTGAAGCAGCCCCCGTGGCCACGACCGGCGATGCCCTTTTTCCCGATGGCCGCCCCCACTTTGATGAAAGCCGCACCCAGCGCTGGTCGCTCCAATGTAGAGGCGGCAGTAATTAGCTATGGCGCGGTGGAAGGCCCCTTCACTGAAATTGATAACCTGCCCATCGAGCGAGATCCCCGCTTCCCAATCCGTGTGACGGTGCAATTCTATAAGGCGACCGACAATGGCGTTGTCTCTGCTAAGGATATGCGCCACATCAAGGATCAAATTGCCAAGGTCTATAGCAATGCCGATTATGTCGGTAGCCTCGTCATCGATGGTGATACGGGTCGCCCCACGGAATACACAGGCAGCAAGCAGGAACCCCGCGGCTGGTGGGAAGACTTCTGGCAACGCCACCAACAAAACTACGGGTCAGACCCGTGAGGAAGCCCTAGAAATGTTCCGGCATTGCGGGGCAAAGACTGGCTGTTAAGGTCACAATGGGAATTGGAACAAGCACTAAAGGCGCTGCACTATTCACCCCCATAAAGCTAGCGCCGCTGCTGCTTACTCACCCATTTGCGGCTAAAGCGGAGTTCTATGCCTACGCCCTCTGCCCAGACTTGTAGTTGCTTGAGGAACGCCTGGCGATCGCTCCCCTGGAGAACGGCCACTTGATCGGCAACCTCAAGGGCATAGGGATAGCCCTGACCCGTAATCAGTTCGCCACAGAGCCAGCGAATCACCGCCTCCAGTAGTCCTGCTTCGTAGATCCACAGGGGGAGTTCAACACGTACCGGATAGCCTTGATGGGCCTTGAGGTAGCAAAAGCCAATACCCCTGGTCCAAGCCCCATAATTTTCAAGGATACCGCCGCGATCGCAGATAAACAGAGGGGAGCGATCGCCCCACTGGGTCAAAACAGTGTTCAAGAGTTGGGCATCGCAGAGGTGCGGGCTAGGGGGGAGGCGATCCAGATGTCCCAAGAGGGTCACTAAATCCCGGGCTTGGGAGCTATCAATGTAGGCCAGCAGTGGAATCCGTTGCTCCCAACTAGCCTCTAGGGTCTGGCAGAGAGCTGCCACATATCGCCCCTGCCATTGGGGGGTATAGGACTCCGCAAACGTGGCCACAAAAGAGCCATCAAACAGTAGCAACGCGGGTGCGGTTACCTCGGCCATGCGCTCCCGTAGCGTTTTTAATTCCAGTTCAAAACGGCGCAGGTGAATGTAGCGCTCGTGGAGGCGGTATGTTTGGGGTTGAGCCAGTTCTGTCTCTGCTTGGCGCAGTTCCGCTGGTGTGATCAGTTCAAGGGCAATTTCCTTGGCGTAGGGGCGATCGCGCCGATGGTGATTGAGGAACCAGCCCGCCTGTACCACACCCACGGGCAAAAATAGCTCCTCACTGGGAACCATCTGGGAGCCATCCACCGCAACAGTGGTGACCTCCATGAGTTGGGCCATTGCCCACCCCTGTGCTGCCTGCCGATGGGGCCACTGTACCCCCAAGGGAATGCACCACCCCTGATTCCAAGGTTCAATGGGACGTGCCCCCCAATGGGTAATCTGCGGATCAATGGCAGCGGTAACCTTGGGAATCGTTTGTTGCTGCCATCTCCCTAGGGCCTCTTGATAGGCCTGTCGCACCTCAGCAAAGGCAGTGTCATACCTGAGAAATTCATCCTTTTTATCATTCAGTTGCTGCAGCAGTTGGGAAAGGGGTAACACCATAACTGGGAAAGACTCAAGAAACGCCTGTTGCTATTCTCATCGGAATAGGTATGGGTTTGCCTTGTGTCCCCTCCTGCGGTAGATATTAAGGTGTCCACTGACCCTCCCAAAAATTGTGAAGGCACTCAATCTCCTTGGCTCCACCGGCTCCATTGGTACGCAAACCCTTGACATTGTTGCCCAATATCCCGATCGCTTTCGCGTGGTTGGCCTTGCTGCCGGGCGCAACCTGGAGCGACTGATTCCCCAAATTCGCCAATTTCAGCCGGAGATTGTCAGTATTGCCGATCCTGAACAATTGCCGGAGCTAGAGGCGGCATTGGCTGATCTGCCCCAAAAACCGCAACTAGTGGCTGGGGAAGCGGGTATTGCAGCGGTGGCCGCCTATGGAGATGCCGAAGTTGTCGTCACGGGCATTGTCGGCTGTGCCGGTCTGGTGCCGACGATCGCCGCCATTAAAGCGGGCAAAGATATTGCCCTAGCCAATAAGGAAACGCTAATTGCCGGTGGTCCTGTGGTCTTGCCGCTGCTTCAGGAGTACGGTGTCAAGCTGCTGCCTGCTGATTCTGAGCACTCCGCTATTTTTCAGTGTTTGCAGGGGGTGCCCGAAGGCGGACTGCGGAAAATCATTCTCACGGCCTCAGGAGGCGCCTTTCGCGATTGGCCAGTGGAGAAACTCGCCCAGGTGACGGTGGCCGATGCCCTCAAACATCCCAACTGGTCGATGGGGCCAAAAATTACCGTGGACTCGGCAACCTTGATGAATAAAGGCCTAGAGGTGATTGAGGCCCATTACCTCTTCGGCATGGACTACGACAATATCGAGATTGTCATCCATCCCCAAAGTATTATCCACTCCCTGATTGAGTTGCAGGATACCTCGGTGCTGGCGCAGTTGGGCTGGCCGGACATGCGCTTGCCCTTGTTATATGCCCTCGCTTGGCCCGAGCGCATCCCCACCAATTGGTCGCCCTTAGACTTAGTGAAGGCGGGGGATTTGACCTTCCGATCGCCCGATCACCAAAAGTATCCCTGTATGGGACTGGCCTATGCTGCTGGTCGTGCTGGGGGGGCCATGCCGGCAGTCCTCAACGCCGCCAATGAACAGGCGGTAGCCCTCTTTATTGCCGAGGCGATTTCGTTCCTTGAGATTCCCCGCCTCATTGAGATGGCCTGCGATCGCTACTCTGCTCAAAACATCACTAATCCCACCCTAGAGGATATTTTGGCCGCCGATCGCTGGGCGCGAGCAACAGTGCAGGAGTTAGCCCAGCGGGGCGTCAGCCCCATGGTTGCTCTCTAGAGTGTGTCAAAATACCATCAGATTGCCTCAGAGGAGAACCAATGGATACCCGCGCATTCAAGCGATCGCTACACAGTTCAGAAAACTACCACCGCAAAGGCTTTGGCCACGGCGAGGCAGTGAACCAGCAGCTCCAAGGGGAGTATCAAAGTTCTCTGATTCAGCAAATCCGCGCCAATGGCTATCGCTGGCAGCAGGGGGATGTGACGATTCGCTTAGCGGCAGCCTTTGGCTTTTGTTGGGGAGTTGAACGTGCCGTTGCCCTGGCCTATGAAACCCGCACCCACTTTCCTACAGAGCGCATTTGGATCACTAATGAAATTATCCATAACCCCTCCGTGAATGAGCGCCTACGGCAAATGGCCGTGGAATTTATCCCCCTTGTGAATGGGGTAAAGGACTTTAGTGAGGTGCGCCCGGGGGATGTGGTGATTTTGCCGGCCTTTGGTGCCAGTGTCCAAGAAATGCAATTGCTCAATGAGCGCGGCTGCACGATTGTGGATACCACCTGCCCATGGGTCTCGAAGGTGTGGCACAGTGTTGAGAAGCACAAAAAGGTAAGTTTCACCTCGATCATTCACGGTAAATACAACCACGAAGAAACCATTGCCACCAGTTCCTTTGCCGGCACGTATTTGATTGTGCTCAACCTAGAGGAAGCCCGCTATGTCTGCGATTACATCCTCCAGGGGGGCGATCGCGCCGCATTTATGGCCAAGTTTGCCAAGGCCTGTTCCCCTGGCTTTGACCCTGATCGCGATCTGGTGCGGGTCGGCATTGCCAACCAAACAACGATGCTCAAGGGGGAAACAGAGCAAATCGGCAAACTCTTTGAGCGTACGATGATCCAAAAATACGGGCCCGATCGCCTCAATGAGCACTTTATGAGCTTCAATACGATTTGCGATGCCACCCAAGAACGCCAAGATGCAATGCTCAGCTTGGTCAAGGAACCCTTGGATCTAATGGTGGTCATAGGTGGCTACAACTCCTCGAATACCACCCACCTGCAGGAAATTGCCATTGAGCATGGGATTCCCTCCTACCACATTGATTCTGCCGATCGCATTGGGCCGGGAAATCGCATTGAGCACAAGCCCCTGCATCAGAATCCCACCGTGGCTGAAAACTGGCTGCCCGATCGCCCGATCACGATTGGCATTACCTCCGGTGCCTCCACCCCCGATAAGGTGGTTGAGGAGGTTCTCAATAAAATTTTTGCCCTGCGGTCTGTGGCAACAGTGTCCTAGCCCTGGGGTCCCTGAGTCAAATCCCAAGCGGGCGATCGCTGACAACTGATCTCGTAGAGGGCAATCCCCACCGCCACTGAGGCATTGAGGCTACTGGTGCGCCCTGCCAAGGGAATGGCAACAATTTCGTCGCAATGCTTTTGCGTTTGCAGGCTAATCCCATCCCCTTCACTGCCAACCACAAAAACGGTGGGGCGATCAAAGGTGATTTTCGGTAGGGGCACAGCGCCGCGCTCCGAGAGGCCATAGATCCAATAGCCCGCTGCCTTCAGGGTTTCAAGGGCTTGGTTGAGGTTGATCACCCGTGCCACCGGTAAATACTCCAAGGCGCCTGCGGCTGCTTTGGCCACGGTTGCGGTAATACCCACTGCCCGTCGTTGGGGAATAATCACCCCCTGCATCCCTAGGGCCTCTGCAGTGCGGATCATGGCACCAAGATTTTGCGGATCCGTAATGCCATCAGCGGCCAATAGCACCGGTTGATTCACGGTTGCAGCCTTGGCCAACAGATCCTCAAGGGACCAATAGTTATAGGCAGCCACCTGAATGGCGATCCCCTGATGTCGTCCCCGCTGGCAGAGTTGATCGAGGCGCTCCGGAGTGACGGTATCAATAATTGCTCCCTGCTGTTTGGCTTCATTCAAGCGTTGATGAAAACGCGGATCGTAGCGCAGCGAAGGAATCACCCAAATACGGTTGCAGGGACGGCCACTTTCAAGGGCTGAGAGCACCGCATGGCGACCATAGAGGAGTTCGGGGGCATCCTCCACCGGGGCAGTTGGGGGTGCCTTCTGAATTGGTTTGGCTGGAGTGCGTCGCTGGGGGCGAGGAGGGCGGGTCGCTGTCGGGCGATTTTTTTTGCGGGGACGAGGTTTCTCGGTCATGAAGAATCACTCAATGGCAGATCTTCCCTAGGGTGTTCGCTGAAACATCGCAAGGGGGCGATCGCCATCATAGAACGTCAATGTATTTCCCTCAATGCGGTAGCGGTTCGTTTGCTCGAGGCTCTGCAAAAACGACATCTCTATCCTTTGTGCCCATGGACCCATACAGGCTCGCCGCGTTGTCGCAACTGCTGAAAACCGCAATTGCTGGGCATTGACGCTGTAGCCACTGGTAAAGTTATTACAGCCACTGAAACCTGTTGCTTGCTGGGCACTGGGATCAAACTCAATAAACACGGTATCCATGGGATTACGCGGTGGCAGCGGCGGATTCCCGAGGCGCTGAAGTTGCCAGCGGCCACTGAGGGGACTTGCAGTCGCACCCGCTTCAAAGGTCAACAATAGGCGATTACCCTCAAAAAGTTGCAGGGTATTTCCTTGAATACGGTAGCGGTTGGTGCGGTTGAGGCCCTGTAGCATCTGGGTTTCCACACTCTGAAGCTGTTCTTGGCCACAGTGACGTTGGCTGGTTGCTAAGGGGGCAAAAAGGAGACGTGGGCCGTTGGCGATGTAGCCACCATTAAAATGATTACAGCCAGTAAAGCCATTGGCACGGCGGTTGGCACCCTCAAACTCAATGAAGGCGGTATCCACTGGCACGGCTTCATTAGCGATGCGCCTGAGACGCCACCGCTGACCGCTAAGGCTGAGGTCCGGACCGCTGAGGCTCAGGTCGGGAGGGTGATTCCCCGTTGCTTGTGTGGAAACGACCACCGGCACTAAGCGCGGCAGAGGCAGTAGTCCCCCTTCAAGGCGATAGGTCACGGTACTGATGCGACTAGGGCAACAGAGGGGATCGTTGGGGTGATAGCGGGCAAAGTCTGCGGTGAAGGTGCCATCACTTTGGAACTTGACCTTGCCAAGGAACGAGCCATCGGCACGGGAATCCATGAGATTTGGCGACAATGTTCCCAAGTAACGTCCCCGGGCAAAAACAAAGGCCTGATACCCCATCGGGCGACACATACCATCAAAACTAGTATTACCAAGGATAATTTCCACATTCTGATGGCGAATGGGTGTGCCCACCAGATACCAGCCCCGCTGTTGGATCAGGCGATCGGCCATGGATTGAGGAGAACGCAGTGTGCTGCGACAGCGGTTCAACTCACCGGGATCTGGATTGCCCCGCGGGGGAATGTCTAGGAGAGGCAGGCTGGGATTCCAGTTACGCAGCGGTTGATCGAGCCAAGACTGGGGAGCTGCAAAACTCATGGGGGCGATCGCTAGGGTTGTGGCAACTGTGTAGAGAGTTGCCAAGCCAGCCACCGTAGGAAACTTTATCATGGCACCAAATCCTAGGGGGGTATCTCTAGGGACGTGAAAGCAGTATAGGGGTTTCCTATGGATTCCCTCACAAAAGATCAAGAAACCTTTAGTAAGTACGCCAGCGCCAGACCTTGGGCAATGCTGTAGTGTCCATAGCTAAAGACGCGGGGCACCTTGGGGTGAAGCCGCTGGGTTATCTCCTGGTAGGCATAGGGACTGCCATAAACCACCAGACCCGCCAGTTGATTTTGGGTTTGCAGTTGTTCGAGGGTGGCGATCGCTGGCGCACTTAAACCCGCTTTGCCTCGGAAAGGATTGCCGCGACTAAACACCTGCACTAAGGTCGGTGCCTTGGGCAAGGCCTCAATCATCGTCAGGGGTGTTTGCTGATCAACCACCAGTCGTTGGCTAAATCCCCAAGTGGGAGGCAGGGTGAGGGCTGGAGAGGTACGGCTCAAAAAACTCGCCTGTAGGGCATCATCCACAATCAGACAATTGACCCCAGAGGTCACTGCTGGCAAGGCGGGGCCGGCACGCTCAAGACTCTCCTGGGCAATAGTGGTGGCCACCTCAACTGCTGGTGTGGTTTGGAAATAGTCCAACTGCAATGCCAAGGGCTGAAGGCGATCCTTTGCAGCTTGGAGGCGGGCTACGGCAGCCTGAATGCGTTCAGAAGGAATCCGCCCTGACTCAACGGCAGCAACCACTGCTTCAATGGCTGCTGGGGGATCTGAGGGCATGAGCAAAATATCGGCACCGGCTTCTACAGCTTTGACGGCGGCTTCGGCGGTACCGTAGGCGTTGGCGATCGCCCCCATGACCAGGGCATCGGTGACAATTAGCCCCCTGAACCCCATCTGTTGGCGCAAAATTCCCGTGAGAATTGGGGGAGACAGGGTGGCGGGCCGCTCGGCATCCAAGGCAGGTAGGTGGACATGGGCACTCATGACAGCATCCACCCCTGCAGCAATGGCAGCAATAAAGGGCGGCCATTCAATGGCTTGCAGGCGATCGCGATCGTGGGGCATCACGGGTAGCTCCAAATGGGAATCCGTTGCCGTATCCCCATGGCCGGGAAAATGTTTTGCCGTTGTTAGCACTGGATGGGTACGTGCCCCTTGGATGAAAGCGGTTGCCAGAGCACTCACAATGTCTGGCTCCTCGCCAAAGGCACGCACATTAATCACTGGGTTCGCGGGATTGTTATTCACATCCACCACTGGGGCAAGCACCCAATTTAAGCCAATGGCTAAAGCCTCAGCTGCGGTGTGGGCTCCCATTGCCCTAGCCAGCTCAACCGCCCGTTGTGGATTCTTTTTGGCAATGGCTCCCAAAGCCGCTGGCGGCGGAAATTGCGTCGCACCACTGAAGCGTTGGCCGACCCCCTCCTCAATATCCGCTGCGAGTAATAGGGGAATCGTCGCCCAAGATTGAAGCTGCTGACAGCGTTCTGCCACTTCGACGGCACTGCCCCCCAAGAGAATCACCCCGCCTACTCCCCAGTCTTTAATCCAGTGTTTTAAGGTGTTTTGGGGCGGCTCCCAAGCGGGATACTGAATCTGGCGATCGTAGAGGTAGCCACTGGCTCGCACAACCACCATTTGCGCCACCTGCGAGCGCAGCGAAAGATCAGAAAGAGGGGGAAGAAATGTCATGGGTGGAATCTCATTGAGAACAGAATTTCACAAATCAATAACTTCCTTATTCAGGATATAAAAAATTGTCTCAAACTCTCTCAGGCAACGGGTCTGATTTTTTATACTAAAAGTACAGTCTTTAGAGTCCTTTTCTATGGATGGGCTGCAGGCGGGAAAACGATCTTCTCCTATAGGAGCTTTCCCGGTTGTGAGTGTGTTCCATGCATGGGAAAAGGGCTATACCTAATGGCCCGGAGACAAAGTCCGATCCCGTTGCTCCGGTAGAGCAAGTTTCGAGTTTTTCCTGCGGTGTTCATTCATTCAGCCACAGGCGGAAGCCTAAATCACTTTCTTTAGGAGTTGACCTATGTTAAGAGCAATACGGGAGAAACTGCAAAGTATGATGGTCTTTTTGATGGAGGCATTTGGACGCATCTTCACCCCGCGGAATGATCACTATCCTTCCACAGGAGCACAGCCCTTCACGGGGACACCCGCCCGTAAGAGCTAGTTACTGTCTTGCGCAAGCAGAACCCCTATAGAGACTTTACAGGTAAAAATAACCAGTATAGTTCTGCATCAGCTCCGCCATAGTGGCAAGGAGGGGGCGGGTGCAGTTTTTTATGAGCTGGGGGCGATCGCCCCAACTGTTAAAAGTAATGTTCGGTCGAAAATGTTCGGTCGAAAAATACCACCAAAAGGGCGCAACCACTAAATCTAACGGCATATTGCAGAATCAGTTAAGGAATATTTCAGATATTGAATTTTCAGTTAACATTTGAGGATTCCCAAAGGGCTATGCTAACTTAAAAGTAGGCACAGAAAGAAAGGTTAACGATAAGAGTGAACTTAAGGCTTGTGCCTCCCAGTCCTTGAGTTCAGGATAAAGCAAAGTTACTCCAAGATAAATCTCACTCCTGTCTTGCGGGTAACATCAAAATTAATCCTTTGAGCTTCACCGTTGTGTATTTGTCCTCTCGCTTTATCCAGCCTTATCGTTTGTGTGGTTACTGCCGAAGTCCCCATCCTGTGTCCATGGGAGTTAAGGCAAAGCTAGGTAACCTCCCAATATCCGAGGTCGTCAACGTTGACAGCAATTCAGTACCTAGTGTCCATGCTCCAAGCCTGATCGGTTAAGATCGCCGAGTGGGGTTTGAGTCGCCAGTTGAAACCACAAGTTGTCCACCTTAGTTGTTGAGTTACTCTATCGTCGTTGCTAACTTCTTAGGGGTCTTGCTGCCGTCAGCTTGACCCCCTCGTTTTATTTTTGGGCTATGGCGTGGGTTGCGGTTGTCGCATAGCGCGTGCCAGTTCTGCTGCAACTTCTGGCCGCGAAAACTCTGGAGGCGGCAATTCTCCTCGGCGCAGCATTTCCCGTACCTTAGTCCCTGAGAGGTGAATGCGCTCTTCAGGTTTGCTGGGACTCGTTTTACTGGTGGCCATCGACTGAGTGCGGGTGCAGTAGAAGGCGTGCTCAAACTTCAAGGGAATAATGCCCAAGGCCCCTGGATCAAATTCATCAAAGATATGTTGGGCATCGTAGGTGCCGTAGTAGTCTCCCACGCCAGCGTGGTCGCGACCAACGATGAAATGGGTACAGCCATAGTTTTTGCGGACGAGGGCATGGAAAATTGCCTCCCGTGGCCCTGCATAGCGCATGGCTGCCGGATTGATCGCTAGAATCACCCGATCTTTGGGAAAATAGTGGTCCAACACAATTTCATAGCAGCGCATCCGCACGTCCGCAGGAATGTCATCTTCCTTGGTGGCGCCCACAAGGGGATGCAAAAAGAGGCCATCAACGATTTCAAGGGCACATTTTTGAATATATTCATGGGCACGGTGGATCGGGTTGCGGGTCTGAAAACCAACGATCGTCCGCCAACCTTTTGCGCGGAAAAGGGCACGGGAATCCACTGGATCAATGCAATAGTTGGGAAATTGGGGATGGGGATGTCGCTCTAGGAGCCAAATCGGACCTGCAAGGTTGACTTCTCCCTGTTCATAGACCACCTTAACGCCGGGGTGTTTGTCATCTTCGGTGCGATAGACACAGCGAGCCTCACGGCGTTTGTCATAGGTATATTTTTCGGTGAGTTCAAGAATTCCCAAAAACTGACCCGCTGCATTATCTAGGCGAATGGTTTGGCCAATTTCCAGGGGAGCCGCCACCTCAGCACTGACAGAGAGGGTAATGGGAATTGACCAGGGCAACCCATTGGTAAGATACATTTCTTCGACAACTCGCTCATAGTCGGCCTGTCCCATAAATCCCGTCAGAGGGCTAAAGCCACCAATGGCAATGAGTTCCAAGTCAGAGACAGCTCGCTCATCGAGGGTCACGCGGGGCAATTGATCGGCGCGAGCAAGCCAAGCCTGTTTTTGTTCGGGGGACAGAATACGATTGACAAGGATACCGCCGTGGGGGGCGATCGCGTCCTTTGTTTGTACGGTTGCTGATGGACTCAAGGTCGAACTCCTTTTGGGTCTGGATGAATCTGTTGCAAAACTTCATAAGATAGAAGTCATTATTGGATGAATGGGTACAGGAGACAACTGGTGGAGCCCTATCGCTATGGCGTCCAGCGGGATTGGTGCTGGCGGGGCTGGCAGAGTCGCTATGGTTTTTGGCGACCTGCTTCCAAGGGGGATCGGGGGTCTCCCGTGATCTTGCTGCACGGCTTTGGGGCATCTCTAGGGCACTGGCGGTACAATTTGCGGCTGCTGGGAGAGCATCAGCCGACCTATGCCCTTGATTTGATGGGGTTCGGGGCAGCAGAAAAGCCCATTGCTGCCTATGGTGCTGAGTTTTGGGCGGCTCAGGTTCATGCCTTTTGGCAAGGAATTGTGGGGCAACCAGCAGTGATGGTTGGCAACTCCATTGGCGCCTTGATTGCTCTCACCTGCGCCTACCGCTACCCGCAGATGGCGGCGGGAGTGGTGATGTTGAGTCTGCCGGATCCAGCCCTGCGTGAAGAGTTGATTCCACGGGCGATCGCACCCCTTGTGGGGACAATTGAACAGATTTTTACCGCCCCTTGGCTGCTGCGCGCTCTGTTTTACACAATTCGCTGTCCTTTTATTGTCAAGCGCTGGGCCCAACTGGCCTACGCCAACCCCGCCTGTGTGGATGATGAATTGCTGGAAATTCTGCTTACCCCGGCCTACGACCGCCATAGCGATCGCGCCTTTGGGCAAATCATTCGCGCCATGAGCCGTCCAGACTTCGGACCCAGCGCCAAGAGGATGCTCAAGCGTGTGTCCCAACCCCTATTGCTGATTTGGGGAAAACAGGATCGCTTCATCCCCCCAATCCTTAGCCGGCAGTTTCAACAGGTCCAGCCAACACTGGAAGTGGTGGCGCTCGATCACAGCGGGCACTGCCCCCACGATGAACAGCCCGATCGCGTCAATGGCCTACTTTTGGATTGGTTGCGCCGCCACGAACTTTTGAGGGGTTGAGTCCTGCTGTTGCAGGCTCTATGATCACGGCAATCTTTAGGAGTTGGCATCGCAGATGTTTAGGCTAGTGACAGTTTTTTGGGCGTTTATTTTCATGGGTGTTTTGCTGCTGGGGGGGCGAATTGTGCGGCAGCGTTGGGCACTCATGAGATCCCTCTATATGCCCAGTTCAGTGATTGCGGGCATCTTGGGACTCATCCTTGGTCCTAGTGTGCTGGGGGCGATCGCCAGCCACATTGCTCCCGCCTCGGGTTTGGTCAATGGCCTTTTTGCCGAAGATATCCGTGAAGTTTGGAAGCAATCCCCGAGTATTTTCATCAACATTGTTTTCGCCTGTCTATTTTTAGGGGAGATCATCCCTAGCCCTCGGGAAATTTGGCAGAAAGCCTCACCGCAGGTCGCCTTTGGTCAGATTCTGGCTTGGGGGCAATATGTTGTGGGTTTATTGCTAACTTGGCTTGTTCTCACTCCCGTATTTGGCATGGATCCGATTGCTGGTGCCCTGATTGAGATCACCTTTGAGGGGGGACATGGAACTGCCGCTGGGATGGCCGATACCTTTAGGGAGTTAAACTTTAGTGCGGGTGCTGATATGGCCTTGGGCTTGGCGACGGTGGGTTTGGTCTCTGGGGTGGTTTTTGGGGTGGCACTGATTAACTGGGCACGGCGCACGGGACGCCTCCAGATCCAACCCTTGGCAGACTTCAAAGCTGAGGAGAATCCAGACCCCCATCCCCACGATGACGCAGAAACACGGCAGCGGCGCCAACAACTGCTGCGGGAGTTACTCATTGATCCTTTGTCATTAAATTTCTGTTTTGTCGGCTTGGCGATTCTTGTGGGCTGGGTGATTCTTGAGGCCCTGCGGCTCTTAGAGCGTGTCAGTTGGGGACACACGGGTTTGAAGCTCATGGCCTATGTGCCCCTATTTCCCTTGGCTCTCATCGGTGGCATTATTGTGCAGTTAATCTTGACCCGTTGGCGCAAACAGTACCTGATTAGCCGGCCACTGATTAACCACATTGGCGGTGTAGCTTTGGATGTGACGATTATTACCGCCCTGGCCACCCTCTCTTTAACGGCCATTGGTGAAAATCTCATCCCCTTTATCCTCTTGAGTTTGGGGGGAATTGGTTGGAATCTCTTTGTCATGCTCTATTTAGCGCCGCGAATTTTGCCCATATTCTGGTTTGAGCGTGGGATTGGTGACATGGGGCAATCAATGGGAGTGACATCTACTGGATTATTGCTGATTCGTATGGTAGACCCCCGCAATCAATCGGGGGCACTGGAAAGTTTTGCCTACAAGCAAATTCTCTTTGAGCCAATTGTCGGGGGTGGGTTGTTTACTGCTGCAGCACCGATTCTGATCCGCAATTTTGGCGTTGCACCGGTGCTGGGACTGACAAGTGGCCTATTGCTGTTGTGGTTGTGGTTTGGTTTTTGGAACTATGGCCAAATCCGGCGATCGCTGGTGCAAAATTGACCCTATTCAGGGAGAAACCTAGAATGGAAACGACCCAAGCCCCTGTGCCGTCTCAAGTAAAAGCCGTGTTCTGAGTTTGCCGATGACCTCTGTGCTCCTCAAATCCGTTGTTGAAAGTGATGAACGTGCCGATCTGCGCCAGTTTTCACGCATCCTGCAACTAGGAGAAAAAGGTTATCTCCTGCGCAATGATATTCTGGATGCCTTTGCAGATTACTGTCGCAATCAAGGGCGACCTGTCCCCCCACCCTCAGAGTCACGCCTCAGTAAGCTGGTGTTCTACACCCAAGAGATCATTGTTGACAACGAAAGTCTCTGCTGGATTATTCGGCCACGGATTGCGCAGCAGGAGGTGTGTCGGCTGCTGGTGGAGGATTTGACAATTGTGCCGATGACGATCCCGGAGCTATTGGATCTGCGCGATCGCCTTGTCAATCACTACCATCCCAACGAGGGGGATGTTTTTGAAATTGATGTTCAGCCTTTCTATGACTACTCGCCGATCATCCGCGATGCCAAGAATATCGGTAAGGGGGTGGAATTTCTCAATCGTTACTTATCTAGTAAGCTGTTCCAAGACCCGCGCCAGTGGCAGCAAAACCTTTTTAACTTTTTGCAAATTCACCGCTACAACGGCTATCAACTCCTGATTAATGAGCGGATTCGCTCTCCTCAACACCTCTCAGAACAGGTGAAACAAGCTCTTGTAACCCTAAGCGATCGCGCCCCCGCCGCGGCCTATAGTGAGTTTCGCTTTGAACTGCAAAATCTCGGCTTTGAACCGGGTTGGGGCAATACTGTCGCCCGGGTGCGGGACACCCTAGAAATTTTGGATCAACTCTTGGACTCTCCCGATCACCAAGTGCTGGAGGCCTTTGTCTCGCGGATTCCGATGCTCTTTCGCATTGCCCTGATTTCTCCCCACGGCTGGTTTGGCCAAGAGGGGGTGCTGGGGCGACCCGACACCGGTGGGCAGGTGGTCTATATCCTCGACCAAGTGAAAAGCCTTGAAAAACAAATGCGGGAGGATTTAGAACTGGCGGGGTTGGGGGTACTCGAGGCACGGCCTAAAATTATTGTGCTCACCCGTTTGATTCCCAACGCCGAAGGGACCCTGTGCAACCAACGCCTAGAGAAAATCTACGGCACCAATGATGCTTGGATCCTGCGGGTCCCCTTCCGGGAATTTAATCCTAAGGTGACGCAAAACTGGATTTCTCGCTTTGAAATCTGGCCCTATTTGGAAACCTTTGCCATTGATGCGGAGCGAGAGTTGCGAGCCGAGTTTGGCCATGTCCCCGACTTGATTATTGGCAACTATTCCGATGGCAACCTAGTGGCTTTCCTCTTGGCGCGGCGACTGAAGGTTACCCAGTGCAACATTGCCCATGCCCTCGAGAAATCGAAATACCTGTTTAGTAACCTCTACTGGCAGGACTTGGAGGATAAGTATCACTTCTCGCTGCAATTTACGGCGGATCTGATTGCCATGAATGCCGCCAACTTTATTATCAGCAGTACCTACCAAGAGATTGTGGGCACACCCGACAGCATCGGCCAGTACGAGTCCTATCAGTCCTTTACAATGCCCGATCTGTACCATGTGGTGAATGGCATTGAACTCTTTAGCCCGAAGTTTAATGTGGTGCCACCGGGGGTGAATGAACAAGTTTACTTTCCCTACTACCACTATACGGAGCGACTAGAGGGCGATCGCCAGCGGTTGGAGGAACTGCTCTTTACCCTTGAAGACCCGCAGCAGATCTATGGTTACTTAGAGGCTCCTGAAAAACGCCCCCTCTTTTCGATGGCACGGCTGGATCGGATTAAGAACCTCACCGGCCTAGCGGAAGCCTTTGGCCGCAGCAAAGCACTGCAGGAGCGCTGCAACTTAATTTTGGTGGCGGGCAAGTTACGCACCGCAGACTCCAGCGATCGCGAGGAAATTGCCGAGATTGAGAAGCTCTACCAAATCATCCATGAATACAATCTTCATGGCAAAATTCGCTGGCTAGGGATTCGTTTACCAAAAGCAGATTCGGGGGAAATTTATCGCATTATTGCCGATCGCCAAGGAATTTTTGTCCAGCCTGCTTTGTTTGAAGCCTTTGGCTTAACGATTCTGGAGGCAATGATCAGTGGTCTGCCCACCTTTGGTACGCGCTTTGGTGGCCCTCTGGAAATTATCCAAGATGGGGTGAATGGCTTTTATATCAACCCAACCCACTTAGAAGAAATGGCCGAAACCATCGTCCGCTTTCTGGAGGCTTGCGATCGCGATCCCCAGGAGTGGCAACGGATTTCCAAAGCCGGCATCGAGCGGGTCTATAGCACCTACACTTGGAAAATTCACTGCAGCCGCCTGCTCTCCCTTGCCAAGATCTATGGCTTCTGGAACTTCTCTTCTCAAGAAAACCGCGAAGATATGATGCGCTACATGGAAGCGCTGTTCCATCTACTCTATAAACCCCGCGCCCAAGCCCTACTGGCCGAGCACATGCAGCGGTGACACAGGCGAGTTACAGCAGCTAAGGTATTGGAGGATGCCCCTCATAAAGAGCGCAGGTCACACGTAATGATAATCGATCGCCCAGCGAGCCAACTCAGTGCGATTGTGGCAACCCGTTTTCCCTAGCATATTGCTGACGTGGCTTTCCACTGTGCGCTGACTCACGTGTAGCTCTGCAGCAATTTCACGATTCGACATTCCCCGGGCGACATATTGGAGAATTCGCGTTTCTGTGGGGGTGAGTTCGACACCAGGGGGGGGTGGCCCAGGGGGGGCTTGTCGTCCTTGAGCCTCCCACAGGCGAGCCGTTTGTTTGAGGAGGGCTTGGATTTGGGCTAGGAGTTCATCCGGTTCAAAGGGCTTGACCAGGTAAACATCACCGCCGGTTTGCAACCCCTTAATGCGATCGTGGGTTTGCCCCTTAGCGGAGAGAAAGAGCACTGGCAACCAACTGAGGTGTGCCTGTTGTCGCACCGCACTGACAAAGCTATAGCCATCCATCTGCGGCATCATCACATCACAAATAATTAAATCTGGAGTGTGTTGCCGAAGAATTGCCAGCCCTTCATTGCCATGGGCTGCGGTGAGCACGCGATATCCCTGCATCTCAAGGTAATCCTTGACCAAGAGCACCAGGTTGGGATCGTCATCTACCAAGAGAATGGTGGCTTTTTGTCCAGAGGATGCCTCAAAGGTCATAGATTATAAGGTCATACATTTAGGACAGTCAACGGTGCTGGGGCCGAGTTTTACTGAGAATGAGCGTGCTCCTTTAGAATAGCTTATTCCTCTTGGGAGGAGGCATTGGCAAGTTCTGGGGGTATTTCCTTTAGGGCCGTCATAATTTGAGCACGTCCTGCTGCCTTGGCGGCATAGAGGGCATCATCCGCCGTCTTCACCAGTTGCACTAAGCTCTTTCCATGGGTGGGAAATTGACTAATACCGGCACTAAAACTCACCTTAAAGCTGTCATGGTTGGGGGCGTGGAAGGTGTGATTCCGCAATCGCTGTAAACAGATAGCAAGGCGGTGCTTGGCCACCTCAAGGGAAATGCCATACAACGCAATTAAAAATTCCTCGCCGCCCCAGCGAGCGACAACATCCTCCATGCGCAGGGACTGGCGCAACATCCGAGCGGTAGTCACCAATACCTGATCGCCGACATCGTGACCGTAGGTATCATTGATGCGTTTGAAATAATCTAAATCTAAAACGGCAATGCAAAGGGTTTGCTGTTGGCGGCTGGCAAGGGTTAAAAAGCGTTCAATGTCTTCTGTGGCTTTACGCCGATTGCTGAGTCCTGTGAGGGGATCGACCTCTGCTAAGCGTTTCAGAAGGCGGGTACGCTCTAGGCGGTTGATGATCCGCGTTATCAGCTCAGGACCAGCAATGGGTTTACTGACAAAATCATCAGCACCGGCGGCAAAGAGTTGGTTCACCAGCGCCGGGTCAGTGGTTGCCGTAAGAAAGAGGATAGGGAGCTGATTCCAACGGGGATCATTGCGCACAACTTGGCAGAGTTCTAGGCCGTTGATGCCCGGCATTTGGACATCGAGAATCACCAATTCGGGGGTGGTGGTCTCTAGCACATCCCAAAATTGATCGGGATCTTGAAGTGAGGTGACGCTCATTCCCCAAGGTTCCAAGAGGCGTTTCAGGATGGCCAGGGTGACGGCATCATCGTCCACAGCCAGAATGCTGGCGGAGGTCATCTCTTGGGGCTGGAGTAACTGTTCGAGGGTTTGCAACAGCCGCTCGACATCAACGGGCTTACTCAGGGTCATCCGCGAGCCAAGGCGAATAGCCGCCAAGCGATCGCGCCACGTGTCACGGGCAGTAAACACGAGTGCGGGGATGGGCGGACGATGTTGGCGCAATTGCTGCAAAAACTCGCGGGTGGTCACTTTATCGGGCATTACTTCCGGATTGAGAATGACAGCATTGGGCCAGCACTCCTGCAGAAAGGTATTGACGACGGGCCAGCTATCTATGGCCACATAGCGAAAACCACTATCGGCAGAATGCTCCTCAAGGGAACGGATTAAGTCGGTGTCGTTGTCAATGTGAAGGACAAGGGGCAGGCCGGAATCGCGGTTCTGCTCAGGCTTAGAGGTGGCGATTGCACTGAGGAGTTGCTGGACGATCTCAAGGAGTGCTGCTGGGGAGCAGGGATAGCGACAATAAATGACTTGGGTATCTGGCTGGGTTGGCCAATCTTGGCCCGTGAGGATCAAAATAGGTTCCTGAAATCCGCGATCGCGCACTTTCTGGCAAAAGACCTCAACTGTTGTGCCCAAATGGGACTCATCCACAATCAAGAGGTGGTAGCGACGACTGGCTAGTAAGCTCCAGAGGTCCTCGGATCGGGCAACCACATCCACCCGATGATCGGCAGTGGTTAGGATCGAGACCAATGTGGCCGCCGTTGCCACATTTTCGTGATAAAGCAAAATGGCCATACCTAACCGCCAAGTACCTGTCGCTACTACTCTACTGCCTTACCTGCCTATTGCTCAACCTTCTGAAAGGAGAATGCCCCTAGCCATTAGTTACATATCTTTATATTTGCATTCTTGTTAGATGCTACTAATTCTCAATAAACCTGCTATAGTAGACCTGGGTTTGTTGAGATTAATGCTCAATAAATCCCAATATTGACGTCCAATCTATTTATCAACAAAGGAGGACAGGATGGCGATCGCCAGTGAATCTCCAACCCCTGTGATGGCTGCCGGCTTACAAACCTACGGTCAAGCCAACGTCAAGTATGATTGGTGGGCCGGTAATGCCCGATTTGTAAACCTCTCAGGGTTATTCATTGCCGCCCATGTGGCACAGGCAGCTCTGACCGTATTCTGGGCCGGCGCCTTTACGCTTTACGAAATTTCCCAATACAACCCCAATCTGCCTATGGGAGAACAGGGCCTGATTTTGCTGCCCCATCTAGCAACCTTGGGGTTTGGCATCGGCGAGGAGGGTAAAGTGGTGGATTTGTACCCCTACTTTGTGATTGGGGCAGTGCATCTGATTTCCTCTGCTGTCCTAGGGGCCGGTGCGCTCTTTCATACCTTTCGTGCCCCCCATGATCTCAGTACAGCCACTGGTCGGGCCCGTCGCTTCCACTTCCGCTGGGATGATCCAAAACAACTGGGCATTATTTTAGGACATCATCTGCTCTTTTTGGGGTTCGGTGCCCTGCTGTTGGTTCTCAAAGCAACCATCTGGGGTGGGTTGTACGATGCCAATTTGCAAACGGTACGCCTTGTAGCGCAGCCCACGTTGGATCCCTTTGTTATCTATGGCTACCAAACCCACTTTGCCAGCATTAATAGTTTGGAAGACCTAGTGGGAGGGCATATCTACATTGCCATTTTGCTAATTGCAGGTGGCATTTGGCACATTCTTGTACCGCCGTTGGCTTGGGCACGGAAGGTGCTGATGTTTAATGCTGAAGCAATTCTCTCCTATTCACTTGGGGGAATTGCCTTGGCGGGGTTTGTGGCCGCCTACTTCTGTGCAGTGAATACACTCGCCTATCCGGTCGCGTTTTATGGACCACCCCTAGAAGTCAAGCTGGGAATTGCGCCCTACTTCGCAGACACCATTGAATTGCCCCTTGGCCAACATACTCCCCGTGCGTGGCTAGCCAATGCCCACTTCTTCCTTGCTTTTTTCTTCCTACAGGGTCACCTTTGGCACGCCCTGCGAGCCATGGGATTTAATTTCAAGGAGTTGGAAACTTTTCTCAGTCCAGCTATTGAAAATTAATTTCAATAAATTCCTGTTAGCTACCCTCCTACCCTCGATCGTCCTGATCGAGGTTTTTTGGCGTCACTTAGGGAAGACTGTCATTCCCTTGGGAGCGTTGGACACCCCTGAGCTGTCGTCCCATCTGCGGCAAGAAGAAAAGCAAAAAGGCAATTTGAGCCGTAAAGACCCAGCCATAGTACCGCAGCACTGGATGTAAATCCCACTGGGCCATAAATCCTAGACTGGCCACTGTCCACAGGAGAATGATTATTGGCAGCAGCCGTTGGCGTTTTGGGCGAGCCATGACTAGGAGCCTGCTGGAGTGTCGTTTTGCATGGCCTGCATGCGAGCCTTGGCCTTAGCCGCGCTCTTCTTCAGGGCCTGCAGACGCAGCTCATAGCGTTTGCGTTGGCGGCGATTGGGGGCCTGCTCGATCAAAAGCTTGAGGGCACTGCCAAGACTTTTGTAGGCATTGGGCAATTCATAGCCGAAGCGGGTGGCGAGGGCGATCGCTCGCTCATCAGCGGCAATAGCTTCCTTGAGAACCTTTTCGCCATTATTGCGCTGGTAAAGCCGCCAGCCCGAAAAGCCACACAGCCCAAGGGCAAGGAGCAGCAGCAAGCCATCCTGTACCCAAAGTTCTCCCACGGCACCCCCCAGGCCAATCGCCAGTGCCGCCATTTCCCAGCCATCGCGAGGAATCGTGTCATTTTGAATGCGGGCAACCTCGTGCCAAAAGAGGAGGTTGCGCTGATCCTTGGCCAATTGATCCCAACGTGCTAAATCAATTTGAATTTCCACCTCATCCTTGCCAATTTCCTCGCAGGTAATGAGGGGAGGATTCACCCCACTTGCTGGTTCGATCATCACCCAGCTTTGCAGCTCTGGCGGCAAGAGAGACTTGAGACGACGCAATTCTGCTAAATCAGAACGGGCAACTGAGGATGCAGCCGAGGTCATAGCACAACACAATCCTAGGGTATTTCTTACCTATCTTAACAGTTGTGTGCTGACCGATCGGGATGACAGGATTTGAACCTGCGACCCCTTCGTCCCGAACGAAGTGCGCTACCAAGCTGCGCTACATCCCGACAACTTATCTAAGATAGCATTTGCTGGCTTTTTCCTCAATTGAGCAGGGGAGATTGTGCAGCAAGGAAATTTAGGCCAACTTTAGTCCATTATTCGAGTCAGGGCAGCTAAAACTCGCTCTAGGAAAAGCTTTGAGAAATTTGCTCTATTGCGGCACCCACAATCGGTCAACCGAGATCAGTCAAGCACGTCAGATGCGCTGCTTTAGACTCTCTTACGATCGCCGGCTCCTGCCTCTACAGCGGAGCTCAAGGCAGTACAGCTTCAGCAGGATAACCGACCGCGAAGGCAGAAGAGCATCCCCCCTCTCAAGGGGGCTCAGAGTTTGAGATCACCTTAGATCGAGGGTTTGCCTTGATTCGTTTGGGTCCCTACCCCTAAGACAGCTCTAGTCCGCCAGCCAGGCCCTCCTGTTCCGATTCCTTTGGCCCCTTCCCGAAGAGTATCTCTTATGAGATTTTTAATTTCATTAAAAGACTTGTTATAAGTTTAATTATCTTATTTGAGATATTAAATTCTTACCAACGCGGGCGTTGGTTCTCTGGAGGAACAACAGTGTTTTGCCTGAATCAAACTGAATGGTTGGGTTGGCGCAGTAGAGTCTTTTGCTGATGGAGCTGATGGATCGGGTCACTGACCACTGTGTCCAAATCAAAGCAGCCACGACAATGAAGTCAGCACCCTCCCCCTAGAAAACAGGTGTCACTTGAGAAAGTGTCATGTGCCGCTCTACAGGTTCCCAGACCCTCAGAGTATTGTTGAGTTAGTGAGGAGTGATTCGCAAACAAAAGTCCTAGGGTCGAAACACGGCAAGACTCCTAGGGCTTTTTATTTTGGGCTAAAGCCGTTACCTTAAAAATATGCCTTTGCGAATTTCGGGCCAGCGATCGCTCAAAACCCTTCCCGGTCACAGTACCCGTCCCACAAGTGCCAAAGTTCGCCAAGCGATTTTCAATATCTGGCAGGGTCGCCTCCAAGGATGTGGCTGGCTAGATTTGTGTGCTGGTACCGGTGCAATGGGGGCGGAAGCCCTACTGCGCGGTGCCCAGTGGGTGGTTGGTATTGAACAGTCTCCCCAAGCCTGCCAAGTCATCCGTGAAAACTGGTCAGCCCTTGCCCAACCCCATCAGCACACCCTGGTTTTGCGGGGGGATGTGCGCCAGAAGCTGCCTCAAGTCCCTATTCTCCAGTTTGAGTTTATTTACTTTGACCCCCCCTACAATAGTGATTTATATCTACCCGTTCTCCAGTTGCTTTGGCAGGAGGAGCGTCTCAGTCCTAAGGGGGAAATTGCCGTTGAGTGTCGCACAAAAAATCCACCAGATTTAGAGGCGATTCTGGCGATCGGCTGGCAGCAGCAACGCATTAAAACCTATGGCAGCACAATGGTCATTTTCTTGAGCCGTTAGAACGATGAGCGGCTTTTAGCCCCCACCACTAGTCCCTGAAAAAGCTCTATCAGTTGCAGGAAAGTGCGGATCGCGGTAGAGTGACGATGGAGTTTTGCACAACAGGATTGTCATTACTACAGTTCGGGGCAACTACATCATCAACTTGTTACACCATTCACCCTATCCCCCCAAAACTCCTACTGTTGGGCTGATTCAATGATGGTATGCAAACCCGTTCCCTTGGTCGCACAGAGATTCAAATCACACCCCTGATTCTTGGCACGTGGCAAGCGGGCAAACGTTGGTGGGTTGGCATTGAAGATGAAGAGTCCATTCGCACCATTCGTGCTGCTGTCGAAGCAGGGATGACCACCATTGATACGGCTGAAGTCTATGGGGAGGGTCATTCAGAGCGGATTGTGGCTGCAGCCGTGGGAGACTTGCGCGATCGCTGTGTCTATGCGACGAAAGTCTTCGCCAACCACTTGCGCTACAAAGACGTGATTGCCGCCTGCGAGCGATCGCTCCGTAACCTCAACACCGACTACATTGATCTCTACCAAATCCACTGGCCCGCCGGTTCCTTTGGCTCAGAAATCGTGCCCATTGAGGAAACCATGCAGGCGATGGTGGAGTTGCAAGCTGCCGGCAAAATTCGTGCTATTGGTGTCTCCAACTTCTCCCGTGCCCAACTGGCTGAGGCAATGCAGTATGGGCGCATTGAGAGCGTCCAGCCCCCTTATTCCCTCTTTTGGCGCTGGGCAGAAGCAGAATTAATTCCTTTTTGTATTGAGCATGAGATGACGGTTTTGGCCTACTCGCCCCTTGCCCAAGGGCTGCTGACGGGGCGCTTTGGTCCGGGTCACCAGTTTGAACCCGAAGATAACCGCTCTAAAAACCAACTCTTTCAAGGGGAAACCTATGCCCGTGCCCTTGAAGCGATTGAGTTGATGAAACCCATTGCCACCAGTTTAGGCACAACGGTAGGGAACTTGGCATTGGCTTGGCTCCTGCATCAGCCCCAAACCTGTGCCATTGTCGGTGCCCGCCATCCAGAACAAGTCCTGGAAAATATCAAAGCGGCGGATCTGCAGTTGGATAGGTCCATCTTGGCCATGCTGGATGAAATTAGCCAGCCAGTCATTGCCACCTTGGACCCAAAGAATCCAGTAATGTGGAAGTGGTAGTTCAGATTCAGCGCTGTGTTTATGGAACTCCTTGGTTTTGCCATTATTGTCCTCTACCTCCTTATTGCACTGCGCTTTTGGCAGGGTTTTCATCGCACCTACTACACCCAATCCCGCTTTGTCCTCAGTGTGCTCTGGTTGCCGCTGCTGTTGAATAAGTCCTACCGTCAGAACTTTCGCCGTGCCCTCCTAGGATAGGTGTGGCTTTCTCCCTGTGGTTAATTGGCGGTACTCAAGAGAGCCGCTGGATTACTGAGTGCATCGTTGGCTATGGCATCCGCTGCTGGGTAACCGTGACTACCCCTGAGGCCTGCCATCTCTATGCCCCCCATCCCCTCCTACACTGCCATGTTGAGCGCTTTACCCCCCAGGGCGCCCGTGAGTTTATCCGGCAGTGCTCTATTCAAGCAGTTGTAGATGCCTCCCACCCCTTTGCGGTGGAAATTTCTACCCTGGCTGTGGCCATAAGCCAAGAGCTGAGGTTACCCTACCTGCGCTTTGAACGCCCAGAGTCTGCCCACACAACTGGTCTGGTTACGGATTTGCCATCCCTGCTGTGCAGCAATCTCTTGGTGGGTGAGCGGGTATTGCTGACCCTAGGGGTCAAGCATTTAGCGGCCTTTGCGCCCCTTCAGGGGCAGGCGACCCTCTTTGCGCGGATTCTGCCCACGGTGACAGCCTTAGAAACTGCCTTGGCGGTGGGGTTCGATCGCCAGCGGTTAGTTGCCATTTTCCCCCCTGTGTCGCGGGAGCTAGAGCGTGCCCTCTGGCAACAGTGGCAAATTACAACGGTGGTCACCAAGGCCTCGGGTACCGCGAGTGAGCAGATCAAGCAAACCCTTGCCCAGGAACTGCAGGTGAAGCTGATTACACTGCAACGTCCGCCCATGGTTTATCCCCGGCAAACGAGCGATCGCGCTGGCATCGAGGCCTTTTTGCAAGAACTTTTGCAAGAACTGTCTCGTTCCTAGACAAAGCGATCAGTCACCGCCCCCAGGCTACTCGAAGACACTAGTTTGGCATATTTGGCCAACACACCACGGGTATAGCGAGGGGCAGGGGGCTGCCATTTAGCCCGCCGCGCCGCCAGTTCTTCCTCACTGACATTGAGTTGTAGGAGCCGCCGATGGGCATCAATGGTAATCGAGTCTCCCTCCTCCACAAGGGCGATCGTCCCACCAACTGCCGCTTCCGGCGCCACATGACCGACGACCATGCCATAGGTGCCTCCCGAAAAGCGACCATCGGTAATGAGGCCAACACTATCCCCTAAACCCGCGCCAATAATGGCAGAGGTGGGAGCCAGCATTTCCCGCATCCCCGGACCACCGACGGGGCCTTCATAGCGAATGACAATGACATCGCCGGGGTTGATCTTGCCCGCCAGAATGGCGTCAAGGCAGGCTTCCTCGGAGTCAAAGACGCGGGCAGGCCCGGTAATTTGGGGATTTTTCACCCCGGAGATTTTGGCCACAGCACCCTCGCTGGCTAAATTGCCCTTGAGAATGGCCAGGTGACCCGTGGCATACAAAGGTTGATCAAAAGGACGAATCACATCTTGGTTGGGGTCGGGGGTATCGGGCACATCCCGCAGCCGCTCGGCAATGGTTTCTCCAGTAATCGTTAGGCAATCCCCGTGGAGCAATCCGGCATTGAAGAGCATTTTCATGACTTGGGGAATGCCCCCTGCCCGATGTAGATCCGCAGTGACGTATTTACCCGAGGGCTTGAGGTCGCAAAGGACGGGCACCCGCTGGCGAATGGTTTCAAAATCATCAATGGTCAAGGGGACCTCGGCACTGTGGGCGATCGCCAGAAAATGCAGCACTGCATTTGTGGATCCCCCCACAGCCATAATCACACTGATGGCATTTTCAATGGATTTGCGGGTAATAATGTCACGGGGGCGGATATTTTTGCGGATTGCCTCCACTAGCACCTTGCCCGCCAACTCAGTACTGTCAGCTTTTTCGGCATCCTCCGCCGTCATCGTTGAGGAATACATTAAACTCATGCCCATTGCCTCAAAAGCCGAGGACATTGTATTTGCTGTGAACATTCCGCCACAGGAACCTGCCCCCGGACAGGCATGGTGTTCAATGGCATGGAGCGTTGCTTCATCCATTTTGCCGGCACTAAACTGACCCACGGCTTCAAAGGCGCTGACAACCGTAAGGTCTTGACCCTGCCAATGACCGGGCTTAATCGTACCCCCATAGACAAAAATGGCCGGAATGTTCATCCGTGCCATGGCAATCATCGCGCCGGGCATATTCTTGTCACAGCCACCGATCGCCAGCACCCCATCCATACTTTGGGCATTACAGACAGTCTCAATCGAATCAGCAATCACATCCCGCGAGACCAAGGAGTATTTCATCCCTTCAGTGCCCATGGAAATACCATCGCTGACCGTAATTGTGCCAAACAACTGCGGCATCCCTCCCGCGGCACGAATTCCTGCTTCGGCGCGACTGGCAAGGGCAGCAATCCCCATATTGCAGGGAGTAATTGTGCTGTGGGCACTGGCCACCCCAACTATGGGCTTGTTAAAATCCTCGTCGCCAAAACCCACAGCTCGCAGCATGGCTCGGTTGGGGGTGCGTTGAATGCCTTCTGTAATGATGCGACTGCGCCAATTTTCTGCCATAGTGTTCTCGCGATCGGCCTAAACGTCAATAAAGCATTTTTCTATTTTCTCTCACCTGTGGGCGATCGCTCTATGGGCCAAGCCAAATAAAACACTAAAGCAGCAAACAAACCGAGACCGGAAAGATACTTCACACTGTTGGGAATCAGCGGATTGGGCGACCAAAAGCCCTCAATCATAGCCGCAATCACCAGCAGTGGCACAATTCCAAACATGAGTTGCGCCGCCAAGGCACCATTGCGTTTCAAGGCCCTAAGGCGAGGGTAGCGCCCTGGCAAGAGAATTGCCTGCCCCAGCAACAGACCGGCCGCCCCCGCCAAAAAAATCGCGGGCAACTCTAAGGCACCATGGGGACTGACAAACGCCCAAAAGGGATACGCTAGGTTGTTTTGCGCCACAAGGGCAGCGATCCCCCCAATGTGCAGACCGTTGTTCCAAAGGATGTAGAGGGTTCCCAGGCCGCCCAGGATGCCTCCCGCGACCATTGCCAAAGCCACACTCAGGTTATTCGTCAGAATGGCACTGGAGGCCAAGGGCTCAATCCCCACAATTGATCCCATCCACAGCTTGCCCTCCTTTTCCACGACGGAGAGGATGTCTGGGGGCACCAGCAGTTCCAAAAACTGGCGATCGCGCCACCCATACCACCAAGCGATCGCGGCGGCCACCAGAAACACCCCCAAGGCCAAGGCCGTATAGACCCATGTTTGCTGCACAACCGCCGGGAAGCCCCGCTGCAAAAAACACCACACCTTGCGCCCATCGTGGGAGTGCTGACCCTGATAGATCTGACTGTAGCTTCGCAAGGTGAGACCCTGCAAATAGTTGACAATGCCACTGCCTAGGCGGCGAGTTTTTGCCCGCGCCAAATCAGCACTGACAAGGCGGTACAACTGACTGAGGCGGCGAATTTCCGCTGCTGACCAGCCCTGAATTCCCTCAATTTCGGCACGGTTGAGCAGTTGTTCTAGCTCTAGCCACTGGGGCTCCTGCCGGATTAGCCAGCGTTCAACATTCATCGGGATCGGATGCCTCTTGAACTAGCCCCAAAAAGGACTCTAGACGCCTACGGGGAATGTAGGGCCAGCCGCCATTGGTTTCAATATCCCGCAGCAGTTTATAGAGGGCTTGGCGATTGGTGGGCAACGCTGCCTGAAACTGATTGTCACAAATTTCACGGTGCAATTGCTCTAAAAGTCGCAGCAGTGCCAACAGATCATGGACATTTCCATTGGCTTGGGCCGCTGCCATACGGATACGTTCAGCCAGGGCATTGAGGTCGGTGGTGGTCAACGGAGAGGGCGAGGAAATCATTTTTTCTATAGAGGTTTTTGAACTAAGAATAACGATGTTTTAGCACAGTTGCTACGATCGTGTTAGCAAAGAAAGAGGTTTTTGACAATGTTGCGGACCCATGTCGCCCTTGTGGGGGCAGCCACCTTGAGCCTAGGTCTAGCGATCGCTCCCCCGGCCTTTGCAGAACAGGAGGTGGAAGTTGCTCGCGACAGTAAGGGCCATGTTTACACCGTTGATATGGATTCCCGTCGGTTCTATACCAATCAAAATGGCATTGTCCAAGTAGATTTTCACCTCTCGACCCGTGGAGATGACTATTGGCACCCGGCAACCGCCTCCTGCGACCCCTACGATGTGAAAAGTGAGTACTACGGTTGGGAGTGGGACGGTAGCCAAAGTTATCCTCCGGGCACAATCGGCGGTGACATTGCCCGGGCGGTTTGCCATAATTAGTCGGGGCTTGCAGCGCCGATGGCTTGGGCCAGCTCGGCGGGGGCAAAAACCCCCTTCTCGGTGATAATGCCGCTAATGAGGGAAGCCGGTGTAACATCAAAGGCCGGATTGTAGAAATCCACCCCCGCAGGCGTAATACGGCTAAACCCCACCTGATAAATTTCTTGGGGATGCCGCTCCTCAATGGGAATTGCGGCCCCAGTGGCAATGTTGGTGTCAATTGTCGAAAGGGGCGCGGCAACAAAGAAAGGAATGCTGTGGGCCCGGGCGGCCAGGGCAACGCTGTAGGTGCCAATTTTGTTGGCGGTATCTCCATTCAGGGCAATGCGATCCGCCCCTACCACCACCGCATCAATCATCCCCCGCTGCATACAGTGGGCGGCCATGGTATCAGCAATCAGAGTGACAGGAATGCCCTCTTGGACACATTCCCAAGCAGTTAATTTGGCTCCCTGAAGCCGGGGCCGGGTTTCATCGGCATAGACCCGCTCTAAGCGACCCGCCGCCCAAGCGGCACGAACCACCCCTAAGGCTGTTCCATAGCCTGCTGTCGCTAGGGCCCCCGCATTGCAGTGGGTAAGGAGGCGCAATTTCTCGGGAGTTTTCGGCAGAACCTTAAGGCCGTTTTCACCAATGGCTTGACAGGCTTGCACATCTTCCTGGGCAATGGTTTGTGCAGTTTCAAGGAGGTGTTGCTGAAGTTCCCCAAGGGTGGCTGTGGGCTGTTGGGCTGCTCCTAGCATGCGATCAATGGCCCAAAATAAATTCACTGCCGTCGGCCGGGTTTGGCGCAATTCCGAAGCAATATTCTCAAGGTGGGCTAAGAAGCCCTCGCGATCGCTGCCCCTGTATTCCCGCGCTCCCAAAACCATGCCAAACGCTGCTGCCACACCAATTGCTGGTGCGCCCCGGACAATCATCGTCCGAATGGCGGTGGCCATCTCCGCTGCGGTGGTGATGTCCTTGAGTTCATACTGTTCTGGCAAGCGGGTTTGATCAATTAATTGCACGCGATCGCCCGCCCACACCACAGGAAAGATGGTTCCGACATTTGCTGTGACAGCCACAACAGCCTCCGTAGGTGCATCTAAATTGACTACTCATCATCGCCTAGGGTAAAAATTCATTTTAACCATTAGCCCGCGGCAACCAATCAACCCCTAGGCAAAGGTCAGTTCACCATTGACCTCGAGGCGGGTAAATGGGTTGGGAATTAGAAACTGCTCCCCCAAGGCCTCCGCCACACTGGGGGTAATCCAGCCGAGTTGCTTCAACAGTTGAATGGCAACGGCGTATTTGGCACGCTGGGCACCGTCACTGACCTTGATGGCTAATCCCATGCCTTCCCCCACACGCCCCACACATTGAATCCCCTCAGCCCCAGACTTACTGAGAATTTCCCCCTCCGTGAGGCGCATCAGCTCACTATCAAAGGCACCGGGGCCTGCAACAAAATCAGGGTGGTGGGTCATGGCACGAACCACGCGCTCCATTGCCCAGTCATTGCCAGAGGCGAGTTGGCCATAAAGGGTAGCCATCTGCACCAGTTGCATTAAGTAGGTGGGCGCCCCACAGTCGTCGTGGGCACAGATAAACTCGGCGGCGGGCATCTTCAGCAGTTCCGCCACCTTGGCGAGGATGAGCGTTTGAACGGGGTGATTTTTGTGGAGATAGCTTGCCAATGGCCAATTGCGCCGTTGACAAACCGCTAGCATCCCCGCGTGTTTACCCGAACAGTTGTGCTGAAGTGCCCCTTGGCGACCGGGGGGAACGGGACATTGCAAGGCGGTGGGATCCACATCGGCACGCCAAAGGATGTTAAAGACTTGGCGCACTTGCTCAATACGACCTTGGTGGGAGCTGCAGATAATCGCAAGGTCGCGATCGCTCAAATCAAACCGCTCCATTGTTCCCGTTGTCGTCACTGCCAAGGCTTGAAAGGGCTTGAGGGCAGAGCGGATAAAAGCAGCGGTTTCAGCATTTCCCGCAAGGGCAAGAATCCGTCCCCGGGCATCACAGACAACGGCATGGACATGGTGGCGCGACTCAACAATCCCTTCCCGCAGTAAGTAAACATCGAGGGCAGGAGCTTGGGTGCGTTTGGACATCGGTTCGGTCATGCGGGTAAGTGAGCAACAATATCGGCAGCAGCTACAGGAGTGCCCAACCAAGGGCAAGTCCCAAAGAAAAGATCACAAGCGCTAAAAATGTCACCTGTAACCGTTGCAAAATCGGGCGCAACTCGTAGGTATAGATCAGGCGATCTTGAGTCAATTCAGCTTCGGGTTTTTGCCATTCTTGACCATCATACCAACCCGTTTCTTCATAAACCACGGTGGGACGTTGCAGGCGATCGCCCACGTAGGCCCAACCCAACACAAGGCGCAAAAGAATGAGTAACAACAGGAAATTGGCTCCTACAGCAGCGGCCAAGAAGGTGTGAAGGGGTGCTTCTTTTAGAGAAAAGCTGGCGATCGCCACCGGTCCACTGACTAGCCAAGCCATCCCCCACAGCAGCAGCAAACGCCGTTGAAAACGCGGCCGCGGCCAACTCGACCATTCAAAAAACCAAGAGGCTTTGAGGTCACGATATTCGTTAATTGGTCGCTGATCTGCCGGAACAGGACAGAGACTCTGAGACACAGTGGCACAAGTTTAAGGACGCTGTTTCCAGCATACCAGTCTCGCTGAAATCGTGGATCGCCCCAGTGTGCATGAAATTGGGCGATCGCCCCTTACACTAGAGGATGGCAATCCCACCCTGCGTCTAGTGGGGAAACCTTTGCTGCTATATTGATTATTCCCTAATTCCCTTGCGGCACCTTGGATGGAATGGCACCATTTTGATGTTGCGCAGTTACGCCTGATTGACCAGCTGCTGGCTGGGCATCACCTGAGTCCAGCCCAGTACGATATTACACGCCGTGTGATTTATGCAACGGGGGATTTAGAATACCTGAATTTGATTGTCTATTCAGAGCAGGCTCTGCAATCTGGTGTGGCTGCCCTTGCTGCTCATACCCCGATTGTGGTGGATGTAACGATGGTACAGGTGGGGGTGCTCTCCTACACCCAAAACACCTTTGGCAATCCCATTTACTGTGGGGCAGAAACCTTCACCCGGCCGCAGCAGGAAAAATCTCGCATTGCCTTTGGTATTGAAACCTTGGCACGACGGCATCCCACGGCTATTTTTGTTCTCAGTAGTGATCATTCAGCCCTAGAACCCCTCCTGACTTTAGTGGAGGCTCAGGAAATTCGCCCCGCCTTAATTATTGACGCTGCCCCCAATTTTCTCCCCCCCACCTTGGATCGCCTGCAAAACTCTTGGGTACCCCACATTGCCATTAAGGGTTGCAAGGGGGGCGTGAGCGTTGCCACAGCAATTATGAACGGTTTACTGAAGTTGGCTTGGACGGCCTATGGTGACCCCCTTCCCTGAGGTGAATGAGTGGCTCTGTATTGGTCAAATCGTTGGTGCCCACGGCCTGCGGGGCGAGGTCAAAGTCAAGCCCTTTAGTGATTTTCCCGAACGCTTTACAGTGGCTGGTTGCCGTTGGTTGCGATCGCCCCGCCAGCCCCAGCCCTATACGGTTACCCTCCTACGGGGCCGATTTTTACCCCGTGCCGAACAGTTTGTGGTTACCTTTGCCGAAATTAGCGATCGCACCGCAGCGGAGGCGCTCAAGGGGGCAGAAATTTTAGTCCCCGCCAGCGATCGCCCACCCCTTGCGGCCAATGAATACCACCTCATGGATCTGATTGGACTGGCGGTCTATCACCAAGGTAAGCGGGTTGGCGAAGTAGTGGGCTTGGTCAATGCGGGCAATGACCTACTGGAAGTGCAGTTACTCGACCCTGCCCCAGCAGCCCCCCAATCGGTGTATATTCCCTTTGTCCCAGCCATCGTCCCGGTGGTTGATCTGGCAGCCCGAAGAATTGAAATTGATCCCCCCTTAGGGCTGTTGCCCTGATCAATCCCTACCAAAATCGTTAATAATAGGAATACTTGTATTTTTGTAGTCCCGACTCTTGAGATTATTGTTCAGTGAGCTGCCCCAACCCATCCCTTAAAGTCCCCTAATTCCACCTTGACGGTAGTCTTGACCTAGGCGAGCGCGATCGCCCTACCGTTTGCCCCTTCATAGAGATTTCAGAGCCTTTGAGAGACAGCATGAGTATTGGTAAAGTCCGCATCTATGACCTATCAAAAGAACTTAACCTAGATAATCGCGATTTATTGGCGATCTGTGAACAATTGGGGATTCCCTATAAAAGCCACAGCAGCACAATTTCCGATGCCGATGCCGATCGCATTCGCGACGCTGCTAAAACCTACCAACCCCATAGTGCCTCTCCCCATAAAGTTTCAAAAACACTGCCCCCTGTGAAGAAAGCCCCAGCCCCCCAAAAAACGCAGCAAATTGTTGCTGTGCACAGCCAAACCCGCTCTGAAATACCAGAAGCGCCCAAGCCCCAATTACAACAGCCCCCCGCTCGCCCCCAAGCGCCTACGCGGCCTACCCCCCCTGCGCCCGTTGCCACGAAGCCAGTGGAACCTGTGGCTCCCAAGCCCCCTGCCCCCCCCGCAAAACCCGAACCAACGCCACCACGTCCAGCGCCTACCTTAGTTCCCCCACCGGCCCGCCCCACCAAGAAAGAGGAAAACGTCGCTGCCACTCCCCCGCCCCGTAAGGAGCTAAAGGACCCCCCCAAAAAAGAAAAGGGGGCGATCGCCCCCGCAAAACCCAGGAGCCAAGATCGCATTGAAATTGTCCAGCGGGCCGTTCCCCCTGCCCCCGTCAAGCCCCCAGAAATAGCGCCCAAACCAGCTTTACCCGAGCTACAACCACCACCCAAACCCGTGCGGGCAGCCAATCCACCAAAGCCCGTCACCGAAACCGTTGAGGTACTCGATGACAAGTCCGTTAGCAAAGTCATCAAAGACCGCCACCGTCACAAAGACTTTGATGATGAAGAGCACAAACGGAAATCCTCCCGCGTCGTCAAATTGCGCGAAGAAATCATTGACGAAGAGGAAGAACTCGAACTCACTAGCCGTTTGGTCGGAGTACACCAAGTAACGGTTGATGTCAGTCAATCCCTGCAACGGCCCCCCAAGCCCAAGGTTCCCCGTCCCGCCCGCCCCGTTACACCAGCGGCAAAAACTGAAAAAAGCAGCGAGAAAAAACAATCCCGCCATCGCGATCGCCGTCACGGAGAACCAGCGGAAGCACCCCCACCCGATCACATTACGATTGAAGGCCCAATGTCGGTGCAGGAATTGGCCACTTTAGTGCGTCGCCCCGAGGCAGAAATCATTAAAATTCTCTTCTTTAAGGGAATTGCCGCCACCATCAACCAGACCCTTGAGATCGAAACGATCGAACTCGTGGCCAAGGAATTGGGGATCGCGGTGGAAACAGCACAGCACAAAGTCGAGGCCACAAAAGTCACTGAAATGCTGGAGTCGAGTGACCTTGATCACCTGCAACGGCGTCCGCCTGTGGTCACGATTATGGGTCACGTCGATCATGGCAAAACCACCCTCCTCGATGCCATCCGCAATGCCAAGGTTGCCCAAGGGGAAGCAGGCGGCATCACCCAACACATTGGCGCCTACCACGTGGACGTCGAACACAACGGCGAGAAACATCAGGTGGTCTTTCTCGATACCCCCGGTCACGAAGCCTTTACCGCTATGCGAGCACGGGGGGCACGGGTCACTGACATTGCCGTTCTCGTCGTTGCCGCCGATGATGGCGTACAACCGCAAACTATTGAAGCCATTAGCCACGCCAGGGCAGCCAAGGTTCCGATCATCGTCGCCATTAATAAAATTGATAAAGAGTCTGCCCAACCAGAGCGAATCAAGCAAGAACTCACTGAATACGGTCTAGTGCCCGAAGAGTGGGGCGGCGACACGATTATGGTGCCCGTCAGTGCCCTGCAACAGCAAAATCTCGATACGCTCCTGGAAATGATCCTGCTGGTGGCAGAGGTGGAGGACCTCTACGCCAATCCCAACCGCCCCGCCAAGGGCACCGTCATTGAAGCCCACTTGGATCGGGCGCGGGGACCAGTGGCCACATTGCTGGTACAAAACGGTACACTGCGGGTCGGTGATATTTTAGTGGCGGGTGCCTGTTTTGGTCGGGTTCGCGCCATGATTGATGATCGCGGCCAGCGGGTCGAGGCAGCAACCCCCTCCTTTGCAGTCGAAGTCTTGGGTCTGGCAGATGTCCCTGCTGCGGGAGATGAATTTGAAGTCCTCAGCGATGAAAAAGCCGCCCGTGCCCTTGCAGAGGAGCGCGCCGCCGCCCAACGTCAATCCCGCCTTGCCCAAGCCGCCGCCGCCCGGCGGGTCTCCCTCACTTCCTTGTCTAGCCAAGCCCGCGAAGGGGAACTCAAGGAACTCAATCTCATTCTCAAAGCTGACGTTCAAGGTTCGGTTGAGGCGATTTTAACGGCCCTCAACCAACTGCCCCAAGATCAAGTGCAGTTGCGGATTTTGTTGGCGGCCCCCGGCGAAATTACCGAAACCGATGTTGACCTTGCCGCTGCCAGTAGTGCCGTCATCATTGGCTTTAATACTACCCTCGCTTCAGGAGCACGCCAAGCAGCGGAGCAGCACAACGTGGATATCCGCGAATACAACATCATCTATAAGCTCCTTGATGATATTCAAGGGGCAATGGAGGGGATGCTGGAACCCGAACTGGTGGAGGAAGAACTGGGTCAAGCAGAAGTGCGAGCTATCTTCCCCCTCAGCAAAGGCATGGTGGCCGGCTGTTATGTCCTCAATGGGAAGCTGGTGCGCAACTGCAAAGTACGGGTGCTGCGCCAGCAAAACACCATTCACACGGGGATCTTGAGTTCGCTCAAACGCATGAAGGAGGATGTCCGCGAGGTTGCGGCTGGCTATGAATGTGGTGTACGCCTGGATGATTTCCAACAATGGCAGGAAGGAGATATTATTTACGCCTTTCAAACAGTAACAAAACGTCGTAGTCTTGGCAGTGGGGGTGATAGAAACTAAACCGGGGCTGGGTTGATCCGATACAATAACCCTCAACTCATGCTCAACCTCATACAAGGACAGCGCTATGGAGTTGCACCGCCGCACGTTTTTGCGTTGTGTAGCGCAGGGAATGGGGGCGATGGCGATCGCCACAGGCAGTAAAAGCCTCCTCACAGCCTGTGCCGGTAATGTAGATTCAACCTCCAGAACCTCAACCACGGGCACCATCTCCAGCAGGGGTCTCCTCAATCCGGGTACATTGGTTTGGGGGGCTGAGGCCATTGAGGGTGCTCCCTACGTTTTTTATGACCCTACTGATCCCAAAAACTTAGTTGGCTTTGAGGTGGAAATTGCCGCTGCGATCGCCCGCTTGATGGGAGTTAAGGCCCTATTCGTTGACACTGGGTACGAACAACTGCTGGTTGCCCTTGCTGCCAACCGCTTTGATATCATTCTCAACGGTTGGGAAATCACCCCCGATCGCCAGGGCCTTCAACTCTTTTCCCAGCCCTACTATCGCTATGGCCAACAGATCGTAGTCCGAGCCGATGATCCCCGCTTCGAACAATACACTTCTACTAGGGAAGTCAGCCTTGCCAATCTGGCTGGCATGACCGTTGGCACTGGCATTGACTACAAAGCCCAAGAAATTCTTGAAGGGGATAAAAAATTAAAACCCGTACCTACTCTAGTAACAACCTGATCTTTGATGAGTTGGCTCAGGGGCGCCTTGATGCCGTGATGCTAGACTTTCCAATTGTTGCCTACTACGTTCTTGGCACCGGTCCGGGGGGCAAAGTAAACAATCACCTACGGCTAATTGGTGTCCCAATCTTTTTGAATAACTATGTTATTGCCTTTAACAAAAACAACCCCAAAGCAGAAACCCTCAAGACAGAGATTGACCAAGCCCTTGATATCCTCAAGAAAGATGGCACACTGCGCCGCATCTACGAAAAGTGGAACATGTGGAATGATCAACAGGCGCAAATTGGTATTGTTTAAGCAGTAGCAACCGGTGTAACCCAAAATCCTCGATGGCTGACCATCCCCCTTTCTGTTTCTGCACTGGCCAGGGCTTGGCAATACTCCCATGATTACCCATGCGGTGTTGGTGCAGTGTGAGTCCACATGAACCTTGCAACTGCAGTGAATACCTAGACAGCGGGAGTGGCAGCCTTGGCACTTCCCTATGGCGCCTTAGGAATTTTATGAATTTGCCGATCGCGGGGTGGGGGCGCCGTTTGGAGCAGCGGCTAAAAGCTAGAATATCCTAAGACTTGCCCATTCTGGAGCCGTTTTCCCTGTGAGCGATCGCCTACGCCTGACCCACTTACCCAGTCTCACCACAGAACAGGACGGCCAAGATGTCATCCGGGGTCTGACTCAGGAACCCAAGTCTCTTCCCTCCTACTATTTCTATGATGCTGCGGGATCGCGCCTCTTTGAACAAATTTGTGAGTTACCGGAATACTACCCCACTCGTACAGAATTGGGCATTTTAAAGACCGCCGCCGGGGCGATCGCCCAACTCACGGGCGCCTGTGAACTTGTGGAACTGGGAAGCGGTAGCGATCGCAAGATTCGCCTCCTCCTGTCCGCCTATACTCAAGTGCAATCCCATCTTTACTACTGTCCCATTGATGTCAGCAGCTCGATCCTCAAGACCAGTGCCATGGCTCTTCTTGCCGATTACCCCCAGCTGAGCATTCATGGCCTTGTTGGCACCTATCAAGTAGGCTTAGAGCACCTACCACCCCCCTTAGCCCCCCGCCGCTTGCTCTGCTTTCTCGGTAGTACAATCGGCAACCTTTCCCCCAGCGAATGCCAGACCCTGTTTCAACAGGTGCATCGGGTTCTTAAGAAAGGGGACTATTTCCTGCTGGGCGTGGATCTCATCAAAGACACGAGTATTTTGCTTTCTGCTTACAACGATGGCCAAGGGGTGACGGCTGCTTTTAACCGCAATATCCTCCATCACCTCAATTGGCGCTTTCAAGGAAATTTTCAGCCCGAAGCCTTTGCCCATCGCGCCATCTATAACCCAATTGCCCAGCAAATTGAAATGTATCTAGATTCGCAACAGAGACAAGCCGTTACCTTGGCTGCCCTTGATTTTCAGTGCACCTTTGCTGCTGGTGAACCAATTCTCACCGAAATTTCCCGCAAGTTTGACCTTACTGCCCTCAAGGAGGCATTCACCGCTGCCGGGTTCCAATGGATCAACACCTTTACTGATCCTCAGCAGTGGTTTGCCCTCTGCCTTTGCCAAGTGTAGAGCGAAGGCTCTAGGAATTAGGTTAGAATCAGGGAGAAAAGCGGCGTTGATAGCTCAGCCTGGAAGGATTCTATGCCCATCGGAGTACCCAAAGTCCCCTACCGGATGCCCGGTGAACCCTACACCCAGTGGATTGACATCTATAACCGTCTCTATCGCGAGCGGATTATTTTCCTGGGTAAAGAAGTGGATGATGAGATTGCCAACCAAATTGTGGCGGTGATGCTCTACCTTGACTCCGAAGATCCGGGCAAAGACATCATGCTCTACATCAACTCCCCGGGTGGCTCCGTCACCGCCGGTATGGCAATTTACGACACGATGCAACATATTAAATCGGATGTCGTCACTATCTGTGTCGGTCTGGCTGCCTCGATGGGGTCTTTCCTCCTTGCAGCTGGCACCAAAGGCAAGCGGTTGGCACTCCCCCACTCCCGCATCATGATTCACCAGCCCTCCGGTGGCACCCGTGGCCAAGCAACGGATATTGAAATCGAGGCTCGCGAAATTTTACGGGTACGGCGCCAACTCAATGAGCTCTATGCCTACCATACGGGCCAGCCCCTGGAAAAAATTGAGCGGGATATGGATCGCGACTTCTTCATGTCCGCTGAAGAGGCAAAAAACTACGGCCTGATTGATCGGGTGATTGAGGAGCGTGCTAACTAGCCTGCCCAAAGGGGTTATCTAAGATGTTATTGAGGTATTGAGACTTATGATGTGGCGATCGCTGAAGCGTGCCATTGACATGGGCTTATCGGTGAGCAGTCTGCCTCTTCTTTTGGGTACCCTGATTGCAATGGGAACAGTTCAGCCAGTGCGTGCCCAGGGCGCCAGTCCTCTGCCGCCAGAGATGATGAAAACCACAGTTGAGCAGATGAGTGATGCCCTTGCAAAATACGTATCAGGGGCTAGTTGCGCCGATATTGCCCAGTTGATCCAAATGCTTCCCACCAATAGCAGCAATTCAGCGCCTGATCCTAGCTCGATTATGGGTGCGGTCATGCTCTCGATTAAGAACAGCCCTGAGCTTCAACTCATTATTGCCTCGCGGGTAGGACCACCCTTGATTAGTAAAACCATAGAGTGCAACATGATTTCCCCCGAACTCCTACTGAAGGTGATGAGTCAATCCCCCTCTACACTCTAAGGAGCAATCTATGAGTTGGCGTGCCACCACCACTGTGCCGGATCGTATCTTCGCCAGTTTAGCCTATCTACTACCCCTGTTCTACGTCATGCCCTTTGGCGGCTTTTTATTTGAGCTATTTCCGCCGCTGCAAGCATTAGTCTTGGTGGTACTGCCCGTTGCCTTAATCTACTCAATTCCCTTTGCGGGGCTACTCGTTTTTATGCTTCTGTACCTGCTGGTGGTACGCAATAACCGTGTGAGTCTCTTTATTCGCTACAACACAATGCAAGCACTGTTGATGGGGATTGTGTTGTTTATTGCCCAACTGCTAATAGAACTCCTTGTCCGCATTGCTAGTTTTGACCTGTTGATTAAGGTGCTCTTCAACTTTATCTTTATTGCCACAGTGATTGGCGTTGTCTATGGGGTGGTGCAGTCTGTGCGCGGCATCTATGCCGAAATTCCCACACTCTCAGATGCGACAAAAAGCCAAGTGTTTTAGGGGATGCGAGGAAGTCCCTCATCCCGTATGATCAGAAGTTGACGCTACGAAAAACACAACATCATGGAAACACTCAAGATTACCGTTTATGTCGTTGTAACCTTCTTTGTACTGCTGTTTGTTTTCGGGTTCCTCTCGGGTGACCCAGCTCGTAATCCCAAGCGCAAGGATCTCGAGTAATCCTCGCCAAAGGGGGCAGGCATCGGGTAAGGTAACTAGGCAGTGGTCGTGAGGAAGTTTGACCGTTGTTGTTCTTACCCCTTTTTGTTAGTCTGCCCCCCCCTACCCAACCCGCAGAATTGACAGCGGTTATCGGCACCTCACAAGCAGACTTACTTGGAACAACGGTAGCCCCTGATCTAAGCAATACAACGCCGATCAGCCCTGAGCCAAGACCTGATTTTACAGCCCCCTTTCCCCTGGGGCAGGCAAATGCTGAAACCTCTGTTGTCCGTGATCAACCCTTAGAGGTGACCGCGGATCGCCAAGAATTTGACCTGCTGCGGCGGTTATTCAATGCCATTGGCAATGTTTTCCTGCGATTCAAGGAAGCCGAACTTAGCGCCGATCGCATTCAAACGGATATTGACGCCCAAATTCTGGTGGCGGAAGGGAATGTAACAATTACCCGCGGTGATCAAGTCCTACAGGGCGATCGCTTGGAGTATAACCTGAGACTGGATCAAGGCTCCCTCACGAATGCCCGCGGCGTTGTCAGTGCTGCCAGGGTGAATCGGGACTTGAACCTGACCCTTTCTCCTGACTCTCTACCCCCTAGGACTCTCCCCGGCTTTGGCCAACAGCAGGTGGAGCCCCAAGCCGCCGCCACGGAAAGCTTGGATCGCCTGCGCTTTGAGGCCGATCGCTTGGAGTTTGATGGCCGCCGTTGGTTTGCAACTAATCTTCGGATCACCAATGACCCCTTTAATCCTCCGGAACTTGAAGCACGGGCACAGGAAGCAATAGCAGAACCCCTTGTCCGTGCCGATGATGAAACCCTGCTAAAAGTTCGACGAGGCAGGATTGTTTTTGATCAGCGCGTGGCTTTACCCATTGTCCTGCGGCAATTTGTTGTGGGTCGTCCCTATGAGATTCTGCCCTTTGAGTTTGGCTATGATGAGCGCGATCGCGGTGGGCTATTTCTTCTCTATCGCTACAGAGCAATCAATACCCCCAATACCCAAGTCACTTTTCTACCATCCATTTATCTAGAACGGATCGTTAGCAATGACTTTAATTTCTTTGACGCCAATAGTTATGGCGGGGCGATCGAAGTGGGGCATCGCTTCACCTCCCAAACCCGCCTGCGGGGTTACGGTTTCTTAAACACCCTAGACCCCAGTGATTGGCCACGTACCTCACGGGCAGGAATAGACCTGTTCCACAATCTTGGTGCACGCCATCTCCTGACCGTGTCTGCCATTTATCGCCAGCGCGTCTTTAATTCCCTTGGGGAGCAGGAAATTAGCAGTAGCCTTGGGGGCACGCTCAGTGGTACAGACATTCCCTTAACTCAAGGCCTAGCCCTCAATTATCTGGTGGGAGGACAATACGTCACGGCCGCCAGCGATGATCCATCCCTACCCCCTAAGCCCAGCCTAGGCCGTCTTCAAGCTGCCGCAAGTCTTAACTGGGCCCTGCCCCTTTGGCGGGGTACCCCCCTACCGCCGACACAAACCCAAGGGCTGCGCTATAGCCCACGTCCTGTACAACCCTTCCTGGAGTTTTATAGTCAGTTGGGCGGTGCAGCTAACTACTACACCAATGGCAGTACTCAACCCGCCTTAGTTGCAGGGGCAGGTTTTCGCGGTCAAGTGGGTCATTTTTCCCGCAACTGGTTGGATTACACAAGTTTTAATCTGGGATTTACACAGACGCTGGGGGAGCCATCCTCACCATTTATTTTTGATCGTATTACTGATTTTAGTGTCTTGAATGTGGGATTGTTGCAGCAGGTTTACGGTCCTCTGCGAGTAGGGACACAGATGAAAATTAATGTGGACACGGGCCGGATCTTTGATACAGACATCATTGTGGAATATAGTCGGCGCACCTATGGGGTGATTTTTCGCTATAACTTGGATAATCGGCTGGGTGCGATTCTATTTCGTATCAATGGATTTAACTGGCGCGGCAATGCGGATCCCTTTTCCAGTCCTGGACTGGGCACAGTAACTGATGGTGTGATTCGCTCTAATTAGGATCTAATTAGGAGGATGCCCCTATGCCAACACCCAATGGACGTGTTTTTCCAGATTTGGCTGCCCTGACGACGGCGGCAAGGCAGTTTGTTCTTGAGCAGGCGAGGGGGGCGATCGCCCAACGAGGACGATTCACAGTTGCTTTAGCCGGTGGTAAGACACCCAAACCCCTCTACGAAAGCCTGGTTGGTGCGGATACTCCTTGGTTACAGTGGTATGTTTTCTGGAGCGATGAACGCTATGTGCCCCTCGATCATCCCGATAGCAATGCGGGGATGGCCCTTCAGGCGTGGCTCAATCATGTACCGATTCCTAGAGACCAGATTCACCCAATGCCCACGGAGGATGCGGATCCGCAGACCGCTGCCGATCGCTATGAGCAACTCCTGCGCCAAACCTTTGGCACCCCTGAAGGAGAATTTCCCAGCTTTGATCTGATTTTGTTGGGGATGGGGCCCGATGGCCATACGGCTTCCCTTTTTCCCCACACAACAGCCCTGACGGTGAGCGATCGCCTGATGACCGTGGGCAACAAGGATGGTCAGTCTCGCCTGACGTTTACCGTTCCCCTGATTAACCATGCCCGCCAAATTCTTTTTCTTGTGAGCGGCGCTAATAAACAAACTGCCCTGCGCCATATTTTTGCCGATACCGGTGATCCCCATCTCTATCCGGCGCGGCTGATTACTGGCAATGCCCTTTGGTTTTTGGATGAGGCGGCCGCTGAGGGTGTCCTTGAAAATGCCTAGGCTGTGGGCCTGCCCCGTTCGTGAATGGCCTGAATAATAGCGGTATTGGCTTTGGGGAAGGGAAACTGCTGCAATTCCTCAGGGGTCACCCAACGGATGGCATCGCATCCCAGAGGCTGAGGAGTTCCTGAAAGATGCTGACAGTAGTAAACATAGAGCGTTACCCGGAAATGGGTATAGGCATGATCAATGTCAATTAGGTGCTCGCCAACACGAATCTCAATCCCCAATTCCTCACGAATTTCCCGCTGAATACATTCCTGAACCGTCTCGTTGGGTTCAATTTTGCCCCCCGGAAATTCCCATAGTCCTCCCAATAGACCCGTCGGTGGCCGGCGATCGATGAGAATCTGACCTGTCTCATTCCAAATCACCGCGACGCCAATCTTTTTGTGGGGTAAGGGGGAACGGCTCATTTTGCGAGGAATCTCATGGGTTAACTGGTGGCGATGGGCCAAGCAATGGCGCTGCCAAGGACAAGCATGACACAGGGGTTGGCGGGGTGTACAGATCGTTGCCCCCAGATCCATGAGGGCTTGATTAAAATCGCGGGGAGACTGGGGACACAGCAGTTGTGCTGACCACTGCCACAGTTGGGCTTCCGCTTGCTTTGGGGGAACCGTGAGTCCGTAAAGACGGGCAAGAACCCGTTTGACATTGCCATCGAGGATAGGCTGGGGTTGGTTGAAGGCGGCACTCAGGATCGCACCTGCAGTACTGCGGCCAATTCCCGGTAATGCCACCACAGCTTCGTAGGTGCGGGGAAACTTGCCGGCGTGATGGGTCATGATCTGTTGGGCAGCGCGATGTAAGTGCCGTGCCCGTGCATAGTAACCGAGTCCCTGCCACAGTTTCAGAACCGTTTCTAGCTCCGCGGCGGCCAAATCGGGAAGGGTGGGAAAGGTGGCCAGCCAACGCTGGTAGTAGGGAATCACCGTGGCCACTTGGGTTTGCTGGAGCATGATTTCTGAGACCCAGATGGCGTAGGGATCGCGCGTGTGCCGCCAAGGTAAGTCCCGCCCCTGCTGCTGATACCAATTTAAGAGGGCAAAACGAAGGGCAGGTAATGCGTACCCGCCCCCCCTGTCCTGTACCGTTGGCATGGATTATTTGCTGTCTTCCGCTTGAGCCGCTGCTTGGAGCGATCGCTCGAACTCAAGGCGTTGTTCGGCACCTCGCAGGAAGTAACCACTCATCATTGCCGAAGCCAAGAGACGCCCAAGGTGCTCCCGATTGGTTGTAATGGAAACCTCAAACCCCTCCGGTGGCAAGTAGCCCAGCAGGTTACCAATGTGGCGTTCCATCACAATAGCCATTTCTGGCGACGCGGGACGGGACAGGCGAGCCACCACTTCTGCATCCAAACTTTGCAGATAGTTCCAGAGGGAATCGGCACTTTCCTGAAGGTTGCGAGGGTTCATGGTTGGCTCCATAAAGTGTCCTCCCAAAGAGATAGTGTGGTCCACAGGTGTTGTTGCCTGCGATAACCTAGATTTAATCTAGCAGCGGTGAATTTTAAGTAGGGGGTGGGAGAACCGATCTCCGCAGGTCTCATTTTCCGCCCTGTTTTTATTATTATTCAAGTACTGAAAATAGGGTTGTACTTGGAAAGTCTCTATGACGGAGCATGATTTGTTTGACCTTGCGCCCTACATTGATCATACCCAGCTGGACCCCTTGGCAACCAGAGCGGATATTGAACGTTGCTGTGGGGAGGCCGAGCAATGGAAGTTTGCTGCTGTCTGTGTGATGCCCGTATGGGTCAAGACTGCAGCCCAATTACTCCATCGTACACCTGTGAAAGTCTGTACTGTCATTGGCTTTCCCAGTGGTGCCCACACCAGTCCGACCAAACTCTATGAGGCGCAAGAGGCGGTTGACAGTGGCGCAACGGAATTGGATGTGGCCATTAACTGGGGTTGGCTGAAGGAGGGAAACACAGAGGCTGTCTATCGCGATATTGCCCAAATCTGTGCTGAAACGGGGGTGACGGTCAAGGCAATTTTGGAAACCACAGTGCTCACGGAGGCAGAAAAGCAACTGGCGGTGGATATTTGCTTGGATGCTGGGGTGGCCTTCCTGAAAACCAGTACTGGCTGGCGCGGTGGGGCAACGGTTGCCGATGTGCGTCTTCTTAAGCGCCTGAGTCGCGATCGCGTGGGCATCAAGGCCTCTGGCGGCATTCGTACCCGTGAGCAAGCCCTTGAACTCATCAATGCGGGTGCCACGCGCTTGGGCACCTCCCGCAGTCTCGACTTGATGCAAGTCTAGCTATTCACCGGTGATGGCAAGGGGACTCACCCACACGGGCGGACAACAGCCGTAGGGGGTGATTTCCACCTCAGTGCCCAGATGGCAGATATTTTTCAGCAGGCTGCGAATGTCTCCAGCTACAGTGGCTGCTTCAATACTAATGGCTTCGCCGTTGCGCAAGAGCCAACCGTCAAAGGGCAAGGAAAATGAGCCTTGGAGCGCTTTAACACCGGCGTGCAGGGCATGAAGTTCATCAATCCAGACAAGGCCATCGGCGCGATCGCCCCCTGCGCCCGCGGCAACATCGTAGAAGTGACCACTCACCGTCACCTTTGCTCCCAGGTTGGCATGCCCCGTGGGTTGGGTTTGAAAACGGCGGGCAGTACCGGCACTGTGGTAGAGACCTGTGAGAACCCCCTGCTCAATCAAAGGGATGCGGCGGGTGGGTGTGCCTTCGCCATCAAACAGGGGTTGACCGACATTTTCAGGGTGGCGAGCGTCATCATAGATGCTCAGAAGGGGGCTAGCGATCGCCTGATGCAGAGACTCCGGTGTGGAGAGGCTCTGGCGATCCAAAATGCTTTGGGCATTAAAGAGATTGCTAAAGGCGTTGAGCAAGCTGAGGAAGGCAGCGGCCGAAAACAGTACCGGGTATTGACCCGAAGCAATGGGTTCATAGGCCAGATGGCGAAGGGTTTTGTCGGCCACCTCATCAATGCAGCCGGCAATATCTAAATGTTCAAGGTCGGGACTCAGGCGAATGGCACCCGCACTGCGGGGTTTGCGACCCGCCTCATCGGTTTTGCTGTAGAGGTAGAGGGTGGTGGTGGTGGTGGTTTGTTGGCGATTGGCGCCCTCACTGTTGAGATAAAAGCGTTCGAGGCGCCGCTGACTGAGGCCATTGTAGGGGACACTGGCGATCGCCGGATGTCGGCTCAGCAGTTCTCGCTCCGCAGCAATCAATTGATCCAAGAGGGTTTTTGCCGAAGCAAGGGGCACATCAGGTGTCGTTACCGTTGTCTCGCCAAGGGGTGCAGTGGCCAGGGGGCTAAAGTCGGGGATGTCCTCTGTCACCCCAAAGGCACTGGCCTCTTTTGCCATTTCTAGGGCGGTTTCCAGACCGCGATCGTCCAATTGGGTGGTACTGGCCACCCCTAGGCGACCTGCTGAGTTCCACACGCGCACGGTAATACCCGATCGCTGGGAGGCCTTCACCTGTTTGGGTTCTCCCTGCTGCACTTGGACACTCACCTCATCCACATGGGAGCCACCCAGGTCAAACTTCTCAATACCAAGGCGGCGGGCAATCGTTGCAACTCGCTCGTGAAGGGTGGATGCACAGGTCAAGGTTGCCGTCATGACGCTCGGTTTAATTAATAAATCTTAAAACTATTCTAACCCTATCCTCGCCACTGCGGGCGATCGCCCCAATGGGCAAAAAATCACCATTTCTCGCTAAGATTTTTGGAGCAAGGTCAATCGCGAGAAAAAACCATGGTGCAACCATCCTTGGGGCTTGATGGTGACGGTGAATGGTTGGGGGGAAAATCACCCCAGTGGTCTGAGCGCCGTGCCCGCCTTGAAGAACTAATTGTGACACTGCGAATTGCCGATGAATTGGCGGCTGGTAAATACTTGATTACTAGTGGCGAATTGGCAGAATTGATGGATGTGCACGCCAGTGCCGTCACCAGTCGCGGTGAAGAATGGGTATGGCGCAACTGGCAGATCTCGCGGGTACGCCGTGAAAGCAACCAAATTCTCTGGCAATTGGAACGCATTGATGTTGCCAAAGAGCAGTCCTCAGAATTGCCCCCGACCTAGTTTGCGAGTGAATCATGGATCTGGAATTTCCCCTGGAGTGCTTTGACTACGACTTGAGTACCACTGCCTTGGCGCACTTTCTGAATGCCGATCAGTTGGCTGTGGATACGGAAACAATGGGCTTGAATATCCCCCGCGATCGCCTGTGTTTAGTGCAGGTGTGTGACCCCGAAGGACAAGTGGCAGTGGTCAAGATTGGCCGCGGACAAAAAGAAGCACCCCACCTTCAGCAACTCCTAGAGCACCCCCGCATTACCAAAATCTTCCACTATGCTCGCTTTGATCTGGCCACATTGCGCTACCACTTGGGTATCCGTGTTCATCCTATCTTCTGCACCAAAATTGCCAGCAAGATTGCCCGTACCTATTCACCCCGCCACGGCCTTAAGGATTTGGTTTTGGATTTGCTGGGGGTGGAAATTGATAAATCGGCCCAAAGCTCTGACTGGGGCAATGCCATGGCACTGCGGGAAGATCAACTGCGTTATGCCGCCAATGATGTGCGCTATCTCATTCCTCTGCGGCAGCAACTAACCGCGATGTTAAAACGGGAAGAACGCTTTGAGTTATTCCAGACGGCCCTAAGTTGCCTGCCTGCGATCGTTGATCTGGACTTGGCAGGTTACACCCAAGTCTTTGAACACGGCTAGAAACGGATCAAGACTTGAAACAGAGCTGGGCTGGCAACGCTCACAAAAGGGGCACCCATCGCAGTATTGCTGCCTCTTCGCTTCGGGAACTTGGGGTAAGTTTTGCCCCTGTTCATAGGCTCGCAGCCATTGGCGCAATTGACTAAAACACTGCTGTAGCATCTGGCGGGTTTCCTCATGCATTGCCTCTCCGTAGGGAAAGGTATAGAAATTCGCCCCCTTCTCTCCTCGAGGAAACCAGTAGGTCATGGAAATCTGGCTGGGGGAGTAGGGACTGGTGGCAGCTAAAAGATAACAGTAGAGGCGAGTCTGCCAATGGTGGATGAGGATTTCTGGGGCGGGTGGGTGGGCATGGCTTTTCCAGTCGAGGATTTGTGCTTGCCCTTGGCCAAAAATCACGTAGTCATAAATGCCCACAAGGGTAAACTCCTGCCAGCCCAGACTGCGCAGATGTTCTGCTTCCCCTTGACCTGCAATCATCGGCGGTGGGGTTGCTTGAAAGGCCGCAAACCAGGATTTTAATTCGGGCTGAACCTCAAGAATAGGGCTGACATCGAGTCCTTGAAAATGTTGTTGGAGCAAGCGGTGGAAGTCGCGACCGCGCTTTTGGGCTGCCGTTTGGATCAAGTGTGTGGCCTCTGGCAGCATCAAGCTCTCAAGATAGCGGTACTGATATCGCCGTGGACAGGTTTGCAGAGTGCGCAGATGGGCTTGGGAAAGTTCCATGGCCTAGATCCAACCCAATAGTGTCATGATGCCGTAGAGAATCCACAGCGTGGCAGTGGCGATCGCCCAATAGGGAGCTGCCCACAATCGTTTTCGTTGGTGGTCTGGGGAGTGCCACTCTTGGACTTCCACAAAGGGCAGGGTACCCCGTCGAAACCAACCGCGAATCACTAGCGATCGCCCCGACAAGGTTTTGAGATAGGCTGGCTCAAGGATTGGCCAAATCGGCCCCCAAGCTCTATGCCAGCAGCGCAGCAGAAACAAGCCATGATCCGTCTCCAGCCACAGGTGCTGTCCGAGGCCATTGCGCAAGCCCTTAGCTGCACACAACCTTCCCTTCAGCTCCACGGTGATACTGTCGAGGGGCAGGGCCGAGGGATAATGGAGGAGTTGACTCAGGGTGTAGGTTTGCGGTTGTCGCAGGGGATAGTAGGCATTGAACCGCAGAAGCAGACCTAAACCAATACCAATGGCAATGAAGCCCCGCGCCAGCGTCAACCCATCGGCTAACCACCAAAGGGGAAATGCGACCGGACCCAGCCACAGGGCAAGTTGGCCAATACCTGTGAGTATGAGGGCGACAACAAGGCCGGCGATCGCCCCCCAGAAGGGAGCAAGTTGTTGCCAAGCCCGTTGACAGCGAGGGGAGGAGGCAGAGGGTAGGGAAAGCAGGGGATCCAGTTGCCATTGCCGCGCATAGGTCATCAGGGCTTGCAGGCGCAGTCCAAGGGGACGATGGGAAGAGGTCAAGCGAAACCAATACCGCAGAGGGTGGGCGGTATCCCACTGGAGCAGCACTGGCCAATCGAGGGGTTGATCGCCCCACAGGGCAGCTTGGGTGGGGTTTAGAGGCAGAAGCAGGCGCAGGGATTCTAGGGAAGCACCGATTTCGCCTTGGGCACGCACGGCCGTTGCTGTGACTTCCATGAGGCGCAACCAAGCCATCACAAGGGTATTGGGATTCCCCACCAGGGCGGCGGCTTGGCGATCGCTATAGTACTGCCGCAGTTGATTGCTCCAAAAGCAGAGCAATTCTAGCCCCCGAAATAGGAGATAACTCCCCTGACTCAGGAGGGCACACAAACCATAAACCGTTCCCCTAAGGAGTCTTTGTTGCCACTGGCGGCTGTAGGGAGGTGCATGGCGATCCCCCCAACGGCTACACCAATAGTAAACGTCATAGGGCAGTTGCAACAGCAGTACAAGGGGCGTTACTAGCGTATTGAGCCCCAGCCGCAGTTGGGCAATTTCAGTGGCCATTAGAGCCAGCAGTTCCTCCCTAGAGAGCGATCGCAACAAACCTTCGCTGACAATAATTCGCCGCTGCCACCGTCCATAGCTAAAAATCACCGGTGCTGCCGTCATCAGACAGGCCACTTGGGGACGGGGTTGCCACCATGACCACGGCAAACGCCCCAAGAGCATCACCGTTTCGGGACTATACTCCTCAAGTTCGCCAGGACTAACAGGACGCAGACCATAACAGGCGCTCAATCGCCACGACCACAGCCAACTGCCGCCACTGAGCAGCCCCAGCCCCAAGCAACCCACCAAAAACCACGCCATCAGCCCTTCCCAGCCCTGCAGGACTCCCAGTTGCTCATTGACCTCACTGAGAATGACAGCAATCACCCCTTGCAGCAGCCAAGCAATTAGCAGCAGTGTTGCCCCCTGGCTTAGCCACAGATAGATGCGAGGCACCTGCCGCAGTTCCATGGGTGGATTGGAAGCCTTTGCCGCAACAAATACAAGATGGGGGGAGGTCGGTTCCTCATCCATATAGCGTTCTAGTGCTGGTAGATGTTTTTGTGCCCAAGCCCGAATTGGTGGCAGGGGCGATCGCGCCAAGAGTTGGCACAGATCAATGGCCTCCTGCCATTGGTGAGTGTGGGCATAGGCTTTAATCAGGTGCAGGTGAGCCTTCAGACCTTCGCGGCGTTGACCGTAGCTGGCAATGACTGCTTTGAAGGCAGCGATCGCCAGTTGATAATCGCCGCGATTAAAGGCAGCCAAACCCGCAACATAGCGAGGATCTAGGCGAAAATCAGATTCTGGATCAGGCATATCCAAGTATTCCCTAGCTCACGGTTGCTGGTTACCACCGAGGGCATGGGCTTTCAAATCCTCTAGGGAGACATACTCAAGGGCACTGACATGGGTGGCCTCTAGAATCACAGGGGGAGCAACACCTGCTTCAAGGGCTTCACGCCAACGGGAGGCACACAGACACCAGCGATCGCCCGGTTTCAACCCCGGAAATTGATAGGCAGGCACAGGGGTCGAAAGATCATTGCCCCGCGAACGGGTAAACGTGAGAAATGCTGTCGTCATTTCTGCACAGACCACATGGGCACCGACATCCCCCGCCCCCGTCCGACAAAAACCATCCCGATAGAATCCTGTGAGTGGATTTTGACAGCAGCACTCTAAGGGGGTTCCCAACACATTCATTGCCGTCATCACAAATGTCCCCAAGTCCTTAACTCTCAGTTTAGCCATAGCATAGAAATTTCTTGAATGTCCTGATTGCACCCAATTGCTTTGCCATCAGCTAAACTAGGAGACGGTACCCTTACCATCCTAACTTGGTCTATGCCGAGTGTTGTTCCTCAAGAACGGCAACAGGTTACCCGCAAACACTACCCCAACTACAAAGTCATTGTCCTTAACGATGACTTCAATACCTTTCAGCACGTGGCTGCCTGTTTGATGAAGTACATTCCCAACATGACCAGCGATCGCGCTTGGGAATTAACGAACCAAGTCCATTACGAAGGCCAAGCCATTGTTTGGGTGGGTCCCCAAGAACAGGCAGAACTGTACCATGAGCAACTTTTGCGGGCGGGCCTGACAATGGCGCCCCTCGAACCCGAATAAGGATTGTTATTTATCAGTCCTTTATAAAGGGTGTTAGGGTGTTATCACGGCTATTAAAAACTTTGAATCCTGTTACCTTTCTTCATATGTCAGGATAAAAGGTAGTCCCAGAGATTGAGGAACTGCCTATGCCCGTCACTACGACCAAACGCCCACCCCGCTTAACCCTGCAGGTGTTGGACATTGCCCCTGAGACGACGGCAATTCGTTGCCTAGATTGGGATCGCGATCGCTTTGATATTGAGTTTGCCCTTGAAAACGGCACCACCTATAACTCGTTTCTAATCAAGGGTGAACGCATTGCCCTTGTGGATACTTCCCATGCCAAATTTGGCGATCGCTACCTCGATCAACTCTGGCAACTAGTGAACCCCAGTGACTTGAACTATCTCATCGTCAGCCACACCGAACCCGATCACAGTGGCCTCGTCAAGGACGTATTGACCAAAGCCCCCCATGTAACCGTGGTGGCCTCAAAGGTGGCATTGCAGTTTCTTGGGGATTTGATCCATCAGCCCTTTAGTCAGCAGCAGGTGAAAAATGGCGATCGCCTTGATTTAGGGAAAGGGCATGTTCTTGAGTTTGTCATGGCACCGAATCTCCACTGGCCAGACACCATCCTCACCTACGACCACGGCACCCAGACGCTCTTTACCTGCGATGTCTTTGGCGCTCACTTCTGCAACGATGATCCCTTTGACAGCGAGCCAGAACTGCTGGCGCCAGATTTCAAGTTCTACTACGACTGTCTCATGGGGCCCAATGCCCGCTCTGTTCTCTCCGCCTTCAAGCGCCTAGAACCCCTGCCACCGGTGCAGCTCGTTGCCACTGGTCACGGTCCGCTATTGCGCCATCATTTGGATCAATGGCTGGAGTCCTACCGCAATTGGAGCCAAGAGCAGGCTAAGGCCGCTACAACCGTAGCCATTTTCTATGCTGCCAACTATGGCTATAGCAATGCCTTGGCAGAGGCCATTGAACGGGGTGCCGCCAAAACAGGGGTGGTGGTTGAAAAAATGGATCTGCTCACGGCTGAACCTCAAGATATTCGTGAACTGACGGAGATTGCCGCTGGAATTATTATCGGCACACCACCGGCGACCGCTGTGGCTCAAACGGCCCTCAGTACAATTCGCGCTGCCGCCCACGCCAAACAGGCCATTGGTGTCTTTGAAAGTGGCGTGGCCGATGCTGAACCCGCCTATCCGCTGCTCAACCAATTTCGGGATGCCGGTCTAGTGCCCTCATTTCCAGTGATTCAGGTAACCGCCACCCCCACCGACGCCCTCTTTCAACAGGCGGAAGAAGCAGGCACTGACATGGGTCAATGGCTGTTGCGCGATCGCACAGTCAAGCAAATGAAGGCCCTAAACACTGATCTCGATAAGGCCCTTGGTCGCCTCAGTGGCGGCCTGTACATTATCACAGCCCAAAAAGGCGCCATTAACAGTGCCATGTTGGCCTCTTGGGTAGCGCAGGCCAGTACCGAACCCTTGGGGGTTTCCATTGCCGTGGCCAAGGATCGGGCAATTGAGTCATTTCTGCATGTGGGGGATACCTTTGTCCTCAACGTTCTCGAAGAGGGGAACTACCAACCCCTGATGCGCCATTTCCTGAAACGATTCCCCCCAGGGGCCGATCGCTTTGCCCATGTGAAAACCTATCCCGCCAGTAATGGCAGTCCGATTTTGGCCGACGCCCTTGCCTATCTGGAATGCACTGTTGTCAGTCGTCTGGATGCCCACGATCACTGGATTGTCTATAGCACCGTTGACAGTGGCCGCGTTTCCAAGCCCGATGGCATGACCGCTGTTCACCATCGCAAAGTAGGGAACCATTACTAAACTCGACGAGGGGGGCGATCGCCCCCGGCTAAAATTGCGCTAAACTAGGTTTGCTGCGGACGTGGCGGAATTGGCAGACGCGCTAGATTTAGGTTCTAGTACCGCAAGGTGTGTGGGTTCAAGTCCCTCCGTCCGCACTCTAGAATCTGATCCAGACTCCTGCAAATAATAGGCAATTGCTTTCTTTTGTATAAATCGAAAAATGTTGTAAAAACCATTCACCCGCGAGGGGGTTAGGCTAATTTCGAGGCCCGTTCGCTGAATAAAATCAGGCTTTAACTGGAGGATTTCTGCCGGAGTCAAGCCATTTACCCCCTCGATTAACAGCCCCACTAATCCCTTAGTGAGCTGGGAGTCAGAATCTCCCTGAAAGATCACTTTCCCCTCCTGCAAACTAGCAGTCACATATACCTGAGAGACGCAGCCGGGAACTTTATTTTCCGGTACCTTTTGCTCCTCAGGGAAAGGGGGTAGGCACCTCGCAAATGAAAGTAGATACTCATAGCGCCGTCGCTGCTCTGGGATCTGTTGAAAACGTTGGACAATCTGCTCAAGACGGGGAGGCAAGGGCTGGAAAAAAGGTGACATGGCGATTCTAGCAACGAGCTGGCGACAGAAAGTGAAAATCATTTTCACTTCGATTATACCTTCACTTGCCTAGGGAGACCCCCTGTGACCCCCCATCGGCTGCCTGGGCTAAACTTAAAACCTACAATGACATTCCCAGATCCGGATTCATCACCCAAAGTTGTTACTTCTATTGAGCAAGAGCTGGCTTCCTTGGGATTTGCTTTGATATCCCCGCTGGGTTATGCTATGGTTCACTTAGTTGCTCGGTTCTGGTGGGGATCAGCCATCAGACGTAAGGGGGAAAGTGCAGTGTGAATCTGCCGCTGTCCCGCAGCTGTGAGGAGAGATATCCCTCTCTAAGTCAGAATGCCCGCCGAGTGGTCAACCCGATACGTCAACATCTGCGAGGTACAGATGATAAAAGCAAGTTTTTTTGATTTCTATTACTGTCGAACTTCAAGCTTTGACCCCCCGAGGCCAAACTATCTGAGTTTAACCAACTGCTGCTAGGGAGTAGTGCTGCTGGTGTAAAGGTGGCAACTAGCTTTTTGCCGACTTTTCGCGGATTTTAGTTAGCCATCTCCGCGAGTTCCTGAATGGCGCTGTTTCTGAATCCGGAAGCAGCTAGCTTCTCCATTGGACTTACACAATTCTACACAATTTAGGTTAGGCAAACGATGAACATTCAAACCGCAACCCTAGGCTATCCCCGTATTGGCAAAAACCGTGAGTTAAAAAAGGCCCTAGAAGCCTTTTGGAGCAATCAACTGGATGCAGAAGCTTTGCTCAAAAAAGCGCAAGACATTGAATTGCAGAATTGGCAAAAGCAGCTTGAGGCGGGCATTGATCGCATTGGTATTGGTGATTTGAGTCTTTACGATTCTGTTTTAGATTGGAGCATCCGGCTTGGCATCATTCCAGAGCGGTACCGCTCTTTTACAGGTCTGGATCAATACTTTGCAATGGCAAGGGGCAAGGATGGTATTCCAGCCCTTGAGATGACTAAGTGGTTTGATACCAACTATCACTATTTAGTACCTGAAATTAGTGAGTCTTTTCAACCAACTGACTTCAGTGATTTCCTAGAAACTGTTCGTCGTGCTCAAACCCTCTTGGGCGATCGCGCCGTTCCAATCGTGCTGGGGCCTCTCACCCTCCTACGGCTCAGTCGGCTAGAGACGAACCTAGAGCAAGCTGTTTCCTACTTGGGCGATCGCTATCTCATCCTGTTGAGGGAACTCAAAAATCTAGGTGTCGTTGAAGTGCAAATACACGAACCCGCCTTGGTCTTAGAAGACGCTGATAGCCTTAAGAGCTTCTATCAATCCACATTTGATACACTGCGTCAAGCCAACCTACCGATCCATCTTGTGACCTACTTTGATGACCTAGGGGCAGCCTGGCCGTGGGTGATGGAGTTACCTGTGACATGCATCAGTTTAGACTTTACCCGTGGGCACAACCTAGCCCTGCTGCAACAGCATGGCTTCCCAGCAGATAAGCAGTTGGGGGTAGGAATTATTGATGGCCGCAATATTTGGAAAATTCGGCCTGAATCGGTGTTGTCAACCTTGAAAACGATTCAAAGCATCACCGCCAATATTCGGCTACATCCTTCATCTTCCCTGCAATTTGTCCCCTATGATGCAAAGCGAGAGGTCAAGCTACCAGAGCCTCTGCGAGAGGTCTTGAGTTTTGCTGAGCAAAAGCTGGATGAGGTAGTCCTCTTGGCTCAGGTGCTCAATAGCAATGATGGAACCCATCGCGAAATCTTAACGAAAAACCCCGAATTCATAGCCATACAAGCTCAATGGCAAGCTTTTGAGCAATTTAGCCCTGTCAATCCAACGGTACAGGCGCGGCTTCGCAATCTGAGTGTGCGTGATTTAGAGCGCCCGCTGCCTTACGAGCAACGTCGAACACTCCAGCCAACCCTGCCGCCCTTTCCAACGACAACGATTGGATCATTTCCCCAAACCGCCGAGGTTAGGCAACTGCGGGTGAAGTTAAAACGGCATGAAATTACCCAAGCCGAGTATGAAGCAGCAATCGATGAGGAAATTGCCAAGTGCATCCGGTTACAAGAGGAAGTGGGTCTAGATGTGTTGGTGCACGGTGAGTTTGAGCGCTCCGATATGGTCGAGTTCTTTGGCCAGCAGCTCTCTGGATTTGCCTTTACAGAATACGGTTGGGTGCAAAGCTATGGCAGCCGCTGTGTACGTCCACCCATTATTTATGGTGACGTTGCCCGCACTCAGCCAATGACCGTTCGCGAGTTTAAGGTGGCACAATCCCTCACCGACAAAATTGTTAAGGCGATGCTGACTGGGCCTGTCACTATGATTAACTGGTCATTTACCCGCACTGACATTCCTCGCAGTGAACAGGCAATGCAGATTGCCCTTGCTTTGCGAGATGAAGTTGCGGATTTGGAAGCAGCCGGTGCGAAGATAATACAGATTGATGAACCTGCCCTGCGGGAGGGGCTACCCCTGAAAGCAGAACGCTGGAATGAGTATTTGTCTTGGGCTGTGGATGCGTTTCGGTTAGCTGCTGGCGTTGCTAAGCCTGAGACCCAAATTCACACCCACATGTGCTACTCCGAGTTTGGTGACATCATTGAGCACATCGAGCGGCTCGATGCGGATGTGTTGTCAATTGAAAATAGCCGCAGCAACAATGAGACCCTATTTCAAATTACGGATGCCGGCTACAGACATCAAGTCGGCGTCGGTGTTTATGATGTCCACAGCCCAGCGGTGCCCAGTGTTGAGCAGCTAGTGCAACAGCTCCGAACTTCAGTTGAAAATTTACCCCCTGAACAGATTTGGGTCAACCCTGATTGTGGATTAAAGACGCGCCGCTGGGAGGAAGTGATTCCATCCCTGAAAAATATGGTAGAAGCCACCAGAACTATCCGGCAAGAGGCGATGCAATCTCAAAATAACGCCTAGACACTCTGTTGTAGCTCCTGGCAAAACCCAGGTAGCAGTATATTCCGGATGTCGGTGAGGAAGAGATGGTGTTTAGGGTTGACAATGGCATTCCTTCCCACAGTGATTGAGAGGCTGGGCTCAATTCCTATCGGTGGCCTACCCTACACAGTTGGACTTTTGGTCATCGGTAGGAATTAGCAATATCAACTTCCTAAGCAACCGCGATATCTCAGCGAAGGACTGTTATGTCCAGGGGCAATCCTAATCCTGTTGAGTCCAGTTCTGGCCTGAATGGCTCTCTTAAGGAGAAACTAATGGATGAACTATCGGAAATGCCACATTGGCAGCAAGCCTTTATTGCCACGAATTTGTTAGTACTTGGATATAACGCTTGGGCAGGTTACCTATGGGGTGAGCGAGGAGTGGTTATTTGCAGTACCAATTCTCCTGAGTTTGGCATTGCAGGGGAATCTTTCCGAACCCACTTTGTTCCCCGTTCCCGCCTTGCTCCCTTCTTAAATGCTTGGTTAGCCGCTCCTGATACTGTGATTTTGCGCCATCACTTTATGACTGCCCACATTTTGGAAGCAGTGGATTCTTACCATCCAGCTACCGAATTAATATTCCTCTTGGAATCCTTTAATCGAGTAACGTTTTTCTATCTGAAGAACTTACCGATCGCCCCGCCTCAATGTTATGAACAGGTGCGTAGAAATTGGCAAGAGTTTCAGCCAGCTATTTGTCAAGGGCAGCGCCAAACTATGCAGTAGCTTTGGATTTGCCTATACCAGAACCAATGAATTGAGGCCTAGTAAATAGGTTGCTTAAAAATCCTTCTTTCTAGATTTATTTAAAACAGTTGGTTGGTTATGGACACAACTGGACTCGAACCAGTGACCCCCACGATGTCAACGTGGTGCTCTAACCAACTGAGCTATGCGTCCTTGGCTTTACTAGTTTAGCATACACAAGGCTAATCTTGCAGCAGTTTAACCGTTACATTTGTATCGGCGCGATCGCTCAACGACCGCGTAGCCACCCCTAAAATGACCGGCTCACTTACCCCCGGTTCAGGATGTTGGATAGTACGGGCAATCACGGTCAGGCGATCGCCCCCTCGGCCTAGCCGTCCCAAGGAAAATAAATCATTGGCTGCTTGTACTAGCGTTGCTTCAAGGGTACTGAAGTCAATATCGGCAGGAACAGTGATCACGGCTTGAGTGGCACCATTGTCATAGACGAGGGTGTATTTGCCGGCACCAGGCACTGGGGAGTGAACAATCGGCACAATACTCAGGGCAAAGAGTCCGACCGTCACAACACCAAGAAACCCACTAATACCGACAAAGCGAAAGCGCACACCCCAGCGAAAAACAAAAGCGAGTGCAGTCAAGCCGGTCATGGCAAGGGTGGCAATGCCTGCCCAGCGGCTATAGGTGGCAAAATCAGTGGGGGTCAGCACTACTGTTCCTCCTCATTACTGACAAAGCCATTCACAGGGGCTTGATCTTGTTGCAAGGCTGCGCGGAGGGTATGCCAGGTCAAGGTGGCACACTTAATCCGTACGGGAAACTGAGCCACCCCCCGCATCACATTCAGCTTCCGGAATTCTGGGGGAAACTCAAATTGCCCCTTCATCATGGCTTGGAACTGCTCCACCATTTGAAGGGCGCGACTGACGGGCTGACCCCGCAGGGCATCGGCCATCAAGTCTGCTGAGGCCATCGCGATCGCGCAGCCTTCCCCCTCAAACTGAATATCCTTAATGATTGTTTCGCCCTGCTCATTTGTCTGTAGGGCAACGGTTAAATCAATCGTGTCTCCACAGGAGGGATTATGTCCCCGTTGCTGGCGATCCACAGGCTGGGTGCGACCCCGATGGCGGGGTTTCTTATAGTGGTCCAGAATAACCTGCTGGTAGAGGGTGCGAAGATTATCAATAGACATTGAGAGTACTCTATGCTTGGTGCATCTACCCCAATAAACTAAACTATCTTAAGTGGCGAGGGTGGTAAGACTTTGCCAAAAAAGCGTCAGGGTGGCTGCCGTCCCGACACCAAACATCAGGGAGCGCCCTAAGGGAAAATTGGCAATGTAGCAAATACTGTATAAAAAGCGAGCTACGACAAAACTAAGGCTGGCGATCGCCACCGTTGCATCATTCACACCCGCAAAGAGAGTTAGCAGCACCGCCGCAGCAAAAGGCATAAAGGTTTCAAAGCTATTTTCATGGGCCCATACCGCCCGCTGCGCAAAGGGAGGGAGCTTCACAAAAAGGGCACGGGGAGCCGCCATATCAAAGCCCGCCTGCAGGCGTCCTACCACCACAAAAATGTAGGGGAAATAGATAAGCAGTGTTGCCATCAGTAAACTGGCAGCCAGTAGCCAAGGGATATTGCTCAACATCATCTAGGCTCGCTCCAACACCGGTAGAGCAGCACTGATCCCCTCATTTCGAGGGGGCAATTCTTCGCAGAGGATTTCGCAAGCGTTATTGGGACTCTCAATCAACTTTACCCTATGAAGCGTCGCACCCAATTGGCGAATCGGCTCCTGCAACAACTGGGCAATGTAAATGGCGATATTTTCTGCCGTTGGCACCACCGTCGCGAAGTAGGGAATATCCTCATTCAAAAACGTGTGATCCAAAGGTTCAATCACCTGTTCCCTGAGGACTTCCTCGAGTTTGACCAAATCCACAACCATGCCGGTACGCGGATGAATAGAGCCCTTAACCGTAATCTCCACGTGGTAGTTGTGGCCATGGCCGTGGGGGCGGGCACACTTGCCATAGATGCGGCAGTTCTCTTCGTAGCTGAGGTCCTGAAGGGCTAGGCGATGGGCCGCACTAAAGTGAGTACCAACAGAAAGATAGGCTTCCATAGGGTCTCCCGTATAGTCCGCCCAAAGGCGGGGATGTTCAAACAGGCGAATGCGCACAAGGGGTAAATGGGGAAAGAGTCGATCCCAAATCACCCGCGCAATATGCTCAGTCGTGGGTAACGTGGCTTGAAACTCTGGCCACACCTCGTTGAGATAGGAAAAATTCAGGGGTTCAATGACTTCACGGCGAATAACATGCTTGACCTCAGACAGATTCAGCACCATTCCAAAGTCATCCACCGTGCCCCTTATCGAAACAATCAGTTCGTAGTTGTGGCCGTGACCGGGAAAGTAACTATTTCCACCAAACCGAGCCCGATTTTCTACGTCAGACCATTCCGGCAGCCAGTAGCGATGACTGGCGGCAAACTCAGCACGGCGGTGAATAATACAATCCATGTCAATTTATGAAGATTTGCAACAATTGTACCCTCTCTCCTTATCGTAACGGATTCTGGCTCTCCTAAGTATTGGCTTTTTTGACACACTTCCCTAGAGGCCGCCAAGGATAAAAGGCTTCTGCCGCACTTGGCCAATTAACCAGCGGAGACCGTGGTTACTGAGAATAGATAAAGGCCCCATAACCATGAGGGATTTCACCTCTGCGCGACTAATTTTAACCCCACCCCCCGGTTGGAGCATCGCCGTTGAGTGGGTGAGCTCCCGCAGGGTGGCATAGGCAAAAAGCAGCGGTAAGACGCAGAAAAGACGAATCGGAATCGCCGCCTTGGGTACGGATAGCAAGTAGGCTTGGGCTTCATCGAGATCGTGCCAAGCGAGGGCAATCAATTCTTTAATGGCTGCATGATTTTGCTGAAGATGCTCGGCACTGAGAATGGACTGATGACTGCTGCCTTGAAGTATTAGGGATTCATTGGGAATATAGATCGAGTTTTCGTGCTCTGCATCCCAAGCAATATCCTTGAGAATGTTCACTGTTTGGAGAGCTTCGCCAAAAGCAGCGCAGCGCTTGAGCAGCACTTGGTATTCATCGGCTCCAATACTGGGGGAGTGTTCGTACCACAGATCCGTCAGGAGATAGCCAACCGTACCTGCAACGTAGTAACAGTACTCTTTATATTCATCGAGGGTCTGAATGCGAATGCCGTTGGGATAGAGGTTAATAAACTTTTTCATCCCATGCACCATTTCGCTGACCCAGCGTTGGACGTGCTGTTGGGACGTACGGGGTAAAGAACGGTAGAGGGCAAAGACGAGTCCCGTATGTTTCACCAGTTGCACATGGGCTGGCTCCCCTTGAACCCCCCGTGCCGTTTCACCATAGCTATTGGCCAGGGCGGGGCTGTCAAAACACTCCAGGAGGTGATCCAATAGGGCTGTTTTGGCGGCAATACTGGCAACCGGATCATCCTCAACGGTATCGGCAATGCGACAGATAAGATAGGCCACAAGAACCGCCCGACCCAAGTTTCCGGGGAGGAAACGAATACTGAGGGCAAATGTGCGTGAGACTTGGGGGAGTATCTCTTGGCAAAAGCGCTCAGCATCCTTGACGGAAACTGGGTTCTCCAGCACCATTTGAATCATAGGGGGGTTCACTCCTACACGCATTGATCGATCGTTGAGTCAATCCTTGACCGTTCCTCGGGCCAACGCTCTCGGGCAGTCAATTCACGATTCTCCGAAGAGGCCTCGCGATCGCAACCCAGCAGGGGACGACTTCCACAAATAACAATTGAGCAAAGTCTATAGTTATCATACTCATTTTTTGTTTGTCTAGGTGGCCTGTGACAGTTGCCCAGCTTGCCTGAGGGAGAATCGGGGATAGCTCACAATTTGCCAGAACAATAACATAGCTTCAACAATTAACAACGGTATCAGATTTGGCGGAAAATGCCTCCTGTCTACCATAGCGGACGCTTGAGTGTGACACTCTTTCCATTGGTCAGTTTCTAAATTGCCCGCGATCGGCCTATCAAAAGTGAAGCCGTTAGTGAACTTGAAAATGTCTACTCCCAGCGTGGCGGGTGGTGTTAACAGGGCAGCAGCAGTACTCCCCATAAGAAAACCCATCAGAGAACAATGACTCCATGCCTTGTCCTTGTGCCCCAAGGGGCAGAATATCAAGCCGTACAACGGGGGCTAAAGTCCTCCAAGGAGGTGATGATTCCCATACGAGCAGGGGCGGCCGCAGTGACTACACCAGGATTGATTGAGGCCCTCAGGGAATCCCCTGCTATGGTTCTTATCTTGGGGGTCTGTGGCGGCTTACGTCCTAATGATCGCGTCGGTGAAGTGGTTGTCTACACCACTTGTCAGGATGAGGCAGGGCAGATGTATTCTTTAGACCAGAGATTATTCGGGAAATTGGAGCCTTCGTGGCGACGGGTCAAAGGCATCACAACGGCAAAAATCCTTTCTAAGGCTCAGAAAAAACAAGCCCTTGCGGCTCGCTGGGGGGTGGAGGTGGTGGATATGGAGGGGGTACCGCTGCTGAGGGCTTTAGCGGGGATACCGGTGGTGATGGTGCGGGTGATCAGTGACGGGGGCGATCGCGACCTACCCGACCTGAGTCAAGCCTATGATTCGCAGGGGAGTTTGCGGCCGGGGGCACTGGCTACCGCCATGCTCCGCAACCCCCTTGGGGCGGCACACTTGATTCAAGGCAGCCTCAAGGCCCTCAAAGTGCTCGCAGAAATTGCCCCAGAGATCCTTCAGCAACTCACTCGCTAGAATAGGGTTGACCACCAAGAAAAAGATGCCGCGGAGATGATTGGTCAAATTCTCGGCGATCGCTATGAACTCCTACGCGAACTGGGGTGTCATCTGGGGCGGCGGACTTATCTGGCGTTGGATCGGTACCGCTATGAACAGGTGGTGCTCCAGCTGCTGCTTTTTGGCGGCGGTATGACATGGGATGACTTTAAGGTCTTTGAACGGGAGGTGGCTGTCCTGCAAACCTTGGATCACCCGGCTATTCCCCGCTATCTCGACTATTTTGAAATCAATACCCCTGATCTCAAGGGCTTTGCCCTCGTCCAAACCTAACATTGAGGCAAAATCCCTCGCCACATGGCAAGCAGAGGGACGGGTGTTTAGTGAAGAGGATTTGCGGCTTTTGGCTGACCGCCTGCTGGATATTTTGATCTATCTCCATAGCCGTCAACCACCCGTCATTCACCGCGACATTAAGCCGACAAATGTTCTCTTGGGCGATCGCTCTGGTCATGATCTGGGCAAGGTCTATCTTGTGGATTTTGGCGCAGTACAAACAGCAACAGCAAGCCGCGCCCAAACCGTGGTTGGCACCTATGGCTATATGCCCCCGGAACAATTCGGCGGTAAAACCTTACCCGCTAGCGACCTCTACGCCTTGGGAATGACACTCATCTATTTAGCAACCGGCACTCCCCCCGATCAGCTGCCCCAAAAAGAACTGCGGGTTCAGTTTCAACCTTTGGTGTCCTTGAGTCCCCCTTTTATCCGCTGGCTTGAAAAAATGGTCGCCCCCGCCCTTGAGGAGTGATTTGGCTCTGCTACCGCTGCTCGCCAAGCCCTAAAGCAATTGGACAGGTCACCCAACGATGCGTCGCTCATGACAAAAACACCCCCCTGCGGTTCCCGCCTACGGGTGAGGGAAACCCCCCAAGGACTGCTGGTACAAATTCCCCCTGCTGGATTCGATGGCAATCTATTCTTCTTTGCAGTGGTTTGGAATGTTTTTTTAGTGTTCTGGTACAGCATAGCAATTGCTTCTGGCAATTGGCTGATGTGGCTGATGGCTGTTTTTGCCACGGGTCACCTTGTGGTTGGTTTAGGCCTCATTGGCGGTATTCTTTACATGCTATTGGGATAGCAGGTGCTGATCGTTACCCGTAGGGATTTGCGTTGCTACGAATATATCCTTGGTTACCGCTGGCGTGACCCCAAAATTCTCCCCCTTGAATTGATTGAACAGATTGAATTTCAGCCCTGCCGTACGTACCGCGATCTGGAGGGCAATCGCCAAGAGCTGTCGAGCAAACTGGTGATTCGTGCCGGCAGCCAAAGCATTGAACTCAGCGAAAAGGCCCCTAACGTGACCTCAAGAGATTTGGAATGGTTGGCCTACACCCTTGGCCGCTATCTGGGGCGACCGCTCACCCAGGCTCGTTAGGACTTCCGAAGTGCTTGAGGACATCATCACTCAGGCGGCAGATACGCCACTCAGGTAGAACAGTGGCACCCAGGCGCTCGTAGAATTGAATGGCAGGGGTATTCCAGTCCAAGACGGTCCACTCGATACGGCCATAGTCGCGATCCCTGGCCAGGCGTACCAATGCCTTCAGTAAAGCAGTGCCTACCCCTTGGCGCCGATAGGCAGAGAGGACAAACAAATCCTCTAGCCAAAGGCCGGGGCGGGTCAGGAACGTGGAATAGGTGGTAAAAAAGAGAGCGTAGCCAATGATTTCTGTAGGGCTATGGGCAAGGAGTACCTCGGCATAGGGGCGATCGCCAAATAAATGCTCCCGCAGCGCCTCCTCTGTACCGCTGACTGCATGACTGAGTTTTTCATAGGCGGCAAGGGCTTGAATCAGTTGGAAGAGGATGGGAACATCCTCCGGCGTCGCTGGACGAATCGCAAAGGAGAAAGACACGTCGCCTCAACTAAATCGAGCGCAGCCAACCGGCACTGAGGGCAATCGTGAGGGCCATAAACAACACTGTCAATGTCCACGTGGCACGGTTTAATGTGGTTTCTGCACTTTTGGTGCTGGTAAACAGCTGAGCTTGACCGCCAATAGCACCGAGGCCATCCCCCTTCGGACTGTGGAGCAAGACCAATACAATCAGGCCGACGGCTGAAAATGCCCACAGACCCATGGCAATTTTTTCAATCATCCTCCACCTCGCTGGCGATGCGAATCTATACAAAATCTATCCAATTTGACCTCTTTTCCATCTTACCGCAACCCCAAGAACCAGTGGCACAATACAAGATAGGCGTTTTGAACGTGCCCCATGAACCAGCAAAATCTGCTTCAGCAATTGCTTTTAATTGGTGTCGGCACCACCTCCCTTGTGGCCGAAAAGTTACGTCAAGTGAGCAACCAATGGGTGAAAGAGGGACGCCTCAATGCCGATCAAGCCAAGGCAATGGTGGATGAAGTCCTGACCCACCTCAAAGAAGATGCCGCCTCCCTCGATGCAGCGGTGCAACGACAAACGCGCCAGTTTTTAGAGGGCTTGGGGGTGCCACAACAGTCAGAAATTGATGAACTGCGGGGACGCATTGATCGCCTAGAACGTGACCTTAGGGAGTTAAAAAATCGTTCATGGTAAAACAACGGGTACATCGAGTCTGCGGCTGGCTCCTCTGTGGTATTGTCCTAGTAGTGGTATGGTTGGTGGCCGCTCCAATGGCGATCGCCGGTGTGCCGCTGGAAGCGTCAGCGGAGGCTGCAGGACTTATGGGGAATTCAAAGGTGGTGACTACCGCTTCAGGTTTGCAATACGAAGATATTGTTGTCGGCTCAGGGGCACAGCCTCAAGCGGGCGATCGCGTCACGGTGCACTACACAGGAATGCTCACTGATGGCCGTATTTTTGATAGCTCCCGCGATCGCGGTCAGCCCTTCCAATTTCAAATTGGTGTCGGTCAAGTCATTAAAGGCTGGGATGAAGGGGTTGGCTCAATGCACGTGGGTGGTCAGCGGCGGCTGATTATTCCCCCGAATCTAGGCTATGGTGCGCGGGGTGTGGGTGGGGTCATTCCCCCCAATGCCACGCTGATTTTTGATGTGGAACTTTTGGGGGTGCAATAGGGCAAGGCATGCCCAAGCCTAAAGTACTGTACATTTGCCGCGAGTGTGGTGCTCAGCACCTCCAGTACTTTGGTTGCTGTCCCAGTTGTGGCCAGTGGAATACCCTTGATGAGCAGGTGGTTACGCCGGTAGAGACCGCTGCTCGCTGGACCGCACCCCGAAAATCGAAAACGCTGCAGGCCCTCAGTGCCAAAGCCTTAGGAGAGGTTAGCGAACAGGCCCAGAGCCGTTCTGCCTCTGGATTTACTGAGTTGGATCGGGTTTTGGGAGGAGGGATTGTTGCTGGCTCTCTGGTGTTGGTGGCGGGAGAACCGGGAATTGGCAAGTCTACCCTTTTGTTACAGATGGCAGCCACCTTAGGGCAACAGCAGCGGGTGCTCTATGTCTGTGCTGAGGAATCAGCGCAACAGGTAAAGTTGCGATCGCAACGACTGGGTATTGCTGCTCCTCCTTCCCTGTATCTTTTAGCAGAAACAGATTTAGACGTCATCCTACAGGAACTCATCCATCTGCAACCCCATCTGGCGATTATTGATAGCATCCAAGCAGTGTATTTGCCCCAACTGACCGCTGCTCCGGGATCGGTGTCTCAGGTACGGGAGGGAGCCGCCGCCTTGATGCGCTTAGCCAAGCGGGAGCAGATCAGTTTATTTATTGTTGGTCATGTAACCAAGGAGGGGGCGATCGCCGGTCCGAAGGTACTAGAACATCTCGTGGATACAGTGCTCTACTTTGAGGGCGATCGCTTTGCCAGTCACCGCCTTGTGCGCAGTGTAAAAAATCGCTTTGGGGCCAGTCAAGAAATCGGCGTTTTTGAAATGGGGGCGCAGGGCTTAGCCGAGGTCACAAATCCCTCCGCTCTGTTTTTGGGCGATCGCGAGCCAACCCCCGGCAGTGCCACCATTGTTGCCTGTGAAGGGACCCGTCCCCTCGTGGTTGAGTTGCAAAGTTTAGTTAGCCCCACCAGTTATCCCTCTCCTCGCCGCACAGCCACAGGCATTGAGTACAATCGCTTTCTGCAAATTTTAGCAGTGGTGGAAAAACGCCTAGGCGTGCCCCTCTCAAAGCTAGACGCCTATGTGGCCTCCTCGGGGGGGCTGAATGTGGCGGAACCCGCTGCGGATCTGGGGGTAGCAGTGGCAGTTGTGGCCAGTTTTCGCGATCGCTGGGTGCAACCCCAAACGGTGATCATTGGCGAAGTGGGTCTAGGGGGACAGGTGCGAGCTGTCTCTCAATTGGAATTACGCCTGCGGGAGGCGCTGAAGTTGGGATTTCGCCGTGCCATTATTCCTGAAAGCCAAGCCGGTGCCATCGCCGGCCTAGAGATTTATCCGGTGCGCCGCGTTAGCGATGCTATTGTGGCTGCCCTTGCCCCGCTTGCCCCTGGGGAATCCCCATGAGGCTTATCCTTGCGCGTCCAATTTATCCCTAAGACCCTTGAGGCAGATACCCCATTGGTGGAGGGGCAGGGCAAAGCCAGCCGTTACAAGATACACTTCCGCCATCAGCGGACTCAGTTGCTGACACAGGGCACCGAGGCGATCTCGAAAACAGCGACCACTGGCGGAGGCAGGAACGACTCCCCAACCCACCTCTTCAGCAACCAAAATGAGTTGAGCGGCACAGGCTTGCACACTCGCCAGCAATTCGGCAACGGTTGCTTGCCATTGATCTTGGGATTGATCTAGGCAATTGGCCACCCATGTTCCCAAGGAGTCCACAAGAGCGCAATGATCAGGCGGCAGGTCACGCACTAGGGCAGCCAGTTCAAGGGGACATTCTCGCAATTCCCACGCAGCGGGGCGGCGGGCACGGTGCTGTTCAATCCGCTGTAACCATTCCCTATCCCCTGGGGAGGCGATCGCCGTCGCAATATAAATCACAGGTTGTTTGCTTTGGGCAGCCAAGGCTTCTGCCCATTCACTCTTGCCGCTGCGAGTCGGACCGGTCACCAACACATGATCAGGCATGATTAGGCCCTGCTGGCTAACTCAACTTCGCGGATCAAGACGCTCCCCTAGCCCCTCTCCAAGGAGCGAGAGACCCACTACCAGCAGTGTCATGGCCAGCCCCGGAAAGAGGGTTGTCCACCACACACCCACCGACAACCCATCCAAGGCCTGTCGTAGATCTTGCCCCCATTCTGGTACCTGGGGCGGCAACCCTAAGCCCAAGAACCCCAGCCCTGCCAAGGTGAGGATGGCATCGGCGGCATTGAGCGTAAAGAGCACCGGAATACTGGGAAGCACATTCACCAAAAGATACCGGTGCAGAATTCGGGGAGTAGAGGCACCAAGGGCGCGGGCAGCTTCGATAAAAACCTCGTTTTTTAGGCTCACCGTGTGGTTGCGCACTACCCGATAGTACTGGGGAATGTAGGCAACACTGAGGGCGATCGCCGCATTGAGCACCCCCTTGCCAACCACAAAGGCCACCGTCACCGCCAGTAATAGCCCCGGTAACGTGTAGAGCGTATCCATAAAAAAGAGTAGCCCGCGATCTAGCCAGCCCCCTTGGTAACCACTGAGCAGTCCGAGGGGTACCCCCACCAGCAAGCTCAAAACCGTTGCCACAAAGACCACCTGCAAAGCCGCTTGGGCACCAAAGATTGTGCGCGCAAACACATCATACCCAAGGCGATTGGTGCCGAACCAGTGCTGCGGCGAGGGGGGTGCATGAATCGGAAAGTCAAGAAATTCTTGGGGGTTGGCAATCCAACCGAGGGCTTGGCCAAGGGGAGCAAGAATCGCCAATAGCAGAAAAGCCCCACAAATGACCCCTCCCACCAGCAATAACCAATCCGAGAGGCTGAATTTCTGCCAACGGTGGTAGATCATTCCCCTATACCAAGAGACTGGCAAGTAGAGCCTTCTGGGCATGGAGGCGATTTTCTGCCTGCTCCCAAACCCGCGACTGCGGTCCTTCAAGCACACTGGCGGTAATTTCCTCATCGCGGTGAGCCGGCAGGCAATGGAGAACGATCGCCCGCGGATCCGCAAGGGCTAGGAGTTGATCATTAATTTGGTAGGGCTGAAAAATGGGTTGGCGATCGCCCGCTTCCGCCTCCTGTCCCATACTGGCCCAAACATCGGTGTAAAGGGCCTGGGCACCCTGAGCCGCTGCCTGTGGATCCGTGAGAATAGTCACTTCACTTTTCCCGCCACTCAGTGCCTTGGCTTGCGCCACAATATCGGGCAAAGGCGCAAACTGTGGTGGTGAAGCCACACGAATATTTACCCCCAAGAGCGCACAGCCCAGTAGCAGTGAATGGGCCACATTATTGCCATCGCCAATGTAGCAGAGGGTCAGTCCCGTCAATGTGCCAAAGGATTCCCGCAGCGTCAACAGATCCGCCAAAATCTGACAGGGGTGCTCGCGATCGGTGAGGGCATTAATCACCGGTATCCGTGCATAATCGGCAAAAAGTTGCAGTTCTGCCTGACCATAGGTGCGAATCGCCACCGCATCCAAATAGCGATCCAATACCCGTGCTGTATCGGGCAACGGTTCACCGCGCCCCACCTGTGTGGATTGGGGATTCAAGTCAATGACTTGGCCGCCTAGTTGGTACATTGCCACCGTAAAGCTGACACGGGTACGGGTGGAGGCCTTCTGAAACAGCAGCCCCAAGACCTTAGGACACTGGGGAGCCACCTTGCCGATTTTCATCTGGGCTGCTAAATCCAGCAGATATTCCACCTCTGCCCGTGAGAGGTCGGCGATGCTCAGCAAATCACGGCCCCGCAGTGTTTCCATCACAAATCTCCCCACCAAAACTGGTATCCACTCATGGTAGCAATCTCAGAGGCCTTGCAATGGTACAAATACAGCCGTTTTCTAAAATACGGGGGCATTGAGGAACTCCCGGCCTGTTCAAAAGTGACCTTCTAAGAGATCTATCCCTGCGAGGCTCCCAACCGCGGCTCCGTTCCTGCAAGGAGGCGTTGGATATTACTCTGGTGTCGCCAAATCACAAAAGCCCCTGCAATCACGCTAAAGCCCACAAACGGCCACGACTGCGTAAAGAACCAAAACCAAAAGGGCAAGGCTATAGCAGCAGTAATTGAACTCAGGGAGACAATGCGGCTGACCGTCAAGACCACCAGAAACACCCCAAAGGTGGCCAATGCAGTGGGGGCATTCAGGGCAAGGAGCACCCCTAAACCAGTGGCAACGGATTTGCCGCCCCGCCAGCCTAACCAAATCGGCTTACTGTGAGCCAGAACGGCAATGAAGGCGATCGCCAGCAGCACAAATTCAAACCAACCAGCGGGCACTGTACTCCAAGATTGCCCCAAGACCCAACGCGCCACAAGAATTGCTCCTAGGCCCTTGCCCACATCGACTAAAAACGTCACCAATCCGGGGCCTTTGCCCACCACCCGCAGCACATTGGTCGCCCCCGTTGAGCCAGAGCCATGCTCACGAATATCAATACCCCGCAGCGCTTTTGCCAGGAGGTAGCCTGTGGGAATCGAGCCAAGCAGATAGCTAATGAGCGCCAGCAGTCCAAGGATCAGTGCAGTGGTCACAGGAGCCTCCAAAGGGGACTGAAACTATTCAAAGAAATCAGAACTACGGCTAGGACGCAACTGGGGTTCAGGGGCAAAACCCAAGAGCAAGGGATATTGCAGCAGCGAAAGGCTGACTTGGGGTTGGGAATCATCAATGAGAATCAGGGGGATGTAGTCCTCCTGCTCGAGGCGATCCGCACGAAAGGCGAGGGCATCGGCGGATTCAAATAGGGCGACCCCTTGGTCGGGGCCGAAGTCTTGGCGAGTGATTCCCAAGCAGTCCTGGAGGCCACGTCGCCAGTCTCCCAAGCGCTCAGGGGAATCAGCCAAAACCAAAACCCGCAACATCTCCCCATAGAAGTCCCGTAGGATCGAGATGACTGCCGAGGCAACAAGGATATTTTGCAACCGACTCGGGAGCGATCGCAGGGCACCTCGTCCCCCCAGATCAAAGAACCAACTTTCAACCCGCTCAGCGTGAACTTGCTCAAAGGTGCGTCGCAACTGCCAAGGAGGGCCGTAGTAGTTGGGACTACTCCGATATTGCTCTAGCAAACGGCGAATCCGATCCGCTTCCTCCTGAAAGCCCTCATCCAGAATTAACTTAGGGGGTGTTGTGGCCGTTTCTGCTGGGGCAGGGACAGTTTCCGCTACAGCGGGTGCCGGGGGCAGCAATTCCATTTCCTCAACGGTGGCCGCCAACTCCTGCATGCTCTTGACTAGGAACTCCTTAAACCCCTGCACCCGAATCGCAAGTTCTTGGGAGGCACCCACAAAATTACGGCGTAGCTCCTGTTCAATGCGTTCCTTGCGCCGTTCTAGTTGTTCAATGGTCAGTTGCAGACTTTGCTGCCGCTCTTCAAGGGACTTGAGGCGATCGTGGACCAAACGATGAAACTCAGCATCGAGGGCTTGAATTTCAGCTTTGAGGGCATCGCGCTGGGCTTTGAGAGTTGCTAGTTCCTCTGAGGTGGGTTCAGAGGGATCAGTCACTGTAGGGTCATCCGTCATTGTGAACCGTGGAAATAAAGGCTGTACGTGGGCAGCGTTCTTGGAGGCATTGTACTAAAGTTTTGGCGTCGAACAGAATCGGCAGAAAGTGGATATTCTTGACCTCCCGAAAATAGAAAAGAACAGGAAAGGTCGGCCAAAAGACTTCCCAGTGCTGCCATTGCTGATAGGGAAAGTTCCGAATCTGTTGGCTACCCCGATAGACATCGAGAGCGGTTGACGTAAACTCCAGGCGTAGCGTTGCCGCCTGCACAGCCAAAAATAGGGCAAAGAGTGAAAGGGGCAACCCCAACCACCAACGCAGCCACCACAGGGGCACACTCAACAGCAGCACACCGAGAGGGACAGCAAATGAAGGTTGAAGGCGAACAGTGGCTAAGGAGGTTTCTTGCATGGGTTTACTCCTGAGGGGGGGTTGACTCCTCTAATTGTGGCAAATCCTTTGGAGTGGGAGCAGTCGCCTCTTCAGTGACTTCAGATGCAGGAGCCGCTGGGGTGGGTTCATCCCCAGAAGGAGCGGGTTGAGCAGGGACGCGCGGGCTAGCGAGAACAGAACGAGTTGGAGTTTCTGTTTTTTTGAAGGGATTCAGACGCTGCCAGAAGGGTTTTTGCGGTGCTGGTGTCTCTTTTTCTGCTTCAACCCTAACTGTTGGTTCTGGGGTTAGCTCAGGGGCAACAGGGGTTTCTTCTGGGGGTTCAGGGGTGGGTGGGACTTCCTCTACTGGCTGGGGTGTGGGTGGGGATTCCTGAGCAACGGGAGTAGGGGGTGCCTCAACAACAGGCATTGGTTCTGGGGTGGGTTCAGGGGGGAGGTTGCTGGGCAGATCTGGACTGAGGCTGCTTTGGAGATTTTTCGCCGCCAGTTCTCCCCGTAGCAGGCGCGAGAGGACATCCTTGCCATTGGGTTGATAGGTGACAAGGCGGGTAATGGGATTGTAGGGAGAGGGAATCCGCTGACCATTCCCATCCAGGAGTTCAAGCCGCACCCAGTTATCCCCCGGCTGCAGTCCAGTGAGATAGTAGGCCTGCCAGCGATCGACAGTGAAAGATTGACCATTGATCGTGCAGCGCACCTGCCACACCTTCTCGTTGTTTAGTAGCTGATCCAAGGGTAGGTTGCTGAGATAAAAGTCGAGGAGCACCGGTTCAGCGCCATAGGTACCGCTGGGCTGATTGTAGGTGAGCAGGGGAAGACTAGCAGCTCGAGTGTCCTCATCTGCGGTGTAGAGATGAAACACGGTTTGAGCATAGGCAAGGGGATTTTTCAGACTTTCCCCCCAGGGGTAGACGACAAAAGCACGGAGAAGGTGCGTTCCCGGCTCAAGGTTAGTCAATTCAATGGGGGTGCTCAGGTCATAGACACTGCGGCTGGGCAGATCATCGAGCACCACCTCCACATGGGGGCCCAAGCCTGTGGGCTGATCCTGAAACAGGCGTAGCCCTTGGACACTGAGCTTGACAGTGACGTTGCGACTTTGGAGCGTTTGGTTGACTTCGGGGGTGAGAATTTTCAGCCGGGGTTCATAGCGATCGAACCAATTTTTCATATCCTCAATGGCCACAGGAGCTGCCACCTCTGCCAGCGAGCCACTGGATTTTGCCGCTGCGATGTCCCCCATTGACCAGAGGAGAACGATGCTGAGAACCAAAGCGATCGCCCGTTGCCAACAGACCTGCCAACCCTTCATGCGCACCTCAGATGGTTGTAGTACCAAGGACAATTTTCGCAGACGGGCTGCCCACTTCCGCAACCAATTCTAGGGGCTGTAGATCACATGGCCACTGCTAAATTCCCGCACTTCGCCATTAGTTAGGCGCACCTGCAATGTCCCGCGATCGCTAATTCCCAGACTGATGCCCTGCCACCTCTGTTCTCCTTGGACAAGAGTGAGCGATCGCCCCCGCAGAAAGTCGCGCTGCGCAGCCACCCCCGCCCACTGTGACCGTTGCCAACACCAAAGCAGTTCAGCACGAATGGTCGCCAAGAGTTCCAAATCTGTGGGTACTGCTTCCCAAGGATCAAGAAGCTGATGAAGACTCATAGCTTGGGGAAGGCCCATTGCCTCAACATCTACACAGCGGTTCAGCCCCACCCCCACCACCAACCAAGGGGAACAGCTTTCACAGAGAATTCCCGCTAGTTTCTTGCCCTGAGCCATAACATCATTGGGCCACTTCAATTGCAGATGGCGATCCAGCGCTGGCCGCAGCCCACTCAACGCACGCATCACCGCTATCCCTGCTTGGACGCTGGGAGCAACGATCGCTGGCGAATGGGGCAAAATAAAGGAGGCCGTCAACACTCCCTGGGGGGATTGCCAAGGGCGGTTGTACTGACCTCGCCCCCGCGTTTGGGCCTGAGTATAGATGACTTGGCCGCCGTAGAGCTGATCGGCATGGCGCAGCGCCCATGTATTCGTGCTCCCACAGGTCTCTAGCCACACCAACCAAGGAAAATCCATGGCGATCTACCTGGGCACTGAAACAGAGGGCTCAATGAGTGCCTGTAACAGTTCTGGTTGCGGCTCCGTCCCCACCCGTTCAAAAAACCCTGAAGGATCTGGTGTAGCCACTGTGCCAGTGCTGCATAGCCTTCGCGAAGTGTTGTGATTTTGGCAGCGACAAAATAGCGATCGCCACCGTGGGGAGCTGGCACGAGAATATTGGCCCTTTGGCAGTTATTCAAAGCAATTGCAATTTGGCTAGAACTAATCTCTGCTGGTGCGGTTTTCTCAATCATAGTGGCCAGTTCCTCTAAGGTAGCAACGCCCTCGTAATGGTCAAGGAGCCATGCTAGAGTATGAGCCAAGGCTGTAGGTTGGGCGATCGCCACCCGTTCGTGACTAAGCAGGGCCCGATAGGTTGCCAGACTGTGGAGGGGACGCTTTTCAAAATTGGCCATCACCACAGCACCGGCGGGAAGATGCTCCCGTAGACCAAGACGCAGTTGATTGGCACTGCCTTGGCAATAAAAGACACAGAAGATCGTGTTTTTGCAAACGTAGCGCAAGTATTCCGAAAACTTGACCATCCCCAACAGCAAAATGTCAAAGTTGGGCAGCAGGACTTGCACTGCCCCTTGGACTTTACTAATAGGTAGCCCTTCCTCCCGCAGAAGCTTGCCACACAGCAAATCACGGCGATACCAATCGAGAATCTGCCGCGTTTTAGCGATCGCCCCCTCGGCATGGCGAACCAAACTGACACTCAAATCGGCACACAAACGACGATTATCCGCATCTAAGGGAATGGTGGCGGGGGTGATGGTTGATGCCGGAGCTTCCATGGGGCAGGCGGGACTGACCACAGGCGGGCGGGATTTCACCGTTGGATCGGGAATGTGCACAAAGGCATCACAAATGGCCTGAAAACTCTTGCCAGCGGCATCTTCGTAGGCACAGCCAATCACCGTTTTGCCGTACTGCCGTAACTTCTTGGCAAGGGAGCCAAAGCCACCATCCCCGGAGACGATCACAAATGTATCAAAGCGGTCATCCTGAAAAATCAAGTCCACCACATCAATAGCCAATTGAATATCGGCGGCATTTTTGCGATTTTCGTAGGAAAAGCCAAAGACTTGTACAGGCTCAATGCCCAATTGGTGCATTTCACGGCGCAGTGACCCAAGGCGAGCATCACTCCAGTTGGCATAGGCACGTTGCAGTAGCACTCGGTCGATGGGGTAGGCTTGGCGAATATGGGTTTGGATGGCACCTAGGGAGATTTTGGCCACATCTGCAGCTTTGATGTTGTAGCCTTTAATCAAGTTTTCAATATCGTAGAAAATAGCAGTGCAGCGCTGGTGATGCCCAGACATTCCGGTTTCAAGATGCTCCAGTCTTTCCTCTAAACGCTGCAGCAGGTCCTCGATGTGGGGAGTAAGGGAATGACATTGACGCTCCTGTACCCAAGTGCCCACCAATGCCCCCACAGAACTGACCGCCACCACAGGGAGCGGTTCACGGGTAAGGGTGACAGCGAGGGAGCCCGCCACAATTGCTCCTAAAGGAGGTATGTACCAGTTCTGCCATGCCATAGTTTATTCTACAGATTTATGGATGCTGCCAAGCGCGAATGTCCAACTCAATGTCGGCAACTGGGCTTGAGGGAATCACCGCATGTCCCCAGCAGGTACCCAGCCACTCCAGGTAGGGGGCATAGGTATCCACGGTAATCCGCCGCAGGGCCGCCAGTGCTTCCTCTTGCCCCATCTGCTCCAGACCCCAAAGCAGGTTGCCGGAGTCATCGAGCATTATCCGAAGTTGACAGCCCTCAGTCACCAACTGGGGCATCCAATCCCCCATGCGCCAATAACACCAAAGAAATTGACTTGCGTTGTAATTGTCCTCCTTATGGGGATGCATCAGCATATACTGCAAGTGACTGATTAGGCGGCCGTCCTCCCCTACTGGAATTGTCGGCTGCTGCATATGGAGAGCACAGGCAAAGGCCGCGCGAGGAGAGGGGATCATCTGGGGGATAAGGGGGGCAATGGGGCACTTCAGGCCTGTTCCCAACCACTGAGAACAGGTTTCGCTGGCGGCGGAGCGGTTGACCAAGGGAGGACAGGGTGAGGCATGATTCAAGCTCGAAAGACTTGGGCAGGATCAAGGCGCATCACTTTTTGCACTGCCAATAGGGAAGCGCTGACACACATGGCCACGGTGGCACTAAAAACGGCTAAGGCAAGTTGAGGGGTAATGATGATTTGGATGGCACGAGCTTGCATGGTCCACATCCCCAACCCCCAGGACAGGCCTAAACCGGGCAGATAACCCAGTACAGCCATCCACAGGGCTTGCTCAATAATAATTCGATACAAGTACCCGTCAGAAGCCCCCATTGCCTTCAGGGTGCCATACTCCTGTAGGCGATCGCTCACGGAGGAATAGAGAATCTGACTCACAATCACTATCCCTACAACCATGCCCACCCCTGCCCCTAGACCCAAAATGAACCCCACACTGGTGCTGGCCAACCAATAGCGCCGGGTCATTTCAGTCAGGGCAGCACGACTGAGCACTTGATAGTTGGGAAACGCTGCCCGCAATCGCTCCTGCACCTTTGCTAAATCCTCTCCCGGCTTTGCTTTGACCATGACATAAGTGATGCGGGTACTCGGGGAGACCAACGGCAAAAATTCGGGTACCGGTTCACTGGGATCAAACCGCGGGAAGTTCAAGTAAAGGTTCGCAGTTTCCAGCGAGGTAAAGACATAGGGACTAGAGACAATTGATTTAACACCGCGCGTCCAGCCAATGACCGTCGCTGGGTAGTTATTCACACGACCTTTCTCCCCCAAAGCCGTGAGGGAAAGGGCATTGAGGTCAATGCGATCCACGATGACACTGTAGGGTTCCTCTAGCTTCCTCAGGGCTGCACCAGCAACTGTCGTCAAAGGCAGCAAGGTTCCTGTCGGTTCAACACCCACCACTTGCACTGGATCGATCGCCTCTGTCTCTGAACGGCGCCACATGGCCGACTGCATCAGGAGTGGTTCTGCAGCCGCAACCCCTTCAACTGCTTGGGCATCAAGGACAACTTGATACTCAATGGGCAATGTCAGGCCAAAATAACGCAGCTCATTCGAGGCAATCCAGAAATCCGCTTGGCTTTTGCTCACCAAGAGAGTGGCGGAGCGACTAAATCCCTCAAGGAGTCCCGTTTGAATAGTGACGAGACTGACAGCAAACGTGATGCCCAGTTGAGCAACGAGAAAGCGACTAAAGTCTTCTAAAAGATTTTTTCGAGCAAGGGAGACCATTTTTCCATCTTAAGTTTTAGCTGAAGCGGTGTCTAGGTGTTTCAGCCAGTTGGCGCACAGAGATTCGCGATCGCCCTAACAAGCCCATAGGAAATCCTTGGCTCAAAATTCACTCGGTAGGGGGGAAAAAGACGACGCTCGATAACTTGTGAGTGGGAAAGAATACCATACTGAAAGATAGAGGGTAGGTTATTGACATGGGTAATGTAATAGAAACTTTATGATCTTGATGATCTTGGATTCAGATCTTCTTAACCTCCAGGTGGCTTTTGAGTTTGCTCTTTGATCCAGTTCAAATAGGCAGAAGAACCAGCAATGATTGGCATGGCAATGATCTCTGGGACTTCATAACTGTGTAATGCCAGCAGGCGATCGCGCACCTGCTCAAATAAAGCGATGCGGGTTTTAATCAGCAATTGCCATTCTGGAGCGCGATGCACCGCTCCTTGCCAACGGTATATTGATTGAACAGGTAGAACCTGCACACAGGCAGCCAGGTGCTCCGCCACCAGTTGATCGGCCAAGGAGAGTGCCTCAGCTTCCGTAGCTGTAGTAACAATCACTACACAGTACTCTGCCGCCGTTTCCAAACCTGCTGTCCTCACGTCAGGATGTTGCGTCACGATGTTGATTAGGTTGATCATATCTTGAATTAATTGTGCAGTGAATGTTGTTATTACTGGCATTGGTCTATGGACAGCGCTTGGGGACACCGCGATCGCCACATGGCAGCGGTACTGTCAGGGCAAGACAGCACTCATAGCCACCCCTGAAGGACTGGTGGGTGCAACGAGCTTGCCTGTCGAGAAAATTATTGAAACGACTACGACTCAAGCGCTCAAGGATGCAAAATTAACGGCTCCCCTGGGCAGTGCCGGGGCAGTGGTCGGCTCCAGTCGCGGCTTTCAAGCCCAGTGGGAAAGATGGTTACGACAGCCTGCTCTTTCGCGAGAAACATGGTTACAAACCTTGCCAGCAACTGTTTCGCAGCAGGTAGCACAAATTGCAGGCATTCAGGGGATAGTGCTCAATCCCACAGCCGCCTGTGCCACGGGAATCTGGGCAATTGCCCAAGGGGCACTGTTGATTGCCCAGGGGGATTGCGATTTGGTGTTGGCTGGAGGCGTTGAATCCGCCATCTCCCCCTTAACCTTGGCCGGCTTTCGCCAGTTAGGGGTCTTGGCTCAGGAGCGGGCAGCTCCCTTCGATCGCCAGCGGCAGGGATTTGGCTTAGCGGCCGGCGGCGCCCTTCTTGTCTTGGAATCTCCAGAACGGGCGCGATCGCGAGGTATTGAACCCTATGCCCGAATTGCTGGGGTGGGTCTCAGTGCCGATGCTGAGAATATGGCTGCGCCCAGTGTCAACCAAACCGGTGCTCTCCTAGCGATTCAAAAGGCCTTGGCTCAGGCAGAGCTAACACCGCGCCAGATTGACTGTATCCATAGCCACGGTACGGGCACGCGGCGTAACGATGCCGCCGAAGCCGCTTGGATTCAAACCCTTTTTGGTCAAGGGGTTGCAGTCACCAGTCACAAAGGGGCCCTTGGACATACCTTAGGGGCTGCTGGGGCGATCGCGATCGCCCTCTCCTGCCTAGCGTTGCGGGAACAACAGATTCCCCCCTGTGTTGGCTGTCAAACCCCCAACTTTGAGTTGGATATTGTCCAACAGACACGTTCTGCTCACCTAGAGCACATTCTCTGCTGTAGTTATGGCTTTGGGGGGCAAAATGCAGTTGTTGTCCTCGCCCGCGCCTAGGAGGCTGCGACAACGGTTGTCCGTTGAGGAACCCCAAACTTTTGCATAATGGTTTCCGCCATTTGGGCGGGCGTCAGTCCCAAGTCGGCCTTTGATTCATCGGGGCTGGCGTGCTCCACCAAGATATCCGGTACCCCCAAACGCAGTACCGGCACCAGAATATCCGCCTCCTGCAGTGCCTCAAGTACCGCCGAGCCAAAGCCCCCCATCAGGCAGCCCTCCTCCAGTGTGACCACGCGGCCAATTTGTTTTGCCAAGGGCAGAATCAACGCCGTATCCAAGGGCTTGGCAAAGCGAGCATTGATCACGGCAGCACCCAGGCCGTGTTCCTTGAGGATTTCCGCCACCTGCATCGCCGGATAGACCATTGAGCCGTAGGCCACTAGGAGAAGATCTTCACCAGAGCGCAAAAGCTCTCCTTTGCCAATTTCAAGGGGTTCCCAGCCTTCCTCCATGAGGGCGACACCATAGCCATTGCCGCGGGGATAGCGCAGGGCGATCGGTCCATCGGTGTAGTTAATGCCTGTTACAATCATCCGTTGCAGTTCCGCCTCATCCTTGGGTGCCATCAGCACCATATTGGGTAGGCAGCGCAAATAGGCAATGTCATACATCCCTTGGTGGGTAGGGCCATCGGCACCGACAATCCCCGCCCGATCCATACAGAAGAAAACCGGTAGCTTTTGGATGCAGACATCATGGACAATTTGGTCATAGGCGCGCTGGAGGAATGTGGAGTAAATTGCCGCTACGGGGCGCATTCCCTGGGTGGCCATCCCCGCCGCCATTGTTACCGCATGCTGCTCGGCAATCCCGACATCAATGTACTGTTTTGGCACCCGTTTTTGGAGAATATCTAGGCCTGTGCCCGTGGCCATCGCCGCTGTAATGCCCACAATGCGCGGATCATTTTCTGCCAGCTTCGTCAGGGTTTCGCCAAAGACCTTGGAGTAGCTGGGGGGCTTGGGTTTACTAGAGGGTTTGGCCTTGCCAGTGACCAGATCAAAGGGATTTTGGGCATGGTAGCCCACTTGGTCTTTCTCGGCGATTGCATAGCCTTTGCCCTTCACGGTTGCAACATGGACGAGTACCGGGCCAGGAATGGTGTGGGCATGCTGGAATGTGGCAATCAGCTCCTCTAAATTATGGCCATCCACAGGGCCTACATAGGTAAAGCCTAATTCCTCAAAGACAGCGCCCACCTTAGGAACCGCAAGGCGCTTCATCCCCTCCTTGATGCGCTGCATCTCCGGGGTCAGGTTTTCACCAAAGAAGGGGATATGCTTGAACTGCTCTTCGAGATTATCGGTAATAAATTGCACCTGCGGTGAGAGGCGGATTTTATTCAGATAGCGGGGAATCGCCCCCACATTGGGGGAAATAGACATTTCATTGTCGTTGAGCACCACCATCAGGTTGGTGTGGGGCAGGTGGCCGGCATGATTAATGGCCTCTAGGGCCATGCCCCCCGTCAGGGCGCCATCGCCAATAATGGCCACTACCTTGAAGTTTTCCCCCTTGAGATCGCGGGCGATCGCCATCCCCAAAGCTGCCGAAATACTCGTGGAGGCATGCCCAGCCCCAAAGTGATCAAAGGGACTTTCCCGCCGGTTTAAGTAACCAGCAATCCCCCCTTTTTGGCGCAGGGTGTGGAAGTTGTTGTAGCGACCGGTCAACATTTTGTGGGGATAGGCTTGGTGCCCCACATCCCAGACCACGCGATCCTTATTTAAATCAAGGGTTTGGTAGAGTGCGAGGGTGAGTTCAACAACGCCCAAGCCAGGACCAAGGTGGCCGCCGGTCGCCGCCACAGTTTCCAGATGCTTGTCGCGAATTTGGGCGGCAATTTGAGTCAATTGGGCAATGGACAACCCATGCAACTGGTTGGGATGGGTAAGTTCACTTAGGTGCATAAAAACCCGACCTCGCAAGATACCTAGGAGCGATAGCCTACCGCTGACCACAGAAAAACTATCTGTTGACTGATTCTAGCAAAGTCCCCCGCTGAAGTTGGGGATTATTTCGCCCCTAGACGCGGTGAAAAGCCGCAATAATCACGAAACAGTTAATCATAAATTTCTAACGCTGTTTCATAGATTGTGCTCAATTATTGTGCTCAATTTACGAATTTCTGCCGTCGATTCATTGGTGTAATTTTCCACCAACCAAATCACCCATTGGTAAAACCGTTCCCGCCGCCACTGTTGCCAATAGTTGGCGAGAATTCCCCGCGCGAGATCCGTTTCCAACCGCTTGGGGTAACCGTAGCTTGTGGCCAAGTCTTGGAGACCTCCCAGCAAGCGTTGGCTCATCGTACTGAGGTGACTCAGGGACATCTGCATTGGGCGGCTCCCTCGAAGGAGGCATTTATTTCAAAGGAACCGGGCTTGACCGTTTCAGCAATCAAGCGACCCTCGCTGTCGGTGTGACGCTCACACCACCGTAGAGCACTGTCGTCAAGGGATAGCTCTTACAGGCCAAATACACCCGAAATTTACCCCCTAAAAATCCACCTCTTCGGGACTGAGGTGAATATCAAGGTCAAGGAGGAGTTGGCCAAACGTGCGTTGGTCGGTGGCACTGGTAGTCGGGGAGTCGGTCATTGCCCGTTCTATTACAGGTGGTCAAAAAATTATCCTGTGCTGTCTTTTGGGTTATGCGCCTGATCTAAAGCATGCCCCCGACTTTCTCCTATGCCCTCAGCACAGTATCCTCAAAGGTGATTAGCTCATCGCGATGTCCCTCTAGGGTGACTTGGGTTCCGATCCCATGGGGTTGCAACGAGAGTTTGACAGTTTCGAGCCGCTGGGCACCGCGCCAGTAGAACCAGGGGGCAATGGGGGTGAGGCCAACGAGACCAAAGGCCAAAATACCGCCGTTGGGAAAGAGCACCATCAACACTAAGGCAATGGCTGTGGTAGTGGCAACAGCTAGGGCAAAGAGGAATGCAGCCATCCAGGGACTGGCGGCAACCTGTCCCTGAAAGGTCACTTCAGCGCCATCGGCACTGACGGCGTGGAGCCGGTAGCCCCGCTGCTGGAAATAGTGCTTGAGCTGGGGAGCAAGTTTAGCAAGGGGTTGGGCAATGAACCATTCTTTGGTTTCAATGCGTTCTTTGGTGGAGGCACGAATAAAAATACAAACCCAATGGCCAAGAGGCTCGTGAGCAGGAGGGTGGAAGGGTAAATTAAGTCGCTGGACATGGCGTTTTTCAGGGGGCTTGATGGGCTATCTATCCCCATTCTCAAGCATCTATTGGGGTCTGCAAAGAGATCTTGCACTGCGATCGCCACCCTCAGTTCTGCGGAATACTAAACCCTAGCCATTGTTGTTGTCTTGCTTCGATAATGCGTTCGCAAGCTTTTCTCCGTGATCTTCGGGCACCCCGCTGCCGTTGGAGGGGGCTGCGCTCAGAAACGGCTTTTGCCCTGCTGCTACTGACCAGTGACCTCGGGGGGCTGGTGTTGGCTTGGAAATTGGGCTTACAACTCAATCGCTTCTATGCGCCCTTGCCCCCTGATTTGGCAGGGTGGTATTGGTGGGGATTGCCCAGTGTCTTTTGGCTGTTTGCAGCGGGTCTGTTGTTTTTGATTGCTGTGAGTGGGCTGTATCATCCGCGCGGCCATTGGAAAAATTATTTGCGCCTCGCCAAGGTATTGAGCTTGGGCTACCTGTTGGCGCTGGCGATCGCCTACTTCTATGACCCCAAAGTGGATTTGCCGCGCTCACTGTTTTTTAGTGCTTGGGGCCTAAGTGTCGTGTTGGCCGTGATCTTGCGCCTAGGGGTAAGTTTGGGCTTCAAAATGTTCACCCTGCGGCGCCCCATACGGGCGTTTCTGGTGGCCCCCCCAGAGCGGCAGGAGTATCTGAGCGCCCTGCTGGAACAACGCGCCAACTACAAAATTGTCGGCAGTGCGATCGCTGCTATGGCCAACGAACCGCAAACCTTGACGGAGATTCTCAACTGCCAAGCCCAAGAGGTGATCGTAGAAGGCCTCCCCCCGCCCACCTCGCCTCAGCACTCTATTGGCAACTGCGCCAAGAGGGCATTTCCCTACGGTTGATCCCCTCCAGCTTGGAAATGCTTTACCGACGGGGCGCCCCGGAAATTGTGGCGGCTTTGCCCACCCTGCGGGTAGATATGACCTATCTCAATGGCTGGGAGTATCGGCTGAAACGCTATTTGGACGTGATTTTGGCCCTCATTGGCCTTGTGGTCCTGGCGCCCCTATTTGTCGTGGTGGCGATCGCCATCAAACTCACCTCCCCAGGTCCTATCTTTTTTCGCCAAGAGCGAGTGGGACTCCATGGACAAGTCTTTCAGATGTGGAAATTTCGCACCATGCGTGCCGATGCACCGCAACTCCAAGCCTATTTGGAGGCACAAAACGAATCCGCCGATGGCATTCTCTTCAAGGTAAAAAACGACCCCCGCCGCACCCGCCTCGGCAGTTTTCTGCGCAAAACCAGCATTGATGAGCTGCCCCAACTGTTGAACGTCCTCTGGGGAGATATGAGCTTAGTGGGACCCCGTCCCCTACCCCTGCGGGATGTTGCCCGTTTCCATTCCTGGCATCATATTCGCCATCAGGTGATGCCCGGCATTACAGGGCTGTGGCAAATTTCTGGCCGCTCTCGGATTAGCAATTTTGATGAAGCGGCACGCCTTGACCTTTACTACATTGACAACTGGTCCCTGAATCTGGATTTAGAAATTCTTGTGGAGACTCTGCGTATTGTGCTCTTCGGTACTGGGGCGTACTAGAGGCGGTAAAGATTGTCTCGCTAATAATTTTTCCACCTGCAGCGCCGAGAGGGGGCGGGCAAAGAAATAACCTTGGCCATAGTTGCACCCTAGGGCTTGCAGGACACGACACTGTTCGCGGGTTTCGATGCCCTCCGCCACCACCTTTAGCCGCAAAGAATGTGCCAGCATAAGAATGGTATGCACAATTGTTGCCGAAGATTCCTCACAATTGAGGCCAGAAATGAACGTGCGATCAATTTTAAGGGTGTCAATGGGAAAGCGGTGCAAATAGCTCATGGAAGAATAGCCTGTGCCAAAATCATCCATGTACACGGGGATGCCCATGGCCCGAATTTCCTCAAGGGTGGCGATCGCCACCTCCTTGTTATCAATGAGAATCCCTTCAGTGACCTCAAGGCAGAGTCGCTGTGCTGGAAATCCCGTTTCCGCCAAAATAGACCTTAACTTGGGCAGCAGATCCGCCTGTTGAAAATGACGTCCACTGAGGTTGACACTAATCCTGAGTCCACGACTGCGGGGAAAGACCACTGCCCAGCGCTGCATTTGGCGGCAAGCCTCTGCCATGACCCACCAACTGATGGGTAGGATCAACCCCATCTCTTCGGCCACCGCCATGAATTCGCCAGGGGAAATGATGCCCCGTTCGGGATGTTGCCAACGCAGCAGCGCTTCAAAACCCACAATCTTGAGCGTTGATAGATCAACAATCGGCTGATAGTACACCAAAAATTCCTCACGCTCTGCCGCCTGTCGCAGCTCCGTTTCCATTTTCATGAGGGCTATCGTCTGGGCACGCATCGTCATACTAAAGACCTCGTAGCGAGCCTTGCCAAGGGATTTGGCGCGGTACATAGCAGTATCGGCATCCCGCAGTAGGTCCTCAGGGGTCTGACTGTCCTCGCTCGGAAAGGCAATGCCAATACTGCCACTGGTAAAGATTTCACGGCCTTCCAGCAGAAAGGGACGGCCCAGGGTGTTCAAAATTCGTTCTGCTACTTTCATCGCCTGGGCTGGATCAGTGAGGTCTTCTAGCAGAATCGCAAATTCGTCGCCACTAAGGCGGGCGACCGTATCCTCAGGGCGAGTACAAGCCCTCAGTCGCTGGCCAATGCCAATCAGGAGTTGATCCCCAGCTAAGTGCCCTAGGCTATCGTTGATCACCTTAAAGCGATCCACATCTAAAAACAGCACCGCAAAGAGGGAGTTAGGACGCCGCTGGCGGCGAGCAATGGCTTGGCTCAGATGGTCTACAAAGAGAACGCGGTTGGCCAGACCCGTCATGGCATCGTGGAGGGCATCGTGAAGAATTTGCTCCTGAATTAGGTGGTACTCCGTGACATCGGTCATGGAACCTCCCATGCGGTAGGGCTGACCCTTCTCGTTGCGCAGGGCTTTTCCCCGCGATCGCATCCAGCGGTAACTGCCGTCGCGATGCCTTATCCGAAATTCACAATCAAAGTAAGGACGGGTGCCGAAGAGGTGCTCCTTTATGTTCAGGCGCAACTGCTCTAGGTCATCGGGGTGGACTCGCCGCCACCATTCCTCGATGGTGGGTTGGAGGGTACCGGCAGGCTCCCCAATCAGCAGCTCCCAGCGGGGAGAATAGTACACGGAGCGATTGCTAATGTGCCAATCCCAGAGGCCATCATTGGCCGCTTCAGCCGCCAGAGCATAGCGTTCCTCACTAATTCGCAGGGCCAGTTCTGAACGTTTGCGCTCCGTAATGTCAGTGAGGTAGCAGCGAATTAATTGGCTCTCCCGCAGCATATGGATCGTCACTTCGTAGGTGCGATCGCCAACATTGATTTCCTCGACGGCAAATCGCTTTTCCTGCAACGACCAGCTTTTGAGGCGCGATAGCAGCGGATGTTGCCCATCCAGTTCTCCTAGATCGGGAAATTCCTGAATCGCCGCTGGATTGAGGTAGGTGAGTTGACCATTGGCAGCCAGTTCAATAATGGGATAGGGACTTAACTCTGGAAACGAGGATAACCGCAGCAGTTGAATTTCCGTCACCTCTGACATTTCACTGCTGCTGAAGGCAGTTCCCCAGGAGGCCACCGCTTGATCTGGAAGGCTACATCTTTCGAGGGCGCGCGTGTAGCGATCGAGCCCTGAGTCAGAAATGTCAGCGATCACGTGGTAGCGGGCGCGCACATCACCCCCAAAGACAATTACATCTCCATGCTGAAGAATGTGGGACTGGCAGGGCTTGCCATTGACAGTCAGACCATTGACACTGCGCCTTCCTTGGAGGTCACCATCAATGAGGCGAAAGAAAAAGTTACCGCTGCTAGAATCCAACATCCGTAGCAAAACCGCGTGCTGACGGGAAATCATTGGCGACTTAAGCACAATCCTATTGCTGGGGTGCCGCCCAATGGTATAGGTGCCAGCTTCCAAGTGAATGGTACGCCGGCCTTCGCGATCCTGAATGACAAGGAGATGGCGCCATCTCTGCGGCAGATCAGACTTCACATCAATGGCCTCGGCAAGGAGTACTTGAGGGAATCGTTTTTGCTTAAAGCTTACCAAATCCCACCCGTTTTGGTAGCAGACAGAATACTGCGATTCCTATTCTAGGGGTTGAAGTTTGATCCTGTTTCCAGAAAATTTCCCTGACTCTGATGCAATCTTTTCTTGACACTGCCTAGAATGAGTTAACCATTCTTTAAATTCTTAGAGTCATTTTTGCTGACTGTTATTGATACTGAGTGAGCTTCACTCAATTATCTTGTTCTTAGCCGCTGCTGATTCCCATGATGGCTGTCTGTCTACAACTGTGCCGCTCATTTGGGCGATCGCTCTGTCTTGGTGTTTTATCTGCGCTGCTGCTATGGTTGATCCCACCCTCCCCGGCAATGGCCATGACCCCCAAGCACTACACCGAATTGACCTTTCCCCCATTACCAGAACTGCAAGTACCGGCCTATGAGCGCCGTCAGTTGAGCAATGGCATGGTGGTCTATCTCCTTGAGGATCACGAGTGGCCTCTAGTGCGGGGAACTGTGATCTTTCGGGCAGGTAGTCGCTGGGATCCACCGGCGCAGGTGGGTTTGGCAGAAATCAGCGGCGATCTAATTCGCACAGGGGGCACCCAAGCCCACCGGGCTGCTGCAATTGACGAATGGTTGGAGGATCGGGCGGCATCTATTGAATCCGGCGTCGGCAAAACTTTAGGACGGATTAATTTCAACAGTCTTAAGGAACACAGCGAGGCAGTACTGAACCTACTGGCGGAAATGCTCCAAGCCCCAGCAGTAGAACCAGAGCGCTTTGAATTGGCGATTCGGCGCCGCCAGGGAATTATTCAACGCCGTGATGATCAACCCAATGCCCAAGCAGAACGGGAATTTTACAAGCTGATTTATGGCCCTAAGAGTCCCTACGCCCGCACTCAAGAGCTAGAAACACTTGCCAACATTACCCCTGCCGATGTGCAGCAATTTTACCGGACCTATCTGGCTCCCTCCCGCTGCATTTTGGGGTTGGTGGGCGATTTTGATGCCTCGGAAATGGGCGATCGCCTGGCGGCAATTTTTGGCCCATGGCAGGATCCGCCGAACTTACCGCCCCTGCCTCCCTTGCCGCCAGTGACGGCTGATACCTCCCCAGCAACAGTGGTAATTCATCGGCCCCATCTCTCCCAAAGCTACATCTATACCGGCCAATTGGGGGGAACCCTCAAGGATCCAGATGTGTTTACCCTTTATGTCCTCAATGGAGTTCTCAATGGCTTTGGCGGGCGTCTTTTCAATGAAGTGCGATCGCGCCAAGGGTTGGCCTATAGTGTCTATGCCGCTTGGAGTCCGGAGTTTGACTATCCGGGGGTGTTTTATGGTGTCGGCCAAACCCAAACAGAGACCACAGCCAAGTTTCTCAGCGCCCTCCGCCAGGAAATTGAGCGATTGCAACAGGAACCGGTTGGCTCAGCAGAACTAAATTATGCCAAGGACAGCATTCTCAACTCATTTGTTTTAATTTTCGCGATCGCCTGCAAATTCTAAATCGCCTCTTGCGCTACGAATACTATGATTTGCCGAAGGATTTTATCTTCCGCTATCAGCAAGCTGTCAAAGCAGCAACCGCGGCGGATCTGCAACGGGTGGCACAAACCCGCTTAAAGCCAGACCAATGGCGTACCCTAATTGTGGGCGATCGCGTCCCCTGTCCCACAACCAATTGCCAACAACGACAACACCCAGCCTAAGGGCGCAACCAACTTTGACATTCAGCATATGGTGCAGGTGCGTCAAGTGAAGCAATCATCACTAGACTATCGATACAGACCTTTCTGAAATTTTATGACCAGACCGACTGCACCCTCCTCGGATACCTTGCCCCCCCGCATCTGGAGCAACCGACTCACCGTGGCAGCCCTCCTGGTGGCAGTGGTTAATCGCGGCCTTGAGTGGAACCGTCGAAATCGAGAAACAGATCGCTTGGCACAAGCAGAGCCTTAAAGAAAAGAATTACAGAAGAGCAACGAAGAATGATTGAAGAACATGGCAGAGGCAGAACGAGCAGCTTGCCGAGCTAGAATCGAAGCTAAACGCCATCTTGCCCTCCTAAACTTTTTGGTTGACGCCTCGCCCCCCAATCAAGAGGTGCTGATGCCGGTGATTGCCCTACTGGCTCAGTAGCGGGCAAGCCTTTAGGAGAGGGGAATTCTGAAGGATTAAGAACTTAGGTTTACCTCAATGATTGGTGGCCGATCTGCTGCTGTGGAAGCAGGAAAATTGATGACAACCCCCACAGGAATCTTCAGGGTCGCCATGTACTTCCTGACTTGCTTGACTTCCTTATCGCCAATATTCTGAACAGCTTTGAGTTCAACCACAACAACCCCTTGGCCATTGTCACGGACAATGAGATCGGGAATAGCTTCCCCTACAAAATAACCGTGAAAGAAAATCGGTACCTTGCGTTGTTCTTCGTACTCAATTTGCCGTTCCCGCAGGGCAACCTCAAAAGCTTTTTGGTAGATCGCCTCGCTAAAACCACTTCCTAATTCTCAAAAGATGTCTTGGGCAATCTCCTGAATTATCTGGAGCCAGTCCTTCATAGGGATGTAGCGTGCTGACGGTACCAAGAAATTGTACGTTCTAAGCCTTCTTTAAGGGAAACCTGGGCACGAAAACCAAAGGCCTCCTTTGCCCTAGTGGTATCGAGACAGCGCCGGGGTTGACCATTGGGCTTATCGGTTTGCCACTGAATTTGACCTTGAAACCCCATCAGTTCACAGATTAGAGCCACCAGATTTTGAATGGTGATCTCCTCACCGGTGCCAAGGTTAACAGGATCGGGATCATTGTAGGCTTGGGTAGCCATGACAATGCCGCGGGCAGCATCCTCCACATAAAGGAATTCACGGCTAGGAGTGCCATCGCCCCATACGGCAATCCGAGAATCCCCCTGTTGCTGGGCAGTATGCACTTTGCGAATCAAGGCAGGAATCACATGGGAACTCTCAGGATCAAAGTTATCTCCGGGGCCATAGAGGTTTACCGGCAGAAGATAAATACCATTAAAGCCATACTGCTGCCGATAGGCTTGCAGTTGCACGAGAAGGGCTTTCTTAGCAATGCCGTAGGGAGCGTTTGTTTCTTCGGGATAACCGTTCCAGAGATCACTTTCTTTGAAGGGAACGGGGGTAAATTTAGGATAGGCGCAAATCGTCCCCACACAGACGAATTTTTCCACGCCAGCGCGATGGGCACAGTCAATGAGTTGGGCCCCCATGATCAAATTGTCATAAAACAGCTCGGCGGGCTTGGCTTGATTGAGACCAATCCCTCCCACATGGGCAGCAAGGTGAATGACAATATCTTGGCCTTGAACCACAGCTTGACAAGCGGACAGTTGCCGTAGATCGTAGTCGCGCGATCGCACCACCGTAATTTGCTCAGGGACGGCGCCAGCTACCTGCAACTGTGCCACCACATGGCATCCCAAAAATCCTGCCCCTCCTGTAACGAGAATTCTTTTTTGACTCAAATCCATGGCTAGTCTGCCTTACTGATAAACTGTCGCTGCGCAATGAGGTCCAGCACGGTGTCGGAGCTGGTTTTGGGAGTGGTTCCTTGAATCCCCACGGCATGGAGATCCGCTTCCACCATCAGGGCCACCAGCTCAGGAAATGTAACCGAGGGCTGCCAACCCAATACTGTTTTTGCCTTAGTGGGATCTCCCAAGAGTAGATCCACCTCCGTGGGACGCAGATAGCGGGGGTCAAATTCCACGTAATCCTCCCAGTTCAGACCCACATACCCAAAGGCCAGCTCGAGAAATTCCCGCACAGAGTGGGTTTCCCCCGTGGCCACCACATAGTCATCGGGTTGCTCCTGTTGCAGCATCAGCCACATGGCACGCACATAGTCTTTGGCGTAGCCCCAGTCCCGTTTGGCGTCTAAGTTGCCCAAATAGAGCTTGTTTTGCTGGCCAGCCACAATGCGGGCAACGGCACGGGTAATTTTGCGGGTCACGAATGTTTCACCCCGCCGCGGGCTTTCGTGGTTAAAGAGAATGCCATTACAGGCAAAAAGGTGATAGGCCTCGCGATAATTGACCGTTTGCCAATGGGCATAGACCTTGGCACAGGCATAGGGACTGCGGGGATAAAAGGGCGTCGTTTCCCGCTGCGGTACCTCCTGCACCAGACCAAACATCTCCGAAGAACCCGCCTGGTAAAACTTCACCTGTTTGCTGGTGCGCTCTTGGTATTCGCGAATGGCCTCTAGGAGCCGCAGGGTTCCCATGGCAACAGTTTCAACGGTATATTGGGGGGCATCAAAGCTTACCCGCACGTGGGATTGTGCCCCCAGATTATAAATTTCATCAGGTTGGCTAAGTTCGATAATGCGCCGCAGGGTGCCGCCATCGGTGAGATCGCCATAGTGTAGGCGCAGAGTAGCCCCCTCTTGGTGGGGGTCAACGTAAATGTGGTCAATGCGATCAGTATTAAATGTGGAGGTGCGGCGAATAATGCCATGCACTTCATAGCCTTTCTCTAGGAGCAGCTCACTGAGGTAGGAGCCATCTTGGCCAGTGATACCGGTGATCAATGCCCGCTTGCGATCGCCCATCCGTTATTGCCTTCCTCCTAAACCTGTGCGTTCTGGATAACCCACGGCCCGCTTTAACGCTGCTAAAGAGCGATTGTAGTCCAAAATAGCTGCAAGCAGATTGCCTTGGGCTTGGGTCAAATTAGCTTCGGCGTTAGTCACTTCCTGTTGAGTCCCCACTCCCGCTTGGAAGCGCAACCGCGCTAGGCGCAGTCCTTCAGTGGCTTGGGTAGCAGCAGTTTGGGCAGTGGCAATGTTTTTCTCGTTGGCCTTGAGATTGATGTAGGCTGTTTCCACCTCAAGGCGAATGCTGTCCTTTTGGTTGGCATACTGTTCCTCGGCACTGGCTGCAAGGGCTTCTTGACGAGCGGCACTTGCCCGGGCATTGCCACCATCAAAGAGGGCTAGTTGCATTTGCAGCCCTACCCCATAGCCAAAGCGAGGGCCTAGATCATCTGTGACTTTGTCCAGCATATTGCCACTGGCAAAGAGACTGAGTTGAGGGCGGGTAGTAGCTAAGGCCAGTTGACGATTGCTTAGGGCAATGCGACGCCGCAGCAGTTGCTGCTCTAACTCCACACGGTTCTGATAGGCAAGGAGAATACTGTCCTCAAGGGAAAGTGACCATTTCTCAGCGGGTTCAACGCGCTCAGCGATCGCCACGTCCACCATCTGATTCACATTCAATCGCTGTGCCAACTGTCGGCGGGTCGTGATTTCCAAATTGCGCGCTTGATTCAAGTTTTGCTGCGCATTGGCAAGGTTCACCTCGGCCGTGAGGACATCCAATAGCGTCCCAATCCCTGCTTGCTCAAAGGCGGTGGCATCCCGCAGGGTCACCTGGGCATTGGCTACTGCTGCTTCAGCGATTTGTACCTGCACCTTGGCCTGTTGCGCCAAATAGTAATCGTTTGTAACATCCAGGATGAGTTGTTGGAGTTGGCGTTGTACCTCCAGTTCACTGAGGCGCACTTGGTCGCGAGCCGCTTGAATGGCCGCCGATCGCCCTCCCCCAGCAAACAGGGTATAGTTCATCACGAGTGCTGCGTTGGCAGTGGCGCCAGCGGTGGCACCAAAAAGGTTAGTGAAAAAATTTCTGTAATTCAGTTGATTCACAGGTGCCAAGGTAATTCGGGTAACGTTGGGGGGGTTGCAGCTTGGCTGGCACTGTTTTGCAGTTGCTGGAGTTGCTGTTGCAGCTCAAGGTTTTGCTGATCTGAAAATGCCGTTAGTTGGGGGCCTTGAAATCGCTGTTGGAGCCGTTGCACCTGAGTATTCAAAAGACTGCTGGCAGCCAGTTGCTGAGCCAGAAGCTGTTGCTGAGTTTGTTGCTGTTGCTGCTGTTGTAAAGAGAGCTGCTGCTGAAAGTTGAGGGGGAGGTAGGCGGGCTGGCCGCCGGGGGTAGTATTTTGGCCAATGCTAGCTTGAAAGGTCAGGGTGGGATAAAGCTGGGCTTGCACCTGTCGCAGTTGGGCCTGTGCCTGTTGTAGTTGTAGCTCACTAATTTGGAGACCAATGTTGTTGCGAATCGCCACCTCAATCGCTTGCTCTAGGGTGAGGGCTTGATTGAGATCAATGTTGAGCGTCTCAGGAAGCGCCAGTTTATCGGGATTGGGATTGAGAGGCGTGAGGGCATCCGCCCCTGGGGCTTGAGAAGACGCCTGTACCACTGGAGTAGTTTTGGGTGCAGCTTGAGCGAGGCTAGGCAGCGTCACAGGGGCAAGTGCAAGGAGTCCCGACAGCAGCATTTTGGGGAGATTCAGGGCAAAATCATTCAACATGGGAACTTAGAGTGCAACCTGCTCAAGTTAGCGACGGTAGAACTGCGCCTAAGCACTGGTGAAGATTGCCAGCATCCAGCCATTTGCTTCACTCCCACAACACACCCATTCTGCAAAACTCTAGCATGGATTCTCAGTTGCGATCGCCTGCTAGAGCCGCCGCCGCAGACCACGAGGATTGAAAAGGGGGATAAAACTGATCTAGAATAGGGAATCTGCCAAATCAGGAGAGGTGGCTGAGTGGTCGAAAGCGGCAGATTGCTAATCTGTTGATAGGCAGGTAACTCCTATCCGAGGGTTCGAATCCCTCCCTCTCCGTTAAAGAAAAAGAAGTTAAAGAAAATATGATCAAGCCAATAACTGACCCTTATCCTTTGCTCTCCCTGAGCAAAGCCCGAATGGGTCAAGGGCAGGAGATAATAAACTCACATAAACAGCTTTGGGATAAAACGATGGCCAGTGACTTAATAATAACGATTCTCCCCGGCATGACCGTGAAGGTCACCAATCCCAACGATACTTATTACCAATTTCAGGGGATTGTGCAGCGGGTCACAGACGGCAAAGTAGCAGTGCTCTTTGAAGGAGGAAACTGGGATAAATTGGTTACTTTTCAGGCCAGCGAGCTAGAGCCAGTGGTGAGCACGCCCAAGAAAAAAGCGCAAGCCAAAAAGTAAACGATGGCGTGGCGATCGCCTCCCCCCCAGCCCTTTGCTGAGATTATCCAGACAGCAACGGATCACTGCATTGCCCAGTGCCACGAGCCCGCTACCCTAGATTTTCCGGCTGTGCCTGCCCTGGGCAGTTGGGTGCGCATCCCGGAAAGCGATCGCGTGATTTATGGCATTGTTGCCTACGTAGTCACGGCGCCCATTGACACAATTCACCGTGCCACCGCCTTGGGGCTATCCCTAGAGCAACTACGGCAAGAGCAGCCCCATATCTTTGCCATGTTGAAAACCGAGGTCACGATCGCCATTGCTGGCTTTCAGGAAAGGGAACACTTTTATCACCATTTGCCCCCCCACCCACCCCAAATGCACCAGCAGGTCTATGGGTGTCCCCCGGAGGAGGTGATTGCCTTCAGTGGCACATTGACCTTTTTGCGAACCCTGTTGACCCTGCGCTATGGTCCCGGTGATGCCCTGGTGGCCGCAACCCTCCGTTCCTTGTATCAACTCCGACAGCGCGATCGCCAGTGGCTAGTGCAGGCAGCCCAATACCTGAACCAACTCCTCAAGGATGACTACGATCGCCTGCGGGGCATTATTGAGCAGTTATGATAGCCGGCAAGACAAAAGCCGCCCCCGTTGCCAGTAAAACAATGATTTCTAGGCCGATCAACAGAGGACTGGCAGGTTTAAGCCTACCGCCCCGCCACCAGTTCCTGACCCGCCGATCCTCTGGCCGGATTGCAAAACTGAGCATTGAAACTAAAAGTGGCTGCCCCCCCGCCTTTGCCCCTAGAATGAGGTGAGCCAGCAAACTCAGGAGCACCACACTCCAAGCCGCTAAATGAGCTAAGTACCAGCCTCGATTGAGCTCCCCTGCGGGCAACCACTCCTCTTTCATCATCCGCCCCGTGATCAGGGCAAACGTGACGGCCACCAGCATTAGGGTATTTGCTAACCGATGCCAAGCAAGCCAATTCCCTTGGGAAAGTTGCGCCAAGGATTTTTTGTACAACAGCCGGCGATCGCCCCAATGGAAGCAGTAAAGGGCAAAGCAGGGGAATAGCAATAGCAGCACCAGGGCAATTGTACCGTGGAGGCCTTGAATATCGGGAATCTTGGGTAGGGGCAGTGATCCCCAGCGGCCATCGTAGGTGTTATAGACCCAAAACCCTGACAGGAGAGCAAGGAGCACCAAAATCGCAATTGCCCCGTGGACAAGGCGCAGGGAAAGGGGTTGATAGGGAATAGGTTTGGCCATCGTTATTGGGAAGCAGGGTGTAATTGCTTGACGAGGCGATCGTACTGCTGCGTTTCCGCCCAATCCAGAATTTCCCGTGCCCGCAGTACCGGTAGCGGGTGGGTCAGCTGCGCGGTCTGTAATTCTTTGAAAAGCCCATACCAGCCCCGATCGGCCGCCTCATAATCCCGCGCTTGGGCAATAAAGGCGTCGAGATTCAGGCGATCGCTCCACTGTGGCGAACCTCCAGAGAGTTTCATCAGAACTGAAGCAACAATACGGGGGTCGCAGGTCACCAATAGGGCAGCGCGATCGCAGGTGAGTTCAGCACAGCGAAGCCAATGCAACAGTTGCATTTGCAGTCCCTGGGCCAAAAGCAAACCCCAAGGAGACAATTGACTGGTGGCCAACAGCAACAGGTTGGCGACGGTCAGATAAACCCCATGTTCACATTTGAGGTGACCCAACTCATGGGCTAAGACCGCTTGTAATTCCTTGGGTGTCAGCAGTTCCACGAGCGCCGAGTGCAGGACCACAAAAGGCTGTTTGCCCTGCATAGCAAAGGTGTAGGCATTGGCAACGGGGTGTTGTTTGAGATACAACTGGGGCGGCTCTAGGCCTAAAATACGACATGCTTCCAGATGGAGGGCGTAAATCTCTGGCAATTGCCGTTCACTCAGGCGCAGGCTACTGCCAATGTTCTCCAGGTAAAAGGCCTGCTCCGCCACCGAACCTAAAAGCGATCGCACGAGAATATCTAACCCCGGCAGTTGCTGGAGTGCTTGGGTGGCCTCGCGATCGCGGGGATGACGAAACTGATCGGCCCTCAGGCTGGCAGACGCTGGAACAGGCATGAAATCGTAATTTTTACCTTGACCCCTCCACTGCCAATTTTAGAGTATGGCACAGACTTCTCGCATCCCTGCAAAAACATTCTGCGCTTTCTGCGCTGGCATGCTCTTCTCGCCTAAGACCCAAAAAGCTACGGCGAGGGCACCGACAACCTCCTACTGGATTGGGTGCCAAGTCCTACCGTAGCCTTCTTTAATCAAGGGAATTTTAGTTAGAAGGCATCCTCCTCCTCTTCATCCCCATAGTCATCGTCCTCGTCTGCGAGTTCGTCCTCCTCATCCTCAACATCACTGCTGGCGAATTCAAAATCGCGAGCCCCTCCCGTAATCTTTTCAATCACATGGGGTGCGGTTTCATCATCAATGAGGACATCTTCACCAAGGTCAGCAGTCACATTGACCGTCGTCATCTTTGGTGATTCAGGTTCGGGGCTGATAACGTGGGTTTGGCCCAAGCGATCTTCACCCTCTTCCCACTCTTCATCGCCGTTGCCACTTTCCTCGTAGCTGTTGAAGCCGGTACCCGCTGGGATGAGACGGCCAATGATCACGTTTTCCTTGAGTCCCCGCAGCCAGTCGGACTTACCTTCAATGGCCGCTTCAGTGAGTACCCGGGTCGTCTCTTGGAAACTGGCGGCTGAAATGAAGCTATCGGTATTCAGGGAGGCCTTGGTAATCCCCAACAGAACAGGGGTATATTGGGCGGGTGCACCACCGGTAAGCGCCATGGGTTCGTTGGCTTGTTCCGCCTGACGCAGAGTCATGAGTTCACCGGAGAGCAGGATTGTATCGCCCGCATCGTCAATCCGAACCTTGGAGGTCATCTGGCGGACAACCACCTCAATGTGTTTATCGGCAATCTCAATACCTTGGCTGAGATACACCGACTGCACCTCGTTGACCAAGAAGGATTGCACCTTCTCAAGGCTAGTTTGGGCAGCTTTGAGCAACCCTTGGGGTTTGTAGTACTCAAAGTAAATTGAGAGGATGTCGTGGGGATCCACAGGACCATCGGTGAGGGGGTCAGCAAGATTGACCTTTTGACCATCCACCACCAAGGGGTTTTGGCCCGGCAAGACAGGGTATTCCTGAATCGTGCCATCCTCTTCAATGACTTTGATGTCTACGCTGTCGTCACTGTTGTAGGTGACTTGACAGGTGCCGGGGCGCACCGCCAGTACGCATTTTTCCTTGGGATGGCGAGCTTCAAGGAGTTCTTCAATCCGAGGTAACCCCTGAATGATGTCACCCGTTTTCGCCCGCTCAAACACCAACAGCGCGAGGTTATCCCCCCGTTGCACAAGGTCGCCCTCTTCAATTTGCAGCACGGCCCCCGGCGAGACCAGGTAGGGACGGGCCAAGCGCAGGATCACGTGGTCATCGGCCACTGCCATGACAGCGGCAGTTTCAGGAGCGGTGACCCCTTTGGCCAGTTCATCGCCAGGACGCACCAGATCGCCAACTTTGACGGTGGGCTTGGCACCATTGGTCTGTACCCGCAGGCGATCGCTCTCAGTAACGACCAGAATGCGGCGAACAGATTCACCACTGCGCAAGATTCCCTGCACCTCACCCGCTTGCTTGGCTTTAATGTCCGTGCGGGCAATCACAGCACCGGGGCGAATGTGATCACCATCTTTGACCAGAAGGGAGGTAAAGGTGCTCCCTTGGGTCTGATCCGCAGCAATGTCACGGCGAATAACCAAGGACTCCAGAATCACCAGTTGGAGGCGCTGGGCTTCTGGATCCACCTCATCCGTGACAATTTCAATGTCAGCAGCCAGTTGTGGGGCTTCGCTGCCAATTTCAAGGACTAACTGCGTCCGCAGCAGATCAACGCCATCAACGGATTTGACCCGCTCATCGTGTTTGTAGGGCAACCGCTGCACGGCCCGCAGGCGAATCGACTGCCCTGAATTATCACTGGAGTCCTGACTGGGTACCGATGGCTCATCAGGAACGTTAAATTCTTGAACGGGGCGCAGAAGAATCGCTGGTCCTTCGGGGGTGTCCTCCAGATAATCTACTTGCGAGAGGGCTTCGACCACAAGGCCGGGGAGGACCTCTTCACCGGGACGGGCCAAGATGCCATGCTTTAGCCGTGCAGCTTCCGGATCATCCACAAGGTGAAGTTCACCGGGCTTAATAATAATTTCCCGCAGGATGTCGTTTTTCTGGATGACTTCGACAACACCGCTGTTTTGACAGAAGATGTCCTTGACAACCTCAGTCCCCGCTTCGACGTATTGGTTGTCCTCCACCATCAGCAGGGAAATATCCTTGTTCACTTCATGGGTTTCTTCGGGAATCCATAGGAGGGTCCCCCCTTTGAGGACTTCATAGCCCTGCTTGGCCTTACCTTTTTTGGCCACTTCGATGTCGGCGTATTTGAGGATACCGCCCGTCGTGGTGTGGTAGCGATCGTCAATCAGCTCAGCCACCACTTGGCCATTGGCCACCTTGGTGCCAGGAGCTGCCTTCAGGGAAAAGCGCTGGCCAGTGGCGGTCTCAATAATGTAGTGCTCGCGTCCCTGCTGCGTTTCCTTGAGCACTTTCGCTTTATCCAGCATCACCGAAGCGGTAATAATTTCCACCTCGCGACTGCCTTTGCTGTCCTGTTGTTCAGGAAGACGCACCACACCTCCATGCTCGGTTTTCACAGTGGTTTCTGCAAGCACGGCCCCCGCTTCAATGCGATCGCCATTCTGAACAACCGGCTCAGCACCAGGGGGCAGATTATACACTTCCCCAGACAGTACCCAAATTAACCCACCCTTGGGGGCAATGCGCGTTGTAGTGCCTTGGCGATCGCGCTTCTCCTCCACTTCGAGGTTGACGAACTTCACTTGACCCGCCAAATCCGAGGCCACATCCTTAGTTACTTTCTCCGTGGACTTACGGACACTGCGGGAGGCCTGGGCCACTTCCGCCAATAATTGACCCGCTTCGACGGTTTCGCCATCCGCCACCAGGACAATTGACCCTTGGGAGAGGTCAAATTCTTGACTTTGCTGACCGCCTTTGATCACAAGCTTGCCAGCGGTTTCGACAATAAAGGCATCATCACCGTGGCGAGTGCGGTAGGGACGCACCCGCAATTTCTTGCCGTACTCCACCGTACCGGCAAAGGGAGCGCGCTCTTGGCGGGCCACTTCCCCGGTAAACACCCCGCCGGTGTGGAACGTGCGCATCGTCAATTGCGTGCCGGGTTCGCCAATGGATTGAGCAGCAATAATGCCCACCGCTTCTCCCATGTCCACCAGTCGGGCATGGGCAAGGCTCCAGCCGTAGCAAAGACGACACACAGAGCCAGTGGCCTCGCAGGTGAGGGGCGATCGCACCACCACTTCTTCAATACCAGCATCAACAATTTTCTTAGCGATATCAGCGGAGATGGCTTGATTTTTGGCCACCAGCACTTCGCCCGTTTGCGGATGGCACACATCATTGAGGGCCACCCGACCCAAAAGGCGATCCTGTAGCGTCAAGACCTTATCCCCCACGGTCATACTGCGCAGCGTAATGCCTCGCTCCGTTTCACAATCCTCTTCGCGGATAATCACATCTTGGGAGACATCCACCAAGCGCCGGGTCAGGTAACCGGAGTCCGCCGTCCGCAGTGCCGTATCCACCAGTCCTTTGCGTGCACCGTAGGAGGAGATAATGTACTCCGTCACCGTCAGACCTTCGCGGAAGTTGGTTTTAATCGGCAGGTCAATGATTTCCCCTTGGGGATTAGCCATCAAACCGCGCATGCCCACTAACTGGCGCACCTGCGAGAGGTTCCCCCGCGCCCCGGAGAAGGCCATCATGTACACGGAGTTGAGGACATCAGTATTGCGGAAGTGCCGCACCACCTCGTTTTTCAATTCTTCGTTTGTGCTGTTCCAAGTATCAATGACCTTTTGGAAGCGTTCCACCTCCGTGATTTCACCCCGCGAGTAGCGCTCCTGAGCGGTTTTAATTTCCCTTTCTGCCGCTGCGAGGAGTTCCTGTTTTTTGGGGGGCACCAGCAGGTCATCAACACTGATGGAGACGCCGGCGCGCGTGGCATAGTGAAAGCCCAGGTCTTTGATTTTGTCGGCCATTTCCGCTGTGCGGGCAGTGCCAAAGTTGCTAAAGGACCAAGCAATCAGGTCCCGCAAGCCTTTTTTGTCAATGATGCGGTTAAAGAAAATAGGCTTTTTCTCAGTCATGGTGTTGGGGTCTCCCAAATTAACTGGCTAGGGCTTCTTGAATCGTTTGGTTGTAGATAATGCGACCGGGGGTGGTGCGGATGTATTGGGAAATCCGTTGACCGTTGGCATCCTCCTTGATCCGACGCAGGGAATACTCCAGCAAACGGGAGCCATCTTCATAGGTCGTAATCTGGGGTTCACTGGTGTCGCCATCGTCCACCTCACCGTCGTAGCGCACCCAAACAAAGGCATGGAGAGGCAAGTGCCCCTGTTCGTAGGCCATGACCACGTCTTGGAAGTTGGCATAGTAGCGATCGCTATAATCCGGCAGCTTAGGATTTTCTGCCGTCAAGTAATAGCAGCCCAAAACCATATCTTGGCTGGGGGTAATAATTGGCTTGCCCGTGGCCGGCGACAGGATATTATTCGAGGCTAGCATCAGCATCCGCGCCTCCGCCTGGGCCTCAATCGAAAGGGGCACGTGCACCGCCATTTGGTCACCGTCAAAGTCGGCGTTGAAGGCAGGACACACCAAGGGGTGCAGTTGAATCGCCCGCCCTTCCACCAGAATCGGCTCAAAGGCCTGAATCCCCAAACGGTGGAGTGTCGGCGCACGGTTGAGCAGCACCGGGTGACCCTCAATGACCTCCTCCAGCACATCCCAAATTTGAGGATCATTGCGCTGGATCATGCGCTTGGCCGCCTTAATGTTGTTGACAATTTGTTGGCGAATCAAGCGGTGAATCACAAAGGGCTGAAAAAGTTCAATCGCCATTTCCCGCGGCAGGCCACACTGGTGCATTTGCAGTTTTGGCCCGACCACAATCACCGACCGACCAGAGTAGTCCACCCGTTTCCCAAGCAGGTTTTGGCGGAAACGTCCCTGTTTCCCCTCAATAATGTCGGACAGGGACTTCAGAGGACGGTTATTGGCACCCACCACCGTGCGACCGCGACGACCATTATCAATCAGGGCATCCACCGCCTCTTGAAGCATCCGCTTCTCATTGCGGACAATAATCTCGGGCGCCAGAATCTCTTGCAGGCGGGCGAGGCGGTTGTTGCGGTTAATGACACGGCGGTATAAGTCATTAAGGTCAGAGGTGGCAAAGCGCCCGCCATCTAACTGCACCATTGGCCGCAGATCCGGTGGAATCACGGGAATCACGGTCAGGACCATCCATTCCGGCTTGGAGCCAGTGGCAATAAAGTTATCAATGACCCGCAGGCGTTTGATGAGCTTGGCGCGTTTTTGCCCCTTAGAGTTGAGGATTTCCTGCCGCAGTTGGTCGGCCTCCGCTTGCAAATCCAAATCCCGCAGCAGGCGTTGAATGGCTTCAGCCCCAATGCCCACCTCAACACCTTCTAGCTCCGAGTCCTCCCTATAGATCTCCTCTTCGATTTCCTGCCACTGATCTTCACTCAGGAGCTGCTTGTAGCTGAGGTCAGGGTGATTGCCTGGATTCAGGACTACATAGGAGTTGAAATAGACAATTTGCTCCACATCCCGCAGGGGCATATCCAGCAGGATTGCCATGTAGCTGGGAATCCCCTTTAGATACCAGACATGGGTAACTGGGGCAGCCAACTTAATGTAGCCCATGCGATGGCGGCGCACCCGTGATTCGGTGACTTCAACGCCGCAGCGCTCACAGACAATGCCGCGATGGCGCACCCGCTTGTATTTACCGCAGTGGCACTCCCAATCCTTAGCAGGGCCAAAAATCCGCTCGCAGAAGAGGCCATCCATCTCCGGCTTGAGGGTGCGATAGTTAATAGTTTCTGGCTTGGTTACCTCGCCCACCACTTGACCGTTGGGGAGAGTGCGCTGTCCCCACTGAATGATGCGCTCGGGTGAGGCCAGAGACACTTTTACATAATCAAAGCGTTGCTCGAGTCTGGGCATAAGCTCACAAATCCTTTGGCAGTAAATGGATCAGGGGGGCGATCGCCCCCAAACAAGCTGACTCAGTTCTGAGTGTTTAGAATGTCGTTGCCCCTTCTTTATCGTCCGTGTCGTCTAGGGCACTGTAGTCAATAGTGGGTCGTGCCGGCGTACGGCGAGGACTGACATCCACCATCAAATCCACCTCGGGGTCAGGTTTCATTTCGCCATCGTCATCAAAGCTGGGAATACTGGCCTTGCGCACAGAAATATCTAAGCACAGGGATTGCAGCTCCCGCATCAGCACCTTAAAGGACTCTGGCGTGCCCGGTCGTGGAATGGATTGCCCCTTCACAATGGCATTGAGGGCTTCATTGCGTCCTTGCATATCATCGGACTTGACCGTCAGTAACTCTTGGAGAATATAGGCGGCACCATAGGCCTCCAGTGCCCACACCTCCATTTCGCCAAAGCGCTGACCACCTTGCTGGGCTTTACCACCGAGGGGCTGTTGGGTAACCAAGGAGTAGGGACCGGTGGAGCGGGCGTGGATCTTATCGTCCACCAAGTGGACCAGTTTCAGCATATAGGCCATTCCCACCGTCACTGGTCGGTCAAAGGGTTCACCCGTGCGGCCATCATAGACGACCATTTTGCCTGGATTCTCAGGGTTAAAGACCCAATCTTGACCCGTGACATCTCTGGCCTCTTGCAGTTTGGCATGGACTGTTTCGCGGGATTTTTCTTTGCCGTGCATTTCATCAAAGGGGGTAATTTTAAAGCGACGACCAAGGCATTCTCCAGCCCAGCCCAAAAGACACTCATAGACTTGCCCCACATTCATCCGTGAGGGCACCCCCAAGGGATTGAGGACAATATCCACCGGCCGACCATCGGGCAGGAAAGGCATATCCTCCACCGGCAGAATGCGGGAAATAATCCCCTTATTGCCGTGGCGACCAGCCATTTTATCCCCCACTTGAATTTTGCGCTTCTGGGCCACATAAACCCGCACCACCATATTGGCGCCGGGGGGTAGCTCATCCCCTTGCTCACGGGTAAAGACGCGCACATCGACAACGCGACCTTTTTCACCATTGGGCACCCGCAGGGAGTTATCCCGCACATCCCGCGCTTTTTCACCAAAGATGGCACGCAGCAGTTTTTCTTCGGGGGGTTGATCCGATTCCCCTTTGGGGGTGACTTTACCGACGAGAATATCGCCTGCCTCTACAAAGGCACCGATGCGGATAATGCCGTTTTCATCCAATTGCCGCAGGGCTTCTTCAGAGACGTTGGGCACTTCGCGGGTAATTTCCTCAGGACCGAGTTTGGTTTGCCGCGCCTCAATCTCGTACTTCTCAATGTGGATAGAGGTATAAACATCCTCTTGCACCAGCCGTTCGCTAATTAGGATGGCGTCTTCGTAGTTATAGCCTTCCCAGGGCATGTAGGCCACAAGGATGTTCTGGCCAAGGGCAAGTTCACCCCCTTCGGTGGCAGAACCATCGGCAATGACTTGTCCCGCTTGCACGCGATCGCCCACAAAGACAATCGGCCGTTGATTCAAGCACGTATCTTGGTTGGAGCGCTGGTATTTTTGCAACGTGTAGGTAATCTCAGGGCCATTATCCGTTTTGACGCGAATTTGATTGGCATCCACATAGCTGACCACGCCATTGGTCTGGCTGAGAATCACCATACCAGAGTCCCGGGCTGCTTGGGCCTCTAGGCCTGTACCCACCAAAGGACGCTGCGGGCGCAACAGGGGAACGGCCTGCCGCTGCATATTAGAGCCCATAAGGGCACGGTTGGCGTCATCGTGCTCTAGGAAGGGAATCAGGGATGTAGCCACAGAGATAATCTGCACTGGCGAAACCGCCACGTAGTCCACCTGATCAGGGGTTGTGGTTGTGAAATCTTGACGATAGCGCACAGGTACCACATCACCAAGGATGTAACCGTTTTCATCGGTGGGCACATCCCCCGGCGCCACCCGCTTATCATCCTCTTCGTCAGCCGTCATGTAAATAGGAGGCTGATCCTTAAGGACGCGACCATCTTTCACGGGATAGAAAGGCGTCTCAATAAAGCCATATTCATTGACACGGGCATGGGTAGCCAGGGAGCCAATCAACCCGGCGTTGGGGCCTTCAGGGGTTTCAATGGGGCAAATGCGACCATAGTGGCTAGGGTGAATATCCCGCACAGCAAAGCCTGCCCGCTCCCGAGTGAGACCACCGGGCCCTAGGGCACTTAAGCGCCGTTTGTGGGTCAGTTCCGCGAGGGGGTTGGTTTGATCCATGAACTGGGAAAGCTGGCTAGAGCCAAAGAATTCCTTAATGGCGGCTACCAAGGGCTTTGGATTCACCAGTGAAGTGGGCGTCAAAGAATCCGTGTCAGACACCGTCATCCGCTCGCGAATAATGCGCTCTAGGCGATTGAGGCCAACCCGCACTTGGTTTTGCAACAGCTCACCGACAGAACGGACACGGCGGTTGCCCAAGTGGTCAATGTCATCAATCGTTCCCAGGTCAAACTCTAGGTTAATGAGATAATCAATGGCGGCAAGAATATCCTCTGGGGTGAGGATGCGCACCGAGTCAGGAATATTTAACTGCAACTTGCGGTTGAGCTTGTAGCGACCCACCCGGCCAAGGTCGTAGCGCTTGGGATCAAAGAAGCGCGACTCTAGCAACTGTTGTCCCCCCGAGACCGTGGGCGGCTCCCCTGGACGCAGTTTTTTGTACAGTTCAATGAGGGCGTCTTCCTCAGAGAATTTGCCTTCTTTTTCAACGGTTTTTTGGTAGTACTCGGGGTGACGCAACCGCTCTAGGATTTCGCTATCGGTTAATCCCAAGGCCTTGAGGAGAACGTGCGCCGAGAGCTTACGGGTTTTGTCAATGCGTACCCACAGTAGATTGTTTTTATCAGTTTCAAATTTCAGCCAAGCGCCCCGGTTGGGAATCAGGCTGGCATTGTAGGTGCGACGACCATTTTTGTCGGTTTCTGATTTGTAGTAAACACCAGGACTGCGGACAATCTGGTTGACAATGACGCGCTCTGCACCATTGATAATAAAGGTGCCGCGATCGGTCATCAGGGGTAGATCCCCAATGAACACATCCTGGTCAATGATATTGCCGTTTTCTTTATTAATGAGGCGAGTTGGGACATACATTTGCATTGAGTAGGTGGCATCCCGCCGCTTGGCCTCATCTACGCTATACTTCGGCTCCTTGAGTCGGTAGTCTTTGGCCAAAAAGTGCAACTCAATTTTGCCGGTATAATCAGTAATAGGGGAGAAACTCTCTAGCTCTTCAATGAGTCCTTCTTCAAGAAACCATCGGAAGCTGGCCCGCTGAATCTCGACAAGGTCTGGCAAGGTAAAGGCGGGTGGCGTGTAAATCTGATTACTAGCCATGTATATCCTCTAGAGGGTATCGCTAAAACGCGGATCTTGCATCATAAGCAAAGAGGCGTCGCCCTGTCAAGCACACCAAAAGCTCCGCCTACGGCCAAAGGTGCCGCCGGAGACCTCGCAAAGAATGAAGCTGTTGAAAACAAGCAAAGTTGACAAGTGCCACTGCCGCGCTTGCAAGCCGCTACCTACGACGATAACACAGAGTTGCTATGTTTCAGCACTAGGACGCGGAGAGGAATTGGAGCTGCTACCCCTGAGTTGGCGAGCAATGATAGGGTCCGCCAGCTTGCGGTTTGCCTTTGGGTCTATAAAGGGCAATGGGCGCTCTCTGTTGGGAACCTAAAGGATAATCGGCGAGTTTCACCGGTGCAGCCTGCCCTGGGATGGCGTTCTTAGGCAGAAATCCCAAGGCTGGTCTCTGAGAGGTGGCCATCTTCCATGTGAATAATGCGATCGGCAACATCGAGAATACGGTTATCGTGGGTTACGATTAAAATGGTGCATCCCTGTTCACGGGCAAGGGTGCGCATAATTTCCACTACATCGCGACCGGATTTTTTATCGAGGGCAGCCGTCGGTTCATCGGCAAGCACAATTTTTGGATGTCCCACTAGAGCGCGGGCGATCGCTACCCGCTGCTTTTGCCCTCCGGAAAGTTCATGGGGATAATAGTCTAGCCGTTCTCCTAGACCAACGGCACAGAGCATTGCATCCACCCGCTCGCGCACTTCCCGTTGACTGAGGTGGGGTTGCAAATCCAGCGCCATCTGCACATTTTGGCGAGCCGTCAAGGCATGGAGAAGATTGTGGCCTTGGAAGATATAGCCCGTTTGTCGCCGGATTTGAATTTGCTGCTCTTTGGTGGCATGCCGTAGTTCCTGACCAAGCACCCGCAGACTGCCTTCCTGAGCCGAGCGTAGGGCACCAATCAGCGTTAAAAGTGTTGTTTTGCCTGATCCCGAAGGCCCCGTCATGATCACAATTTCGCCCGCCTCAATCCGAGCATGCAGATCAAAGAGAATTTGCTTGCGCAGTTGCCCCTGACCAAAATAGTGATTGAGGCCTTGAATGTGGATCACTGGCTCCATAACACCATCCTAGAAAATATCGGCAGGATCAGCTGCTTGAATCCGCCGCATAGCGATCGCCCCCGAAAGGGTACACATTAACACCGTCAGTGTAAAGACCAAACTGGCGCGTTCTACGGTCATCCAAACTGGCAGAGAGGTGGCATTGGCAATAACGATATACAGTAAAAACGAAACAATAAAGCCGGGCACATAGCCCATACAGGAGAGAATGAGGGACTCCTGCATCACCACGCCATAGAAGAAGACATCGCGATAGCCCATTGCCTTGAGGGTGGCATACTCTGCTAAGTGATCCGTAACATCGGTGTAGAGAATTTGATAGACAATGACAGAGCCAACGATAAATCCCATCAGGGCACCGAGGGAGAAAATAAAGCCAATGGAGGTACTCTTTTCCCAGTAGCTGCGCTCGAATTCAGCAAACTCCTCGTGGGTCAGCACTAGCACATCATTCCCAAGGGCAGCATTCATCCGCCGTGCCAGGGCCTTTGTATTTACCCCCGGCCGCACCCGCACGAGCCCCACATCAATTAGGCCAGGATTGCGTTCCGGGAACAGCCGCAAAAAGTTCAAATCGCTAGTGAGCAAGTTACCATCGGCACCAAAGTTGGCTCCCATGCGAAATAAGCCTGCCACGGTAATTTTGCGGCCAGAGACTTCGGTTGTCACCTGCTCCCCTTGGCGGTATAGCTCAGGAATTGGCCCAAACTCAGCGCGGGATTGAGCATCAAAAAGAACGTGATCCGCGAGCTTAATGGCATCCTGCCAGTGGGGGGTATCGGAGACGGCAATGGAGACGGCCATCGGATCCACACCAATCACCATCAGTTGGCGAGTACTTTTATTAATGGGATTGCGCCAGAGGCCAAAACTGAGGTAAAGGGGAGAAACAGACTCGACCCCTTCAAAGCCCGCTGCTTGGTAGAGCCGCCGCCGCGGAAAGCTGCGCATAGCGATCAGCGCCGTGGATTGCGGACTAATGAGGACAATATCGGTGTTTAAGCTCTCGTGGAAGCGCACTGCGGCCTTAAAGAGGGCATCGCGAAAGCCAAACTGCATCAGCATGAGTACAACCGCAAAGGCAATACCGGCGATCGCCACCAACAGCCGAATCCGCTCCCGAATCAATTGCAACCAAGCAAGGGGAATTGCAAAAATCATCGGTACACCTCAACGGGGATCAATGGCCACTTCCACCTGCATATTGGTCAGACCTGCCACCGGTTCACTGTTATCTAAACGAATTTTGACTTCCACTACCCGCGCATCTGTTTTTGCAGCCGGATCTGTATCGGTCACGTCATTTTTGGCCACCACCAACCCCACCTGAGCGACACGGCCACTCAGGGGCGCCCTGAGGGCACTACTGCGAATTTCAGCCCGCTGACCCACACGCACCCGGGGCACATCGGTTTCATACACCTCCGCAACGGCATACATTTGGTCAGTATTGCCCAGTTCGAGAATGCCCCGTTCATTAATGTTTTCGCCAGCACGGGTGTGAATGCGCAGAATGCGGCCTTTGCGCGGTGCCCGAATAATTGTCCGCTGCAGGCGGGCTTCCGCCAGCTTTAGATTGCGCTCCGCTGAAAGAAGTTGCACTTGGGTTTGTACGCGTCCTAGATTCGCTTGGGCAGCGTCCACTGCAGCATTAGCAGTGGCCAGTTCTGTGCGGCGCTCTTCCTGTAAGCGAACGAGGTTGGCCTGGGCATTGCGCAGTTCTTCCTGTAAGCTGCGAACACGGACCGTGCGATCGTCGAGATCCTGTTGCGACACTGCCCCATCGGCAAAGAGTTGGGCAAAGCGCTGATATTCCCGATTGGCAGTTGCGAGTTCCGCTTGGATACGTTGAATGGTGGCCTGCTGGGCAGCAATGGCGGCAATAGCGGGTTCATTGGCGCGATCGCGACGCCGCTCGGCTTCGGCAATTTGAGCAAGGGCTAAGCGGGTTTCAGCCTCATAGCGTAGGCGGGCTTCCTGCAATTGACTGGCCGCCAAGTCTCGTTCGGCTTTGCGCTCCGGATAGGTATCTAAATAGGCAAGGGGTTGACCGGCAACCACGCGATCGCCTTCGCGTACCAACAACTGTCCCAATCGCTCCGTCATCGAGGGGGCACTCACCGCCACCACTTCCCCTTCTGGCTCGAGTCGACCAAGGGCGGTAATGCGATCGCTGATAGGGTTGGCTAGGGCAGCTTGAATTGCTTGTTCCTCACGGGCTCGCTGAAGCTGCTGCCAATAGTTCCAGCTCAGGAGTAAGCTCCCTAATCCGATGGCGATCGCCCCCCCGATCAGCCATGGACGACCAATTTTGCTCAGAAATGGCTGTCCCATGGGACGACCTCATCAATCCCTGCAGGGCAGTTAAGGTTAATAATTATGACTTCATCTTAATATAGGCTTACGCGATTATGAAGAAGTGCTAAGGTCGCCGACCACAGGATCGCCAAAGGGCTTGCCGTTCTAAAGGCAGAATGTCCCGCCATTGTCCGGGGGCAAGGTCGCCCAATTGCAAGTTGGCGATCGCCACCCGTACCAAACGCAGTGTGGGAAATCCTACCGCAGCCGTCATGCGGCGGACTTGGCGATTGCGCCCCTCCCATAGGGTCAGGCTTAGCCACTGCGTGGGGATATGGCGGCGATAGCGAATGGGGGGATGCCGTGGCGGCAAGGGGGGGTCTTGATCGAGGACTGCCACGCGAGCGGGTCGGGTGCGATAGCCTTGGATCACTACCCCCGCTGCTAATTGGCTCAGGGCTGCTGTATCGGGCTCACCTTCCACCTGTACCCAGTAGGTGCGCGGATGACCATAGCGAGGATCCGTTAAGCGGTGTTGCAACCAACCATCATTGGTGAGGAGAACTAGCCCCTCACTGTCGTAGTCTAGGCGGCCAGCGGGATAAACATCGGGGATAGGAACGTAATCTTTAAGGGTTGATCGCCCCTCTTGATCTTGAAACTGGCACAGAACCCGATAGGGTTTGTACAAGAGAATATAGCGATAATTCATGGTTAGGAAAAGTCTAACCGCGACGCCGTTTTACCTCAGTTTATGACCTAGTAAAAACTAGGGGGGAATGCCAACTGCAGACTTAGAAGTTTCTGGTTGAAAGACCAGTTTACTGCCGCCCGCAGTGTTGATTCCCAAATGTTTTGCAATTGTAGATCACAAAACAATATTGGCAGTCACCAACGTCGCAGCTAGACTAGAGCTACTATAGCACATCTACTTTGGGGGCTAGCTTTAGATATCGAGGTTCTCTAGTGCCAACTGTGGGCCATAGGTCTCGATAAATTCACGCCGAGGTGCCACGCGATCGCCCATGAGGATTGTAAAAATGCGATCCGCCTCAGCGGCATCTTCAATCTCCACCCGTTTGAGAATGCGGGTTTCTGGGTTCATCGTTGTTTCCCACAATTGTTCTGGCATCATTTCCCCTAAACCCTTAAAGCGTTGGATGGTGTAGTTGGCATTTTCCGGGAAGGAGGCAATCTGCTGTTGCAGCTCGCGATCGCTATAGCAGTAGAAGTGCTGGCGGCCCCGTTCCACTTTATACAGGGGTGGGCAAGCAATATAGATAAACCCTTGGTTCACTAGCTCCTGCTGATAGCGGTAGAAAAAGGTCAACAACAAGGTGCGGATATGGGAGCCATCTACGTCAGCATCGGTCATGAGAATAATCTTGTGATAGCGCAACTTGGCAGGGTCAAATTCCTCCCCCTTCACGCCCAGACCAAGGGCAGTAATTAAAGACTGCACCTCGTTATTCTTGTAAATTTTGGCATCATCGGTTTTTTCAATGTTGAGAATCTTGCCCCGCAGCGGCAAAATTGCTTGGAATCGGCGATCGCGCCCCTGTTTAGCACTCCCACCAGCAGAATCCCCTTCGACAATGAAAATTTCTGAGACAGCCGGATCCCGTGAACTGCAATCCGCTAATTTCCCTGGCAGCGTTGAAGACTCCAACACCGACTTGCGCCGTACCATTTCCCGTGCCCGCCGCGCTGCTTCAGCCGCATTGAAGGCTTGGATGGCTTTTTCCAAAATCGTGTCGGTGATGTTGGGATGAAAGTCAAGGTACTCCGTGAGGGCTTCGCCAACAATGGCATCGACAATGCCGCGCACTTCTGTATTGCCCAGCTTTGTTTTTGTTTGCCCTTCAAATTCAGGGTTGGGCACCTTTACCGAAATAATGGCTGTGAGGCCCTCGCGAATGTTTTCCCCGGCAAGGTTGGGATCGTTTTCTTTGAGTTTGTTGCGCTGGCGGCCAAGGGCATTGAGGGTCCGCGTCAGCACCGCCTTGAGCCCTTCCATGTGGGTACCGCCATCAATGGTGCGGATATTATTGGCAAAGCCTAGGAGATTTTCACTATAGGCATCGGCACACCACTGTAGGGCTGCCTCCACCTGCACATCGTTTTTTCCCCTTGAATATAAATAATCTCCGGATGCAGCGGTTCCTTTTCCTGCACCATGTAGCGGACATATTCGCGGATGCCGCCTTCATAGCAGTAGGTTTCAGCCAGGGGGGGGCTAACACGCAAATCCTTAAATTCAATGCGAATGCCAGCATTGAGGTAGGCGAGTTCCCGCAGCCGTGTCATCAGCACCTTGGCATCAAATTCAATCGTTTCAGTGAAAATCTGGCGATCGGGAAAAAAGGTCACTGAGGTGCCGCGCCGTTCCTCAGTATCGGGGGTCTTTTCGAGGGGAGTCGTGGGAACCCCCCGTTCATAGCGCTGATGATGGACAAAACCATTGCGCCACACTGTCACCTCTAACCATTCCGAGAGGGCATTCACCACAGAGACACCCACCCCATGCAACCCCCCTGAGACTTTGTAGCCACCATCGCCAAACTTGCCCCCCGCATGGAGCACCGTCATCACGGTTTCAACTCCAGAGACGCCTGTATCGGGGTGAATATCCGTGGGAATGCCGCGCCCATTGTCGGTGACAGTGACGGAGCCATCGGCATTGATCTGGACTAAAATGGTGGAGCAGTAACCGGCCAGGGCCTCATCAACGGAGTTGTCCACGACTTCATAGACCAAGTGGTGAAGTCCCTTGGGGCCAGTGCTGCCGATGTACATCCCCGGTCGTGTCCGCACGGGTTCAAGGCCTTTGAGCACCCGCAACTGGGCAGAGGAATACTCGGCGGTCATGGCAACTCCCTAACTGCTATAGAATTGAGGCAAATGCGTTTTCACTTGCCTAAATGTCAAATCTGACCTAAATTTTAGCACATAAGGCTTATAGGCGATTCTAGGAAATTTTCAGGCTGTATTTGAGTGGGGGATGCAGGGTTAATTGTTATTGGGGGGGCAACGGCTACGGGCAAAACGGCGCTGGCGATCGCCCTTGCCCAGCAATTGAAGAGCGTCATTTTGAGTGCCGATTCCCGCCAGGTCTATCGCGGCTTTGACATTGGCACAGCCAAGCCCACCCCAGCCCAGCAACAGCAGGTGCGCCACCACCTCATTGATATTTGTGACCCCCGCGATACGCTGACCCTAGCAATTTACCAAGCCAAGGCTCAAGCCCTGATTGCCCACTACCACGCCCAAGGGATCACGCCCCTCTTGGTGGGGGGGACAGGATTGTATATCCGCAGTATTACCCAAGGGCTAACCATGCCCCAAGTCCCACCGCAACCCCATCTACGGGCCCAACTCATGGCTCTGGGTCAGCAGGAATGCTATCAGTGGCTGCAGCAGGTGGATCCTGTGGCGGCGCAACGGATCCATGCCCACGATCAAGTGCGTACCCTGCGCGCCTTGGAGGTCTATTACACCACTGGGCGGCCCCTCAGCCAGCAGCAACGGCGCCAACCGCCTCCCTACCGGATTTGGTACTTTGCCCTCACGGGGGGCGATCGCCAACAGCAGCGCCGCCGTATCGAAGCCCGCACTGAGCAGATGCTAGCCATGGGCTGGCTCGATGAAATTCGGCAACTGCAAAGGCACTACGGGGAGGATTTGCCCCTCCTAGACACCTTGGGCTATCGGGAAATGCGCCAATATCTGCGGGGAGAAGTTACACTCGCGGAGGCTATTGCCCTCACAGTGCAGCACACCCAACAATTTGCCAAACGACAGCGGACATGGTTCCGGGCAGAACCGGGCATCCATTGGCTGCAAGCCACCACCCTAGAAGGGCAACTGGCAGAGATTCAAGCACAATTAACTCTCTGCCCCAACACCACTGCAACAAAGCGGCGGATGAGCTGATTGGCATAGGGGGTGGGGCGAGCCGTTTGCTTGAGGTTTTCCAGGTCTGCAGTGCTCAGTTGATAGCGATCGCAATAGCGACGAATGCGGGCAAGGAGGTCGCGATCGTCCACCTCGGGATGAAACTGAAAGGCGTAGAAGGGTTTCCCCTCCAAACGAAAAGCATGGTAGGGACACAACTCGCTGTAGGCCAGTAAGGTTGCTCCCGCGGGCAGGGTCAAGGCGCGCTCCTGATGTCCAGAAATGGCCCAAAAGGGATTGGGAAAGCCAGCAAACAGGGGATCCGCGACTCCGGCCGGGGTGAGATACAGAGGGTAGGTGCCCATTTCCATGGCCGCGCGATCCACAATTACCCGTCCCCCCAAGGCCTGCACTGCCAATTGAAAGCCAAAGCAGGAGGCCAGCACGGGGATCCCCTGCTCAATACAGGCCAAAATTAAGTCCATGGCTGGTGGCACAAAGGGATAGAGGTCTGGCTTGAGCACTGTGGCATCACTGGAGCCGCCAATAAAAAGTGCATCAAAGCCTTGAATACAGTCGGGGGTAAAGTCATCACAGGCGAAGCCATTGAGGACTGTAAATTGCTCGGCAGCCAGGCCACTGAAGCGAATAAATTCCGATAGTTCCTCTTGCTGGGTGGCGCGATCGCCCCGTGCCTGCAGCAGTAGAATTCTTAGGGACTTCACAGTTTTCTAGGGTTTAGAAATCTCAATGGGCTGAGGGGTTGGCGGGCGCTGGGTGTCCACAAAACTAAACACAAGGGAGGTTTCAAAGAGTCCCACGTTTTGCTGGAGGGTTGGCTGCATCCGGGTTTTGCCCGTCAGGCCATAGGCCACAGCAAGGCCACAGGTGCCCCCAAGGTCATTGACTTCCTTGATCCAGTCGAGGAGCAGCGAACCACTTGCGGCGTCAAAGGTATCCAAAAGCCACAGATGATTGGCGTTTGTCTGAGCCAGGAGCATGACGATTTGCTCAGGGCCGGAGAGGGGAAAGACCGTCAGATGGTGAATGCCGCCCTCCTCAACAATTTTGGCGGTGAGCGCCGCCGCCGCTGATTTTTTGGTTTGAATCGTCAACACAGGATAGCCCTTAAACTCCTCGGGAATCTCTCCCCGTTGATGGTAAGCAACCGCTGCTTGTAATTCCTCTAGCTCCTTAGGAGGAAACCGCTTGAAGAGAATGTAGGCCTCCTCAGGAATCGCTGCGGTATCAATGGGAATCTGGCGCTGTGATTTGCTGTCCTCAGTGTCCTCATCAATGCCCGGTATCATCTGGGGCGCTGTTGCCACTTGCACCTGATAACCAAGGGCAAAATGGCAGGGTGAAGGAATCTTGAACCGCAGATTCAGTTCAGGGTACTCTTCCTTCTCAAACTGTTTCTTTGTCTTTTTCCAGAATTTGATCAGCGCCGCGATCGCCACATAGACCATCTCAGCCTCTTCAGGGGCATAGAAGTGACGGATCCCCTCCAAAGGATGGATGACCCCCAGTTCAATGGTGTAAGCATGCCCCCTAAGGACGAAAGAGAGATCGTTGCCTAAATCCTCCTCATCAACCTCGGAAAAATTCAAGAAGAAACAATCGTTGCGCAAAACCGTTTCCTCGAGGCGTTCAGCGTCCTCTTCATCAATGTAGGGATACTCTTGATCAATCTGCTGCCAAAAGTTGCGCAGTGCCTCCTGCCCTCGGTAGAGCATCAAACCAAAGTCACGCTTGGCCCCCTGGGGGCTCACCAGTACTGCAAAAAGGGTGGGGGAGTCCCAAGCATCGCAGTGGAGTTGAAGGGGGGTAACACTGTTGAGGCGCCGCCAGATATCCAGCTGGGCAAATTCCCCAATTTTCTGTTTGTAGAGGGGAACGTATTCCCGGGGGAGTACCTTGACATTTTGATCATCCCTGGTTGCTGCCGCCGCCATAAATTCAAAAAAATCATCAAGGGGGGGAACCTGGGCTTGATACTCCACCTGGATGTCGAGGGGAGCAACCACACCGCGCAGGAAAAATTGCAACTCACGGTCATCAACGATGATGGCGTCGGGACGGCAGGGCTGAGCTTCGGGATGACGGGGATATTCGATCGCCTGCACCAACAGCCGCGTCAGTTGCTCTGGGGTAGGTGGAAACTGACCGATCCCCATACTGCGTATCACCTGCTCCTTAGGATCGAGCCAAGCAGCACAAAAGGCCTCATCGTTGTCAGTACCGAGACTGCGACCGCCACCCACCCAAATGGCGGCAACTTGCGGTAAATTCAACAGACGACGGATGGTCGCAGTGGGTAGGTTCACAGGGCGATCGCTCCCAATTCCATAACCCTTCCACTCTAGCAAATGATAAAAATGGGTCGCACTAAGTATTTTTTGGGGTTTGATCCGGGGCAAGACAAGTGCGGTCTAGCCCTTGCCCTTGGTCAAGAAGTGGTGCGCCATGAAGTGGTGGCCAGCGATCGCGCGATCGCCTGTGTGCAGCAGTGGCACCAAGCCTACCCCTTTGAACAGGTGATTATAGGCAATCAAACCACCTCCCGCCGGTGGCAGCAGCAACTGCAAGCAGCTTTAGCTGTGGAAATTATTCCAGTGGATGAGCGCAATAGTACCCTAGAGGCCCGCGATCGCTATTGGCAACTCTTTCCACCCCGCAGTTGGCAACGGCTCATTCCCAAGGGGTTGCGCGTGCCCCCCCGCCCCATTGACGACATTGTGGCTATTGTTTTATTGGAACGCTACTGTGGCTATCCTCTGCTGCTCAGTCAGAGGCAATAAACTTTATAATTGTCGGATTACAGTACAGCACGGCAGCCGTGGAGAAAGGCACCCTCATTGAATTTCGGGTCAATAACCAGCGTCGCTTGGCGGTCATCGATCGCCCCGAAGGTAAAAAGCATTGGATTGCCATTGATCAGCATCTGCAAGCCCACACCATCCATCCGCGCCAACTCACATTTACGGTGCCCGAAGAGCGGTTTCGCCCCCAAGAGATTCCCACATTTTGGCAGCAGGTGCAGCCCCTCTTGGATGCCGACAGTTTAGAAGTGGCTTGGGAAATTATCCGCGAGGAAAACCGCACCATTACACCGGCGGATTTAGCCGAGCTGCTTTTTTCGGAGCGATCGGCGGTGGCCTGCTATGCCGCCTACTATCTTCTCAGCGAGGATCGCTTCTATTTCAAGCTCAAGGGAGAAACCTACGAGCCTCGGCCAGCGGCTCAAGTGGCAGAACTCAAACATCAAAGCCAGCGGGAAGCCCAACGCCTGGCGGAGGAAGTCAGCTTTCGCGAACATTTAGCTCAAGCCCTTAGGGGCGAAGCTGTGGAGTGGTCGGCCAGCGATCGCAGGCGCCTGGAACAGTTAGAACGTTATGCTATAGCCATTGAATCCAGTGCCCAACACCAAGCTGCCATTGATCTCCTCAGTGAGTTAAAGCGTCCTACTCAACCCCTAGGGGCATTCCAACTGCTGGTGGATCTCGGCCTTTGGTCGGAGCACGAAAATCTCTTCCTGCGCCGGAGTCAAATTGATGTTGAATTTTCTGCCAAGGTACTTGCTGTGGCCCATGAACGCCTGACCTCACCCCCCACGGACATTGACGCTCCCCTGCGCCGCGATCTCACCCATCTCAAGGTCTATACGATTGACGATGAAAGCACCCAAGAAATTGACGATGGCCTTAGCCTAGAGGTCCTGGGCGATCGCCAAAAGCTCTGGATTCACATTGCCGATCCCAGCCGCTGGGTGATGGTGGATGATGTTTTAGATCAGGAGGCTCGCCGCCGCGCCACAACAGTCTATCTGCCGACGGGGATGATTCCCATGTTTCCCACCGAGTTGGCCACAGGCCCGATGAGTTTGGTTGCGGGACAAACCTGTTGCGCCCTGAGTTTTGGCATTCTTTTGGCTGAGAGTGGCGAGGTTTTAGAGTACGAAATTTGCCCCAGTTGGATTCGTCCCACCTATCGCCTTAGCTATGACGATGTGGACATGATTTTGGAGCAAGGGGTAACTGGAGAAGCGGATCTGCTGGCGATCGCCCAATGGGGACAGCGGCGCAGTGAGTGGCGACGGCAACGGGGAGCGATTCGCATCCACATCCCTGAACCAAACATTAAAGTGGCTGGTGAAGAGGTGGAAATCTCGCCCCTCCATGATTCACCCGCCCGCCAGCTCGTGGCAGAAATGATGATTCTTGCCGGTGAAGTGGCTGCCCATTTTGGCGCCCGTGAGGGCATCCCCCTGCCCTTTCGCAGTCAAGCGCCGCCAGAACTGCCCTCAGAGGAGGAATTGCTGCAACTACCCGCTGGAATAGTGCGCGACTGTGCCATTCGCCGCTGTATGCCCCGCAGTGAAATGGGTACCCAACCCAATCCCCATGCGAGCCTTGGCCTTGATGCCTACTGCCAAGTGACGTCCCCCATTCGCCGCTACACGGATCTGCTGGCACACCGTCAGATTAAAGCCCACCTGCGGGGGGAAACCCCACCCCTAACACCCGAGCAACTGAATGAAATTCTCCTGGGGCTGGTGTCTTCCCTTCAGGAGTCTTCCCTTGTGGAGCGGCAAACCAACCGCTATTGGTGCTTAGAGTATCTGCGGCGGCATCGCGAAGAGGTGTGGCGGGGCATTTTACTGCGTTGGTTGCGTCCTGAGGAGGGGCTGGGGCTGGTTCTGTTGGAGGATTTGGCGGTGGAACTGGCAATGCGCTTTCAACGGCAGGCCAAGTTGGGAGAGTGTGTGCTGGTGCGCGTCAGTCGTGTGGATCCCCGCAGTGATCAAATTTGGCTGGAGGAGGTGCCTGCTGAGACACCAATGCCCGCAGAAACCGTTGCATTATCCTAAAAGCATGAAAAAGTGGCAGTGTATGCAAGGGTGTGGGGCCTGCTGTTACCTTGACTTGAGCGATCGCCCAGAGGTGCCCACTATTCTCAATGACGCGGAATTTGCCCTCTACCAATCCCTCATTGGTGCCGATGGCTGGTGTATTCACTTTGAACCCCTGAGCCGCCGCTGTCGTATCTATGAGAATCGCCCCCGCTTTTGCCGCGTCACCCCAGAGGTTTTTGAGGACTTGTACGGCATCCTACCGGCGGAACTGGATGAGTTTGCGGTTCAGTGTTGCTGTGAACACATTTGCGATCGCTACGGTGAACGGAGTTTTGAACTGCTGCGCTATGAATATCTAGTCGGGCGTAGCGTAGATTCTCCCCAAGCAGATCCCCCACCTTGTCACTGAGACACTGCCCTCTATAATGACAGCAAATGACAGCAAGTGTGTTCAGCCAGAGCCATGAGCGAGCAGTGGATGCGGGTTAACTTGGTAGAAGGCTCGGTAAGTTTTTGCTTTTCGCGCCCAGCGGCAGAGGCTCTACGCCAAGAGATTCAAGCCTTAATGGAACGGATGCGGGCGATCGCCAGAGCCAAAGCCAGCGGTACGCCTTTGGCCGCGCAAGCGGCGATGGAATACCAGCACGTTGGCGAAGTCTTTCTTGAAGTGTTTTGTAATCCGAATATCTGGCCAAACCCCTACGCTGCTAAAGTTCTTTTGACGGTACGCGATCAGCGCATGCGCTTAATGACTGAGGCAGAACTCAATCGTCTTGTGGAAGACCTCAACCAGTTTCTTGAAAGCGCTACCCCCTAGGGGGGCAATATCTGTTAGGTTGAGGATATGGTTACTCTTCCTAAAGCTGGCCGCTCTGGCCGTTTTCGTCGCCTGCTGGCCTATCTGCGTCCTCACCAAACAAAAATCTGGGGGGGCATTGCAGCGCTTTTCATTGTCAACCTCCTAGGGACCTATTTGCCCCTACTGATCGGCACTGCCGTTGATGAGTTGCAGACCAAGTTTGACTTTCAACGGGTGGTGTTCTATGCCCTGCTGCTGATTGGCTTAGCCTCCTTGATGTGGCTGATTCGCATGGCCTCGCGCCTGTGGATCTTTGGTGCCGGACGATTGGTGGAATTTGACCTCAAGCAACGGCTCTTTGACCATCTCCTGCGTTTAGAACCCAGTTACTTTGCGGAAAACACCCCTGGGGATCTCATTAGCCGTGCCACCAGTGATGTGGATAACATTCGGCGGCTCGTGGGCTTTGCTCTTTTGAGTGCCGCCAACACAGTCTTTGCCTATGGTATGACGCTGCCGGTGATGCTGGCAATTCATCCGGGGTTGAGTTTAGGGGCGATCGCCGTCTATCCAGCAGTTCTCTTTATTGTCCAAAGTTTTAGCGATCGCCTGCGGGCAGAGCAGCTAGAGGTGCAACAAAGCCTCTCGGAACTGAGCGAGCTCATCCAAGAGGACATGAGTGGCATTGCCCTCATTAAAATCTATGGCCAAGAAACCAACGAGCAGCGCCAATTTCACCAGTTAAATCAAGACCTACTCCGCAATAACTTGGTACTGGCCAAAACCCGCAACATTCTCTTTCCGCTTTTGGGGGGGATGGTCAGCTTTAGCCTATTGATTCTCCTGTGGTTTGGCAGCCGCATGATTGCTGCTCATACAATTCAAGTGGGGGATTTTATTGCCCTGTTGCTGTACATTGAGCGGCTAATTTTCCCGACGGCGCTATTGGGCTTTACGATTACCACCTACCAGCGGGGGGAGGTGAGCATTGACCGTATTGAAGCGATTTTGAGTGTCGAACCGCGCATTAAGGATGACCCCGCTGCCATTGCCCTCCCCCGCGATCGCGTTCAGGGACACCTCTGTTGTCAGGACTTGACCTTTACCTACCCGAATCGCAGCACCCCCGCTCTCAATCACCTCAGTTTTGAAATTCAAGCGGGGGAAATGGTAGCGATCGTTGGCCCCATTGGCTGTGGCAAATCCACCTTGGCCAGTGCCCTGCCTCGTTTGCTAGAGATTGCCCCCAATCAAATTTTCCTTGATGGCATTGACATTACACGGTTGCGCCTTGCCGATCTGCGGGGGGCGATCGCCTACGTGCCCCAAGAAAGCTTTCTCTTTAGCACCACCATCAAAAACAACATTCGCTATGGCGAACCTGACGCCACCGAACTCAAGGTCATTGCTGCTGCCAGCCAAGCCCAAATTCACAACGAAATTCGCAACTTTCCCCAGCAGTACGAAACCCTAGTGGGGGAGCGGGGCATTACCCTCTCGGGGGGACAGCGACAGCGAACCGCCTTAGCCCGTGCTCTGCTGGTAGAAGCGCCCATCCTTGTTTTAGATGACGCCCTTGCCAGTGTTGATAACCAAACCGCCAGCCAAATCTTGCGGGCGCTACGGGAACAACGGCGCACGCGTACCGTGCTGTTTATTTCCCATCAACTATCAGCAGCAGCAACCTGCGATCGCATTCTTGTCATGGACAAAGGGCGGATTGTTCAACAGGGAACCCACAATGAACTCGTGGCCACCGAGGGACTGTATCAATTCCTTTGGGAGCAGTATCAACTGGAAAGCTCCCTCGCCTAGGGGAGCCGACCACTACATCCAAAGTAAATCGGCTACCCCAGTTGGTGTCGTCAATATGCTAGTAAGGGTTAAAGGGAACTACTGCCCTGGCTTTTGTGGACTAGGAGACTCCGTCGGTGCTTGGTTATTAGTCGTACCACCGCCGCCCCCGCAGGCCACTAGTGTGGTAGAAAAACCAACTAAAATCAAGATCAAAGCAGCAAGCTTGTAAAGAGATTTCATAGAACTCCTCACGGTAAGTAATTAGGTAAGGATTAAACAGTTCTTTTCTATCAAGTTTGCTGCGGCATTGGCAACTGCCGGGCAACCATCTGCCATAGAGATTCCCCTCAAAAGTACCACCGAAACCTAGAGAGCAACTCTACCCCCTATGCCCACTGAGCGATTACAAAAAGTCCTTGCCCATTGGGGAGTGGCCTCGCGACGCCATGCGGAAGCCCTCATCCGCAGCGGTCAGGTCTTTGTCAATGGTCAGCGGGCCCAATTGGGGGACAAAGTGGATCCAAAGCGTGATTGCATTGAATACAAAGGACAGCGCCTGAACCCGCCCCGTCCACCCCAACGGCTCTATCTGCTCCTCCATAAACCCAAGGGGGTGCTCTGTACCTGTCACGATCCCCAAGGTCGAACCACGGTTCTCGACCTATTGCCCCCAATGTATCAGCGCGCGGGGGGGCTGCATCCTGTGGGTCGCTTAGATGCTGACTCCAGTGGCGCCCTCCTGCTCACAAATGATGGGGCCTTCACCTACTATCTCAGTCATCCCCGCCATCACATCCCCAAAACCTACCGCGTTTGGGTACAGGGACAACCGCCCGAAAAGGCGTTGCAAAGATGGCGAGAGGGGATTCCCTTGGAGGGTGTGATGACCTTACCCGCAGCGGTTAAGCTGCTTCGCACCGAAGGCGATCGCTCCCTTTTGGAAATCATCCTCCAGGAAGGCCGCAACCGCCAGATTCGCCGTGTAGCCGAGCAACTTGGCTATCCTGTTGTGGCCTTGCAACGGATCGCGATTGGCCCAGTTCGCCTAGGTAATCTTCGACCCAGAGCGGTTCGTCCCCTTAGCCGCCATGAATTGGCCGCCCTCCAGCCAACTACCCAGCCAACTACGAAGACCCAGCCTGAGAGCCAGTGACTGCCGGCGGCCTATGCTGCACCGGGTGATCCGGGTGGGTAGCTTCCCATTCGGCGAGAAATTCCTTCGTATCTTTGACCGCAGGTAAGGGCAACGAGCCACCGGGACCTGCCAAGGGCCGCAACCCATTGAACTCCGCTAAGATGGCGGTGCCATTGTTAATGACCACTGCCAAAATTGGGTCAAGGGCAAAGAATATCCCCGACAGCAGCGCACCAATATTGGGAATAGCAACGATCGCCGTATTTTGCCAGACGATCTCCATTGCCTGCTTGGCAATGCGAATGGCAAGGGTCAGTCCCCGCAAATCATCCTCCATGAGGACCACATCTGCAGTTTCACGGGCAATATCGGTTGCCCCAGCAAAGGAAATAGACACATCTGCATAGGCGAGAGCTGCGGAGTCATTGATACCATCGCCACAGAAGGCCACCACTTTACCGCTGTCATGGAGGGCACGCACCACCTCCACTTTCTTTTCTGGGAAGGCTTCGGCGTAGATATTATTGGGAGCAATCCCTAAGTCTTTGGCCACCGCATGGGCAACGCGGCCAATGTCACCGGTCAGCATATGGGGAATAATGCCTGCCTCCTTGAGTTCACGGATAACTGCGGGACTTTCATTGCGGATCGGGTCGCTGTAGAGAATCACGCCAATCAAACGTCCATCCCCAGCCACATAGACAATCGAAGCCCGCCCAGAATCGAGGTCAGGGAAGCGGGCATTCAGATCAATCAGGCAAATGTTTTCCTGCTCCATCATGCGGCGGCTGCCCACCCGCAGATCGACACCCCGCACTTTTGTGGCCACACCAAGGCCAACGCGGTATTCCCAGTCTTCACAGTCAAAGAGGGGCTGATGGGTTTCGCGGGCATGGCGGACAATTGCCTCGGCTACGGGGTGGGTGAGTCCCTGCTCAGCACTGGCGGCCATACTAAGGATGTCATCGGCGCTGAAGCGAGGATCCATGACTTTAATATCCGTCACACCAGCATGACCTTGGGTCAGGGTGCCGGTTTTATCAAAAACAATTGTGTCGATTTGAGCCAGTTTTTCAATTGCCCGGCCACTGCGAATGAGCACGCCATGTTGGGCAGCATAGGTAAGGGCCGACAAAATCGTGGTGGGCACAGAGACGCGAATCCCCGTACCAAGATCAAGGGTCAGCAGGGCGATCGCCCGATTCAAATCCCCCGAGAGCACCCCCACGCCTGCGCCAATAGCCAACGTGGGAACCACCATTTGGTTGGCGACAGTGGCTGCATAGTTTTCAATGCGAGTGTCATGCACCGGTGCCGACTGCATCAAGTTGACAATCACACCCGCACGGGTATTGTTGCCCACCCGCTCCGCCAAGATCACCAATTGACCCTCCACCAGTAGCGTCGAAGCAAAAACCTCCATCCCCTCAGTGCGCGTTACGGGTACTGACTCGCCCGTCAGTTTGCACTGATCAATCAGGCCTGTGCCCCGCAAAATGATGCCATCAACGGGAATTTGATCCCCCGGATAGACAACAACGCGATCGCCCTCCACGAGGTCTTTGACTTCCACTTCCACCTCAAGGCCGTCCCTCTCCACAAAGGCGGTTTTGCCCAGACAGTCCAGCAAATCAAGGTTTGCCCGTTCCGAGCCCCGTGCTGTGAGGTCGCGGATCACTTCCCCCCCCTCAATCAAACCCAGCATAAAGGAGGGAGCAAAATAGTGGCCTTGCAGGGTATGAAGAAAAATTGCCAACCCATCGAGGAAGTCAATCGTTAACTGTTTCTCCTCTTGAATCGCTTCCCATGCTCGCTGAAACACTGGCATTGCCCCGGCAATCACCACACCAGCAATCACATAGCCGGGAATCGGTATCCCCATTAGGGAGGCCACACTCAAACCCAAGCCAAGAGCTGGTAAGCCCAAGCGTTCCCAATAGTTAATTTGGTGCGCTGCCGCCGCAGGGGTGGCTTTCTCAGTGCTAAAGGCGGGAAGGTCTGGCTTGGCCGCCACTTGAATCGATTCAAAAATTTGCCCCTGAATCGTTGCTAGGGCTTCTCCAAAAAGCTTGGGACTATATTCCACCACAAGGGAGCAAGCCGGGGGGTTAATGCGCGCCGTTGTCACCGCGGGTAAACTGCCAACAATGTAAAGCAGCCTTTCCCCATATTCAACATCAAAGCCCAACCGAGGAATACGAATCCGAAAGCGACCCCTAATCCAATGCACAACCTGATAGTGAACGGTTTCTGTGGTGATAGGGCGGGCAGGTATCTCAGACTGTGGGGAACAACTTTGGGCAAGGGTGGTCATGATGAATTCCTACAAATGGTCGGGCCAATGAAGCTGACTATAACGTCTAGGTAATCATTTCTGCCCAGTTTTTGGATAATCTACACCAAATTGACGCATATGAAACCCGTCTCAGACAAAAAAGGCAATGTAATACAGGACACTTTATAGCCTAGGTTATCCTTAAAGTATTTCAGTTTGATGGGGCATCTATCGTACAATCTAGCTGCATATTGAGGATAAGCAGATGATGGATACGGCGATCGCAACAATTCGTGCCCGCGAAATTCTCGACTCGCGGGGTCGCCCCACGGTAGAAGCAGAAGTTGAACTGGATTGTGGCGTTGTCGGACTGGCTCAGGTTCCTAGTGGTGCCTCAACAGGGAGTTTTGAGGCCCATGAACTGCGGGACGGCGATCCCAAGCGCTATGGTGGCAAAGGCGTCCTCACCGCCGTTGAAAACATTGAAACCAGGATTCTCAGTGCCCTTGTGGATCTCAACGCCCTTGATCAAACGGTGATTGACCAGTGCCTCTTGGAACTAGATGGCAGTGAGAATAAATCCAACCTCGGTGCCAATGCCATTCTGGCGGTGTCCCTTGCCACGGCTAAAGCAGCCGCAGAATATCTCGGTCAACCCCTCTACCGCTACTTGGGGGGGCCTCTGGCCAATGTCCTACCCGTGCCTATGATGAATGTCATCAACGGCGGGGCCCATGCGGCCAACAACATTGACTTTCAGGAATTCATGATCATGCCCATTGGTGCCCCTAGTTTTCGGGAGGGTCTGCGCTGGGGGGCAGAGGTTTTTGCTGCTCTGAGCAAGGTGCTGGCTGATAAGGGGTTACTGACCGGTGTCGGGGATGAAGGAGGCTTTGCGCCTAACCTAGACTCCAACCAAGCGGCTTTGGATATTTTGCTTCAGGCAATTGAAACAGCCGGTTACAGCCCCGGCACTGACGTTGCCCTGGCCCTCGATGTCGCCGCCAGTGAGTTTTATGAAGACGGCAAATATGTGTTTGATCATGCCAGCCGTAGCGCCTCTGAGTTAATCCGCTACTACGACCAACTGGTGAGTACCTATCCCATCATTTCCATTGAGGATGGCCTGCACGAGGAGGACTGGGACAACTGGGCACTCTTGACGGAAACCCTGGGGAGCCGCATTCAACTGGTCGGGGATGATCTGTTTGTCACCAATCCCAAGCGTTTGCAACGGGGGATTGACAATGGTGTGGCCAATGCCATCTTGATTAAGCTCAATCAGATTGGTTCATTAACCGAAACCCTGCAAACCATCGATCTGGCAACCCGCAAGGGTTACCGCTCGGTGATTAGCCACCGCTCTGGGGAAACAGAGGATACCACGATTGCGGATTTGGCTGTCGCGACCCGTGCGGGTCAAATTAAAACGGGTTCCTTGTGTCGCAGTGAACGAGTGGCCAAGTACAATCGCCTGCTGCGCATTGAAGCAGAACTGGGGGATCAGGCGGTCTATGCGCCCAGGGTGGGCTTGGGGCCGTGCTAGGTGATTCGTGCCCGCAAACGGTTTGGCCAGCATTGGCTGCGCAGTGAATCGATTTTAGCTCAGATAATTGCAGCCGCTGAACTGCATCCGGGCGATCGCGTCCTAGAAATTGGTCCTGGTCGGGGTGCCCTGACTCGACCGCTGCTAGGGAGCGGTGCTGAGGTGGTTGCCGTTGAACTGGATCGGGATCTCTGTGGCCAATTGCAGCGGCAGTTTGACAGTGAGCGGTTCCAGTTGATTGAGGGGGATATTCTGCGGCTGGACTTAAGCCCCCTGGGGTGCAACAAAGTGGTGGCCAATATCCCCTACAACATCACGGGGCCATTGCTGGGGCATTTGCTTGGCAGTATTGCCCGACCGCGTCGCCCAGCCTTTGAGCGGTTGATTCTACTTGTGCAAAAAGAAATTGGCGATCGCCTGATGGCCTCACCCGGCAGCAAGGCCTACGGTGCCCTCTCTGTACGGGTGCAATTTCTGGCCACCTGTGAGAAGGTGTGTGCAGTGCCCCCCCGTGTCTTTCAGCCACCGCCTAAGGTGGATTCGGTGGTGGTTTGTCTGCGGCCCCACAGGACACTGCCAAGGGTGCGATCGCCCCAATGGTTAGAAACGCTACTGAAACAGGGGTTTGCCACTCGCCGCAAGATGCTGGCCAATGCCCTCAAGTCCCTTGTGGCGCCGGCGCAGGTACGCCAAGCCCTCCTGCAGTTGGGACGAGATGCCAATAGCCGTGCCGAAGCCCTGAGCCTAGAGGATTGGCTCGCCCTGAGTGACATCCTAGAACCGTCCCATCGGCCCAATCGGTGAGAAGGCTGCTGAGCAAGGTTTAAGGGGCGATCGCCCGCCCGTTGGGGTCTTCAAGAACAAAGCCGGCATCGGCAATCATTTGCCAATCTTGGTGGGGAGCTTGCCCGGGAGTGGTCAGATAGTCGCCAATAAAAATGGAGTTGGCGGCGTAGAGGCCAAGGGGTTGGAGCGATCGCAGATGCACTTCGCGGCCACCGGCAATGCGGATCTCTTGGCGCGGCAAGAGCAAACGAAACAGCACGAGAATGCGTAAACACTGGCGGGGATTGAGGTTGTGCTGTTCGCCCAGGGGCGTCCCCGGAATTGGAATCAAAAAGTTCACGGGTACACTAGTCACCTGACGCTGCCGCAGGGAGAGGGCAAGATCAATCACATCGTCATCGGATTCCCCCATGCCTAAGATGCCCCCAGAGCAGGTTGTAATCCCAGCGGCTTGGATATTTGCTAAGGTCTGGTCGCGATCCCTAAAGGTGTGGGTGGTACAAATTTCACTGTGGAAGTTTTCCGAGGTATTCAGGTTGTGGTTGACGCGATCGACACCGGCTGCCGCCAGCCGTGCCGTTTGCTCAGCGGTGAGTAAGCCCAAGCAGGCACAGATTTTTAGGGGATAGCGTTCCTTAACTGCTCGAATAGCGCCGAGCACTTGCTCAAACACCTTCTCACTGGGCGATCGCCCGGAAATAACCAGGCAAAATGTACCGGCCTTGAGTTGGGCAGCGCGATCGGCGGCGGCAAGAATTTTTTCCTGCGAGAGCAGGGGATACTTTTCAATCTCAGCCGTCGAGATTTTGGACTGGGAGCAGTAGTGACAGTCTTCCGGACACAGACCACTTTGGGCATTCAGGAGATAGTGGAGCCGTACCCGATTGCCCCAGTAGTGGTAGCGGACACGATAGGCTGCCGCCAGTTGATTCAGGAGTTCCGTATCGGGGGCCTGGAGCACCGCTCGCGCTTGATCGCGGCTGAGGCACTCGTCGGCAAGGGCTAAATTGGCAAGGTGCTGCCAGTCAGTGGTCAATACAGTACTCATGGGGGTGCTCTTAACTACGAAGGGTAACAGCGTATTTTTCCACAAGGCTGTCGCGGATGCGCTGATGGAGTTCATTTACCTCAGCCTCGGTGAGGGTGCGATCGCTGGCGCGGTAGCTGAGGCGAAAGGCCAAACTGCGCTGCCCTTCGGGGACACCGCTGCCACTGTACTCATCAAAGAGTTCGACACTCTCCAGGAGAGAGTCGCGTCCCCCCGCTGCTTTCCAAATGGTGCGACTGAGTTCCGCCACCGTGAGAGCCGCCGGCGCAAAGAAGGCGAGGTCGCGATCGCTGGCGGGATAGGTGGAAAAGGGGTGAAAGATAATCTGCTGATAGCGTTCCTCAAGGCAACTCAGGAGGACCTCCAGGTCTAGTTCAAAAACATAAACGGCAGCGGGAAGCTCTAGGGCGGCGGCATACTGCGGGTGTAACTGGCCAAAGATACCGAGACGTTCTCCCTGCAAAGAGAGAACGGCTGTGCGCCCCGGATGTAGACGTTCATCGTGGCGATCGCTCTGATATTCCACAGGCAAACCAAACCGCTGAAAAACGCTCTCAAGCATCCCCTTGGCTTCATACCATGTGAGGGGCTGAGGCTGTTGCGAGCGGCGCACCCATTTACCCTGCCATGGATCACCACCGATGATCCCCCCAAGGCGATCGTTTTCCCAAAGACCCTCCTCATCTTGACCAAAAACACGGCCAATTTCAAAACCATTGAGGGGTGGATTCCCCTGTTCTTGGTTGTAGCGGAAGGCCTGCACTAGACCCGTAATTAGATCCGTCCGCAGTGCAGAAAACTCAGCAACTAGAGGATTCACAACCGTGACTTGATTCGGCTGCCCCCCCTTGACCCAGGAATAGTGCATTAATTCCGTCAGGCCCGCCCCGCGAAAGGCTGCCCGTACCTCCCGCAGGAGGGTGAGTTCTAGGGGCAATGCCCCCACCTCCGCCTGGGCTGGCAAGGTTTCCTCAAAGCGATCGTAGCCGTAGAGTCGCGCAATCTCCTCAATGAGATCCACCTCCCGCTCAATGTCACGGAAGCGGTAGGGGGGTACCGTTACCGACCACACGCCTAGCTCGTCCTCAAGGGTTTCTTGACGGCTGAGGTGAAAACCAAGGCGGCGGAGGAGCGCTTCAACGGTCTCTGCGTCCAAATAGGCGGGTTCATCGCTATCCTCTGCCTCAGCAACCACGGCCCCCAAGAGCCGATGCACCTGTTCCAGCCGCAGGGTGAGGGTACGTTCGAGGGGCGGCCGCCGATCCGCCAGGGTTGTGTAGGTCACTGTTCCTTGGGCAATTTCCCTTAGCAGGGCGATCGCTTCAGCGGTGGCTGCCTCTAGTTCTGCTGGGTTGACCCCCCGTTCATAGCGCGCTGAAGCTTCCGTGCGCAATCCCTGATCACGAGCCGATCGCCGGATCACCGGACTGGCAAAGAGGGCCGCCTCAAGAAAGACGTTCTGGGTTCCCAGGTGCACTTCGGTCTCTTCGCCGCCCATCACCCCTGCTAGGGCAACGGGCACGTCGCCGGCGGTAATCAGCAGATTCTCCAAACTGAGGCGGCGCTCCTCGCCATCCAAGGTTTTCAGGGTTTCGCCCGCCTTAGCAAAACGCACACCGACCCTGACCGGAGTTTGGGCAGCAACCCTTTGCAACCGATCCCAATCAAAGGCATGGAGAGGCTGCCCCCACTTCAGCAGGATGTAGTTAGTAATGTCCACCACATTGTTGATGGCTCGCAAACCCGCAGCCTCTAAACGTTGCTGGAGCCAAGGGGGTGAAGGGCCAATTTGAACATTAGTAATTAGCGTGCCACAGTAGGCAGGACAGGCCTGGGGGTCAGCGATCGCCAGTTGTACCGGTGCTTTACCGGACTTTTGAGGGGCGATCGTCTTTGGGGTTGGCAGCATCAGGGGCGCGCCGGTTAATGCCGCCACTTCACGGGCAATCCCCACCATACTCAGGGCATCGGCACGGTTGGCGGTGGAGCTGAGATGCAAAATTACATCATCCAAACCCAACAGCGGACGTACATCTTGGCCTACGGTTACTGCATCAGTGAAGGTGTGAATGCCCTCAGACTCCTTGGTTAGCCCCAATTCCGCAAGGGAGCAGATCATACCTTCGGACTTGACCCCCCGCAGTTTTGCTGGTCGAATTTTCAGATCAATTTTTGCCAGATATGCCCCCGGTAGGGCCACGGGTACATACAGGCCTGCTGCGGCATTGGGTGCCCCACAGACAATGGTGCGGGGTTCCCCTTGACCCACATCAACTTGGCAGACCCGTAATTTTTGGGCATCGGGATGGGGTTCACAGGCCAAAATACGCCCCACCACAACCCCTTCAGCCCATGCGCGCCGATCTTCAATTTCTTCGACTTCAAACCCTGCCATCGTCAGGCGATCGGCCAAAATCGCAACATCGAGATCAACCGCCACCAATTCCCGTAGCCAGCGAAGGGAAACCCGCATGGAATCCTCAAAACAACGTCATAGTTTGCCATTTTTCAGCCTACTCTCCTGTGATGGCATTGCACAAGTGCGAGTCGACAGGAAGCAAGGATTTCAGGAACGATCGCCGATGCCAAGGAGTAAGGCCATACTGGTCAAGGGCTTGGCGGTGTTCGGGGGTGCCGTAGCCCACATTGCGTTCCCAGCCATACTGGGGATAACGACGAGCCAAGCGGGCCATGAAGCGATCGCGCCGTACCTTGGCAATAATTGAGGCACAGGCAATACTATAGCTGCGGCGATCGCCCCCGATAATGGCCGTTACCCTTTCAAAGGGCGCTGTTTTTGTTAGTTTGCCGTCAATTAGGGCATGGTCCCAAGGAGCCACCCGCCCTAGGGCCCGCACCATCGCTCGATAGGTGGCTTGCAGAATATTCACCTGATCAATTTCCGCCACACTGGCACTGCCAATGCCAATGGCGATCGCTTGGTTATAAATCTGCCCAAAGAGGCGCGATCGCTGGCGAGCAGTCAACCGCTTGGAATCCCGTACCTCTGGAAGGGGGACACAGTCCACAGGCAAAATGACGGCTGCCGCCACCACTGGCCCTGCTAAGCAACCCCGCCCCACTTCATCCACACCGACGACGCGACAATAGCCCTGTTGCCAGTAGGCCTGCTCATAAATCAGGCTGAGGGGTTCCATGCCTAGTGACCAATCCCCACATAGCGAAAGCCCAGTGACTCTAGCCCCTTGCGATCTAAGAAATTGCGGCCATCAATGATCACCGGTTGGTGCATCACCTTGGCCAAGGCGCCATAATCCACCTCTTGGAATTGTGGCCAGTCGGTCACCAACACCAGAGCATCACAGCCATCAGCAAGGTGCAGTAGATCCGTTTCCACAATCACATGGGAGAGACCCGATCGCAGACCCGACTGGGACACAAGGGGGTCATAGGCTTTGACCTTAGCACCTAAGCGATGCAGTTCCTCAATCAGATTAAGGGCAGGGGCATCCCGCAAATCGTCGGTGTTGGGCTTAAAGGTTAACCCCAAAAGGCCAATGGTTTTACCCTTGAGGATCTTCAGCACCTGTTGCAGTTTTTCAATGACAATAAAGCGCTGCCGCTGGTTCACTTGAACCGCTGCTTTAAGCAACTGGGCATCGTAGCCGTAGTCTTCCGCCGTGTGGATGAGAGCCGAAACATCCTTGGGAAAACAGGAGCCCCCCCAACCTAAGCCCGCTTGCAGAAATTTCTCGCCAATACGGGAATCTAAACCAATTCCCTTGGCCACTTGAACCACATCTGCCCCCACGCGATCGCAAATATTGGCAATTTCGTTAATAAAGCTGATTTTAGTCGCCAAAAAGGCATTGGCAGCGTACTTGATCATTTCCGCCGAACTCAGATCCGTCACCAAAACTGGTACGGCAGGCAAGGTGGGATCAACCGCATACTTGCGCTCAATAATCGGCCCATAGAGTTCCTGCATGATTTGAATCGCTCTGCGGCTACTGCTGCCCAAGACAATGCGATCGGGATTCAACGTGTCATAGACCGCTGAACCTTCCCGCAGAAATTCAGGATTGCTGACCACATCAAAATCTAGCGGCGGATGGGTTCCCCCGGCTTTAATGGCATCGGCCAAATCGGGTTCTCGCTCAACCACGCCATCCAGAATAATCATCCGTACCCAGTCCCCTGAGCCAATGGGCACTGTGGATTTATTGACAATCACTTTGTATCCCAAATGCAAATGGGCACCAATCCCCCGGGCAACGGCTTCCACATAGCGGGTATCGGTTTCACCATTGGGCAGCGCAGGTGTACCGACAGCAATAAAGAGCACCTCACCAAATTCCACCCCAGTGCCAAGATCACTACTGAAGCGAATGCGACCACTGGCAATGCAACCACGGAGTAACTCCGTCAGACCCGGTTCATAAATCGGGGATTCCCCCTGTTGCAGCAGCTTGACTTTGTCAATATTGTTGTCAATGCAAATGACCTCATGGCCAATATGTGCCAGGCACACTCCCGTCACCAAACCCACATAGCCGGTGCCAATTACACAGACCCGCATTCCCTGTGGCCTCCCTAAACTTCCACCATCATAGGCGTATAGGGTACGCCCAGCCGCTCAGCAAAGTCAGGAATTGTCCGCTGCAGCCCCGCGAGGAGGGGAACGGTGGGTTGCCAGCCCAACACTGTGCGAGCGAGGGTAATGTCGGGACGACGGCGCTGGGGATCATCACTGGGCAGGGGCTTAAACTGGATTTCCACCCCTGGATTAATCAGGGCCTGGATTTTTTGGGCGAGCTCTAGCACCGTGTATTCATCAGGGTTGCCGAGGTTCACAGGGCCAAGGTGATCGCTATTCATCAGCCGAATCAACCCTTCCACCAAATCACTGACATAGCAAAAGCTACGGGTTTGGGAGCCGTCCCCATAAACCGTGAGGGGAATGCCCTGCAAGGCTTGGACAATAAAGTTGCTGACGACGCGGCCATCGTTGATCTGCATTTTCGGGCCATAGGTATTAAAAATCCGGGCCACTCGAACATCCACATTGTTTTGACGGTGGTAGTCAAAGGTAAGAGTTTCTGCCACTCGCTTGCCTTCGTCATAGCAGGAGCGCACACCAATGGGGTTGACATGCCCCCAGTAGGACTCAGATTGGGGATGCACTTGCGGGTCACCATAGACTTCTGAAGTTGAGGCCAGGAGAAATCGTGCCTTCACGCGTTTGGCCAACCCCAGCATGTGGAGTGTGCCCATGACATTGGTTTTGATTGTTTTGACCGGATTGTACTGGTAATGAACCGGTGAGGCGGGGCAGGCCAAGTGATAGATTTGATCCACCTCAAGGCGAATTGGATCGGTGACATCATGGCGGATCAGTTCAAAGTTCGGATGACCTAGCCAGCGCAAAATGTTGCGCTTCGTACCAGTGAAGTAGTTGTCTAGGCAAATGACCTCATGACCCGCTTCCATCAGCCGATCAACGAGATGGGAACCAATAAACCCAGCGCCGCCGGTAACCAGAATACGCATTGTGTTGTCTAAATAAAATCAGTAAAGTGATGTTCTCTCTTTGGCCTAGATTAGCATGAGTTCATAGGAGGCTAGCAATGCTTGGTTCCACCAAATCAGAGGATGCCCGAATGATCAAGAAGGGTTTGCAGAGCTGGTGTCTTGATTTATTTAAATTTTTAAATTTGTTTAATCGGTTTAATCAGTTTAATCGATTGTCTTGGTCGGCCTTTGGCCAATTTCCTTAGCCCAAGCCAAACCTGAGAGGACGTCCGCGCACAGCAGTATTCACTTGCCCTTGGCTAAACACAACCTCACCATTTACAAAGGTGTACACTGGCCATCCTGTCAATGACCAACCCTCAAAAGGACTCCAGCGACACTTGGTGAGAAGTTCCTCACGGCGCACTGGGCGATAGGTCTGCAAATCCACGAGCACCAGATCCGCATCGTAACCGGGGGCAATTTTCCCTTTGTTGGGAATTTCATAGGCCGCAGCAACAGCAGTGGACATCCAGCGCACCACTTGCGGCACAGTACAGCGGCCTGCCATCGCTTGGGTCAGCATGAGGGGCAAGGAGGTTTCTACCCCCGGCATACCAGAGGGGCTGTGGGGATAGGGCTGCGCCTTTTCCTCTAGGGTGTGGGGGGCATGATCGGTGGCAATAAAGTCAATGACGCCATCGAGGAGCCCTTGCCAGAGTTTTTCATTATCTACTGCTGTGCGCAGGGGTGGGTTCATCTGCGCAAGGGAACCAATTTTGGCGTAGGCCTCTGTGGTCAGTAGCAGGTGTTGGGGAGTGACTTCCACCGTTATCCAAGGAAGTTTGTGCTCGCGCAGAAAGTCGACTTCAATCCCTGTGGAAAGATGCAGAATGTGCAGGCGGCGTTCGTATTTCCGGGAGAGCTTCACGGCTAACTGGGTGGCGTTGAGGGCCGCAATCTCATCTTGAATTTGCGAATGTATGGCCACATCGGTAATGCCAGCCAATTGTGCGCGGCGGGCCCGGATGCGACCCTGATCTTCGGCATGGACAGCAATGAGGCGTTTGCCCTCACTAAAGATACGGTCTAAAATTGGCTCCTCATCCACCAAGAGGGGCCCGTGCATTGATCCCATGAAAATCTTGATGCCGCAGACGGGGTGGACAGTGTTGAGGACGGCAAGGTTATCCTGAGTGGCGCCAATGAAAAAACCATAGTTCACGACACATTTGGCGGCAGCACGGGCCAGTTTATCCTCTAGGCTCGCCTGATCAATGGTTAGGGGACGGGTATTGGGCATTTCCAAAAAGCTGGTGACCCCCCCCTTGGCACAGGCACAACTGGCGGTGAACAGATCCTCTTTGTGCTCTAAGCCAGGTTCACGAAAATGCACTTGGGGGTCAATTACCCCCGGCAGGAGGGTTAAGCCTGTTGCATCAATAACCGTATCGCCGGGGTGCACAGTGACGCGCTCTGCCACTTCTGCAATGCGATCGCCCTCAAGGCGCACCTGTTGCTGGCGGAGTTCTCCCTCTGGGGTACAAATCACCGCATTTTGGATCGCGATCGCCACCCTGTTCTCCTTAAAAATGGGCTCTTCTGTTCAGATCCTACTGGCCCGTGGAACCCAAGGACACAAAGGATAAACTATAAACATCTGTAATACCTGTGGTGATAAAATTTGACCCAAATCTATCTTCTTAACGGAAGTAAAACCTTTATACTGTAGAGCGTGTCTGTAGGTGGGGCGCGATCGAATCGCTATGGAATCTGGTATTGACTTACAGGGGCAGTTTATTCGTGCGTTGGAATCCCTTGGCCTTTCCCATGATCTAGCCAAGCTACTTTGGCTACCCTTGCCAATGTTAATGATGCTAATTGTGGCTACGGTGGGCGTCCTGGTGGCCGTTTGGCTAGAGCGGAAAATTTCTGCTGCTGTGCAACAGCGGATTGGCCCTGAATACATTGGCCCATTGGGGATTTTGGCGCCCCTGGCCGACGGCCTAAAACTGATTTTTAAGGAGGATGTTCTCCCCGCAAATACCGATCGCTGGCTGTTTACCCTTGGGCCAGCAGTGGTCGTGATTCCCGTCTTTTTGTCCTACATTATTGTCCCCTTTGGCCAAAACCTACTGATCTCCAACTTGGCAATGGGGGTCTTCCTCTGGATTGCCCTGTCAAGTATTGCGCCCATTGGCCTACTGATGTCGGGCTATGCCTCCAACAACAAATACTCCCTACTGGGGGGACTGCGGGCAGCGGCACAATCCATTAGCTACGAAATTCCCCTTGCCTTGGCAGTGTTGGCAGTGGCTATGATGTCCAATGGCTTAGGCACGGTGGAAATTGTCGAGCAGCAGTCGGAATACGGCATCCTCAGTTGGAATGTCTGGCGGCAGCCCATCGGCTTTTTGATCTTTTGGATTGCCGCTCTGGCAGAGTGTGAGCGCCTCCCCTTTGACTTGCCGGAAGCCGAGGAAGAACTCGTGGCTGGCTACCAAACAGAGTACGCTGGCATGAAGTTTGCCCTCTTTTACTTGGGTGCCTACGTTAACCTTGTACTTTCGGCACTCTTAGTCAGTGTTCTCTACTTTGGCGGTTGGAGCTTCCCCATTCCCCTAGAAACTATTGCCAATCTCCTTGGGGTGAGTGAAACCAATCCCTTTTTGCAGATTGCTTTTGCAGTGCTGGGCATCACAATGACCCTGATTAAGGCCTACTTCTTTGTCTTTTTGGCGATTCTGCTGCGCTGGACAGTGCCCCGTGTGCGTATTGACCAACTCCTAGACCTGGGCTGGAAATTCCTACTACCAGTGGGTCTAGTGAATCTGCTGCTGACCGCTGGCTTAAAGCTCGCCTTTCCCGTCGCCTTTGGCGGTTAAGAAACTCCCCATTTCTATGAGGTGACACCATGAAATTCCTCAATCAGATTACCAACTATGCCAAAGAGGCACTGCAGTCTGCGAAGTACATTGGTCAAGGCCTCTCCGTTACCTTCGATCACATGCGGCGGCGACCGGTAACAGTGCAGTATCCCTACGAAAAGCTCATTCCCTCAGAACGGTTCCGGGGCCGGATTCACTTTGAGTTTGACAAGTGCATTGCCTGTGAAGTGTGCGTGCGCGTTTGCCCCATTAACCTGCCTGTGGTGGATTGGGTCTTCAATAAAGAGCTCAAGAAAAAAGAACTCAAGCACTACAGCATTGATTTCGGCGTGTGTATCTTCTGTGCCAACTGTGTCGAATACTGCCCCACCAATTGCCTCTCGGTCACAGAAGAATACGAACTAGCCACCTACGATCGCCATGAGCTGAACTACGACAGTGTTGCAATGGGACGCATTCCCTACAAAGTAACCCAAGATCCAATGGTGACGCCAATCCGTGAGTTTGCCTACCTGCCCGCTGGCGTGATGTCTGGCCATGATTTGCCCGCGGGTGCCCAACGGGCGGGAGAGCATCCCGAGGCGATCGCCAACCCTGCTGAATCATCTGAGAACTAGGAGTTGTTGTTGTGGACTTAGCCACTCTGACCCAAACGATTACTTTCTTTGCCCTTGCCGCTGCAGTGACTGTTGCTGCCCTTGGCGTTGTGCTCCTGAACAATGTTGTCTATTCTGCTTTTTTGCTGGGGGGAGTGTTCCTGAGCATCTCTGGGCTGTATATCCTCATGAATGCTGACTTTGTTTCAGCGGCGCAAATTCTCATCTACGTCGGTGCGGTCAACGTTCTCATTCTGTTTGCCATCATGCTGGTCAATAAGCGCGAGGCCTATACCCCAGTGCCGGGGCGTTGGCTACGCCAGGGGGGTGCTGCAGTGGTCTCCCTTGGGGTCTTTGCTTTGCTGACGAAAATGATTTTGCAAACCCCTTGGCAACTCAGTTCCGTGCCCCCCACAACTGACAGCATCACCACCATCGGCCAGCACTTTTTCAGTGATTTCCTCTTGCCCTTTGAATTGGCCTCGATCTTACTGCTGATGGCTTTGATTGGGGCAGTGGTTCTTGCCCGCCGCGAACTGGTCTTGGAACCTGAACCCCTCCTAGGGGAAGAGGTGGTACCCCCCTTGGAGTTACCGGAACGTCCCCGCGAACCTGTAGCTTTGTCTGAAAAATAGGGAAATGACGATGCAGTTAACCAATGTTTTAATCTTGGCAGCACTGCTGTTTTGTATTGGCATCTATGGGTTGGTTACCAGTCGCAATGCCGTGCGCGTGCTCATGTCCATTGAGTTGCTTCTGAATGCTGTTAACCTCAACTTGATTGGTTTCGCCAACTATCTAGATGGCCAGCAAATTAAGGGGCAAGTCTTTGCGATATTTGTGATTACCGTGGCAGCCGCCGAAGCCGCCGTGGGTTTAGCAATTATTTTGGCCATCTATCGCAACCGCGACACTGTTGACATGGAGAAATTTAACCTCCTGAAGTGGTAGGCGAGAAGCTGGAACCTACTTCCCTCAATTGCCGTCTTTATTCAAGAGCTAGTGTCAGCAAAAGGGCAATCACCTATGACAGTGCGTCTTGGTAAGTCGGTTACCTATCTCTCGTTAATGGCATTGGGGGCAGCCGCTGCCATGTTTGTCACCCACTTGATGCCAGCATCAACGCCCTTGGTCACTCCCAGCTTGGCACAGTTACCGGCACCGCTACCAGCGGGAAATGACATTAACTTTATTGCCCGTGCGGTTGAACAGGTGGGGCCTGCTGTGGTGCGGATTGATGCTTCCCGTACGGTGCAGACCCGTGTGCCAGCTATCTTTAATGATCCTTTCTTTCAGGAATTTTTTGGGCCAATGATGCCCCCCCGCAGCCGTGAAGAACGGGGTCTAGGGTCTGGTTTTATCATTAGTAGCGATGGCTTGATCCTGACAAACGCCCATGTGGTGGATGGTGCTAACCGAGTGAAAGTAACCCTCAAGGATGGCCGCACGTTTGAGGGGCAGGTTCTCGGTCAAGACCGTCTGACGGATGTGGCTGTGGTCAAGGTGAGTGCTAACAATTTACCGGTGGTGCGTCTTGGTAATTCTGATAATTTGCGCCCTGGGGAGTGGGCGATCGCCATCGGTAATCCATTGGGTCTTGATAATACGGTGACTGCGGGCATTATCAGTGCAACCGGACGTTCTAGCGGTGATATTGGTGTACCCGATAAGCGAGTGGGCTTTATTCAAACCGATGCAGCCATTAACCCCGGTAACTCTGGCGGCCCCCTGTTGAACCAGCGGGGAGAGGTGATTGGCATGAATACAGCGATCATTGGTGGTGCCCAGGGGTTGGGGTTTGCCATTCCCATCAACACGGCTCAGCGGATTGCCAACCAACTGATTGCCAATGGTCGCGTGGATCACCCCTTCTTGGGTATTCGCATGACCAATCTTACCCCTGAGGTGCAGCAACGCCTCAACGCCAATCCCAATAGTCCTGTCCGCGTGCAGGAAAGTTCGGGGGTTTTGATTTTTGAAGTCCTCCCCAACTCTCCCGCTGCCCGTGCCGGTTTGCAACCTGGAGATGTGATCCATCGTATCAATGGCCAAAACATCACCAAAGCGGATCAAGTGCAGCAAATGGTGGAAAGCACCGGCATTGGTCGCACCATGGAACTGGAAGTGCGCCGTCGTGGCCAAACTGTAACCGTGGCCGTTCAGCCAGCTCCCCTCCCAGCCCAGGCGAGTCGCTAAGGTGCTGACGGCGGTTCTGATCATTCCAACGGGCATTGGGGCTGCCATTGGCGGTTATGCGGGGGATGCGATTCCAGTTGTTCGTGCCTTGGCCCAAGTGTGCGATCGGCTGATTACTCACCCCAACGTTCTGAATGGGGCGATGCTCTATTGGCCACTGCCCAATGTTTGGTATGTCGAAGGCTATGCCCTTGATGAATTTGCCGCTGGCCACTGGGGATTGCTACCACCCCGTGCAAATCGCATTGGTCTATTACTGGATGCAGCCATAGAACCCGAGCTGCAACTTCGCCATCGTCAAGCGGCGGCGGCCTGTTCTGCTACCTTGGGTCTAACCCTTACTGAACCGGTTATTACAGATGAACCGTTGGGGGTACAGCTACAAACCGCTGCCTCCGGAGCAACATGGGGCACTGTGGCGAACCCTGCCAGTTTATTGCGGTCGGCAGAAACACTGATTCAAGTCGCTAAGGCAGAGGCGATCGCGATCGTGACTCGCTTTCCTGATGATCCGGGCACAGAAGCATTGCACCACTATCGTAGTGGCCAAGGTGTCGATCCCCTAGCAGGGGCAGAAGCAGTCATTAGTCATTTGATTGTCCAGCACTTTCAGATTCCAGCAGCCCATGCCCCAGCCCTGGAACCCTTACCCCTAGAGGAGAGTGTACATCCCCGCGCCCTTGCCGAAGAAATTGGCTATACCTTTTTGCCTTCCGTGCTCGTGGGGTTGAGTCGTGCTCCCCGCTACAGCTTAAGTGACCCGCATGCCCTGTGGCGACAGGACGTGGATGCAGTGATTGTACCCGCTACGGCACTTGGTGGACGGGGAATTCTGGCCTTGGCTCATCAAGGCATCCCCATCCTAACAGTAGCTAACAATACCACAACCCTCAATGTTACCGGTGCCGATTTGGGGATAGAGACAATTCCTTGCCAGTCCTATGCCGAGGCGATCGGCGTCCTGAGTGCCATGAAGGCGGGAGTATCTTGGCAAACAGTGACGACAGCAACCTAAAGTTGCCTTTGAGTCTGGGGTTGATGCAGTTGACGGTGCTGCCTGAGGCAGAGATGCCGAGAGTGGCCAGGTTACTGGCTGAGCGCGCTCAGGGGGAAGAGGCCCCAAGGTCAGAGGCCATAATAGAGTTAATCACAACGATTGTGCTGTACAAGTTCACGGAGCTGAGTCGGGAGGAGGTGTTGCGGATGTTGGGGTTTACTACTGAGGAACTGAAGCGGACACGGTTTTATCGGGAGGTGTATGCTGAGGCGCGGGAGGAAGGATTACACCAAGGCTTGCAGCAAGGATTGCAGGAGGGAGAAGTGCTAGTTATCTTGCGCCAGCTGAGGCGGCGATTTGGGAGTGTGCCTAGGGACTTGGAGGAGCGGATTCGGCAGCTTTCTATTTCACAGATTGAGGCTTTGGCGGAGGCGCTGCTTGACTTTAGGGAACTGGAGGAAGTGGCAGCATGGCTAGCCCACTCTTGTTAACTCACCCATGCGCCGCGATTCCCTGTTCTATCAACTGTTTGCCCAACTGCCCCAAACCCTCTTTGACCTGTTGGGCAAAGACACCCCTCAGGGGTATCGTTTTGACTCAGTCGAGCTGAAGCAAACCGCCTTTCGCATAGATGGCGTCTTTGTGCCCCCTGACCCTGCGGGCACGGTCTATTTCTGTGAGGTGCAGTTTCAGCGGGATAACACCTTCTATGAACGCTTCTTTGCGGAGATTTTTCTCTATCTGCGCCTGTATCGCTCCACCTTTGCGGACTGGCAAGCGGTGGTGATCTATCCCAATCGGCAAACGGAGCAAGAGTCTTTTGACCCCTATGACCTGTTGGTTCATAGTTCCCGCCTGCGGCGAGTCTATCTCAATGAATTGGGGGCGCCGGAGAGTTTGCCTTTGAGTCTGGGGTTGATGCAGTTGACGGTGCTGCCTGAGGCAGAGATGCCGAGAGTGGCCAGGTTACTGGCTGAGCGCGCTCAGGGGGAAGAGGTCCCAAGGTCAGAGGCCATAATAGAGTTAATCACGACGATTGTGCTGTACAAGTTCACGGAGCTGAGTCGGGAGGAGGTGTTGCGGATGTTGGGGTTTACTACTGAGGAACTGAAGCGGACACGGTTTTATCGGGAGGTGTATGCTGAGGCGCGGGAGGAAGGATTACAAGAAGGAAGACAAGAGGGACGAGAAGAAGGACTTCAGGAAGGCTTGCAACAGGGATTGCAACAGGGATTGCAACAGGGATTGCAACAGGGATTACACCAAGGCTTGCAACAGGGATTACACCAAGGCTTGCAACAGGGATTGCAACAGGGCTTGCAGCAGGGCTTGCAACAGGGCTTGCAACAGGGATTGCAACAGGGAGAAGTGCTAGTTATCTTGCGCCTGCTGAGGCGGCGATTTGGGAGTGTGCCTAGGGACTTGGAGGAGCGGATTCGGCAGCTTTCTATTTCACAGATTGAGGCTTTGGCGGAGGCGCTGCTTGACTTTAGGGAACTGGGGGAAGTGGCGGCATGGCTGGAGCGCTTTGCTTGAGTGCTACTGCGGGTCACTGGGGAAGGGGTTCTTGGCACAGTGACGGTGGTGGCATACCAGTTGAAAGTTTAAGAAGTATTGCTATTGCTTAATTAGCAGCAATAATGTCCAGTTGTTGCGAAACTTTCAGAAATGTTGCTGCAAAGTGAAAGTTTTTATTAAAGAAAAACCATACTAGGTTTATGGAGCCTACGGGGTGGGGGTACCCTAGCTGTGTGGCTAACCGATCGCCACCTTTCACCTTTCTGGTAGGTTACAGTTTTCTGGTAGGTCATAGGTGCGGGTATGAAAAAACACGATCGCTCCCTTGGACTGTCGAAGCGACAATATCGCAAACTCATGCGGTTTATCCGTCATCTCATATTCCAGTTACAGCGCTGGGTGCGGCAGCGACTCACCCCCCTCAGGTTCCAGCGGCAGCGGGGCTCAGAGTTGCGCTGGGGGCGTGCCGGCTTTGTGCTGCCAACGGCGGTCATTGTGTTAGTGGTGGTCACGCTAACGGTGGCGGCCCTGATGATTCGCACCCTCAATCGCACCGCCGAGGTGAGCGGCCAACGGCAAGAAATTCAAGTGATGAATGCCACCGCACCCGCCATTGACCGGGCACGGACAAAACTAGAGTACTTCTTTACCCAAGACCCTTTGCGGCCCAATGGCGTACCAGGGGAAGCGACGATTGAGCAAATTATTGGCAACAGGACCGGAACCCCCCGCAATCCCGATCCTTACACCTTGGCGGATGAGCAGCGCATTGACTTGGATGGAGATGGCACCCTAGATAATGCCTGGGCGTTTCAACCCACACCAGACTCCATTGTGGCCTACTCCATTTTGATGAAGCGCCCCAATGATACGCAGCTCAACTGGGATGACGCCCAAAAGGCCAAAAACCTGATTACCCGCAGTCGGCCCATGGGCATTACAGCGGCAGGGAATCAGTGCCCCAACTTGAGCGGGGGCAGCAGCGCAGAGGTGGGCTGGGATGAGGTGAGCAGTGCCATTCTGCGGAAGAATTTCCAGATTAATGCCTTTGTCTATGAAAACCGCAACGGCGGTCAGGCCCTCTCCACCATTGAGTTTGTGCAAGAGCGGCAAATGGAGCGGGGCAACAAGTGGGGCGCCTGGTTCCGCAATGACTTGGAGATTTTCCCGGGGCCGACATTCCGCTGGAATGGGGCCATGCACACTGAAGGCAGCATCTTTATGACCGGCGGCGGTGAGGGTTTCCAAGCCCATTTGATCAGTTCGCCCAAGTCCTGTGTTTATACCCGCGTCGCTTCTGAAATTACGGCAACGGAGGTGGTCAACCCCCAAACCCAGCAAATTGAGTTTCAGGGGCAGTTTATGGCCGGCAGTTTGCGGGATAACAACACCAACGCCGGCACTGTGGAAATTCACTCCTACCGCGAACCGCCCAGTTCCCCCTACACCACTGGCAATGCAGACCCACCAGGAGAGAATGTTACGTTCAACGACACTCGGGATTCGGTCAAGAGCGGTGTGAATCTGAATCCGGCGGACGTTGCCCTGAACCCGGTGGCCATTCTCACCGAGGATAAAAGCAAAGCCCGCGGCAATGACCCCACGAATCTGACCAACCGCGATAACGACGCCACGAAAGGTTGGGACAAGCAATTTTATGTGGTGCAGGGGCGCTTTGCCAACAAAACCCAGTCCAAGCCCTATGTGGATGACACCTACCGCGCCGATGACCGCTATGGTCCTAAGCCGGTTTATAGTAGCACCATGCCGCCCTCGAATCCCTTGCTGGCCATTCCCGCGGGCAAGAAGGTAGGTGAGGAGATTAGCGACCCGGCGGCACAAGCGCTGCTGACCCACAACGTGGCTCCAGCGGCCAGCCAAAACAAGCGGGAAGACTTAGGACTGGATGGCTATTGGGAGCGGCGGGCACGCCAAGAGGGCCTGCGGATTGTGGTAGGGGAACGTTTAGAACTTACGAACGCTGGAAGTAATTCCAATTCCTCCTCCCTCTCCTGTCCTCCTAATCCTCCAAATAATCAACGCTGCAATGAATTCCTTCAGCATCGCACCCTGAGCGATGAACTAGCGGCGGTGCAGGCAACGGTGATTTACCACTACAAAGCCGATGGCAATACGGTGAACCCCAGCATTCCCGATCCCTTTACTGACCCTTACCCAGGGCAAAACCAGGGGGGCTACAAGCCCATTGCTTGCTTGGCCACGACCTACCACCACGGCACGAGGCAAACTGCGACCTACCACCACGGCACGAGGCAAACTGCGCTCAATAGCATCACGTTTGATACTTTCATTGATGGAAAACCACCCTTTTTTGATTTCTTTACGGGGCAAGGCACCAACGGCTGGGAGTTTGAGCTAAAGCCTGATTTTTATAACCAGCTGGGGGACAAAGACTCGTTGCTGAGAAAAGCGTTGTGGAATTTGGCGGACACGTACGGCGATCGTGACGGAGCTTTTCCACCACAACAGGACCCAGGCCAAACTCGCCCTAACCTTGCCACAGTCCTTAACAACAAAGGGAACTTCTCCAATTTCTCTAACTTGAGGAGAGCTCTGGACAAGTTGCAACAGAACGGTAATCAGCTGAATCAGTTGAGCTTGGCTGATCAAAGCACCATCCACACCGCCGGCTGCATGGTGGGGATGCTGGCGTACAGCATAACTCAAGTGAAAACACTAGCCGGCAGCAATCCGGCTATAAACGATATAAACGATATATGGGACAAAGTGAGGAGCAGTTTACACACCCCCCCAGTTCATCATATCCTGCATATCCTGCCCTGAGAATCTTCTGTGGGGTCAGTAATGACAATGACTGTCAGCAGATTGCTATTGATAACGTTATTGATAACGTTATTAAGCAGATTGCTAGCGTTGTTGAACCACGCAACGAACCTAAGGATTTCATGATCCCCGCGCAGCTTGTTGGTTGGGGGAATGAGCCCAAGGGACGCAATCAAATCATCTATAAAAATGGAACCAATTACGAAATATACAAAGTCGCCTTCCTCGATAACGCCCTCTTCAATGGCCGCGAAGAAATGGCGGTGCGGGTCATGGACATTGACCTCGATTTGCTGCGGAAAAAGACTATTGGCGGCGATACGTGGTTGCCGATGGGGGGAATTGTCTATGCCTTCCGCGAGGATGCCGTGCGCGAAGATGGCATTGCCCGCCCTGCTATTGCTGGCAAAAACTGGATGAATGCTGTCCCTGTGAGCGGCAGTCCCCACGATCCACCCTTGGCCCCACCCTTGGCCCCTAACGGGATTTCGAAAAAGCCAGTGGATTTCTTTGCCGATCCGCTGCGGCGGCCCAATGGCTTCCGCCTACTGAACGGCAACCGCCTTGACCGCCAAGGCATTCCTGCGGAAAAAATATCGCCGGCTTGTCCTTTATCAGTGATAACCCGGTTTATATTCAGGGAGACTTTAACCTCCACAGCACCGATGGTACAGCCAACAACCTCATTGAGGAGTTTACCGAAAAGCTGACAGATAACTGGAGCAATTTCTACACCCGCAGCACGCTGGATCCTCGCTTTGCGCGTCCCGACCGGGATACATGGCGACCGGCAGAAATTGTGGCCGATGCCGTCACGATTCTCTCTGACAACTTCTGCGATGGCTTTGCCGAGCACTACTTTAAAGGCGCTGCAAGCGTTGATCCTCGTTGCTCCAACAGCAACACGACCTCTTTCCTGAATGCCAACCGGCCCCAACCGCCCGTTCCAACAGGATATGAACAAACAGTGGACAAAAGGGGCGATATTTGTTCTAGAAGTGATCTTACAACAGATGTGTTGTGTAATTCTTCTTCTTTCATCCCCCGTAATCGGTACAGAACCTTTAGCGATAGCCGTGACCTGATTGAGGCGAAAGACAACACCCGCGTCAATGCTGTGATTGTTAGCGGCATTGTGCCCTCGCGACCCAATCAGGCCTACGGCGGCATGCACAACTTCCCGCGCTTCCTCGAGAATTGGAGCGGCAAAAATCTCTGGATCCAAGGGTCATTGATTCAACTCAACTTCTCTACCCAAGCCACCGGCCCCTTTGACCAGGACCAGTGGGAAGTTCCCAACACTACTGCATGCCGGAACGTTGACACTGCCTTTAAGTGTCAGGCAACGACCGACGAGCTGATTCGGTACTATAGCCCTCCAACCCGCAAGTGGGGCTATGATGTGGCTCTGCAACTGGCGCCGGCGGGGCCGGTGGCGCGGCGCTTCATTACCCCCGGACGGCAGCGCACAGAGTATTACACCGAGTTGCGCGCCGATGATCCCTATATCCAGCGCCTGCGCTGTGCGCAGCGACCTGGCAGCATGGGCGGTGGCCGCATTGATCCGAACGTTACCAATGCCGAGTGTTCTGCTTAAACTGTGGAGGTGATTTGCCCATGACTCGACCCGACCGTGGCCTCACGCTGTTGGAGTGTGTGATTGCCATCTTGGTGGTCAACCTCACCCTGGCGATGTTGGCAGCCCCCCTGCTGCTCGTGGCGGCAACGCGACTGCGCAACAATCGCATCAATCAAGCCACAGAAATTGCCCGCGGCGAAATTGACCGGCTGCGGGTGATGATGGAGCAGGGGGTGACTGTGCGCGGCACCTCCACTAGTCTGCTGCCTCCTGAAAGCGCCGTAGCTGCAACCTTAGGGAATGCGGCCGCCCTCTCCACACAACCGCCACCGACAGGCCCAAACCCGATTGCGAGCTGCACCTTACCCTCCAGCGCCACCATGACCTGTGAACGGCAACTGAACAACACCCGCTTTGCCGTCCAGATCTATCGCGGCCAGGTGGTTACCGATGGCAATGGCTTGGTCTTGGGCTATCCAGTGCAGGTGCGGGTCTACAGCGCCGAGGCCCTGCCTGTTCCTCCAGATGCCGTCAGCAGTGGCCAACCCATTAGCCAGGCAACCGCAATGATGACCAGCGGCGGTCCAGAAAGTGAGAGGCGCCCCCTGGTGGTTTTGACCACAGAGATCGTGCGCGCTGATGCCGCCGAAACCCTCTCTTATCTCAAACCCAGCACCCCATGAGCAATCATCGTGCAAAAACAAAGCACAAAGGAGGACTCACAATGAAATGGCCAACCTGGCGAGGGCGGCGGTTTCAGGGCTTTACCCTAGTGGAGATCCTTGTTTCCCTAGTCATTGCCGGCATTCTCATGGCTGCCTTAGGCACTGTTTTGATTGACATGCTCAACACCGAGCGCCGCGAAGCCTCCTTGAATCAACTGCGCCAAGACCTCAAGGCCGCCATGGATGTGATTACCAATGACTTGTCGCAGGCGGTTTTTGTCTATAACGGCAACTGCCTAGCCGGCAATGACCAGCAGTGCGGCGACACCACCCGCTCTGGCCAGCCCCTCACCAATTACCTGCCAGCGTTTCCGGCAACCATGACCCCTGTCCTGGCCATGTGGATTCTGGAGCCTTTTCCCTACGATCAAAACCAACTGGGCTACGCCACCTTTAGGATGCCGCGGGATTGCGAGAGAGTATGGTCTAGCGATGAACCCAGGACGAAACAACACTGCCGCGATCTCCAAAATGGCCGCCGCACCTACACCCTAGTGGTCTATTACATTGACACGGCCCCCACCTCCTTCTGGGCGCCAGACTCACCATGGCAGGGCAAGGCGCGGCTAGTGCGCTATCAACTGCGCAAGTATAAGGTGGCCAACGTGGCCAGTGATGTCAATTATGACTACCTGGGGATTAATCGGGGTTACGTGGAACCCATCGGCGAAACCAACTTTGCCCGCTGGCCTTTCAAAGTAGGCACTACAACCACTGAAAATCTCCAGGACACGCGAGCGGGTGGTCGTCCTGAGGCTAATATTGAGGGCTACCTGCGTGTTACCGATTTGGTGGTGGTCACCGATTTTATTGACACCGATACCACCATGCCCTCCCCGGCCTGTCCAGAGGCGCTGCCAGGCACTCCTGCCTTCGTGCGCACGCCCCTCAGTTCGGCGACAGCACCGGCGGGCTTCTTTGCCTGTGTGCAGGATAGTGGCGCCAGCTTCAATGCCGCCACCTTTGTCTATTTGCGGGGCAATCCTGAGGGACTCCCCGGCATTCGCCCCCAAGATGTGCAAAATCGCCCAGTGATCACCACAACGGTTTTGAGCCGCTCTGTGGAAGGAAAAGTGCCTAAGTACTAGCCGGGAGGAAACAAGCCATGGAACGCCGCCAGCGCGGATACACCATGACAGAGATGTTGGTGGTGATTGTTTTGATCGCCATCGTGCTTGGGATTGCCACGATGAGCCTCTTTCCACTGCTGCAACGGCAACGGGTACGGGCAGCGGTGAATAATGCCCGCAACGTGCTGCGCTTGGCCCAAGCCAGCGCCAAAAAGCAAAAAGTGCCTTGGATAGCTGCTTTTCGCAATACCGACTTGGGCCCGCAGTGGTCAATTAATCCTGTGGGGAGCGATCGGGCCAATTGGCAATGGCAGCCCCTGGTGGACGATGATGAGCAACTGGTGATGGTCATGTGGGCCACCGATTTTAACTCCAGCGCTAGGAATGAAAGGAATGAAATCTTGCCATGCTGGTCAGCACCGGAATCCTCCAGCTGTGAGCTGGCCTTTGACTACCAAGGGCGGGTGATTACACCCGTCACGCCGCGGCGGATTAGCTTTAGCATCTATGCCTATGAAAGCGCTTACCTGCAATGTGTACGGGTTCCTACCATCCTCGGCGGCATGCGCATTGAAGAGGGCAATAGCTGCGGTCAATATAAAGAATAGGAAAGCACAGGATAATCACGGCGCCTAGCAGCAGTGAATGACGATGAGGACCGGTCAAGACTGGGGGTAAACCATGATCCAGAAGGCGAATTTTTACATTAATCTGCTATTCTTTCTGCAAGACCGCCGGCCACAGCGGCGCACCGCCAACGCGGGGTTGACGCTGCCGGAGGTGCTGGCGGTGATCGTTATTTTGGGGGTGATTGCCCTGATTGCCTTGCCCTCCTTGCTGAACCAGCGACTGAAGGCGCAATTGGCCGGGGCAAAAGCGGCAGTGGGGGCGGTGAACCGCGCCCAAGAAGCTTACCGCGTCCGCCATAAAATCTTTGCCACCAAGCTGGCCTATTTGGGGATCTACAATACCCAAGGTGGCGGCTATCGCGTGGATGGCTATCATCCCCTAACCCTGACCTACGACCAAGTGCAAGAGGAAAAGACGGGGCGCATTCTCCATGGGGGCGGCAATCCTTGGTATGTTGCTGTGCATGCGCAGGCCATTGATCCTGCCGGTACGGGGGTCTCGGGTTGCGTGTGGGCAAAGGGGGAAAACTACGGCGTTACGACGTCCTCGGTGAAAGAGGGAACCAGTGCCGCGCCCCCTGGCGACTGTTGGGCCGCCCCCAGCAACGGCACGAACGAACCGGTGAAGTATGTGCCCATCCAAACCACCGAATAGGGGGGCAACTTTTAGAGGGTGGCGTTGATGGCGGGTTGGCCTTGGCCGCTGAGGGCCTCAAGGATCCCCAGCAATTCCTGCTCAAAGGCCAACTGGGCGCGGTTGGTGCGTCCCCCCACGTATAGCACCGTCTGCCCCTGGAGGCCCCAAACTTGGGAGTGGGAGACATAGCTCATCACGACCCCCGCCATCAACAGGGCAAAGCCGGCATAAAACAGGGGAATTCCTGGATCGGCTTTAATTTGTAGCCCCGTACTGCCCACCAACTCCACCAAGCTGAGGGTGACGCCATTGATTTGTGTACTCATGCCGCTGCGCAGGCTGCTGAGAAACTCGCCCTTGGGGCTATAGATGAGCACAGTCCCCTGGAGATCGCGGGCAATGAGGGAAACCCCCTCCGAGAGGTCTGCCTTGGTGGGTAGCCATGTCCCCCAGAGGCGACCCTTGCCGGCTGTGTCCAGTGGCACCATCGGCAATTGCAGCACTGGACTGTTGTTGAGGCGAAAGCGCAGGGCGGCAATGCTCCAATCCGCCTGATAGAAGGTTACGCCCCGATACCTCAGGGGCCGATTGACGTGGATCGTGCCCCGCTTCACCTCCTGGCCAGCAGCATCCACAACAGAGAGATCCGAGTAGAACTGATCAATGTCGCCGGCATCGGTGTAATCAATCCAAAAGCGATTCACCTTCACTGACCAGTCCTGGGGAATGCGGGCGAAGGGTCCCGCCTGTACAAGGTGCTGGAGCTGAAAGGTTTCGCCACTGGGCACCAGCTCCTGGGCCATGAAGCCAGTGAGGGCCCCCAAAATGCCCCCCAGGAGAATCAGGATCAGGCTGGCGTGCACCACAATCGGACCAATGCGACCAACCAACCCCTTGCGGGCATAGAGTTGGGTGTCGGTTTGCCAAACGCGGTAGCCCTTTGCGCTCAGGGCAGTGGCCAGTGCCTTGAGGGAGCCTTGGGGAATGCTGGTGCTCAGGGCCAGCTTTGTGAATTGACGCGGTTCTTGGTAGTACTGCCAGCGTTGGGCAGTGGCTAGGGTAGGGACCTGACGAGTGACGGTACAGGCCATCAAACTGGCGCCAAAGAGCACCAACAGCGTCAGATACCACGGGGTGTGATACACCTGATCCAACCCCAGTGCCAGCAGTACCCGCCAACTTAGAAAGCCAAAGAGGGCGGGGTCTTCGGGATAGTTGGCTTGATAGAAGCTGAGGGACTGCCCCTGCTCAATCACGGTGCCGGCGATGCTGGCGATCGCAATCACCAGCAACAGAACAATGGCTAGGCGCAGATCGCCAAGGAGAGCAAGAACACGGCGAAACACAGGGGCATTCATCGGCATTGAGCGGATTGAGGGTGGGTTAGGGTTGCTTTAGAGGGGCCAATTGACCCAGTCCTGGGGCTTGAGGAATGTGGTATAGAGTTCCGCTTCGCGGCTGTTGGGTTCTGGGGTATAGCCATATTCCCAGCGCACCAAGGGAGGCAGCGACATCAAAATGGACTCGGTGCGGCCATTGGTTTGCAGGCCAAAGATGGTGCCGCGGTCATAGACGAGGTTGAATTCCACATAGCGGCCGCGGCGATAGAGCTGGAATTGCCGCTCGCGATCGCCATACTCCAGGTGGCGCCGCCGCTCCACAATGGGCAGGTAGGCCTCGAGGAAGGCCTGGCCACAGCTTTGCACAAAGGCAAAGAGATCTTCCCAAGAACGACTGCCAATGGCTCCCACAGCTTGGCTATAGCGGGCGGCTTCGCCATCGGGATGCGGGCCACGGTATAGCTCGCGATCGCTGCCATCTTGGTAGTCAAAGAAAATGCCGCCGACGCCGCGGGTTTCGCCGCGATGCTTCAGATAAAAGTATTCATCACACCAGCGCTTAAAGACGGGATAGTATTCCCGGTGGTGGCGATCGCAGGCGGCCCGATGCACCTGATGGAAATGTTTGGCATCCTCAGCAAAGGGATAGTAGGGGGTTAAATCGGCGCCACCGCCAAACCACCACACCGGCCCGGCTTCAAAATAGCGGTAGTTCAAATGCACCGTTGGCACATAGGGATTGCGGGGATGGAGCACCATCGAGGTACCGGTGGCATAGAAGCCATACCCTGCCGCCTCCGGACGCTGCGCCAAGATCGAAGGCGGCAACTGCTCTCCCCACACCTCCGAAAAATTCACGCCCCCCTGCTCCAGAAGCTGACCCTGTTTCATCACCCGCGATCGCCCGCCGCCCCCTTCAGGACGTTGCCAACAGTCTTCCTGAAACTGGGCAGCACCATCGGCGGCCTCTAGGGCCTGACAAATCTGATCCTGTAGATCCTTAAGAAAAGCGGCTACCCGTTGGCGGGAGTCACTGGGCACAGCGGTGGTAACAGAAGGTGCAACAGTCATAGTCAATATCGAAATCCTTATCAACGGTCTTCGGTGTCAAAAGTCGCTTTCAAGCGTTCTAGGCTTTATTGTACTGTTGTGCTAGCACCTGAGCGAGTTTTGCCCCCAGGGCTGCCACCCACCGCTCATCCTGTTGGGTATAGCTGCGGGGGGCATTGCTGCCCAAAATCATCACGGTTTGGGCATCCACCGGCTGGCAGATCACCCCTTGGGTATTCGGGGGTAAATAGTCAAACTCAATGCGGCCGGGGTAAAGGGCCAAATCCACTAAGTAGATGGGGCGTTGCGTCTGTAGGGCCCGCTGCACAATGGCGCCGGTGCGGGTCATGGGTTTGGGCCCAAGAATGCCGCGGCGCAGCAGGGGGCGATCGCCCCGCCAAAGGACCATGGACTTTGTGGGCGTATTCATCAACAGGGTGTAGGAAAGCCAGGCCAGTTCCGTTTGCAACTCTGGCGAGAGATCCGCCGCCAGTTCAAATCCCTCCTCTCCCTCTAGGATCACCGCCTGGGGAGGCCGGGGCTGTACCCGCTGCCAAATCAGCGTTGTTAAGATCAAGACCGCTGCAAGGATGACCCCCACAACATCGGCGCGGGCCTGGGAAGGGGTGAGCATGGGGGTTAAGAGGCGATTGATGAGCAGCAGTGTGCCCCCCAAAACCCCGGTGGCAAGGGGCAAATAGCGCAGGATTTGATCAGTCCTCTGATCAGTCATCGAAAGTCCTAAAAAAGTTCTAAAAAATTGCCGGCGTCACGTAGCTATCTATTATTCACCTATTCACCCATGCCCAGATCACGGTGGTCGGAGTAGATGAAGCAATGAAAAAACAACGGTTCCTCAAAGCTGGCCAGCGATCGCTACTGGTTGTTGCACTGCTGAGTTTGAGGTTTTGGGGTTGTTTGCCCTCTGCCCTCGCCACTCCGCCCCTGCGCCTAGAAATCAACCTCTCGCGGCGCCAATTGACCCTCTACCAAGGAGACACTCCCCTGCGCCGCTATCCAGTGGCCGTGGGTCGCCCAGGGTGGGAAACCCCTGTAGGTCAATTTCAAGTTCGCCAGATGATTCGCAATCCCGCTTGGAAAAATCCCTTTACTGGGGGAGTGATTGCCGGCGGACATCCCCAAAACCCCTTGGGACGGCGTTGGATTGGCTTTTGGAGTGATGGTACCAATTGGGTTGGGTTGCATGGTACCCCCAATCCTGATTCCATTGGGCATGCGGTTTCCCACGGTTGCGTGCGCATGTACAACCGCGACATTGAAGAGCTTTTTGAGAAAGTGCAACTAGGGGTGCCCGTGATTGTGGTGCCCTAGAAGGGGGCAACAAGGGCAGCACCAAAAAAGACGACGGCGATCGCATCCACTAAGCCATGGAGGACAACCCCTGCCCAGAGGCGCTGTGTACAGGCAAACGCCAAGCAGTAAAAGATAGAGGCAAGGGTTGCCATAAGCATATAAACCCCGCGGTAAGCAATGAGGGGCAGTTCTATATCGGCATTGGGCTTGTTCCCGATATGGAGAACGCCAAAAAGGAGCGCACAAATGAGAATCGCCCCCCAAGCGGTAACAACCGGCGGCAGGCGATCGCCCCCATAGTGCCGCAGCAGGTCCCGCACCAAAATCATCAAGCCACTGCGGAAGATCACCTCTTCAAAAATACCCACCCGCATTGCAAAAAGGGTTACATAGACAAACACTGCCAGGGGCGAGGGGGTAAAGTTGAATTGATCCAAGGGCAAAAAGCCCAATAGCGTGCCCAAGGGCACCAGGGTTACCAAGGCCATCAACACCAGTGCCGCCAGTAAACGGGCATCCCGCCAGCGGGGTTCAAAGCTATAGCCAAAGTGCGATCGCCCCCTGCCCAAAATAATCACAAGAATAAAGAGCTGCACCGCCACAAAAGGGCCAAACCGAAAGGAGGGCCTCGAAAACCAGTAGAGGCTAAACAGCGAAAGGGCAATCAAGGGAATCTCCTGCCATCCCAAGCCGGTGGAGGTTGCCCGTGGGGGCTGCCGCCGCTGCCAATCGCCCCAAAGGCATAGGAGCAGATAGATAGGCGTAATGATGAATCCTTCAGTGTACGCCTTGGGGAAGGCGGGGGAAATGAGCCCAGTGTGGCTAAAGAACAAATAGAATGCGGCGCCACTGATCCAAGCCCACAACAGCGGCGGCGGTGTGGTCTTTTGCCGCAGGAGGAAAGGGACACGCACCATTGCCCCGACGCCGCCAAGAAAGATCAGCACATTCAGCCCCCCCTGATTGGCGAAGATCAAGTTCGTGAGAGTCCGGTGCCAAGGAAAGCGGCTTGCCTGGGGCAGGGCCAAGCCAATGGCAATGTACAGTCCCAGACTCAGGAGCAACCGTCCCTGCCACCGTTGAGCCACCTTATCCCCACCAGGGTCAACATCCGGGGTGCCGCTTGCCCACCACAGCACTGGGAACCCCCCAATGATGACCACAGCGGCAGACTCCACGAGACTTTCTAGCCACGGCCAAGGGTTTGAGGATAAATAGTGCAAATAGAGGAATTGTGCCCAAAACCACAATCCACAGGCAGCGATCGCCAGCCGTTGCTCGCGGCGGCTGGAAAATTGGGGTGAGCGGAGAAAGGCCTGGGGGGCAGTGGCCAACCAGTGACTGACAGAACTAACACTCACAGAACTAACGGCGTTTTGAAGCTGGCGCATTTGTTTGGGAATCGGCATTCTAGAACCATCGCGATCGCAACTGCGGGCAGAGCGTTATAATCAAGGCTTGTTCCCAGCCTGTGGGAATAGATTGAGACACCGCGTTGATTGTTGCCTATCCCGCAACCGCATTTTGCCATGACTACCCCCCCTCCTGATCGCGATCGCCTCAGCCAACAACTCAAAGATTTAGAAGCCAAAGCCTTGGGGGCGATCGCCGAAGCCAGCACCCTCGATGCCCTAGAGCACCTGCGCGTGGCCTATCTGGGCAAAAAAGGCGAACTCTCACAAATTCTGGCCCTCATGGGGAAATTGCCCGCCGGCGATCGCCCCGCCATCGGCACCCTCGCCAACACCCTCAAGGAAAAACTCCTCCAAGCCCTAGAGGCACGCCGAGAAACCCTCCAAGCCGAAAAAATTGCAGCTCAACTGGCGGCTGAAACCCTGGATGTGACCATGCCGGGGGTCTATCGTCCCCAAGGGCACATTCATCCTCTCCATAGCACCATTGACCGCATCCTCGATATTTTTGTCGGCCTTGGCTATACCGTTGCCAATGGCCCAGAAATGGAAACCGACTACTACAACTTTGAGGCGCTAAATACACCGGCGGATCACCCGGCGCGCGACATGCAGGACACCTTTTACCTGCCCGATGGCAATCTCCTGCGCACCCACACCTCCTCGGTCCAGATCCGCTACATGGAACTCAATGATCCCCCCATTCGCATTGTTGCCCCTGGGCGCTGTTACCGCCGCGACACCGAAGATGCCACCCACGCGGCGGTGTTCCATCAGATTGAGATTTTGGCAGTGGATGAGGGCCTGACCTTTACCGACCTCAAGGGCACCGTCACCACGTTTCTGGCTGAACTCTTTGGTGATGTTCCCATTCGCTTTCGTGCCAGCTATTTTCCCTTTACCGAACCTTCGGCGGAAGTGGATGTGCAGTGGCAGGGACGCTGGCTCGAGGTGATGGGTTGTGGCATGGTAGATCCCGCCGTCCTCAAGAATGTTGGCTACGATCCAGAAATCTATACAGGCTTTGCCGCCGGGTTTGGCGTAGAGCGGTTTGCCATGGTGCTGCATCAAATTGATGACATTCGCCGCTTCTACACCAGTGATCTGCGCTTTCTGCAGCAATTTTAGGAGGGCAAGGCCTTGGCGTCACCGCGGCTGCTGGCCATTCTCAACGGCAAAGGCGGCGTGGGCAAAACCACAACGGCGATTAATCTGGCAGCCACCTATGCCGAACAGTACAAGGTACTATTGGTGGATGCAGATCCCCAAGCCTCAGCCACCTGGTGGTTTCAGCGCAGCGGCCGCCCCATAGGCTTTGATCTCGCTCAAGAGGTCAACCCCAAACTCCTCAGCAAGGTGCGCCAGCTCTCCGGCTATGACTTAATTGTGGTGGATACCCCCCCGCCCTAGCCTCCAGTGCCCTAGGGGCAGTCGTGCCCATTGCCGACTATCTGGTGCTGCCCACCCCCCCTGCCCCCATTGATCTTGCCGCTCTTATTGAAACCGTCAAGCAAGTGGTGGAACCGTCTAAGGTTCCCCACCGCGTCCTGCTCACCCGCGTTGATCCCCGCTGTGTCAATGAGGCCCTTGAGGCCCAAAATACCCTCTTGCAGTTGGGGGTAGCGGCTTGTCATGCCTTTATCCGCGCCTACAAAGCCCACGAACGAGCTGCCCTAGAGGGGGTGCCCATTACCCAATGGAAGGGCAAACAGGCCAAGGAGGCCCAAGCCGATTACCGCCGTGTTGCCGAGGAGCTGGAGCGGGATTGGCGTTGATGGCCTGTCCCTAAAAACGTCCTTAAAAACAAAGCCAGTATAATGTACGATAATGTACGATTAATATGCAGAATCTCAGTCGCTTCAAAGGAATATGCGTCGTTTCCTAGGTCTAGCCTGTATTCTAGGCGGCCTTTATTTCCTTGCCCAGAATATTATCTTTCATGGCACCCTTGGAGCAGGTACAACCGTTCTCTTGTCCTTGGTCGGTATTCTCATGATTACCTCAGGTCGTGATCAGATTCGGTACCTTGGATATGGGGTCTTAGCGTTAGCCGTATTCTTTATTTTTCTCAATGCGCGTTTTTTCCTGAAACCAATAAGTCTTTTGCAGTTTGTGGCTAGTTACACTGCTATAGTCATTGGGTTTCGGTTGTATGGGGGTTAATTAAAATTAGATAATTAAAGATTCCCAGCCCTTGGGGTTTGTCAATTATGAATAATATCAGCCCTGTCATATCAGTGATGAAACAATGATATTAACAATACGATCGCCCCAGGATAGGTTTCTGTGATCCTAGGCCATAACTGAAGTCGCACTTCAATGGCGTTTTCTTTGCGCCGTCGAAGTTTTTGAAGTCTTTGAAGTTTTTGAATTAAGGTCAACAGAACGTGGACACCACCGTACTGAGTCAATACCGTCAGCACACCCAAGAGCGCGCTGTTTTGGGAATTCCCCCCCTGCCCCTGACCGCCGCACAAACCTCTGCCGTCTGTGATCTCCTACAACACCCACCCGCTGGGGAAGAGGAATACCTGCTGCACCTGATTCGGGATCGCGTGCCCCCGGGTGTGGATGAAGCGGCCTATATTAAGGCGGGCTTTTTGACGGCGATCGCCAAGGGGGAACTCAGCAGCCCCCTCATCACCCCGATTGCAGCGGTGGAACTCCTAGGGACCATGCTGGGGGGCTACAATGTTCAATCCCTCATTGACCTGCTGCGCCACGAGGACCCGGAACTGGCCAGTGCGGCGGCCACTGCCCTGAGCCATACCCTCCTGGTCTATGACGCCTTTCACGATGTCCAAGACCTCATGCACCAAGGGAATCCCTACGCCCGCCAAGTGATGGAATCCTGGGCCAATGGCGACTGGTTTACCTGCCGTGAGCCACTTCCAGAGGCGATTACCGTCACTGTTTTCAAAGTGGCGGGTGAAACCAACACCGATGATCTCTCCCCTGCTCCCCATGCCACCACTCGCCCTGATATTCCCCTGCACGCCACGGTAATGCTGGAAAGCCGCTTGCCGGGGGCACTGCAAATCATTGCCGAACTGAAGCAAAAGGGCTATCCCCTCGCCTATGTGGGGGACGTTGTCGGCACCGGTTCCTCCCGCAAGTCCGCCACCAACTCGCTGATTTGGCACATTGGCCGGGACATTCCCTACGTCCCCAATAAGCGCACCGGGGGTGTCTGCCTTGGCGGCAAAATTGCCCCCATTTTCTTCAACACAATGGAGGACTCGGGCGCGCTGCCCATCGAGTGCGATGTCACCCCAATGAACCTGGGGGATGTGATCACGATTTACCCCTACCGCGGTGAAATTACTAATGAAGCGGGGGAAGTGATCAGCCGGTTTACCCTCAAGCCCGATACCCTCTTGGATGAAGTGCGAGCGGGTGGGCGCATTCCACTGCTCATTGGGCGTACCCTCACCGACAAAGCACGGGCAGCCCTTGGCCTCGACCCCAGTCCCCTCTTTACCCGTCCCAAGCCTCCCATTGAAAGCAACAAAGGCTATACCCTGGCGCAAAAGATTGTCGGTAAAGCCTGCGGCCTCCCTGGGGTCCGCCCCGGCACCTACTGCGAACCGGTGATGACAACGGTTGGCTCGCAGGATACAACGGGCCCCATGACCCGCGATGAGCTCAAGGAATTGGCCTGCCTTGGCTTTGGTGCGGACTTGGTGTTGCAAAGTTTCTGTCATACGGCGGCCTATCCAAAGCCCGTTGACATTAAAACCCACAAAGAACTGCCGGACTTTATCACCTCGCGGGGCGGCATCTCGCTGCGACCAGGGGATGGCATTATTCACTCGTGGCTCAATCGCATGCTGCTGCCCGATACCGTGGGCACGGGGGGCGATTCCCACACGCGGTTTCCCTTGGGCATTTCCTTCCCTGCCGGCTCTGGCCTAGTGGCCTTTGCGGCGGCCTTGGGGGTGATGCCTTTGGATATGCCGGAGTCGGTGCTAGTGCGCTTCAAAGGTTCCTTACAACCGGGGGTGACGCTGCGGGACATTGTCAACGCCATTCCCTATGTGGCCATTCAGCAGGGCAAGCTGACCGTTGCTCAGGAAAACAAGAAAAACGTCTTTTCAGGACGCATTATTGAAATGGAGGGACTGCCCGACTTGCAACTGGAGCAGGCCTTTGAACTGACGGATGCCACGGCGGAGCGATCGGCGGCCGGCTGCACAATTCAACTGAGCAAAGAGACAGTGGCCACCTACCTGCGCTCCAATATCACCCTTTTGAAAAACATGGTGGCTCGGGGCTATGGCGATGCGCGGACGATCCTGCGGCGGGTGAAAAAAATGGAGGCCTGGCTGGCCAATCCCCGTCTTCTCGCTGCCGATGCCGATGCTGAGTATGCCGATGTGATAGAGGTGGATCTCGATCAGATCAAGGAACCCCTTGTGGCTGCCCCCAACGATCCTGACAATATCAAAACTCTCTCGGAATGTGCGGGTGATCCGGTGCAGGAGGTCTTTATTGGCTCCTGTATGACCAATATTGGCCACTACCGTGCCGCTGCCAAGGTGCTGGAAGGGGAAGGAGCGGTGCAGGTTCGCCTCTGGATTGCGCCACCTACCCGCATGGACGAGCAGCAGTTGCGCGAGGAGGGCTACTATAGTATTTTTGCCGCTGCTGGAGCACGCCTGGAGATGCCGGGCTGCTCTCTGTGTATGGGTAACCAAGCCCGCGTTGCTGATAACACGACGGTTTTTTCCACCTCCACACGGAACTTCAATAACCGCATGGGCAAAGGGGCGCGGGTCTATCTGGGATCCGCAGAGCTGGCGGCAGTCTGTGCCCTGCTGGGGCGCATTCCTACCCGCGAAGAGTACCTAGACATTGTGACGCGGAAAATTAATCCCTTTGCAGCGGATCTCTATCGCTACCTCTACTTTGATCAAATTCCTGACTACGAAGACCAAGGCCGTCTCGTTTCTAAGGAGGAGGAGGCGAAACTACTAGCCTGTATGGGCGGCTAGCCCTTGACCTAAACCCAACGGGAGAGAGCAATTCCGCCTTCCACACAAAGAAACCCTAGGATAGGCGTGCTGAGCCAATAGAGCCACGCAAGCCGAGGATAGCCTTGGCGACGCAGGTTGGATACCTCTAGGATAAACGTGGAAAAGGTGGTCAAAGACCCCAAAAAACCAACGGTGAGGCCATAGCTGAGCCACAGCGGCGCCCCCCAGCGGGTTACAGCATGGCTCAAAAAGCCCATGAGAAAGGCCCCCATCAGGTTCACACTCAGGGTGCCAAAGACCAGGGTGCCAAAGCGGCGATCGCTCCATAGACCGACGTAGTACCGTGTCAACGCTCCGGGCACAGCTCCGAGGGCGATCGCCACCAGTCCTTCAGGTGAGATCATCCCACTTCTCCCAAGAGGCTAATCCCCACAGCACTAAGCGGCTGCCCAACTCCAAAGCCAGCAATCCCAGCCCCGTACTGCCGAGCCAGTAAAACCCCTCGGCTGCCATATCCCGGATACCCAAGAGCTTGTCGTTATCCAACTCGTAGGATGAAAAGGTTGTATAGGAACCAATCAATCCCGTTGTCAATAGCAAGCGCAAATCGGGGTGCACGACAAACGTGCGGGCAAAGGCGAGGGGGGCAATCACCCCCAGCAAAAAGCAGCCAGTGACATTTACAATCAACGTGGCAAAGGGCACATTACCCACAAGATAGGGTTCCAAATAGACCGCCAGTAAGAAGCGACTCAAGGCACCGGGGATGGCTCCAAGACTGACGGCCAAGGCGGGGCGCAACCGAGGATGAATCGACGTCACAAGCGGGGCTCCTCCACAATCAATACCGGTCGAGTTGAACTCTCAAGAATAGTCTGACACACAGACCCCATGAAGACACGCTTGAAACCCTTTTGACTATGGTTTTGACCATGTTTGCCAAGAATGATTTCAGTCACGTTGTACAGGGCGGCGGTACTCAAAATGGCTTCGGTAATGGGGCCAGCCGTCATAATGAAACGATAGCGAATATCTGCAAGGTACTGCTTAATTTGGGCTTCGAGGGTGGCCACCGCTTTGGGGTCAGGTACGTCCTGCACATGGAGCACAATGACTTGCGCATCAGCACGGCGCGCTAATTCCGCCGTCTTTTGCAGAACATAGGGGGTGACACTGGAGGTATCCACCGGTGCTAAAAGAACAACCCGGGGTTGCAGCAGGACTTTGGTGGCATCCACCTCGCCCTTTTGCAGGAGTTTTGGCGCAAAGGTGGGAATTGCCCATGCCCCAACGGGAGCCGTAATCACGATCGCCAGAACCGCGATCGCTAGCATCGTTTCCCCCCCAGGCACCCCAGCAGACAAAGGCAGAGCACCAATGGCCGCTTGTACAGTTGCCTTGGCTGAATTCCCCGCCAGCAAAAAGAGGCGTTCTGAGAGGGTCCAATTACTGCCAAGGGTGGAAAGATACCAACCAATGCCCCGCCCCATCAAGGTACCCACCGCCAAAATGACTAAACCCACACCGAGGGAACGTTGCAACACCCCTAACTGGACACTGGCACCCAACAGCACAAAGAGAAAAATCTCTGCCCCCTGCCACAGCACGTCAAATCCCCCCCGTAATTGCCGCCCTAGGGGCGCATCCATCTCAATCAAAAAGAAGCCCGCACTCATGACCGCAAGGTAGCCGGAAAACAGGGGCAGGCGATCGGCCAAGCCCACTGCCCCCAAGGCCACTGCTGCTGCCCCGAGGGTTGTTTGCACCCGATTTTGACTCCAGTTTTGCTTGACCAACAAAAAGACCAGCGCCCAGGCCAAGCCATAGCCCACAATCAAGCCACCCCCAATTTCAAGGAGCGCCTGCACACCCACTGCCAAGGCGGGCGGCAAGCCGCCTAGGAATCCCCCGCCATGGTCAACCCCCATGAGTAAACTGAAAAGCAGTAGCACCACTACATCGGAAATGGCACTGCCTGAGAGAATGGCATCGCTAATCCCCTTGTCCACGCCCCAGCCCAAACTTTTTAGCCGTAGCATCCCCGGCACAATGACCGCGGGGGACTCCGGTGCCACGATCGCCCCCAACAATAGCCCCTGTCGCAAATTAAATCCCAGTAAAAGCATGGCCACCCCTGCCACAACTGCCATTTCACACAAGGCGGGTAACACCCCAAGGCGTAGAGCCACAGTGCCCTGTTGGGCCAATTTCTGGCGATCCAAGCCCAGTCCCGCCTTCATCAAAATCACCATCACCGCAACGGCACGAAAGGTGGGGGCTGCCCCTAGGACGTCGGCTTGCAACAGATTCAAAGCCCCAGGCCCGAGGACAATCCCCACAAGAATCATGCCGATCAAGGCAGGTGCCCCCAGTCGCCGCGCCAACTGACCAGCAAAGAATCCCAGCAGGAGGATGAGGGCAAGGGTTTCTAAAATAGTTGACATCGCTGCCAACCTCGCTGTGACACCAAACCCTACCCTAGCGAATAACCCAATTCATTTCCAAGGCTCAGTGTCCCTAGCGATCGCCACAAATCCTCTATATGCTCTATAGTGCTTGGTTATTGGCGGAGCATCGGCAAGATGACATATTGCTTGGGAATTCTCACCACATCGGGTCTGGTGATGGCGGCAGACTCTCGCACCAATGCGGGAGTAGACTATATTTCCACCTATCAGAAGCTCTTTGATTTTTCGGTGCCGGGGGAGCGGGTGATTGTGATTTGTACCGCTGGTAACCTTTCCATTACTCAGGAAGTTCTCACCCTGATTCGCCGCGATCTCAAGGGGCAGTTGGAGCGCAGTCTCAACACGTTGCCCAATATGTACGAGGTGGCCCGCTATATCGGTAGTAAGCTGCGGGAGGTCACCGATAGTCATCGGCCCTGGTTAGCTAAGGATAACATTGACTACCAATGCACATTTCTGGTGGGGGGGCAAATTCGTGGCGAGGAACCCTACCTCTACCTAATCTACAGTCAAGGCAATTTTCTGCAAGCGACGCCGGAAACTCCCTTTCTCCAGATTGGTGAAACAAAATATGGCAAGCCGATTTTAGACCGCACGTTGCGCTTCGATACGCCGGTAGATGCGGCGGCAAAATATGCCCTGCTCTCCCTTGATTCAACGATGAAATCCAATATCTCCGTCGGCCCCCCCCTTGACCTGATCATGTACCGCACCGATAGCTTTGAAATCTGTCACCGCGCCGAATTTGTTTTGGGTGATCCTTTTTTGGTAAAGGTGCGGCAGTTTTGGGAGGCCTCCTTGCGGCGAGCATTTGAGGAAATGCCGGAGATTGAATGGAACCGCCGCCAGTCTTCTCCGACGTCCTCAATGGTGCTGCCAACACCGGAAACCCTTATTGCAGAGTAGGAAAGACCAACTATGACATCTCCTTCCTTAGAACAGCAAGTAGCAGCCTTGGGGATTGGCCACATTAAGCAGCATCTATTCCTCTGTGCCGACCAAACCAAACCCCTGTGTTGTGACAAGGCAGTGGGTTTAGAAGCATGGGAATATTTGAAAAAGCGCCTCAAGGAATTAGGCTTGGATCAACCGCGCCCAGAGGGCTGTATTTTTCGCACCAGGGCCAATTGCCTGCGGGTGTGCCAACAGGGGCCGATTTTAGTGGTCTATCCCGATGGTGTGTGGTATCACTCGGCAACGCCCGCAGTGATTGAGCGGGTCATTCAGGAGCATGTGCTGGCGGGGCAGATTGTTCAGGAATATCTACTGGCGTCACCACTGCCCGAAAGAGCAGGCGATCGCCCCACCAATACCCCGCATGGGTAATGCACACAGGTGTTCCTGCCGCTAAGGGGGCGCGATCGCTCTGGTGCTGGTGCGGATCAAAGGGAACACAGGCCCCAACTTCACCAATCAACCTAACCCCCCACTGCTCTAAGAGTTGAAACACCGGCTGCACTAGGGGCAAAATTCGCTGGGCAGGGGCGGTGGGGTTTTGTCGGGCAGCAGCGGCGGCAGTGGGCCAGAAGCGCAGAAACGGTTCAAGGATTTGTAGGGCTTGGTGTTGGAGCGCCGCCTCAGCAGGGGATTCGCCATAGAGCCACTGAAACAACTCCAACGGCGTCAGCCCCAGAACGTGGGCCAGGTGTTCGAGGGTTTCAAGGCGCAGTCGGTGCAGGTTGCCGAACCAAATGGCATTGGCTTGCTGTCGGGTAAATCCTTTGCGGTGCAGTTGACTCTTGCGGGTAATGCCGACCATCGCAAGGCGCTCTTGCAGACGCTGGCTCATCCTTCTAGTCGCTGCCCAGTGTGATCGTCAAAAAAGTGGAGATGCTGCGGATCAGGGCGCAAATACAGGCGATCGCCCCGCCGAATGGGCTGTTGCCCCGGCAAGCGCAACCGCAACGTCTCTCCGGTTACCGTGAGGTGAACCGTCAAGCCCGTTTCATGGCCAAGGGCCTCCACCAGATCCACCTGAGCTGCCAGTGTATCCTTCTCTTCAGCAGTGGCCAACAGGAAATGCTCTGGACGAATCCCCAGCCATGCTTTTGAGGCCCAGGGCAAGGGCTGGCTCAGGGACAACTGCCAATTGGCGTGCTGAATCTTCCCTTGGCTGAGGGTCACGGCTAAAAAATTCATCGGCGGTGAGCCAATAAACTCCGCCACAAAGCGATTGGCAGGACGTTGATACAGGTCGAGGGGCGTGGCAATTTGTTGAATTTGGCCTTGGTGCAGGACCACAATGCGATCGCCCATGGTCATCGCTTCCGTTTGATCATGGGTCACATAAATGGTCGTGGTGCCCAATTGCCGCTGAAGTTGGACAATTTGGGCGCGGGTCTCGGTGCGCAGCTTGGCATCTAGGTTAGACAGGGGTTCATCCATCAAAAAAACCTGGGGATTGCGGGCCATGGCTCGTCCGAGGGCAACCCGCTGTTTCTGACCGCCGGAGAGTTGTTTGGGATAGCGATAGAGCAAGTGCTCAATTTGCAACAGCTGTGCAATCTGCTTCACCCGCTGGTGAATGGCCCGTTCGCGGGGAAAAGAAAGTTGCATCCCCTTGGGGAGCGATCGCGTCCAGCGCGTTAAGGTGGCTTCAATGGGAGCGGGTAACACCCCCTTTATCTGTGAGTTGCGGCGCAAACCAAAGGCCAAGTTGTCATAAACGGTGAGATGGGGATAGAGGGCATAGCTTTGAAAGACCATGGCAATGTCTCGTGCTTTGGGGGGTAAACCATTGACCAGGCGATCGCCCACCCAAATCCTGCCCGTGGTTGGTTCGTCTAAACCCGCAATGAGCCGCAGCAAAGTACTCTTGCCACACCCCGAAGGACCCACTAGCACCAAAAACTCGCCCCCACCCACACTTAGATCAATCCCTCGCAGAACCATGACATCATTCCCGCGCTGGGGGTCGCGATAGACCTTAGTCAGTTGTTCAAGGCGTACACCGGTCACGATCGCTGTCCTAGAGGGGCTAATTGGCTAGAATCCCACACTGGGGCCAATCTGACAAGACGCCTAGGCAAGGTGCAGATTCAGGACGGAACGGGGCGCCCGGCGAACCCGTGCCCGGATCGTGGGCAGTCCCAGACGTTGGCAGGCTTCATAGCGATGACACCCCGAAAAGCCATAGTACTGCCCTTCCACCTCAAGGACATCAATGGGTTCCTGCTGGCCAATTTCAGCAATGGAGGCCATCAGCGCTTCAACTTTGGCTGGATCCGTTTGCCGAATCAGGGGACGACGAATGGCCTTGAGAGGCAAATCCAAAACTCGCATTGGCTTATCCAAACTCGTTATGAATTTATTTTAGCAATCCATCGCCTGTCGGCAACAAAACGCTCTTGAATAACTTCCTAACTTGCAGTAAAACAATACGGGTTGGCTTTTAGCCATTAGTTGTGCCGTTTCGGTGTTTTTTTATGGGTTTGCAACGTCGTCGCTTCCTCACCCTGGCAGCCGCCGGTATGGGGGCAGCGCTGCTGCCCCAAGGGCTGCAGCTTTTGTATCAACGGGCCGCCCGCGGCCAATCAGTGACAGGTCGTGGCTTTGGCCCTCTGGTCAAGGATCCCAGGGGCCTGTTGGATTTGCCAGCCGGGTTTCAGTATCGAGTGTTCTCAAAGCTGGGCGATCGCCTCAGTGATGGCACCCCTGTGCCCACCTGCCATGATGGCATGGCCGCCTTTGCTGGCCCTGATGGCACAACCATCCTGGTACGTAACCATGAGATCACTCCTGGACTGTCCCCGGTCTTTCAAGGGGTAGTAGTTCCCAAGGACAAGATGTACGACCCCCTTGCCCGCGGCGGCACAACCACCCTTGTGGTCAGCAAAGATCGCCAGCTCCTCAAGCATTACGTTTCCTTGGCCGGCACCTCCCGCAATTGCGGCGGTGGCAAAACCCTCTGGCGCAGTTGGATTAGCTGCGAAGAAACGATTTCCACCCCTGAACATCCCGCCAACGGAGGCCCCGTGCAAAAACCCCATGGCTATAACTTTGAAGTGCCCATCAGTGCCCAGGGACCAGTGACGCCAGTTCCCCTGAAGGCAATGGGGCGCTTTCAACATGAGGCGATCGCCATCGATCCAAAAACACATATCATCTATCAAACAGAGGATCGCGGGGATGGTCTCTTCTATCGCTTTATTCCCAAAAAGCCCACCAACCTTGCCGCCGGCGGTCAACTCCAGGCGTTGAAAATCAAACGCTACCCGAAAGCTAAGACGGGTCAGGGTTTTCCCCTACGCCAGCCCTTCGAGGTGGAATGGGTGAATATTGCGGAACCTGACCCCCCCCAAGATACAGTGCGCTATGAAGGTTATCAGAAAGGGGCAGCCCAATTTGTGCGCGGTGAAGGCCTCTGCTACCACAATGGCGAATTCTACTTTACTGCCACCAGCGGCGGTAACAAGCGCTTAGGTCAAATCTGGCGATATCGCCCCGGCAGCACCCCAACGGCGGGGGGCACCCTTGAGCTATTTGTGGAGTCCCCCGGCAAGGCAGTTCTGGATTACCCCGATAACTTGACGATGGCACCTTGGGGAGATCTCATTTGCTGCGAAGATGGCAACGATTCAGTGAACCGTCTGGTTGGCATCACGCCCACCGGCGAAGTGTACACCCTTGCTCGCAATGCCCTCAATGATCAGGAACTAGCGGGGGTTTGCTTCTCCCCCGATGGCCAAACCCTGTTTGTGAATCTTTACCATCCGGGGATGACCTTTGCAATCTGGGGGCCTTGGGATCGGCGGGGCTAATGGCCCAACTACCCCACCAAAAGGGAGCCCAGGATGACCTGGCTCCCTTGCTGTTTGCCTACAGACTCAACTCAGCACTGCCATCCCTTCTCCTTCCGTCCTTTCTGCCTTAGCTCAGCGCCACAGGGGAGCGATCGTAGGTGGCCGCCAAAGCGGGATTCACTTTGCCCTGAATGTGCTGCCAGTAGTGGGCAGCACTCAGGGGCATGCCGATCGCTGTCGCCATTCGGGCAAGGAGGGTTTGTTCACGGCTTTTAATCATCACATGATGGGCCATCGCCAAGGAGCGAGCCATTTCGTTAACTGTTGCTGTCATGGGCACCGAGGCCACATTATCAGCCAAGCGAGCAGCGGGAACACCGGCGGGCGGTTTGCCTTTTTGATACTTGGCGCCGCGATAGGTCATGATTTTTAAGGATTCTTCCGGCGGATTTGTCACCGCAGCCACCCGATAGGTGCTACCGCGATACTTGGCCACGACATCCGTTGCTTGGGTGTTGATCGCTGGAGGAACGTAGTTGTATTGAACGCCGCGATAGGTCAGAGTCGTCATAGTTTTCGCCCCATTTTTATTACAAGGTGGACTGATTGAGGCGCGTTCCTTCGGGATCGATTTCCCTACTTCCGTCCCTCGCAAAGGTACAACGCTGACAATTCAACTCGGTCTGAAAAGCGTTTACTGATGCCCTGTGAGGGATGAACGATTTATTTCTGTATCTAATTTAACAATTTCTCGACCTTAAAGCAAGCTATTCATAGAAATTTACAATACTCGGGCCACTACGCCCCTAGGGAGGGGATTGTCTGAGACAAAAAAAGGCCAACCCCGAGGATTGACCCAATGGCATCATTTTTGCACCTTTATTGATATTGTATTGACGTTGAAGGGCAGTTTTAGGCCTCTGCTAGGGGATAGACACTCACACGCTTGCGATTTTTGCCATAGCGCTCAAAGGTAACGACACCGGCAATCATTGCAAAAAGGGTATCATCACCCCCACGACCCACATTCGCGCCCGGGTGGAATTTTGTTCCCCGCTGCCGCACCAGAATGTGACCGGCCTTGACCACTTCCCCGCCAAAGCGCTTGACACCCAAACGCTGGGCATTTGAATCGCGACCGTTGCGGGTACTACCTGTTCCTTTCTTGTGTGCCATGTTAACCTCCTAGGGATTCACCATTGAGACGAATCTCATTGATCATGATGCGAGTGAGTTCTTGACGGTGGCCTTTTTTCCTGCGGGTTTTCTTTTTCGGCCGCATTTTATAGACAATCACCTTCGGCCCGCGCCGATGCTCCATCACCGTACCAGAGACAACCGCACCACTGACGTAGGGTTGACCCACGTGGACTTGGCTATCGGTTTGCACCAGCAACACCTGTTCAAGATCAATGGTGCCCTCCGGCTCAATGGCGAGCCGCTCCACATCGTAAAAGCGCCCGGGTTCAACGCGCAGTTGCTTGCCACCGGTCTCAATGATTGCGTATGCCATAGAAATTAAAAAACTCCTTGCCGTGCAGGTGAGGGGATGCGCGCCTCTTGGAAAACCTGTTCCGTGCAAACTCAACAATTTTCCATCATAAAATTGATCCCCTGTGGCTGTCAAACCCTCGCCGACCCCAGGCAGACGGTCTGTTGAACCTTTAGTCAATTCGGGGCACTCATCGAGGGAGATTTCCTTAAATGTCTGGATAGGTAAATGTCTGGATAGGTAGTGCCCACACCAATGACCTCTTCATGGTGAAGCAGAGTCCTGTGCTGAAGCGGCAGGCCATTCAGGAACGTGCCATTGCGGCTGTGGGAATCACTAATGAAGGAGAGGGGCTGTCCCCTAAAGAGAAAGGCGTTGATCTCAGCATGCAACCGCGAGACATAGGTATCTGTGGGATGAATACAACAGTCCAGCTGGGGGCCACTGGTCCACTGGCGATCGGGACTGAGAATGACTGCCTGTTTTGGCAAACCACGTTCGCGAACGATCAGTGATGCTTTGGGGTAGCTTGGCGTTGGCATCCTGCGTCTGCCATCTTAACGGGATGCCCTGAGCCTAAATTCTCTAGGTTACCACTAGATTACCCCTAGATTACAAATGTTGCCCCATCCCCTTGGGCCGCTTGCCAACTGCGGGCATCAAAGTATAAATCCTCAAGGGAAATACTGGCCAAGGCCTCCTGAAGTTTTTGGTGGAGTCGTTGCCAGAGACTCAAGGTTACCCAATCGGCGGTGCCATCTTCCGGTTGAGGGGGGTGTAAAAACAGGGGAGCTGGCGATTCACCAACAGCAGTAAGGATATCCCGCAGGGAAATGGTCGCTGGGGGACGGGCGAGTTGATAGCCCCCATAGACGCCGCGCAGCGATCGCACCAAGCCGGCACGCCGCAATTCAATCAAGAGTTTTTCTAGATAGGGGGCAGGAATCTTTTGCCGCTCAGCAATGGTACGCACCGAGGCAGGCCCATAGTTGGGCAACAAACTCAAGTCCAACAGAGCCTTGATACTGTAGTGGCCACGGGTGGTGAGGGTCATGCGGCTTTGCCAACAGTGGTGATGTAGAGAACGGCTTCTTCGGGGGGAATGCCGAGGAGATCGTTGACCTGATCATCAAAGAAGCCGCCGATGCCACTCACCCCTAGCCCCAAGGCGGTAGCGGCTAAGTTAAGTCGCTGGCCGAGGTGGCCGGCATCCATGTGCAGGTAGCGATAGGCGCGTTCGCCATAGCGAGCGATCGCCCGCTCCAGATTGGCGGTATGGAAAATCACCACTGCGGCATCGCGACCGAGGTCTTGATTGAGACAGAGAAAGTGCAACGGTTCCTGAAAGTTCTTGAAGCGAATCTGGCGGAGTTCATGCTCAGCTATAGCGTAGTAGTAGCAGCCCTCCTCAAGCGCCCTGACCCGCGTCACGGCAATAAAGGTTTCCACCAGGGTTGGGTCAAAGAAACTGGGGCATTCGTCTAGGCCTTGATCGCGGTAGTCTTGCGGATGGTAGGCAAAGGTGAGCAGGGCAGCCAATTGATCCACCTCAATCCCTTGGCCACTGTACTGACGGGTGGAACGCCGCTGGAGAATGGTTTGCTGCAGAGCGGCTAGATTGGTCTCCCAGTGAATGATGGTTTTGCTGAGACTGACCCGCAGCCCAAAGGGAAAGTTGTACTTACTTGCAGGGGGTTCGGGAGGCGCCTTGGCCCTGGGGCTGGGTGTCTGCATGCCGTAGATTATCTCACTACTTGTGAGGGCACTGGCACGATGGCAGGCTCTGAGCAACTCGCCACTGGCGATCGCCCCATAGTCATAGCAGGTAGCAGAGGGTAACACAGAGGGAAACGGGGATAAGTTTTCGTCCACTGCCAGCAAATTGGCCAGGGCAACCACCGCCAAGACCCCCTCCTGCTCTGGATCAAGGTAAAGCAGTTCATTCATCTGGGCATCCACAAAACCACCAATAAAGTGGGCACGAAAATCATGGATATTGGCGGCCAGTTCCACATTCCCCAAGAGGTGCCCAATGTCAAGACAAATGCGGCGATAGGCGCGATCGCCATAACGCCAAGCGGAACGGTAAAAGACGGCTGTGACCACCAGAGCAATGTGCGTCCTTTCTAGGGCTGGATGCCAAAGACAAGCCGCCTGTAGGGCTGACCAACAATAGCTTTGCCACACCTGCACAAGGGCATGATCTTTTACTTGATAGTTATAAATGCCAGCGGGAATAGCAGTATCGTTGCGAGTGAGAACATAGATCTCCGCTGGATATAGCCCTCCCGCAGAGGGTGCTGCCCGCATATAAAAGGGCTGATCGGGATAGGGAACCACCCCAGTAATGCCATAGGTGCAGTACAACAAGCGGGAGAGTCGCTGCCAGCAGGGGTGAGCCGACCCCTTCGCTGGCTCTAGGAACGACTTCAGGGAAAAGACGGAGCCCAGGGGATAGGTTTTGAAGGGACTCGGTTGACGGCTCCAATCCAGGGGGGCAGCTTGTTGGGCTAAGGTCTCAGGGGCGTACTTGGTGCGTTCGTGGTAATGCTGTGCCAAAGAAAGTTGTTGAAACCCCATGGTGGTGCCTCACCAAGTTAAGAAACCATTAAGTAATGTAACTTCGTCAATAAATTCCCCTACAGTCAAAAAAGCCTAAGTAGAAATACCTAAGACTGTGAAATACTCTTTTACCATTATGGCGAAATTCAACGCGGAGGAGCTACTCCAAGCCTATGCAGCAGGCGAACGGAATTTTCGCGGCAGCGATCTAACGGGTTTGAGTCTCTTTGACACCAACCTCAGTGATGCTGATTTTAGCGAGAGTACACTGGCGAATGCCTACTTGCCCTATTGCCAGTTAAATCGAATTCAGGCAACTGCTGCTAATTTGCGCCATAGTGAGTTGGGAGATGCTGAGTTGTACCAAGCCAACCTCGCTGCAGCGGATTTCGAGGGGGCGAGCCTTGTGCGGGCCAATCTACGCACGGCCAATTTGGAGCGGGCAAACCTGCGGGGGGCCAATCTTCGGGGGGCGGATTTGCGCTATGCCAATTTGCGCCAAGCAAATCTCCAAGGGGCAAACCTGCAACAGGCCAATTTAGAGCAGGCGGATTTAACGGAAGCACAGGTACAGGGATGTAATTTTTTCGGGCAACGGGTGTCGATTTGTCGGTGGCGGTGTGCGATCGCACCACTATCTACCCCGATGGCTACTTCTATCCCTGAGGCAGGGTAATTAGGGTAACCGGATTCAGGGGGTGGAGGCGGTGGCCTTGACCCAGGGGAACGGAACGGCTGAGTTGCACCTGTAGCACTTGCGGGTTGATTTGATGGGTCTGACACCAGCGGAGAACTTGGCCTTGGTGTTCGAGGGTAGCGATCGCCAGCACTAGCCGGCCGCCAGCTTTCAAGTGGCACCAACAATAGTCGAGATTGGCCAGTAACTGAGCACCACTGCCGCCAATAAACACCCGATTCGGCGGCGGTAAATCCCTGAGACACTGGGGGGCTGTCCCTTGGAGCGGGATGAGGTTGGTCAAACCAAAAGCCTTGCGGTTGCGCTCAATCAGTTGAAAGCCAATAGCTGTTTTCTCAATCGCATAGACGGTGGCTTGGGGGGCAAGGCGGGCGATTTCCACGGCCACACTGCCAGTGCCGGCACCAATATCCCAAACAATTTCTACAGTGCCGGTGAGGGCCAGTTCCGCCAAAACCAGTACCCGCACTTCCCGCTTCGTCATCAGGCTAGGGCGATCCTCAAAGGTGAAAAACTGATCATCCCCTAGGCCAAGAATGGGCTGTTCCCTAGGGGGTAGGCGCTGGGGTTGACGCAGGAGCACCACCAAATTCAAGGGATGTACTGGCGGCAGCCCCGTCACCGGTTGGGCCAAGTCCCAGGGCAGAATGGCTTCCTCGGCGCTACCAAGGGCCTGACAAACCCACGCCCGATAGGCCACAGGCACCTGCAATGCTTGGTATAGACGGCTAATGGCAGCAATATTGGCCTCGCCATCGGTATAGATGGCAATTTTCTCTACCCCCCGCTGCAACAGGGGCACCAATCCCGCTAGATCCCGCCCATGGGCACTGTAGATTACTGCATCCTGCCAAGGGAGCTTGAGACGACTAAAGGCCAATTGCACCGCACTGAGGTGGGGATGAAACGTTAACTGATCCGGGGTAAAGACTTCAAGGAGCCAGCGTCCCAATCCATAGAACAGCGGATCACCACTGGTGAGAATGACCACTTGGGGGTTGGGTGTGGTGTCCAAGTGGTTTTGAATCGCCTTGAGACTGGCATTAAAGTTCCCTAGGGAGAGGCGGGGGGTGTCCCCTTCGGGAATCAATTGCAGATGGCGATCGCTCCCCACCAAGAGGGTGGCGGAATGAAGAATCTGCTGCACAGTGGCTGCCAACCCTTGGAGACCCTCTAGGCCAATGCCCACCACATGAATCGGAGTCACGCTGGCCCCTCGCTATCGGCCAACTCCAGTAGGGCATTGACAATCGCCGCTGCCACAGGCGATCCCCCCTTGCGACCGGCAATGCGAATTTGGGGCACGGGTAGTTGGGCAAGGGCAGCTTTTGACTCCAGGACATTGACAAAGCCAACGGGGACGCCAATAACCCCTGCCGGAGGCACATGGGTTTGTTGCAGGCGATCGCACAGGGCCAGGAGGGCCGTTGGTGCATTCCCAATCACAAACAGACCGTGGGGCCACTGTTGCCAAGCGCGGAGCATCCCTGCTGCGCTGCGGGTTTGACCAGGGGCGGTGGGGCTGCCAGCGTCAAGGGCGGTAATGATTGGGTTTTGGAAGGTGCGGCTGACCATCGTTTGAATGCCAACACTGACCATGGCCACATCCGTAATAATCGGCACACCTGAGCGCAGGGCTTGAGTGAGGTGGGCGATCGCCCCCGGCGAAATCTCCAGGAGGTTCTTAAACTCAAAATCGGCCGTGCTGTGGATAATCCGCCGCAAAATCGCATAGCTAGGGGGGTCAAAAGAATGAGGCCCGATCTCGCGATCGATGATGGCAAAACTCGCTTGGGCAATTGGATGCAGCAGAGACACAGGACTTCTGATAGGATAGTAGAACTGCCTAAACTTGGAGAGATGGCCGAGTGGTCGAAGGCGCAGCACTGGAAATGCTGTGTGGGGCAACTCACCGAGGGTTCGAATCCCTCTCTCTCCGTCCTAATTCTTATATTGCCACTATAGGGGGTACCCCCTGCTGCAACTCAGGGAGAGTACCAGGTTTCCCGCCTAGGAGCTCATTTCGCCAGTCTGGGCGGGCGATCGCTATGATCAAAGAATCTTCGCAGCCTTCCCTGAGCAATTCACCGCCATGCAGCGTCCCTGGCAAGTCTATTCTGCTGACCCCGCCCCCCCAACTTCATCGAGGCAGTTAAGTGGCTCCATCCCGATGCAGGCGCCATTACGGCTCAGTTACTTTGGCAGCGGGGCTACCGCGATGCTCTTCAGCAAGTGCCCCCCTTCTTAGATTGGCGCCACTACGAGTCAGCCTCCCCCCTAGAGTTTCCAGACATGCCTGCTGCCCTCGGGCGTTTGCAACAGGCACTCGATCAACAGGAAAAGGTGGCCATTTGGGGAGACTTTGACACCGACGGGGTAACGGCCACCGCCGTCCTCTGGGAAGGACTAAAACCCCTTTTGGGAACGCAATTGGTGGATTTTTATATTCCCAATCGCCAGTGCGACTCCCATGGCCTCTCGCGCCATGGCCTTGAAAAGCTGAACGAAAAGGGGGTCTCCCTGATCATCACCTGTGATACTGGCTGCACCAATGCTGCTGAAATTGCCTTTGCCCAAACGCTGGGGATAGACGTGATTGTGACCGATCACCATGCCCTTGAACCCACTCCCTTGGGGGCTGTGGCGCTGATCAATCCGCGGCAGTTGTCCCCGAATCATCCCCTACATCACTTATCGGGAGTTGGCGTCGCCTACAAATTTTTGGAAGCCGTCTATGCCAGATGGCCAGAGAAAACCCAGGGGTATCCCCTCGAGAATCTCCTTGATCTGGTGGCCATTGGTCTGATTGCTGATTTAGTTGAATTGCGAGGAGAGTGCCGCTATCTTGCCCAGCGAGGTCTGGAAAAACTAGGCCAGAGTCAGGCCCTGCGACCGGGCATTGCCGCCCTTTTGGGGCAAGTGTCCCAGAATACGGCTCGGCAACGGGATATTAGTTTTGCGCTGGCCCCCCGCCTTAATGCCGTGAGTCGTATCCATGGGGATGTGGGGCCACTGGTGCAACTCTTGACCACGCCAGACAAAGAAGAAGCTAGGCAGTTGGCTCGCAAGATTGACAAGATGAATAGCGAGCGGAAACAGCGTCAAAAACAGATCGCTCAGGTTGCCCATGCCAAAGTAGCTCAGCTGGATCTCTCGGTCACACGGGTGATCCTACTGACTGATGAGAATTGGCCCTTGAGCCTATTGGGCCTAGTGGCAAGCGAGATGGTAAAAACCTATGGCCGTCCCGCCATTTTGCTACAGACCAATGCCGCTACGGGAATGGCCGCCGGTTCAGCCCGTTCCGATGGCATGGTGGATCTTTATGAGGCACTGCGTTGTCAACGGCATTTATTGGAGGGATTCGGCGGGCATCCCTATGCAGCAGGCTTTAGACTCAAGATGGAGCACATTTCCCTTTTGGAAGCAGCCCTCAACCAATTCTTAGGCCAGCAGGAGGGGACGGCAACTGCGACACCGCAACCGTTGAGGATTGATTTGGAAGTCACTCTAAAGCAATTGAACGATGCCCTCTTCAAAGAAATAGAAATACTCGCTCCCTTTGATTCAACCCACCATCCCTTCCCCCGCTTACTTGTGCGCCATGTAGAACTCACCGAAGTGCAGGAGAACAAAGTCAAAAATGACCCCACAAGGCGGTATGTTTCCATGATGCTTCTCGATCCCCAAGCAAAGCAAACCTTTCCCGCCAAGTGGTGGGATCATCAAATCGGGGATTGTCCCAAGGGAGCCTGTGATCTAGTGATTGAACTACAGCAGTGGCAAAGCTCCCTATCAGCTGTCATTCAAGATCTGCGCCCCAGTCGCACCAGTATCATTGAAACTGCCCCTTTTCAGGCCCTCATTGATGGCCGCAATTGCCCCGGTGGGGTGACTGAGACTGGCTTGTGCGTGGACACCTGCCCAACCTCACGGGAAAACTGGCGACAATGGATTCAACGGGCTAAGCAGGAGCAGCAACCCCTAATTTTGGCCTACTCGCTCCCTAAGGAACAGGATGCCCTCACGGTTTGGCAGGAATTCCTAACACGTTGCCAAAAGGCTGGTCAACAGGGAACGTGGCTGCGGCGAGAGGCCCTTTGCCAAGAGCTTAACATTGAGGCAATGACATTGCGCTATGCTCTCAGGGCGCTGGCAACCCTAGGGGTTAAAGTGGAGAACACTGGGGACAAGTTCCGATGCCAATGGCCGCCCCAGATAAAACCTTCTCCGGCTACAACAGCAGCACTAGAGGCCTTTAGGGGAGCGATCGCTGAGGAAAACTTCCGCCGCCGGTACTTTGCAAGCGCTCCCCTACCGGCCCTTCAGGAAACACATTAAAAACTGGCTACCACCTTTTTCCACAGGGAACCTAGGGAACACACACGAGCCGACAGGGGAAACACACTAGCCATCAAGGCTGATTGAGAGAAAAAGAGCATCGCTCTCAAGAGAGCCTCAATCTGATTACACACAGCGTGCCTCAGTGCAGGCCTGCAGCCGTACTTCTATCCTCCCACGGCTGCCTTTGAGTGCCTACCGTGTTTCCACTTAACTTTGCCACCCTTGAGAAAGAGGAAATTCTCCCTCAGATTCCGTAAAACCACGGATGGCTAGACGTACATTGCCTCCACGAGGGCATCGCTCATCGTCAGGTTGGTGGCCACACTTTGAATATCATCGAGATTTTCGAGGGCATCCATCAGCTTAAGGAGGCGCCGTGCCGTGTCTTCATCGGTGATTTCTACGGTATTCATTGGAATCCAGCGGCTTTCGGTGTCGAGAACGGTATAGCCGTGGGCTTTGAGGGTTTCGCTGACGGTTTCAAGGGCAGGGACGGGACAACGCACCTCGGCCACCTCCTCTAGGATTTCGTAGGTTTCAACCTCAGCCGCCAGCAGGGCTTCAAGGAAAGCTTCTTCATCTTTAGGTGCAGTAACGGTTACAATGCCGCACTGTTCAAACATCCAGCCCACACAGCCGGTTTCGCCGAGGTTGCCCCCCTGTTTATTGAAGGCGGCCCGCAGATCTGCCGCCGTGCGATTGCGATTATCCGTGAGGGCTTCAATCAAAAATGCCACACCCCCCGGCCCATAGCCTTCGTAGCGAATTTCTTCTAGGGGAGCATCACTGTCGAGGGTACCAGTCCCTTTGGCGATCGCCCGCTCAATATTTTCGCTGGGAATCCCTGCTGCTTTGGCCTTCTCAATGGCACTGCGCAGTTGAAAGTTGCCCGCTGGATCCCCTCCCCCATGCCGAGCCGCAATAATGATTGCTCGCGATAGCCGCGCAAAGATCTTGCCCTTTTGGGCATCCACCCGCGCCTTTTGCCGTTTGATGTTTGCCCACTTACTGTGACCTGCCATAGGGGAAGGAAGTGCATGAAACAAACTCAAGAAGAACCCCGCTGGAACCAACGGGGCCAGTCAACAGGGTTAGTTTGATCGGAGCTATCTTTAACGGAAACCAACAGCGGCTTGCCAAACAAAGGCCAAGGCTAAAAAGAGCACCGGAATCACTGGCAGCACATCCACAAGGGGATCAAAAATGGCGTAGGCTTCCGGCAATTTCGCAATCAAAACCAAAGCATCCATCATGGTGTTTTCCTAAAAGAATTCGGCGATCGCAACAGAACTGAGAAAATAGTACCATAGCTGCTGCGACAACGGGATCGCCATGCCAGGCATTTTCCTTTTACCAGAAACAGACCAGCACGACTTTTGGATGCAACAGGCGATCGCCCTTGCAGAACAGGCAGGAGCCGCCGATGAAGTGCCCGTGGGTGCGGTGATTGTCAGTGCTGAGAATGAACTCATTGCTACGGGGGAAAATCGTCGCCAGCGAGATCACGACCCCACTGCCCATGCGGAAATCATTGCCCTACGCCGCGCCGGTCAGCATCTAGGTACGTGGTATTTAACGGGCTGCCGCCTCTACGTCACCCTAGAGCCCTGCCCGATGTGTGCCGGTGCCATTGTCCAGGCCCGCATTCACACCCTCATCTATGGGACGACGGATCCAAAATCAGGGGCAATTGATTCGGTGCTGCAACTGCCCCATAGCCCAGCGGTGTTCCACCGGATTCAGGTCATTGGGGGGGTTCAGGCAACGGCCTGTCGGCAGCAGTTGCAAAGGTGGTTTCGTCAGCATCGTCAGAAAGAACGGCAATAATGCCTGCATCCCCCACCCGCTCCCGTAGGGTTTGGATGGTTTCACCCAGGAGGGGATGGCGCCAGTGGGGGGCGATCGCCGCAAGGGGCAAAAGGACAAAGGGCCGCTCCGCCAGCCGTGGATGGGGCACGGTCAAATCTGGGGTGCGAATGATGCAATCGCCATAGAGCAGCAGATCTAGATCAAGGGTGCGGGCCCCCCAATGCTCTTGCCGTTGGCGACCAAACTGCGCTTCGATTGCCTGCAGCCTTTTCAGTAGTGCCCAAGGGGAGAGTTGCACCCGAGCAACGAGGCAGCCATTCCAGTAATCCGGTTGAGGGGGGCCTAGGGGGGCAGTGCGATACCACGGCGAGCAGGCTAAGACCCTGATCCCTGGCGTTTGGGCAAGCACTTGGACGGCTGAGCGCAGTTGCAGCAATGGCTTACCCAGGTTACTTCCGAGGGCGATCGCCACGAGGGGGGGGTCAGACGGGGATATACTTAAGTCAGCGCATTCTACCATTGTGCCTGTGGAGAGTGCCGCTCACTCCTCCTGTTATACCTGCACTGTTCACCTATTGCCAAAATCGTTGTGGATCTCCGGACTCTCTTTCATACTGCAACCCCAGTCATTGGCGTTGTCCACCTCCTTCCCTTACCCACCTCCGCCCGTTGGGGGGGGAGTCTCAAGGCTGTTATTGACCGCGCAGAACAGGAAGCCACAGCCCTTGCCTCAGGGGGAGTCAATGCCATTATTGTTGAGAATTTCTTTGATGCTCCCTTCAGCAAAGATCGGGTGGATGCTGCTGTCGTCAGTGCCATGACCTTAGTGGTGCAGCGGTTAAAGAATCTGGTAGCTGTGCCCATTGGCCTTAATGTGCTGCGCAATGATGCCTTTAGTGGGCTGGCGATCGCCGCCTGTACGGGGGCACAATTTATCCGCGTCAATGTGCTCACTGGGGTCATGGCCACCGATCAAGGCATTATCGAAGGCCAAGCCCATCAACTGCTGCGCTACCGCCGTGAACTGGGGCAAGACATCAAAATTTTTGCCGATGTGATGGTGAAGCACGCCCAGCCCCTCCACAGCCCAAATCTGGCCACGGCAGTACGGGACACCTTTGACCGCGGACTCGCCGATGGGGTGATTCTCTCCGGTTGGGCAACAGGACAGCCACCCACTGAGGAGGATCTATCCATCGCCGCCAGTGCCGCCAAGGGACAACCCCTTTTGATTGGCAGTGGTGCCTCTTGGGACAATGTGGAGCAATTGGTGCCCTACGTCAACGGCGTCATTGTTGCCAGTTCCCTGAAGCGCAATGGTCAGATTGAACAACCCATTGACCCCATTCGGGTCAGCCGTTTTGTTGAAGCATGGCAGCGGGCACACCACAAGCTTCAAGACGTCGATCGCGCCAACGGTAACTGCCGAGGGCCAATCAATGAACCCCTGCCGGCCATGGTGGTGCACAGGCAACGGTAATCAAGCGATCGCCCCTGTTAACTGTGGAACGTAGTGCCCAAGACCATTGAGGTTGAGGCGATAGCTGCGGGGATGGGCAATCAAGTAGGCAGTGCTGCTAAAGATTTGCTCTAGCTCCACAAGGCCATTTTCCTTGAGGGTACGTCCCGTTGACACCAAATCCACAATTGCCTCCGCCATGCCCGTAATTGGCCCCAGTTCCACTGAACCATAGAGGGGCACAATATCCACGGGCAAATCCAACTGCTGGAAAAAAGCATCGGCACAGCGGACAAACTTTGAGGCAACGCGGCAATGGGGGGGCAAATCGCGGGCACTGCGGTAGGGACTAGAGGCTTTAACGGCCACCGATAGACGACACTGACCAAAGCCCAAATCCGCTAGTTTGGCCACATGGGGATTTTTTTCCCGCAGCACGTCATACCCAACAATGCCCAACTGCGCTTGACCATACTGCACATAGACGGGGACATCCTGGGCACGGACCAAAAGGGCGCGGGCACAGCCATCCTGAGAGAGAACCTGAAGTTGCCGATTTCCCGGCTCTAGGAGTGCTTCAAAATTTAAGCCTAGCCGTTGGAAGTAGGCAATACTGTCCTTGAGGAGGGCACCTTTGGGGAGGGCGATCGTTAGCATGACCTAGACACTCTGAATCTGCAAATAGGTTGCCCCATCACTGAGGGCTTCGATCTGCGGTGGCGCATCACTCTCAATCCAAGCAATATAGGGAATCTGGCGATCGCGGGCATAGGCGCGGATTTGCTCCGGCGTCAAATCCAGAAGTGCCAACTCCACCCGGGTCGAGCCCTCCAAGCGCAGTGTTTGGGCATGGTGGAGGGCGGCAGCGAGGGCGCTGGCTGTGCGGGGAACCACAAGCCATTGACTGCGGGGGGCCAATAGGGCGGCTGGGGGAATGGCGACCGCCTGCAGGAGTGCCTCAACATTAAAGACAAAACCAATCCCCGGCACCGTCGCACCGTCGGGATGGTAAATACTGAGCAGTTGATCATAGCGCCCCCCTTGAGCCACCAACCGCAGTTCCGTTTCCGTAGGAATCAAGACCTCAAAGATAATCCCTGTGTAGTAATCAAAGGACTGCACAAGGCTCAGATCAAGGGTAATAGCCAAGGACTCGGCCACCAACGCCAACAACTGTTGAAGTTCCGCAAAGCGATCAACAACCCCTGGAACATCAGACCACTGCGCTAAACGTTCCCCCACCTCCTTTGGGGTACCCCGTAGATCAAAAAGGGCAAGGGCGCGATCGCGCCAAGGGGCAGGTAGAGCCTGCAAACTCACGCGGTCTAAATGGGCCAAGCATTGGCGCACGGTCTTTTGTAGTTCCACTGGAAAGGTACTGAGCAACTGTTGCGTCAAGTGGGCATCCCCCACCAAAAGATAAGCCTCCCCAACCGCTAGCACCCCAAGGCACTCCTGCACCAGCCAGAGAATTTCTGCATCGGCCGCTAAACCTGTTGCCCCCAGTAGCTCCACTCCGGCTTGGAAAAATTCCTGTTGGTTGCCCAACTCTGCCCCTGTGGTGCGTCGAAAGACATTAGTTTTGTAATAGAGCCTTTGGGGCAGTTGCATACCTGCCATACGGGTCACCGCCGCCCGAGCAATAGAAGCCGTTAATTCTGGTCGCAATCCTAAAGGCTCACCACCGCTCCCCTGCACTTGAATAACCGTCTCTGGATGGACAGTGCCCCCTGCTGTGAGGGTTGCTAAGGTCTCAATTGTGGGTGTGATAATTTCTTGGTAGCCCCAGCTTTGGAAGACGCGCTCTAGGCGTTGCTCTAGCCACCGTTGCCGTGCCACATCCAGGGGCAAAATATCGCGGGCACCACAGGCAGGTTGATACACCATAGTGAATTATTTTTTCCCAAAAAGACCAAAGAAGGAGAATTTCTTTTGCTCCGGTTTGGGTGGCTCAGTACTTTTTTGCTGTTTCTGGGCTTGGCGCTCTCTTTTGCTAATTGCTTCGAGTCCCTGTATTGCCATTACCTCTTGAGGATTGAGCTTCAGGGCTTGATTAAAGTGAATTTTGGCCATACTGAGGGAGCCTTGCTGCAGATACACCTTGCCTAGTAGGGCATTGCAGCGAGCACTGCGGGGGTCAATTTTCAGGGCATCCTTCAGTTCTTTGACGGCCTCCAGATAAATGCCTTTATTGAAGAGTTCCTCTGCCCGTCGGAAATATTGCTCTGTAAATTGCTCTGTTTTGGGGGCTTCTGTAGGTGGTGACGTCTCTGTGGTGGCCGCTGGTGTAGCCTGCCCTTGGGTTGCATCTGATTTAGGTGGAGCCGCCGGCGCAGAAACACTGGGCGTGGATGCGGTTACCTTGCCACCCGCCGATCGCCACAGGTAGATTAAATTCAGTTCGCTAATTTGTTCGCTAATTTTAAGGGTGTTGTTTAAGTCTTTGTATTGATCTTGGGCAAGGGTATTGAGGGCCCTTTGATAGGCCTCTTCAACATTGGCAGCGTTAAAGACTTCCTGTGCCAAATCAAAGGTGGGCGTTGGCACAATATTGGCCGTTAGCAGTTGCTTTTCCAGCAAGCGCAAAATGACTTGATATTCTTCTCGCTCTTTTTCTTGGGAAAGCACTTCATAGGCAGGATTCACAAACTTCGAGAGCAAATCACTGGCCATTTTTTTACCCGATTCATCATCACGGCTATCGGGGTGGAGTGTCTTGGCAATTTTGAGATACCGCTTGCGAATTTCCCCGGGTGCTGCTGACAATGGAATACCGAGGGCAGCATGGAGATCCCGTTTGGAGTTAAAGCGACCCAGGCCGTGATTGATCTCGAAGGGCATAGTCAGTCAAACCGCAGGGGCAGAACATTATTTGATTATACCTGCTCATCAAGGGGGTTGGTGACCCCCTACGGGAATCCCCAAAGGCAACAGGCCCGCAACGGTGGCAACCCTCAAGCAAAGACTGCCGTGCGATTGCCATACACCAGAATCCGATTTTGTAAATGCAGCCGTACCGCCCGCGCCAACACCACCCGTTCTAAATCCTTGCCCTTGCGAATTAGATCCGCCACTGTATCCCGATGGCTCACAGGCACAACCGCCTGCTCAATGATTGGCCCTTCGTCTAAATCCACCGTGGCATAGTGGGCCGTGGCACCAATGATTTTTACCCCCCGCTCATAGGCACGGTGGTAGGGGTTAGCTCCCGCAAAGGCCGGCAAGAATGAATGGTGAATATTGATCACGTGGGGAAAGGCCCCAATAAATTCAGGACTGAGCACCTGCATATACTTAGCCAGCACCACCAGATCAATCCTGTAGTCCTTGAGGAGTTGCAGTTCCTTGGCTTCCGCCAGCGGCTTGGTCTCTGGCGTCACAGGGATATAGTAAAAATCAATGCCAAACTGCTCGGCGATGGGACGCAAATGCTCATGGTTACTGATGATCAGGGGAATTTCCGCAAAGAGATCCCCCGCCCGCTGCCGCAGCAGCAGATCCCAAAGGCAATGATCTTGGCGGCTCACCCAAATGGCCAAGCGATAGGGAATATCCGACGCCCGCAACTGCCAGCGCACCCCCTGCCAACTGGCAAAGACCTTTTCCCGCTGCGCATAGTTGATGAAAGTGGTGGCAATTTGATCGCGGGGGATTTCAAAGCCCTCTAATTCCCATTCGAGGCGGGAGAGAAAAATGCCCGCAACGGCATCGGTGTGGTGGTCGGCATGGACAATGTTCCCGTTATAGCGATAGACAAACTGGGCCAACTTGGCCACTAGCCCCCGCTGATCGGGACAGGAAATGGAAAGGGTCATTGTCGGCATAGGCACACCGCAAGGCAGAGCAACCTGTATTCTACTATTGCGAATTGGCAGCGGCGCGATTGAAGACTCGGGCAAGATACTGACCGGTGTAGGATTGGGGCATCAGGGCCACTGCTTCAGGAGTGCCCACGGCAACCACCTCTCCCCCGCGATCGCCCCCCTCGGGTCCTAGATCAATAATCCAATCGGCACAGCGAATCACATCTAAATTGTGCTCAATCACCAGAATTGAGTTGCCCTTGTCCACCAGCCGTTGCAGCACCTCGAGGAGTTTATGCACATCGTAAAAGGATAGCCCCGTGGTCGGCTCATCAATCAGGTAGAGGGTTTTGCCCGTGGCACGGCGGGACAGTTCAGCTGCCAATTTAAGGCGTTGGGCTTCCCCCCCAGAGAGGGTGGGTGCGGTTTGTCCCAATTTCAGATAGCCCAAGCCCACATCCACAAGGGTTTGCAGCTTGCTCACCGCCTTGGGGATATTTTCAAAAAAGGTCAGCGCTGTCTCAGCAGTCATATCCAAAACATCGGCGATCGAGCAGCCCTTGTACTTCACTTGCAGTGTATCGCGGTTGTAGCGGGCCCCCTTGCACACCTCACACTGGACATAAACATCGGGCAGAAAGTTCATCTCAATAACATTCACCCCTTGGCCACCGCAGGCCTCACAGCGGCCGCCCTTGATATTGAAGGAAAACTGCCCCGGCTTGTAGCCCCGTGCCTTGGCCTCAACGGTTTGGCTAAAGACCTCACGGATGACATCAAAAACACCAATGTAGGTGGCAGGGTTGGAGCGGGGGGTTCGACCAATGGGGGACTGGTCAATGACAATGACTTTATCAATGGCACTCAAGCCTTCGATGTGCCCCAGTTCCTTGGGGAGCGGCACATGGTGACCAAGATGGTGCTGCAGGGCAGGATAGAGAACTTCGTGCATGAGGGTGGACTTGCCCGATCCCGATACTCCCGTCAGACACACCAGCTTGCCAAGGGGAATTTCTACGGTGATATCCTTGAGGTTGTTGCGGGACACCTTTTTTAGAATCAGGGATTTGCCATTCCCTGGCCGGCGATCGCTGGGAGTTTCGATGCGCTTGCGCCCCGACAGATAAGCCCCCGTCAGGGAGTCAGGATGGTTGAGAATTGCCTCGAGGCTGCCTTGAGCGACAATTTGGCCGCCGTGGCTTCCCGCCCCTGGGCCAATATCGACAATGTAATCGGCAGCCCGGATCGTATCCTCATCGTGTTCGACAACAATCAGCGTATTCCCCAAGTCCCGCAGGCGAAAGAGCGTTTGCAGCAGGCGATCGTTATCGCGCTGGTGCAGGCCAATACTCGGCTCATCGAGGACATAGAGCACCCCCGTCAGGCCAGAGCCAATTTGGGTAGCCAAGCGAATTCGTTGAGCTTCACCCCCAGAGAGGGTGGCTGCACTGCGATCCAAGGTTAGGTAATCGAGCCCCACATCAATGAGAAACTGCAACCGCGCCATTACTTCCCGCAGGGCTAGTTCCGCAATTTGTTGTTGGCGAGGCGTGAGTTGCAGGGATTGAAGCCGTGCCCAGCACTCGCGAATCGAAACACGGGTGAGATCCGTAAGGCGATATTGCCCCAAGCGCACGGCCAAAGCGGCTGGTTTCAGGCGTTGTCCCTGACAGGCGGGGCAGGTTTGATTGACTTGGTACTCTTCCAGTTTTTGCCGGTAGGCCTCGGAGGTCGTCTCGCGGTACTGCCGCTCTAGGATGGGAATCACCCCTTGAAATTGACGGTAGTAGTCCCGTTTGCGATAGCGCAAATCAGAAGGGATGAGAATCGGTGTGTCGGTGCCGTAAAGGAGGATCTCCCGTTGCAACTCCGTGAGGCGATACCACGGTGTATGGATGTCAAAACCAAGGGCCTCAGCAACACCACAGAGGAGAGCAAGGTAGTAGTCGTGTTCCTTCTCGGCCCAGGGGGCGATCGCCAGATAAACCGGTAGTTCGGGATTGGGGACAATTAACTCCGGGCTAAATTTGCGCAAATAGCCCAGGCCATGGCACTCTGGACAGGCCCCATAGGGGGAGTTAAAGGAAAAAAGTCGCGGAGAGAGCTCATCCATCACCGCCCCATGCTCAGGGCAGGCAAAATTTTCTGAAAACAGGAGCGTTTGACCCTCAGCCCCCGTCTCCCGAGACACCACACTGACCATTGCCGTACCGTTGCCATGGTGCAACGCCGTTCGCAAGGAATCCCCTAAACGTTCCTCAATCCCCGGCTTCAGCACCAGGCGATCAACAACAATTTCAATCGTGTGGACATGGTTTTTGTCCAGTTCAATGGCATCACTGAGGTCGCGCACCTCCCCATCAATCCGAACCCGCACAAAACCTTCACTGGCCAGACTCGACAGCAGCTTCCTGTGGCTGCCCTTCTTCCCCTTGACAATGGGGGCCAAGACTTGAAAGCGGCTCTGGGGCGGCAACTGCATCACCTGATCCACCATTTCATCAATGGTTTGGGGGCGGATCGAGCGATCGCAATGGGGGCAATGGGGTTCACCGGCACGGCCATAGAGCAGCCGCAGGTAGTCATAGATTTCCGTGACCGTCCCCACCGTTGAGCGGGGATTGTGGGAGGTGGACTTTTGATCAATAGAAATTGCTGGACTCAGCCCCTCAATGGCATCCACATCAGGCTTATCTAACTGGCCGAGGAATTGCCGTGCATAGGCACTCAGGGACTCCACATAGCGGCGTTGTCCTTCAGCAAAAATCGTGTCAAAGGCAAGGGAGGACTTCCCTGAACCGGAGACACCGGTCATTACAATCAGGCGATCGCGGGGCAGATCGAGGTCAATGTTTTTCAGATTATGCTGCCGTGCACCCCGAATGCGAATTTCACCTCCAGGCATTGGATCGCCCATACTGCAAAAAGAACTAATGTTAAAAAACATTACATTGAGGGCTATTATAGCAACGCTGCCAAACCCTTTCGCAGCCACTCAGCCATGAAAAAAGCGGGGTTTGGTTGCCCCGCTTCCCGTGTGGGTAACCCTCGCCTAGGCAGGTTCAGGGATTGACTCTGTGCCCAGGGTAGGGATGGGCTTAGTAGTCGAAGTCACCGCCCATGCCAGCACCGCTGCCCGCAGGATTATTTTCCTTGGGTTCGGGCTTGTCAACGATGATGCACTCGGTGGTTAGCACCATGCCAGCAATAGAGGCCGCATTTTGCAGAGCCGAGCGGGTAACTTTGGCAGGGTCAACGATACCGGCATCAAACATGTTGACATATTCATCTTTAGCGGCATCATAACCCACATCGAAGGGTTTTTCTTTGACCCGTTCAACAATGATGGCACCATTTTGACCCGCGTTTTCCGCAATGCGACGCAGGGGAGCGCTGAGGGCACGCTCAACAATGTTGGCACCAATCAGTTCTTCACCCGTTAGGTGCTCAGCGGCCCAGTTGCTCAACTCAGGAGCCAAGTGAACCAAGGTGGTACCGCCACCGGGAACAATCCCCTCCTCAACAGCGGCTTTGGTGGCGTTAATCGCATCTTCCAGACGGAGTTTGCGATCTTTCATTTCAGTTTCGGTGGCAGCACCGACTTTAATCACCGCCACCCCACCAGCTAGTTTGGCCAACCGCTCCTGCAGTTTTTCTTTGTCGTAGCTGGAGTCGGTTTCTTCGATTTGGCGACGGATTTGCTCGCAGCGAGCCTTGACGGCTTTTTCATTGCCTTCGGCAACAATCGTGGTGTGATCTTTGGTGATTGTGATGCGGCGAGCTTTACCGAGCATATCCAGCTTGGCATTTTCCAGCTTCAGACCCGCATCTTCGGTGATCACTTGACCCGCTGTGAGGACGGCAATATCTTCGAGCATCGCTTTACGGCGATCGCCAAAGCCGGGAGCTTTCACCGCAGCGACATTCAAGACACCGCGCAGACGGTTGACCACGAGGGTGGCCAAGGCTTCTTTCTCGATGTCTTCGGCAATGATGACCAAGGGCTTACCGGCGCGAGCCACCTGTTCGAGGATCGGCACCAGATCTTGCACCAAGGTAATTTTCTTGTCGGTGATCAGCACGAAGGGTTCATCGAACACGGCTTCCATGCGCTCGGTGTCGGTGGCAAAGTAGGGGGAGATGTAGCCCTTGTCAAAGCGCATCCCCTCAGTGACCTCCAGTTCGGTGGTCATGGATTTGCCTTCTTCGAGGGAGATCACGCCTTCTTTGCCCACTTTGTCCATGGCGTCGGCAATCATCTGACCCACTTCTTCATCATTTCCCGCCGAGATGGCCGCCACTTGGGCAATGGCTTTGGAGTCTTCCACTGGACGGGCGTGTTCGGCAATTTTTTCCACCAGGAAGTGGGTGGCTTTGTCAATCCCGCGTTTTAGGGCAATGGGGTTAGCGCCAGCAGCAACGTTGCGCAGCCCCTCTTTCACCATGGCATGGGCGAGAACCGTCGCCGTCGTGGTGCCGTCACCGGCAGCATCATTGGTTTTCGAGGCGGCTTGGCGGATCAGCGCCACACCGGTGTTTTCAATGTGATCTTCAAGTTCAATTTCTTTAGCAATGGTGACACCATCATTGACAATTTGCGGCGCACCAAATTTTTTCTCCAAAACCACGTTCCGCCCTTTCGGACCAAGGGTCACGGCCACGGATTCAGCCAAGATGTCCATCCCTTTTTCAAGGGCCCGACGAGCATTTTCGTTGTAGATAATGCGCTTCGCCATATGTGTTTCCTACCTCAATCGTTCAACAGTGATGAAAAAATCGCACCGAGATGCAAGGAAGTCAGTGACCTAGCCCACAATGGCCAAGATGTCTTTTTCTGAGAGGAGAACGTAGTCTTCGCCCCCTAGTTTCACTTCGGTACCGGCATACTTGGAGTACAGCACCTTGTCACCCACTTTCACATCCATGGGCTGACGCTTGCCGTCTTCAGTGAGTTTGCCGGGACCGACGGCGGTCACTTCGCCCACTTGGGGTTTTTCACGGGCATTGTCGGGCAGGAGAATCCCCCCTGCGGTCCGTTCTTCGCTTTCGGCGACTTTGACAAAAATGCGATCGCCCAAAGGTTTCACAGTTGAAACGCTTAGAGATACGGCTGCCATAGCGTACTGTTCTCCCAATTGTAAGAGTATGGATTGATAGCACTCACTGCACGGCTCATCGCGCAGTCTCTGGGGAGTAAGAGCATCACTGGTAATTGTTTAGCACTCTCACCCTTCGAGTGCTAATGTAGCGAGAGACGGTTGGCGATCGCAACTCCTGTTGCAGTACGGTTTTCCGAACGGTACCTTAGTTCTTTAGCCCCGTGGTGGCAATACCGCGAATCAGTTGCCGCTGACCCAAAATAAACAAAATCATCACCGGTACAGTGGCAATCACCGCCGCTGCCATCATCAACGGCCAATCATTGGTGAACTGCTCCTGAAAATTGGCCAAGGAAAGCTGCACGGTGATCAGTTCTGGCTTGGTGGTAAAAACCAAGGGCTTAAACAGATCATTCCACTCGCCAATAAAGGTAAAGATAAAGAGCGTTACCAAGGCTGGTCGGCTCAGGGGCAAGAGAATATGCCAGAGAACCTGCCAGCGATTTGCCCCATCCAAGCGGGCTGCCTCCTCAAGGGCAACGGGCAATGTGAGAAAAAACTGCCGCATCAAAAAGACACCAAAGCCATTGGCCGCCGTTGGTAAGATCAACGCGCCATAGGTATTGATCAGATGAGCCGCCTTCAGGATGAGAAAAATTGGGATCACCAAAAGCTGAAATGGGATCACTAGGATTGCTAGCATCAGCAGCAGAATCGTCTGTTGCCCCGGAAACGAAAGTCGGGCAAGGGCGTAACCTGCTAGGGCTGAAGTTACCAACTGGAGCGCCGTCACCGCTAAGGCCACAAACGTTGAGTTGGCAAAAGCTAAGATAAAGTGTCCCTGCCGCCATGCCGCCTGATAGCTCTGCCAGGTCCAGCCTTGGGGCGGCAATAATTGGGTGGGTAGGGTTCCGGGTGGCCAGCCGGAGGTACAAAGCACCACTAGCAAGGGACTGAGAACCAACAATGCCCCCAGGATTAATAGGAGCGTTAAGCCTACCCTAGGAGCGACCACTGCCAGACATCCGTTTGAGCAAATCCACAAATCCTTTCACTTCTTCGCGCAAAAGGAAGCCCGCATAGGCCTCCATGCCATGCTCGCCAATGTCCAACCCCTCGATTTCCTCCTCTGGAGAAACGCGAATGCCAATGGTAAGGTTCAGGAGTAGCCACACTGCTGTACTAAAGGCAACGGTAAACCCGCCCACCGCCAGTACCCCCACCAATTGGTACCCCAACTGGGTAAAGTCACCACTCCAGAGCAATCCCTTGAGAGGCCCCGCCCCAGCTTCGTAAAAGCGCCCCGGTCCATCGGCAAAGAGCCCCACTGCTATGGTCCCCCAGATGCCATTGACCAAGTGTACGGAAATGGCTCCCACTGGATCGTCAATTTTTAGGCGATCGAGGGTCACCACCGAAAAAATAATAATGATCCCGGCAATACTGCCGATTAACGCCGCGCTCTCAATGGTGACAAAGGCACAGGGGGCTGTGATGGCCACTAATCCTGCCAGAATCCCATTAATGATCATCGAAAGGTCGGGCTTCCCAAAGTAGAGCGTGGAAACCACCGTTGCGGTGACACCCCCAAAGGCTGCGGCCATATTTGTGGTCACAACAATGTGGGCGATCGCCTCCGGATCTGCGGTCATCGTTGACCCTGGATTAAAACCAAACCAACCAAGCCAGAGGATCAAACAACCCAAGGTGGCGATCGCAAAATTATGCCCGGGGATGGCCGCCACCGACCCATCCGGCAGAAAGCGCCCCAAACGCGGCCCTAGGAGAGCTGCCCCCATCAATGCTGCCCATCCGCCTACAGAGTGCACGACCGTAGAACCGGCAAAATCCCACATACCTAGCTGTTGCAGCCAACCGCCACCCCAGATCCAGTGACCCGTAATTGGATAGGAAATCCCCACCAGCAGCAAGCTGAAGATAAAGAAGGCATAGAACTTAATCCGCTCCGCCACTGCCCCAGAAACAATTGTGGCGGCCGTTCCCGCAAAGACCACTTGAAAGAAGAACTTAGCAAACAGGGGTACCGCTGCCCAACTGAGGGAACTATAGACCCCCCGGTAGGCTTCGGCAGTGGCCGGACTGTTATCGGCCCCCAGCAAAAAGAAACCACTGCTGCCCACCACCCCATTGCCATCCCCAAACATTAGGGCAAAGCCAATCGCCCAATAGGCGATACTCGAAAGGGCAAAGACAATCAGGTTCTTTGAGAGCAGGTTCACCGCATTCTTGGCCCGGCAAAAGCCCGTTTCCAACATGCAAAAGCCAGCATTCATGAAAAATACCAGCACGCCTGCAAAAATCACCCAGAGCGTGTTGAGCACCACCTGCACCTTTGCCGGAACCGCCGTTGAGGCGGCAGTATCCTGCCCCAGTGCGGCTGTTGCACTCAGCACACCAATCATCACCGCAAAGGTCAATCGCGTGCGGCGAGGGGGCAGATAGAGAATCGGAGTCAGGGGATGCTGAAGACGTAACCCGCGGCGCAAGATAGAACGCAGTTTCATAGGTGCAGATGTCCAATCGACAAAGAAAACCGTTGGAACCTATAAACCCCCAGCTAAAATCCCTAGAAAAATCCTAGGGTTGAGTTGCAAAGTTTGAGACAAATAAACCAATCATCCCTGAATTTACCCCTAGGTATATGTATCCCAAGATACAAAAACTTGGGTCTCTGCCTCAATTCTGCATAGGGAGCAACTTGTACCAGTTAGATATGTTGCAATTGTCCACCCTTGTGGAGTGTCCAGTGATGACCCATTCGCACCACGCCAATGCCGCTGTTGTCCGCCGCTGGGTGCTCAGTTCTTTCCTGATGGGTTTAGGGTGTGCAACCCTACAGTTGGCTCCTGTAACTGCTCAAATTGCCGTCTATGAAGGGCAGCGGGTCACGGGGGATGTCACCCTGACCCTCCCCGATGGCAGCACCTACAAAGGGGAATTGCTAAACGGTCGCTTTAATGGCCAAGGCATCCTCACGATGGCCAATGGCAACCGCTACGAGGGAGAATTTCGCAATGGCCGCTACCACGGTCAGGGGGTGCTCACCTATGCCGATGGCGGACGCTATGAGGGTGGCTTTGCCGATGGTATCTTCAATGGCAAGGGCATTCTACAACTGGCCAATGGCCAGCGCTACGAGGGAACGTTTCTCAATGGTCAATACCATGGGGAGGGGGTACTCACCTTTCCCGACGGCACTCGCTACGAGGGACAGTTTCTAGCGGGCAAGTATCATGGAACTGGAATGCTCTCCTTTGGGAATGGCACAAGCTATGCTGGACAGTTTCGCAATGGCTTATTTGACGGAGAGGGGGTGCTCACCCTGCCAGATGGCTCCCGGATTATTGCTACATGGCGCCATGGTCGTCGCGAGCCCCGCTAATCCTTTTCCATCGAGCTGGCCGTGGGTGATCCACTGACGGCAGCGCTGAGTCCCTACGCCCGCTTTGGGGTGCGCCTTGGCCTTGAACCCATCCAGGCGCTCCTGAGTGCCTTGGGGTCTCCCCAGTTACAGGTGCCCTTGATCCACGTTGCGGGGACAAATGGCAAAGGCTCGGTGTGTGCCTATTTGGATAGTGTTTTGCGGGCAGCGGGCTATCGCACGGGTCGTTATACCTCGCCCCATCTGTTGAGCTGGTGTGAGCGCATTTGTGTCGATGGTGAACCCATTGCCCCGCAGGTGTTTTTGACCCTCATTCAACAAATTGAAGCCGTCTTGCCCCAGGTGGCCTATCCCCCCAGTCAGTTTGAAGTGGTCACGGCGGCGGCATGGCTCTATTTTGCCCAGCAGGGGGTGGAGGTGGCGGTGATGGAGGTGGGCTTAGGGGGGCGCTTGGATGCCACGAATGTGTGTCAGCCCCCTTTGGTGAGTGTGATTACTTCCATTGGTTGGGATCATTGGCAGCGGTTGGGCAATACTTTGGGGGCGATTGCGGGCGAAAAGGCTGGAATTCTTAAGCAGGGTGTACCCGCTGTTGTTGGTCCTGTTCCTCCAGAGGCAAAGACGGTGATTGCCGAGCGTTTAACAGCTTTGGCTTGCCCGACCGTCTGGCCAGAACCGGCGCAGTGGTGTGTTGAGCGGGCTGGATGGGCAACTTGGGGTGGCATTGAGTATCCCTTGCCTTTGGCGGGAGAAATGCAGTTAACCAATTCCGCGATCGCGATCGCCACACTGCAATGTCTGCAAGCTCAAGGCTGGCAAATTTCCCTAACAGCGATTCAACAGGGAATGGCACAAACCCGCTGGCCGGGACGACTGCAATGGTTACACTGGCAAGGGCGAAAACTGCTCATTGATGGTGCCCACAATGCTCCTGCAGCCGCTTATCTACGGCAATATGTAGATCAATTGGGCTGGACAGAGGTGACTTGGGTAGTGGGGATGCTAGCCAATAAGGATCATGGGGGGATTCTCAAACATCTCCTGCGAGCCGGCGATCGCCTGTGGTTGGTGCCTGTCCCGGATCACGCTAGTGCTAACTTAGAGGACTTGAAGGAACTTGCCTACACCTGTTGCCCTCGGTTAGGGGAATGCCGTCTTTTTAACGATGTGGCTGAAGCCCTCGACAGGGGGGGCGATCGCTGCGTGGTCTGTGGCTCCCTTTACTTAATTGCTCGTGTTTTGGGGGCGATCGCCAGCAAAGACTCTCAGGCAACTCAACTGTAGAAAACTAGCGGTGCTCAGCGAGACAACTCATCATCTATACCGGCAAAGATGGTACGGGGTCGCTGAATGCCCAAGCTTGGGCGGCTGTATCACTCAAGGCAAGACAAAAGGAAAATCGCTGACTCATATCAGGCAATTGGAGGGTATATTGCTGTGCTTGAAAAAGATGGCTGACCAGTCCCTGAAAAACGCTTTGAAACTCTAGTGATTGCTGTCTAAAAGAGCCGATATCTATGTGGGACACTCGCTTTCAAGGAGACACCTATTTCTACGGCACGGAGCCAAACGACTTCCTCAAAGCCCATGCCCATGACTTTGGGGCCCAAGGGCAAATTCTCTCCCTCGCCGAAGGGGAAGGACGTAATGCGGTTTATCTTGCTCAACAGGGATATGCCGTCACGGCTGTGGATGCCTCCCAAGTGGGACTGGCAAAAGCACAGCGCCTTGCTCAAGAAAGGGGAGTCTCAATTACCACCTATCACTGCGATCTGCGGGATTTTGACCTGGGTGAAAACGCCTGGGATGGAATTATTGCTATTTTTTGCCATCTGCCACCAGAGCTGCGTACCCTAGTCAACCAGCGCATTGTCAAAGCCCTCAAGCCCCAAGGCCTCTATCTCAGTGAGACCTACAGCAAGAAACAACTGGGGATGGGCACAGGGGGCCCGCCCACACTGGAACTACTGCACGACCTAGAGCAAATGAAGAGAGAACTGACGGGTCTAGAGTGGCTCCACGCCCTTGAAATCCAGCGGCACATCCATGAGGGCCAAGGCCATCGCGGGCGAGGCTGGGTGATCCAACTGATTGGCCGCAAGGTCTGATTGCTCATCTCATTGCAGCCGCAAGGGCAGGGTAAAATCAAGGTAATGTTGTTCTATTGCTATGCCGCCGCGACGCACCCGTAGCCAAGCCATTATTCTCGATGCCCTTAGAGCCAGCGGCCGATCCCTCTCGGCGCAGGAGCTTTTTTTAGAACTGCGGCAACGACATACACCCCTAGGTCTGGCAACGGTTTATCGCACCCTAGATAGTCTGCGCATCAATGGTGAGGTGCAAGCACGCCCCTTGCCCAGTGGTGAACTGGTCTATAGCTTGGTGCAGCAGGATCAGCACTACCTCACTTGTTTACACTGCGGCACATCCATTGGAATTGAGCAGTGTCCTGTACAGCAACTCGAAACGGCGCTACAGGAGTCCTATCACTTCAAGGTTTTTTACCACACCCTGGAGTTTTTTGGCCTCTGCGCAAAGTGCCAAGAAATGGCGCAGCGCTAAAGCGGTATTCTGGATTAGGCAAGTCTTCGGAAAGTGGTGTGATTGAATTTGCCAACTGTGCTTGGACTCGGGCGATCGGCCAAGGCTGGGAGAATCCTTATCGCGTTCGCTATGCCAGCAATTTAGACGATGGCCCTTGGCATGGAATGCCCCTCGGTGGCTTTGGCGCTGGCTGTATTGGCCGTTCCTCCGCCGGGGACTTCAACCTCTGGCACCTTGATGGCGGAGAGCACATCTTTGGCACCCTGCCCGCCTGTCAATTTAGTCTTTTTGAGCAAGGAGAGCGGACACAAGCCTACGCCCTAGGAACTCCCCCGAGCGATGGCCGCCTCAGTACTTGGCAATGGTACCCCACTGGTAAAGGCTTCTACGCTGCCCGCTATCCCCGCAGTTGGTTTGTCTATGAGGGAGTCTTTAGCGCCCAGATCACCTGCGAACAGTTTTCACCGATTCTGCCCCACAACTACCAAGAAACCAGTTACCCTGTGGCGGTGTTTCTGTGGACATTCAGCAATCCCACAGATCAGTCCCTCACCCTGAGCCTAATGTTCTCGTGGCAAAATACCGTCGGTTGGTTTCGCAATACTGCCCCTTCTTCCGCCATTGCCATCCGCGATGATGGTAGCCCTGTCTATACCTACACGCCCCGCTGGGGTCAAAGTGACGGCAATTTTAATGAACTGATTCAAACGGCGTCTTTTCAAGGTTGGCGACTGCGGCGTATGCCCCACCCCAACCCACCCCAAGAGGGGGATGGCGAATGGGCAGCATTAATTCCCACAGGCCTTGGCGAGTTTTTTGGCTGTAGTCGCTGGCAGCCAGAGGGAGATGGGGCACAACTATGGCAATCATTTTCCGTGGATGGTTCCCTACCGTTTGTTCATGACCCCACCCCAGCGGCAGTGGGAGAACAGGTGGCCGCCGCTTTTGCCCTGCGCTTTTCCTTGGCACCGGGAGCAAGAAAACAAATTCCTGTGGTCCTAGCGTGGGACTTTCCCGTGACCGAGTTTGGCAAGGGGGTGATCTATTACCGTCGTTACACGGATTTTTGGGATCGCCGAGGGACTAATGCCGTCACCCTTGCCGCCCAAGCCCTCGCCGCCTATGCCACGTGGCAAGAGCAGATTCGCACTTGGCAAGCACCGATCCTCAGCCACCCCGACTGGCCGGACTGGTTCAAGATGGCACTGTGTAATGAGCTATACGTTCTCAGTAGTGGGGGGAGCCTCTGGAGTGCGGCCAGCGATCGCGATCCTGTGGGTCAGTTTGCCGTTTTAGAATGTCTTGACTACCGCTGGTATGAAAGTCTGGATGTGCGTCTTTATGGCTCCTTTGCCCTCCTGCAACTGTGGCCAGAGCTGGAAAAATCCGTGATGCGTGCCTTTGCGCGGGCCATTCCGACAGCGGATCCAACCCTGAGAATCATTGGCTACTTCTATCGCGGTGATCCCGAAACCGCCTACAAAGCGCCTCGTAAACTGGCCAATGCCGTTCCCCACGATCTCGGTGCTCCCAATGAGCACCCTTGGGAAAAGACCAACTACACGGCCTACCAAGACTGTAATCTGTGGAAAGATTTGGCCTCGGATTTTGTGCTGTTGGTCTATCGAGACTTTTTGTTCACTGGGGGGACAGATCTCGATTTCGCCCGTGAGTGCTGGTCGGCGGTGGTGGCAGCCTTAGACTATTTGAAACAATTTGACCAGGATGGCGATGGGCTGCCAGAAAATGGGGGTGCCCCGGATCAAACCTACGATGACTGGAAACTACAGGGAGTCAGTGCCTACTGTGGTGGCTTGTGGTTGGCAGCCCTAGAGGCGGCGATCGCCCTCGGCACGATTCTCCAACAACCGCAGGTGGAAACCTACCGCCAGTGGCTTAGCCAAGCTCGCCCCCGCTACCATCAACTGCTGTGGAATGGCGAGTACTATCGTCTCGATACGGGCAGTGGCTCCGATGTGATCATGGCGGATCAACTGTGTGGCCAGTTTTATGCCCAACTCTTGGGCTTGGTGGATATTGTGCCCCCCGACTGTTGCGATCGCGCCCTGCGGAAAATTTACGACACCTGTTTTCTCAAATTTCACAACGGCCAGTTGGGGGCTGCCAATGGTCTATTGCCCAACGGGCAACCTGAAAACCCCCACGCTACCCATCCCCTTGAAGTATGGACGGGGATTAACTTTGGCTTGGCCGCCTTTTTGTGGCAGCGGGGAATGACCCACGAAGCATGGCGTTTAGCCGAAGTGGTGGTACGGCAAATCTACGAGAATGGCCTGCAATTTCGGACGCCGGAGGCGATTACGGCCAAGGGTACCTTCCGTGCCAGTATGTACCTGCGCCCTATGGCTATCTGGGCACTGGCTCTTGTCAGTGGAGGCTCACAATCCGCCTAAAAATTTCGTAGTCTATTTTACATTGTTTTAATTGCTGAAACCGCGACAATGGCGACCAATAGGCTGCCCGTCTATGATAGGGGGTAGCGCCTCAATAACCCTTTCTCTAGATAATCTATGGATACTCTCAGCCAACGTTACCTACGTCTGTGCCAAGCCTATAGCCAACTGGCAGAACGCTATACCAAACTCGATATTGACCACATGACCCTGCGGGAAAAGCTCGTCCCTTTTCTGATGGCGTTCAAATACTACAAGCAAATGACAGAGCAGCTCATGGCTGAAAAAGAGGCCATGCAGCGGGAACTCCATGACCTGCGCGATCGCTACCAGTTGCTGGTGAGTCAAAACGGCAATGTTCCCATCCATGAAGAACTGCTCAGTGCCCTTGCTGAAGCAGAGGAGCAGATGGGACTCATTGAAGAAACCTTCAAGGAACAGGAGGCTGACCCAGATCCCAACCTGCTTCCCATTGAAAAGCAATTGCTGGAAGAATATACAAAAGGGAGTGGTGACTTTCAAGTCCTCCTCCCGCAAGTGTCGAGTCACTCCGGGGTTACTGCCTAGATGCTCTGGCCAGCCAGTGAAGAATTTGCTGCCCTCTGTCGCACCCAATTAGAACTCGTTGTCAACAGCTTGGGGGCCTCTTCACTGGCGGTCTACCTTAGTGAAACCCTCAACGACTCTCCCTCATGGTCCCCTGTTGCGGTTTATCCAGAGGCGGCACCCCTCCTGAGCGTACCCATTCCCCCGACACTACCACCGCCAACCGCAGCCCCAGAGACTGCTCTAAGCCATTACCCTCAACAGGTTGTCTCGTCCTTAGCCAATCAACTGATCCTGCCCCTGATGTACCAAAATTGGGTCTTGGGGGTACTGGTGGCACAGCGGCAACACCGTCCTTGGCTGGCAGCAGAGCAGGCACAATTGCAACAGGTGGCACAAACCCTGGCCATCGCCTGCCTCTTGGATCAACGGCAACAATGGCTCAGCCACTGCCGCGCCCACCCACTGGATCAACAGCAACAGCGCTTTGACGATCTGCTCCATCAACTGCGCAATCCCGTGGCCGCCATTCGCACGTTTGTCAAGCTCCTGCTCAAACGCTTGGAACCTGATCACAAGGGGCGTCCCCTCGCCGAAGGCATTGCCAAGGAAACAGAGCGGCTCATGGCACTGTTGGAGGACTATCGCCAACAGCGCAACGATATTCCCGTCTTTACGGGCAGACAGCCCCTACCCCTTGCGGGTAAACCCCTCGATCTAGCTGAAACTCTCTTGCCGCTGATCAGTGCCGCCCAAGCTCGCGCTGAAATGGAGGGTAAAACCTTTGTGGTGGAGATACCGCCTCAACTGCCGCCCATCTGGCTCGAGGAACGGGTGCTGCAGGAGGTTGTCGGTAATCTACTGGACAATGCTTTTAAGTACACCCCGCAAGGGGGCACGATTGGTCTGCGCTTGACGCTCTCGCCCACCGCCTTAGAGTTAACCGTTTGGGATACCGGCTGTGGCATTCCTAAGGAGGTGCAGCCGCGTCTTTTTGAACGGGGATATCGGGGGATTCAAGCGGACAGCGAGATTGAGGGGAGTGGTCTGGGCTTGGCGATCGCTCAGGATTTGCTGCGTCCCTATGGTCTAAACCTGCGGGTGACCAGTCCCTACGCAGGCGATCGCGGCACGGCCTTTACCTTGGCGATTCCCTGGCAAATGGAGGTGGAACCATGAGTGCTCTGAAACCGCGTCTTGCCAAGATCAGCAGTCAGGGGCATCAATTCCTTGTGGTGATCTTTGCCCTACCCCTATTGATCTCAGCCACAACGGGAATAGCCCATCGTCTTGGGCGCAGTTGGTTTGGGCTATCTAAAGACTTTGGGCGGGCAATGATGACCCTCCATGAGGGCCGCTATCTGGGGGAATGGGGCGTGCCGCTCTATGTGTTGGTCCTTGGCTTGGGCTTGCTGGGAATCATTGCTACGGGTTTGGGTCTCCTGTGGGGGCGATCGCTCCCTGGCCAGTGGTCAGCGCGGCGGCTACATCACCTCCTAGCTGGCATTGCAGCATTGCCCTTGCTCGTGAGTGCCACGACAGGAATTGCCTATCGCCTTGGCCGCAACTGGTTTGGCCTCTCCAAGGAACAGGCGGCAATTTTCCTGAGCCTACATCAGGGAAGCTATTGGGGGGAGGTGGGGCGTCCCTTCTATGTGCTCTTGGTGGGGCTGAGTTTGCTGACACTTCTGGCCACAGGGGTGTCAATGCTGACTATCCTGCGACGGCTGCCCCACTGGCGTTCTAGGGTCACCCCAGAGACCTAGCTGCAAAATGTTACGAACTATGAGGAGGCGTTGCCAAAGGGGAGTACCTATGGAGTAATAAATACAGCACTTGATCGCGACTGTTATTCCATAAAGGAGTTGTTCATGGCGCTGACCGATACCCAAGTTTACGTTGCCCTTGTGATTGCCCTGTTGCCTGCGGTACTGGCATTTCGGCTTTCCACTGAGTTGTACAAGTAGTCAGAACGGTTGTTGCCAACTGGCTGCAGGGCTCTATTTCTCTAAAAATTTAAAAATTTATTAGGCAGTTCCCCATGGCGTTGCTCAAGCAAAGGAGCTGCCTTTTTCTTTTATACTGATAGACAACTTGCCGTTCACGGTTTAGCCATGGCTCACTCTCTTCGAAAAATTCCTGCGATTGCCTGGGAAGCGGGTGCCAAAATTGCAGTGAATCTAGTGCTACTCGCCTTTGCCCTTGGGGCGATCGCCAAGCTGGTGCCCTATCAACTGAGTCAACTGCAAAAACTCCATGCCCTCGAAGCGGAAGTGGCCCAACTGGAGGCGCGAGTTAGGGAATTACAACGGGAACAGGAGCGCGATCGCCAGCCCCAAGCACGGCGGCGCATTGCCCAGGAGGAGGCCAATTTAATTGGCGCCAATCAGCGGCGGATCATCTGGATACAACCTAAAAACCCAAAGCAAGAACCCGATTAAGCCTAAAACCCTAAAACAAGGCCAAAACTAAACCACAGACACCACAGAGAGCGGCACTCAGGGAAGCATAGGTCATTTTTCGTTTTTGCTGTTTGTACTGCTGAATCAGCGGATCCTCAAAGCTCAGGGAAATGATGAATTTTTGTCCCCTGTTTTGCGGCTTTTGGAGGCGGAGAACTCCCCCCTGATCCGAGGCCATGCCCACCACCGAGATGGGTTGCCCCAAGGGCAGCACCCACTCCTGATAGCGATAGCCAAGCGTTGTATTACTACCAAAGCGCCAATTCAATGACAGAACCCCTAAAGAGAAGGCAAGGGAATGGGGTTTATCCACTGGCCGCAGTTCATCTAAGACCTGCACAGCTTCAATCTCAGCACCGACAGGGTTCACCTCAATCTCCCCTTGATGATCGCGCAGAAAAATAGGGTTGACTGCTCATGGCGGCCAATGATTTCCGAGGAGCGATCGCTCCCCTGTTTTTCATACTCGCGGCTGATAATCGTTTTGTAATAGACACAGGGAATGCGCTTCACTTCCGAGAGCAAGGGCTGAGACGCCGTTACTTGACCAACCACCTGCACATACTCGCGCCAACTGCCGCTACCCATCTCCTGAGCCACCTGTTGTTGGAACTTTTGTAACTCACCAATGGTGCTAGGACTGGCCACCTTTATTCCTCTGAGCTTCAGCCGATAATAGCCCTCAAGGGCAAAGAGAAAAGCCGATCCCGTTAAGCAAAGGTGAGCAAAAACCCCCATGGTTGCCGTTGAATCCCTCTGTGCTGATTTTAGCTTTATCGGCGGGAAGTCCCGCATGCTGCCAGAGGTTAACTCTTTTAACTCATCGACATTAGGCCAATGGTAAGGCCAAAGAGACCGTCAACAACGAGTGTACTCAAGACAGCGCCCATAAATCCCCATACGGGCAAGACGGAGCCACGACGAATCTGGGATTCAAAGAGGGGCAGCAGACCAATGAGGAGCAAACTCAGGCTCAAGAGAACCCCCCACACCTGGCCACTAAAGGTCTGGGCCTGAGCGATCGCCTGTGCAAGCATCTCCTGAACTGAAATGACATCCCCTTCGAGATACATAATGGCTCGCCAATGGGGAATCACATCAATCAAGTAAAAGTAGGCATCAGTGATGGCAGTGCCCAGAAAAGAGCCGCAAAAAAAGAACACGCCCACCAGTTGCTGCCGTTGCCGCAGGTGCCAGAGCATCAGCGGAATGGGTAAAGCCTCAATGGGCAAATGCCACAGGGGTTCCCAGCGCAACCATCCCCAGTAGAGCGAACCTGCCCCCCAACACCAGCTAAATCCATAAAGCATCTCACCCCAATAGCGGGAGTGGGGCTGGCGTTGGAGATAAAAACTGAGACCCACCAGCAGCGGCGTCAAAGCCAAACTCAGCCAAGGCAATGTCCGCACGAGAGGCGCCTCAATAAAAACGGGAATGGAGACCAAGCAGGCGGCAAAGCCAAAGAGCAACCAAGCTAGCCGTGAGCCAAGGCGCAGAGAGGAAAGTGTCGAGGGGGAAGTAAGAGCAGTCAAGGGAATATCGGAAATTGTTAACTTTTATTTCTTTCCTTTAAGGTATCACAGGCTGGAACGTCGGGAGCGGGGCGATCGCCGAGGCGCTTGAGAGCGCGCTTTGCGCCGCAGGGTTTCTGATAAATCAATAAAGGCATCCCGCTGCAAAATTGGGTAGGTGCCAATCCAGAGGCGATGGCGGGGTAGGAAAACTTCAGAAATCAATTCAATCTCTGCAAGATCAGGACGACGGGAGAGAACCAGCATTTCCGCTGCATCGCCAGGGCGAATCCCTCGATGTTGACGCAGCAATTTGGCTTGCACTCTGGTTTCAAAGCCCGTTTTATCGCCAATCTCCAGATTCAAGCAGCGTTCACGGTTCTCAATAATGACGAGTTGTCCCTTGTCGTTAACTGTCTCTTCTTTGCCCACCAATTCTTCCGTGACATAAACATCCAAGACACGCCCGCGCCAAAAGCCGCCATAGGGAAACCGCCGATGGCGACGATTGCGAAATGAGGCTAGCACTGCCGGTGCCCAGAGCCAATAGAGACCCGCCACCAGACCCAAAATCAGTTGAGCGCTATCCCCTAAAAAATTCAAACCCAAGGCAATAACGGCCACCGCCACCACGGAGAAGGTTAAGCGTCGTAGAAAGTCCTGAAGCTTGCCCCAAACATAGCGATACTGGGAACCGGTGGCCACCAGCGGCACCAATTGACGGACTTTCTCTTGGGTGAGGGGAATGAGCACAACCAGTTAGGGCGTCGACGTTGTCTCCAGGGTATTCGTAGCGGGACGCGGCGGCTGGCGATCGCGCCACCAGGCAAGGAGAGTACTGGCAATGAAAATACTTGAATAGGCCCCCGTTGTGAAACCAATCAGCAAGGCCAAGGCAAAGTAGCGCAGTGTATCGCCCCCAAAGAGAAGAATCGTGATCAGAGGCAGTAGCGTTGTCAGGGTGGTATTGATGGAGCGGCCAAGGGTTTGCACTACGGCCTGATCCACCACCTCTTGAATTCCAAGCTCTGGGTTGAGGTTCAGTGTTTCCCGCACGCGGTCGTAGATGACCACTGTATCGTTCACAGAAAAACCAATGATCGTGAGCAGCGCCACAATGAAGAGGCTATCAATTTCCACCCCTGCCACAAGTCCTAAAATGGCAAAAATGCCGGTGGTCACCAATACATCGTGGACAAGGGCGACAAGGGCAAAACAGGCATAGTCAAACTGGAAGCGCAGCGTCAGATAAATCGTAATGCCAATAAACGATACCAACAGTGCCAGCAGTCCCGATCGCAGGATTTCATTGCCAAGGGTCGGACCAACGGTCTCAATTTGGGTTTTCTGGGGGTCAAAGTCACCGATTTTTTGCGTGAGGGCGTCACTGAGGCGGCTGCGCTGATCCACAGAGAGAGGCACTGTGCGAATACTCACCCCATACTCACCCACAATTTGCAAGCTGCTGTTGCCCAATCCCTGCTGGTTGAGCACTTGACGCACCACATCAATATCAATGGGCTGAGAACAGTTGTTGGTGGCGCTGCAGGCCAGTTCAAATTGCAACCGCGTCCCGCCAATAAAATCTAAGCCTAACCGCAGGGGAGTGCCCAGGGACACCCAAGAGATGGCCATGGCCACAAGCCCACTGAGAATGACCACCAAAGATAGACCCCACCAGAGCGATCGCTGGCGATTGACACTAAAGCTCATCGAACGCTCTCCAGTTTTGGACAGAACCAATTGGGCCTACGCAGACTGGGAATGCTAATGGCATAGAACAGAAACGTGCGACTACAGGTGAGAGCCGTAAACATACTAATGCCAATGCCAATGGCAAGGGTAACGGCAAAACCGCGGACAAACCCTGTTCCCAAGGCAAAGAGGGCAGCACAGGCAATCAAGGTGGTGACATTGCTATCCAGAATACTGGCAAAGGCGCGATCGAACCCCGATTCAACGGCACGGTAGAGGGTTTTTCCTGCCCGCAGCTCCTCGCGGGTACGCTCAAAAATGAGCACATTGGCATCCACCGCCATACCAATACTGAGAATAAAACCCGCAATCCCCGGCAGTGTCAGCGTCACCCCAAACAGCAGAAAAGCTGCATAGGTAAAGATGGCATATAGAAGCAGGGCAATATCGGCAATGAGTCCCGGCAGGCGGTAGTAGGCGACCATAAAGACTAGCACCAACCCCAAGCCCGCCAAGCCGGCATAGAGACTATCGCGAATACTGTCTTGCCCCAGGGAAGCACCCACCGTGCGGTTTTCCACGACCTCTAGGGGCACCGGCAGTGCACCCCCCTGCAACTGAATCGCTAAATCATTCGCAGTTTGGGCAGTAAAACCCCCAGAAATCTCCGCACTCCCGCCAACAATCCCCGTTTCTGCATATTCCACCGCCACAGTTGGCGCACTAATCAGGCGATTGTCAAGAAAAATCCCAAGGCTGCGGCCCGTGCCAGCAATCTCCTTCGTCAGTTGGGCAAACAGTTCAGCCCCTTGGTTGTCAAAGCGGACAATCACACTCCAGTTTGGGGATCCAGGCGCCACTGGAGTGGCAAAGGCCTCCCTGAGCATTGCCCCCGTTAAATCGGAGGGTCTAAAGAGGCCGGCGATCGCTTGCTGGCTTTTTTCAAGGGAGTCACGGTTTTTTCTAGCTTCGCCTCAATCTCCTTCAGGGCTTCGGGATCATTGGCCTTCTGAGCCTGCTCCGCCAAGAGTTGAGCCTGTTCCAAGAGCAGTTGCGACTGAAGTTGCCGCTCAATTTGCAGTTGTGTCTCTGTGCCCGACTTCTGCACAGCAAAGAGCAGTTGCGCTGTCCCCTTGAGAATTCGCTCCGCCTGCTGTGGATCCGTCACCCCGGGCAATTGCACCAAAAGCTTGTCGTCCCCGGCGGTTTGTACCACTGCTTCGGCAACACCCAAGCCATCAATCCGCCGTTGCACCACCCCTTGAACTGCCGCCAGCACTTGGGGCGTAATTTGCGGCACCTTGTCTGTTGTTTGCACCTGCAACGTCAGTTGGGCACCCCCCCGCAGATCTAAGCCCAGCCGAGCCGGCGTGCGCACAATGACCCACGTGGCAGCCATCAGCAACACCAAAATGCCAATCAGCCAGCCGCGATACTTTCCCATGGCTAAACCTGTCCCTGCACCAGCTTTTGCACTGCCGCTACAATTTGAGGCGGTTGCACAATCGTCAGATTCTCTAGGGTGCCATTGTAGGGGGTAGGAACATCTTTGGAAGAAAGGCGGATGACCGGTGCATCCAGTTCATCAAAGTAGCGTTCCATGATCGAAGCTGAAAGTTCGGCACCAATCCCCCCTGTCTTCATGCACTCTTCGACAATCACCACGCGATGGGTTTTGCGAATCGAGGCACCAATTGTCCCAAAGTCGAAGGGCTTTAGGGAAATCAGGTCAATCACTTCGGGGTCGTAGCCCTCTTTTTCAAGGGTTTTCACCGCTTGCAGAACATGGTGACGCATCCGCGAGTAGGTCAAGATCGTTACATCTTGACCAGTGCGAACAACTTCGGCTTTATCAAGCGGTAGGAGATATTCTTCCTCTGGGAGATCCTCCTTGAGGTTGTATAGGAGCACATGCTCAAAGAACAGCACCGGATTGGGATCGCGAATCGCTGACTTGAGCAAGCCTTTGGCGTTGTAGGGAGTCGAGCAGGCAACAATTTTTAATCCCGGCACTGCTTGAAAGTAGGCCTCGAGCCGTTGGGAGTGCTCTGCCCCCAGTTGTCGCCCAACCCCACCGGGACCACGGATCACAATTGGAATTTTGAAGTTGCCGCCAGAGGTGTAGCGCAGCATGCCAGCATTGTTGGCAATCTGATTGAAGGCCAACAGCAAAAAGCCCATGTTCATGCCCTCGACAATGGGACGCAAGCCGGTCATGGCTGCCCCAATGGCCATGCCAGTAAAGCTATTTTCGGCAATGGGGGTATCCAATAGGCGCAGTTCACCATACTTTTTGTAGAGGTCTTTGGTGACTTTGTAGGAGCCGCCATAATGTCCCACATCTTCCCCCAGCACAAAAACCGTGGGATCTCGCTCCATTTCTTCATCAATGGCAGCACGAAGGGCATTAAACATGAGGGTCTCAGCCATGGTTGCGCGGCAGACATTCAGTAAGGACTATTTCCTAGAGTACTTGAAACTGCGCCGCCTGCGATCGCCCCCCCTACGAGTTCTGATGATTAAAAGCCCTGATTGATATCCCGATGCCCTCTAACCCCTAGGGCGTCTATACTGAAAACATATTGGCCCTCAGCGGTTTCGGAGTACCCACAATTGAGGTCTTTGGCGCGATCGCTCCCTGCCCATCCCAGCAGTTTTGCAGCCATTCACCATGAGCTGCAACAGGATCAGGTTTTGCCGTCACATTTAATGAAGTGAATTTAATCAAAGTGAAAAAGAAGATGAAATGGGTATAATCCATTGAGAACTATCGCGACAACGGTAGGGAGGGTTGAACATTTCACAGCATTGCCAGTCTTTACTCATTACCGGTGTCGATACTGGGGTGGGCAAAACAATGATCACACGAGCCCTGTGGTCTTACGCCCATCGCTACCGTCCTCAAGAACGCTGGGGCATTCTCAAGCCCATGCAAAGTGGAACAGCGGTTGAGATTGGCGATGGGGACTACTACTGTCAAACCCTACCTCTGGAACAAACGCCCAGGGAGGTGTGCCCTCTGAGTTTTGGAGCCCCCCTTGCGCCTCCCATTGCAGCCCAATTGGAAAATCGCAGGATTGATTTAGCCCCCATCTGGCAGACTTACCAGCAGCTTCAGGAGCGGTTTGATTATCTTTTAGTTGAAGGGATTGGGGGCCTAGGCTCGCCCATTACTTGGGAGTGGACAGTGGCGGATTTGGCAGCCGCTTGGCAGTTGCCCATTGTCTTAGTGGCAACAGTACGCTTGGGGGCGATCGCCCAAATTGTGGCCAATATTGCCCTTGCCCGGCAGTACCAGTTGGCCATTCGTGGTCTAATTCTCAACTGTGTTACCCCCTGTAGTGATGCCGAGATTGAACAGTGGACCCCCCCAGACTTTCTCAGCCATTTTACCCAAGTGCCGGTGTTGGGGGTGCTGCCCTATGGTCAACCGTCCAATGAGCACTTGGCGGAAGTGGTAGCTGAATGGCCCCTACATCTGCTTTGGCGCTGAGGAGAGTTAGGCAGGAAATGATTTTGAGGTCGATCAAGGATCAATCAAGGATCATAATAAATAAAAGTGACTGAAATTTGATTGACACATTGATCGCTGCAACTGACCTATGCTAAAGCTCTATGGCGGCGCCAAATCCCGCGCCAGTATTGTCCGCTGGTATTTAGAAGAACTGGGCATTCCCTATGAGTTTGTGCTGATAGATCTCCAAGCTGGGGAACAACATCAGCCTGAATTTCTCAAACTCAACCCCATGGGTAAAGTGCCCGTGATTGTGGATGGGGATGTGGTGCTTTGGGAATCAGGGGCGATTTTGCTCTATCTTGCCCAGGTTCACGGTGAATTACCCAAGGATGCGGCCGCCGCTGCCCAAGTTTATCAGTGGGTGCTGTTTGCCAACTCTACCCTGACCCAGGCAATGTTTCCGCCCGAAACGCGCGATCGCCAGCTTCCACAACTGCTCAAGGGCATTGAGACGGCTCTCATGGGGCAATCCTACATTCTCGGCAAGGACTTTTCGGTGGCCGATGTTGCCCTCGGGTCGATGCTGGCCTATCTCCAGATGCTCTTTCAGGTGGACTTGAGTCCCTATCCTGCTGTAGCGGATTATGTAGCCCGCTTGCAACAACGGCCTGCCTTTCAGAAGGGTTTAATGGGAGCTAGGGCATGAATGTCATCTTCCGTGAAGTGAATCCCTTTGATGTATGGATTTGGGTGGAATTTGCGGCACCACCTTCGTCCGTGGAGCAGCAGTATCTGGAGGAAGTCTTTAACTCCTGGTTTTTCCTTGGGAAACTGGGGGGATTCAATGCTGAGAATCTTCAAGTCCAGGAAACAGGTTTAGACCTCAGTCACCTAGAGTACGATCGCGCCCAAGCCGAAAGTTCGCTGATGGCGGTGATGCACAATATGGGCGAGTTTGAGTACAACGATCGCTGGGCTCGCTGCTGGTTTGATTTGGGTACCAGTGACGCCTTGGCCTTGGATGTCTTAATCAATGCCCTCCATCAATTTAGTGAGGACTATGTGCCCTTAAAAACCCTCGTGATTGGTGGTGACAACCCTGAGTGGCCGATCGCCACCAGTGAACAGCGGGAAATGATTGAGCAATCGGCGTGGAACTAAGTGCACGGCGTCTTGCCCTTGATGCCCTAGACCGGGTAGCCAAGGGCGCCTATGCCGATGTGGCACTGCATCAGGTCTTGCAGCGGTATGCCCTCGATGGGAGCGATCGCACCCTAGTGACTGAACTGGTCTATGGAACTATTCGCCAACAGCGCACCTTAGATACCCTGATTCAGGGGTTTTGTCGCCAACTTCCTCCCCTGCCTGTCCAGTTAGTCTTGCGTTTAGGACTCTATCAACTGCGGTACCTGGATCGCATCCCCACCCATGCCGCCGTCCACAGCAGCGTTGAATTGGTCAAGCAGATTGGCTTAGGAGGCTTTGCCAAACTGGTGAATGGGGTCTTGCGCCATTACAGCCGCTGCACCAGCGATCCCCTTGAAGCTTTCATTGCCCACCTCCCCCTGGTGTCTCAACTCGGGTGTCGCTATAGCTTTCCCGATGCACTGATTGCCTCTTGGTTAGAACGTTTGCATCTTCAGGAGTGTACTGCCCTCTGTCAGTGGTTCAATCAGCCGCCCCGCCTCGATCTACGCCTCAATCCACTGCGAGTAACAGCTGATCAGCTAATCGCTGATTTTGAAACAGCAGGCTATGGGTTGCAACCAATTCCCCCCCTGCCCCAAGGACTGGTTCTATCCCACTGTGGGCAATCGATGCAGGAACTCCCCGGCTATGCCGCAGGTTACTGGTCGGTTCAGGATCGGGCAGCACAATGGGTAAGCCATCTGTTAGATCCCCAGCCCGGGGAGGTGGTCATTGATGCCTGTGCCGCCCCCGGAGGAAAAACCACCCACATTGCTGAGTTAATGGGAGATCAAGGCCGTGTCATTGCCTGCGATCGCTCCCCCGCTCGTTTGCGGAAACTGCAGCAAAATCGCGATCGCCTCGGCCTCAAAAGCATTGAAATTCACACCCTAGATAGTGCGACGGCAGGGGATTTTGCAGCAATGGGCGATCGTGTCCTTTTAGACGTACCCTGCTCGGGAACAGGCACGCTGCACCGCCATGCCGATGTCCGCTGGCGACCCCTAAAGACGCGCTTAGCTGAACTCTTGCCCCTGCAAGCCCAACTCTTGGCCACCGTCTCCCAGTGGGTCAAACCCCACGGCTTACTCGTTTATGCCACCTGTAGCTTGGAATCGGCAGAAAATGAGGCCCAGATTCAGCAGTTTCTGGCTCACCATCCCCAGTGGCACATTGAACCACCGCCCCCCAACTTTCCCCTAAAAGCAGCACCGGCAGGTTGGATCACCGTGTGGCCACAACGGGATGACATGGATGGCTTTTTTATGGTGCGGTTGCGACGCGATAGCTAAGCCCCAAAGCCACCAGAATTAAAATACCCACCCCCAGCAGGCCGGCGATCGGGTTACCGTTAATGCCCGTTAGCCACTCTGGTGCCACACCGGTGTAGGTCACCAATTTTCCCACATTGACACCAAAATAAGCCCAGACTAAGCCACCGTGAAGTCCCATGGGAAAGCCTAAACGGCCACCAAAGACCCATTTACTCAAACTGAGAATCCAACCCAACAGTGCTAAGCCAAAAAACTGCGGCCATGTGGCTAAAATCACCTCTAAGGGATGCAGATAGTGCAACGCCGCAAAAATCAGGCCATTGAGCAAGAGAGCAAACCACGGTTGGTACTCTAGCTCTAGTTCCTGCAACAGCCAGCCCCGAAACAACAATTCCTCAGCAAAGCCCACAGCAACACCGGTTAGGACGCCATCCAGCAGCACCAGACCAAAGCGATCCGGCAGCCCCTGCCAGCTCACCCAACCCAAAAGCCCCTCAATGGCAAATAGCAGGCCAACCAAAAACACACCCGCTAGCCACCCCAGCAAAGCATCCCGCCCAAAGTTCCAACCGCCCTTCAGGCCATAAAACACGAGGGGCGATCGCTGGTGGTGTACCCGCTGCCCCCAGACTCGCAGCAAGAGAATAAAAATGAGGTACAACAGCCCCATATTGACAAAGCTAGCTGCTCCCCCTTCTCCCCAAGCAAAATAGAGCCCTAGGCCAAGGGGCAACCACAGCAGCAGCAGCGTCAGGGCAAAACTAAAAACCCGAATCCAAAAGGGGCGGCGGATCATTTGCCGCCAAAACTGGGAAAACAGTGGTTTACTCAGTCGGTTCAATGGTACTCGTTAGCCCTGCCATTTTCAGGCCTTCACAGTAAAATTCAGCGTGCTCAAGGGCACAGGTAATCACTAGGGCAACCCCCGTCAGGTGTGCCTCCATCATAATATCCACGGCCTGGGGTTGGGTGAGGCTTGGCACCGTCTTCAGCAATACCTCCACCACATACTCCATAGAGTTGACGTTGTCATTGTGAAGGAGCACCCGATAACGGGGAGCCAACTTGCGAACGGTTGCGGGCTTTTCAATAGTTTGCACTGACATTGTTGGCTATGCCTCCATTCAGTGGACACTCAGGGTAAGACAGTCAGTAAATACGCTTAAGATTTTAGCAAACCCATCAAACCTGACTACCCACCGATTCAGGACGTAACAGCGGGAAAGCAATCACATCCCGAATACTTGGCGAATCCGTGAGCAGCATTACCAAGCGGTCAATGCCAATTCCTAAACCTCCTGTGGGCGGCATTCCATGTTCTAAGGCGGTGAGAAAATCTTCATCAACACTATGGGCTTCCAAATCCCCAGCCGCCTTGCGCCGTGCTTGTTCCTCCAAGCGTTGCCGTTGATCCAAGGGATCTGTTAACTCCGAAAAACTATTGGCATGCTCGCGGCCAACGATAAATAATTCAAATCGCTCCACCAGTCCCGGCTGACTGCGGTGGGGCTTGGCCAAGGGAGAAATCTCCACAGGGTAGTCGAGAACAAAGGTGGGCTGAATCAATGTAGGTTCAACGATTTGCTCAAAAACTTCATTGAGCACTCGGCCAATCGTGTCACAGGTGTCTAAGTCTTTTACACCTACCTTTTGAGCAGCTGTTTTAGCCGCTGTCAGATCTTTTAATTGGCGAAAGTCAATCTCAGTGGCTGCCAACACCACATCGTGCATTGTCACCCGTCGCCATGGCGGCGTCAGATCAATTGTTTCCCCTTGATAGGTGATTTTGAGTGTGCCCAACACCTCCATCGCCGCTGTGGTAATCATCGCCTCCGTCAGCGTCATCATATCGTTATAGTCGGCGTAGGCCTGATAGACCTCAATGGATGTAAATTCAGGGTTGTGCTTGGTTGAGATACCCTCATTGCGAAAGATGCGCCCCAGTTCATACACCTTCTCAAACCCACCAACAATCAGGCGCTTCAGGTGGAGTTCGGTGGCAATCCGCAAATAAAGCTGCATCTCCAAGGTGTTGTGGTAGGTAATAAAAGGACGTGCCTCGGCACCCCCAGCTTCCGCCTGGAGAACAGGTGTTTCAATTTCAATAAAGCCCTGCTCATTGAGGTAGCGACGAATGGCGGCAGTGATGAGTGCTCGCTTGCGGAATGTGTCACGAACTTGGGGGTTGACGATGAGATCTACATAGCGCTGACGATAGCGCTTTTCCACATCCGTGAGACCGTGCCATTTGTCCGGTAGGGGCAACAATGATTTTGTCAGCATGGTGTAGGATTCCACCACAACCGAGAGTTCGCCCTTCTCGGTGCGCTTGAGGGTACCGACAGCGCCAAGGATATCGCCGACATCGGTCAGGTGTTTTAAATCAGCAAAGGCGCCTTCCCCCATGCCTTGGCTAATGGTTTGCTTATCGAGGTAAAGCTGAATCGTGCCGCTGTCATCCTGAAGCGTAAAAAAGGCCAGCTTGCCAAAGACGCGCCGCGCCATAATGCGACCAGCCACCCTCACGCGATCGCCCACCGCTTCGCCAGCAGCCAAATGGGCATATTTTTCTTGCAGCACTGCTGCAGTATGGGTGCGCTCCCAGCGATAGGCATAGGGGCTCATTCCCTTTGCTTGCAATGTTTTTGCTTTCTCAATCCGTGTTGCCCGAATTTCGGCTCCCGTTGCCCCCACGTCGGCCATATTGGTAGAAAGTCTCCCGATTAGCAAACCTTAACCTTCTTATTGTACGCTCTGGAATCGGTGGCAACGCTGCAAAAGGGGAATCGAGTACAGTGGAAGCTAGTGTGACCAATGAACAAGAACAAACGGCTATGCCCTCTGCGAAGTCCCCTCGCCGTAAAGCACCCGAAGCCATTGATCTGCAGGATCCGCAATACTACTTCAATCGCTCTTTAAGCTGGCTGGAATTTAATAAGCGGGTACTCCACGAAGCCTATGACCCTCGCACACCGCTACTAGAGCGGCTCAAATTTATGGCCATTTTCAGTGCCAACTTGGATGAATTTTTCATGGTGCGCGTGGCCGGTTTGAAGCAGCAAGTGGAAAGTGGCATTCTCCAAGGCGGAGCCGATGGCATGCCTCCAGCGGAGCAATTGCAGGCAGTGCGGCAATATCTCTTACCGATTGTTACGGAGCAACACCGCTATTTCGACCAAGAACTGCGTGCCCTCTTGGCCAAGGAATCTATTTTCCTCACTCGCTTTAATGAGTTGACGCCCGAGCAGCAGGCCTACCTTAACGACTACTTCCAAGCCCAAGTGTTCCCCGTGCTCACCCCCTTAGCCGTTGATCCAGCGCACCCTTTCCCCTATATTTCTAGCCTCAGCCTTAACCTTGCTGTCCTAATTCGTGATCCAGAATCTGGCCAAGAACGACTGGCACGGGTGAAGGTACCCAATCAGTTTCCACGCTTTGTTGCCCTTCCCCAGCACTTGCACTCGCCCCAAGGTATTCATTGGCTGGGCGTTCCCCTCGAAGAAATTATTGCCCACAACCTCAGTGCTCTCTTTCCGGGGATGGAGATTCAGGCCTACTTTGCCTTTCGCATTACCCGCAGTGCCGACCTCGAACTAGAAACGGACAAGGCCGATGATTTACTGATTGCCATTGAACAGGAAATTCGTAAACGGCGCTTTGGCTCTGTGGTGCGTCTGGAGGTGCAGCGGGGCATTCCACCGCTTCTGAGGCAAACCCTAATGGAAGAGATGGATCTCGAGGAGATCGATGTCTATGAACTCGATGGTCTGTTGTGCTTGAATGATTTGTTTGCCTTTATGGGATTGCCCTTGCCCCAGTTAAAGGATCCCGAGTGGCAACCCCAAGTTCCCCCCAGTTGGCAGCGGGTAGAGGAACGGGAATCCATGTTTGACACAAGCAGTGAAATTACCACTCTTGGCACCGACTATTGGGAAGCTGTTGCCAACGAACTCTTTAGTCTCATTCGCGAAGGGGATATTATCGTTCATCACCCCTACCATTCCTTTGCGGCAACGGTACAGCGCTTTATCACTTTGGCGGCCCATGATCCCCAAGTGCTGGCCATTAAGATGACCCTCTATCGCACCTCCGGTGACTCGCCGATTGTCAGTGCCCTGATTAAAGCGGCAGAGAATGGCAAACAGGTGGCGGTTTTGGTGGAACTGAAGGCGCGCTTTGATGAGGAAAATAATATCCTCTGGGCACGGAAGCTGGAGAAAGTGGGTGTCCATGTGGTCTATGGTGTACCGGGTCTGAAGACTCACACCAAAACAGTTCTGGTTGTGCGCCAAGAGGCGGGACAAATTCGCCGCTATGTCCACATTGGCACTGGCAATTACAATCCCAAAACTGCTGGTCTGTATGAGGACTTGGGGCTATTTTCCTGCCGCGCGGAATTGGGAGCAGATCTCTCGGAACTCTTTAATGTGCTCACGGGCTATGCCCGCCAGCGGGATTATCGCAAGCTTCTTGTTGCCCCGGTCACGATGCGCGATCGCACCCTGCAGTTGATTTACCGCGAAATTGAACACGCACGCAATGGTCAGCCGGGGCGGATCATTGCCAAGATGAATGCAATTACAGATACGCAGGTGATTCGCACCCTCTATGAGGCCTCCCAAGCAGGGGTGGAAATTGATTTGATTATTCGCGGTATGTGCTGTCTGCGCCCCGGAGTACCGGGCGTGAGCGATCGCATTCGGGTGATTAGTATCATTGGCCGCTTTTTAGAGCACTCCCGGATTTTCTACTTTGGCAACAATGGGCAGCCAGAGTATTACATTGGCAGTGCCGACTGGCGATCGCGCAACCTAGACCGCCGCGTTGAAGCCATTACCCCCATTGAAGATCCAACCATTCAACTGGAACTCAAAGAACTACTTGAAATTATGTTGGCAGACAATCGCCAAGCGTGGGAACTGCAACCCGATGGCACCTACCAGCAACGACAGCCAGCACCTGGAGAAGCGGAGCGGGGTACCCATCGTGTTTTAATGGCACGCACCCTCAAAGAAGTACAAGCAAGCCACTAGGGTACTCCTGCATACCCTTGAGCAATGGCTCGAAAGTCTGGACTCGTTTGCAGAAGTTCTTGGTAGCTCCCTACAGCGACCACTTGGCCATTGGCCATTAGGTACAGGCGATCGCACCCCATAACAGTACTCAGGCGGTGGGCAATCATAATGATGGTCTTTTCGTTACTGAGAGCTTGAATTGCATCCATGAGCCCGGCTTCCGTTTGGTTATCAAGGGCAGCCGTGGCTTCATCCATCACCAAGACGGAAGGGTTGTGATAGAGGGCCCGGGCAATGCCAATCCGTTGCCGCTGTCCGCCAGAAAGACGAATTCCCCGTTCCCCGACCACTGTATCCAGACCCTGCGGCAGTGAATCAACAAAGGCAGCGAGCTGCGCGGCCTTGACCGCTGCCCATAACGCCTCCTCATCAATCGCTTCATCCGGCAGGCCAAAGGCAATGTTGTGACGCAGGGTATCATCCGATAGATAAATTGCTTGGGGAATATAGCCAATTTGCCCTTGCCATTGGCCAAGGTTGCCATAAATGCTGATGCCATCGACGCGAATATCGCCCTGGGAAGGGGTGAGCAACCCCAAAATCAAGTCAACAATAGTCGTCTTTCCTGCGCCCGATGCCCCCACAAACCCTACCATTTCCCCCCGCTGAATCCTGAGGGACACCCCTTGAATCGCAGGTTGAGCGGCATTCGGGTAGGTATAGTGCACATCAATGAGTTCTAAGCAATCTTGAAAAATAGGCTTTCTTGGGCAGCCCAGAGGCTCAGAGCGCTGAAGTGTTCGCACTTCCAAAACATCGTCATAAACCAGGTCCACACTAGCAGAATAGTAGGTTATGGAATTGAGGTTACCTATCAAGCGCGTCGCCGAAGGCAACAGGCGAAATGCAGCAGCGGCAAACAGGGAGATCAAGGGTAACACCTGGGCCACACTACCTCGCTGCAGTAGCGTTAGGATAATAATCAGAACAATAGTGAGCACCGCCACGCTTTCGAAGTAGAGACGGGGCACCTGCTGAGCAAATAGAATGAATAGGTTAGCCTGGCGCTCCTCAGTCATGTTTTTAGCATAGGTCTTGAGGAAGTGAGCCTCTCGACCAAGTAACTTGAGTTCCTTGATCCCACCCAAAGCTTCATTAATGCTTTGGATCACTTTTTGGGCATAACCAACACGGCGCTGACCCACAGTCTGAAGTTGGCGCCGAAACACTTGAAAGAAAATGAAAGAAAGTATTGAAATTAAAGCGATAACCAGAATTGAGATGAAGGGATTGACCAAAATAATAACTGAAAATATAGCGAAAACAACCAAGGATTCCGCAAAAACATTTAATAAGGGTAGTAGGTAAAAGTTGAAAACACTATTTATTTCACTTACATTCTGGATCAATGTGGCGGTATTATTTTGCAGATGAAAGGTGTAGGGCTTATGGATATAGCTCTGCAGTAGTAAGGTTGCAAACTTGCGGTTTTTACTGTTCAAGAACCGCAACTGCAGATAACTGCTCAAGGCAAGAAACAAATTCTTGCATAGATACAGAAGGCCAAAAACTGCACTCAGTATCAGGAGCCACTGAGCTTGTTCTGTATTTGTGAGGGGAGTTTGACGCCAAAAGAGAAGGCTATTCAATCGCTCAGGTTTTTCCACAACCGCTATAAAGGGCAGCACTAACCCTACCCCCACCGCTTCCCAAAGACTCGAAAGCAGCATCAGCAAGCCAATACCGAACAATTGCCAGCGATCGCGCCCATCCAGTAGTTGCCAAATTTTACTAAGGGAGCGGAACGCAGGATGCTTTAGCATTTCATTTGTTGAGGCCTAACAACGAATCTATCTTAGACCAGTTATGCCCAAGTGCTGCTTCCTAGATCTGGTGGAATGTCTTGCCAGCGACCTTGACCAACCGCACGAACGGCTTCTCGTAAATCCACCGCTTTGGTATAGAGCGCCTTGCCAACGATCGCTCCCACTAAACCATGGGGTGTCAGAGCAAAAAGACTGAGAATATCCCTGAGGGAACTCACACCGCCAGAGGCAATCACGGGGCGATTAGTTACTGCCAACAACTGCTGCAGTGCTGGAATATTCGGTCCTTGGAGGGTGCCATCCCTCTGAATATCGGTGTAAACAAACCCCGCCACCCCCATTGCTGCCATGTTTTGGGCAAGATCGGTTGCCAAAATTTTTGAAGTTTCCAACCAACCCCGCGTTGCCACATAGCCATTGCGAGCATCTAGCCCTACCCAAATCCGTCCGGGGTATTCTGCAGCCAAACTGGCAACTAGCTCTGGATTCTCAAGAGCCACGGTCCCCAAAATAGCACGATTGACGCCTTGGAGAAGGAGATCAGCAACTGCTTGGCGCGATCGCAAGCCGCCACCAACCTGTACTGGAATTTCCAGGGATGCGACAATTTTGCCAATCAGGTCGTAGTTGCGCGGCTCTCCTGTTTTGGCAGCATCTAGGTCAACCAAATGCAAGCGGGGGGCGCCCAAGCGTTGCCAATAAAGGGCGACTTTTAGAGGATCGTCATGAAAGACATTGACCTTGTCATAGTTCCCCTGCACTAGACGCACACATTTGCCGTCAAGTAAATCAATGGCGGGAATCACATCCATTGGCGTCAGAAATCCTTATTGAAAAATTAAAAATTTAAGCACAACTCCCATCCTAGCAGTCACAAGGGGTAAAGCGTATGAGTGGATTAATAAAGGAGGCTGGCGGTGAGTGAACCTGTCATCTGTTCTGAGTTGGGCTAAGTGTTGAATGCCCCTGAAGGGAGGCAGGCCAGCCTGCAGGCTATAGACAAAAAGCTGGATATTTGCCACCAGTAACATGCCGTTTCAAAGACTGGAGGACAAAATTGATTCGGTAGAGGCAAGCTGGAGCAATATATCGGTGGGGGCAAGCAGGGCCAGGGGATTAGACGGTAGCAGCCCCATTAGAGGATATTTCTCAGCGGCAGATTAGAACGGATGGAAGAGTATAGGGGCTCTTCGCTGCGCTTTTGGCGGCTACCCTTGGGTTACTGACAAAACTCCTCTTCCCCATAGTGATGTTTTGAGAGCGGACGATGGGACTCGAACCCACGACGTTCAGCTTGGGAAGCTGACATTCTACCACTGAATTACGTCCGCAGTCTTGCAATGTATCATCTTAGCACGAACTGACCGCCTGGCGATGGTGTTCGACCGTAATGACGGTATGTACATTTCCACGGGGGGCAAAGTCGCCTTTGATTTTCATGTAGAGGGGGTCACAGGCGGCCACGAGATCATCGAGGACTTGATTTACGGCTTCTTCGTGGGAAATGTAGCGATCGCGATAACTGTTGATGTACAGCTTAATGGCCTTCAGTTCCACCACCTTTTCATGGGGAATATAGCTGACATAGAGGGTCGCAAAGTCAGGATAGCCTGAAAATGGACACTTACAGGTAAACTCCGGCAGGGTAATCTCAATAGTGTATTGCCGACCGGGACGGGGGTTGGGAAATGTCATCAGTTGACCTTCTTGAATGGCGCGTTCGCCGTACTTCATTTCTGATACTTGCATTGTTTACTTCCAACCGGTTGAGAATGAATAGGAGATTCTCTGTGAACCATGACTAAAGTTTATCAAGATTTAAGTTGTTAGCCCCTCGACACCAACATTTCAGGGTGACAATAGGATAGAGAGGTTGTGGAGACGAGAGTCCGATGGAACGGTATCAGCCAAATGGAATCCCTCTCTCAAAGGCGGATAAGGCGGAACTAGCCAAACTAAAGAAACTACTAGAGCGAGCGATCGCTGACGGGGTACTGACTGCTGACGAAATGGGGCAGATCAAGCAACAAATTCGTGCCGACGGCAAAGTTACCTATGAAGAGCTAGAGCTTTACCGCCAGTTTGTGGAGGAGAAAATCCGCCAAGGGCTGTTGGTGCGGGAAATCTGCTAACACCTCAGACTTTGTAGGGAATGTTGGTGTCCTGAAAGGAGTGGGCTGGATCCAATCCCATCAGGATGACGGTGTCAATGACATGGATAATACCGTTCTCCGCTTCTATGTCGGCAGCAAGAACCGTGGCGTTTTTCACCTCAAGGGGATTCTCACCATGAATAGGAATGGTGGAACCCTCGAGGGAAGTGACGATGCCCATCTTTTTCAGGTCTGCTGCTTTGTAGGCACCAGCAACCACATGGTACTTGAGAATCCGCCCTAACTGGGCAGGATTTTGCACAAGGGAGGTAATGGTGCCATCGGGCAACTTGGCAAAGGCGTCATCATTGGGGGCAAACACTGTAAAAGGTCCCGGCGACTGTAGGGCTTCCACCAGATTGGCCACTTTTACAGCAGTGACTAGTGTGGAAAAGCCGGGAGTATTCACTGCAATATCAACGATGGTTGCCATAAAAGCGGGCCCCAAAACTGCGATGAGAATAGACAACAATGGTTTGCGATCGCCCCATTGATCAAGATTGATCAATGAAGATGGGAACTATCACAAACGCTAGAATTAGCATACTGAACCCATGTCCTAGGCGCTAGCGATCGCTGGCGCTAGCCAGATAGGGAAATTTAATTATGGCAATCGTGTCCGTTAATCCCACAACCGCTGAGGTCTTAAAAACCTTTTCTGCCTTCGGGGCTGAGGAAGTAGAGAGAGCCATTGCCCAAGCCGCGACGACCTTTGAGACCTATCGCCTGACCTCCTTTGAACAGCGTGCCCAGTGGCTAGCAAACACAGCAAATCTCCTGCAACAGCAGCGGGAGGCGCTTGCTCGCCTTATGACCCTTGAGATGGGCAAACCGATTACAGAGGCGCGGGCTGAAATTGACAAATGTGCCTGGGTTTGCCGTTACTATGCCGAGCAGGGGGCAACTTTCCTGCAGCCTGAAGTGATTCCCACCGAGGCCAGCTACAGCGCAATTCATTACCAGCCCCTTGGCATTATTTTGGCGGTGATGCCATGGAATTTTCCCTTTTGGCAGGTATTTCGTTTTGCGGCACCGGCTTTAATGGCGGGGAATGTGGCTCTCCTCAAGCACGCTTCTAATGTGCCACAGTGCGCACTGGCGATCGCTCATCTATTGACTGAAGCGGGCTTTCCTGAGGGGGTCTTTCAAACCCTGCTGATCCCTGGCAGTGCGGTTGCTGATCTGGTGGCGGATCCACGGATTAAGGCGGCTACCCTCACGGGCAGCGAAGCAGCGGGCAAAAGTCTAGCCCAAGCAGCGGGTCAGCACCTCAAGAAAACGGTTCTAGAACTGGGGGGGAGTGATCCTTTTATTGTTATGCCCAGCGCGAATATCTCCCAAGCGATCGCCACCGCTGTCCAAGCGCGCATGATTAACAATGGCCAATCCTGCATTGCCGCCAAACGCTTTATTGTCCATGAGGCTGTCTATGACACCTTTGCCGAGGGCATGAAAGCCGCCTTCGAGGCATGGGTGATTGGCGATCCCTTGGAACCCACCACCCAACTCGGCCCCCTAGCCACCGCCGCCATCCGCGATGAACTCCACGCTCAAGTTGAACTTGCCCTGAGTCATGGTGCCAAGGCATTTTACCGCCGCTCTCTGGATCTACCGACCCAGCAGGGATATTTCTTTGCGCCGACAATTTTGACAGAGGTCACTCCCGATAACCCCGTATTTACCCAAGAGCTATTTGGGCCTGTGGCAATGCTCTTTCGGGTATCGTCCCTGACTGCGGCCATTGAACTGGCCAATGCCACACCCTTTGGTTTAGGCGCCAGTGCTTGGACACAGGAGAGCGATGAAGCAGAGATCCTAGGGCGGGATCTGGAAGCGGGGGCTGTCTTTATTAACGCCATGGTCAAGTCTGATCCGCGTTTACCCTTTGGGGGGATCAAGGCATCTGGTTATGGCCGCGAACTGGGACGGGCAGGACTCCTGGAGTTTGTCAATATCAAAACAGTGTGCCGAGCGAATACTCCCCGTTGAATGAGGTTATTTTAGATAAAAGCTGGTCAGTAGTTGTTTGATTCAAACTGGTTCTATTAAGAAAGTCTAAAAATGCAAATCCAGTCATGGCTTACTCTCTTCTTTCCCTCAATTGGTGATGATTTTGAGATGCTTCCGCTTGTAATAAGCACCAAGAATTTCTTTAATGATTTCTCGAGACCATCTCCAACAATCACAAAGCATATCTTCCCAATATTTATATTTAATAACTTAATAACTATAATAACTCTTTTATAGGATTTTCTAAATATTCCAAATTTCAAATTTTCTATAGAAAAAGCAGTAGTAAAACAGCGACCCAAGGGAAAAACATATATTCATATATTCATTCTAAAATCTTTACTAGGTAAAAACTAATTGCACAAAACTTCATGTTACAGCTTGCTCTAGGCTAGGTTGCCACCACCCGTTTCACGACTATTAAAAGCAAAAGAATGTCTTCCCTTATTGCTCTACCTTTGAGAAAAAGATTGTGATACTACCTGCCTTCCAGGGAAATCTATTTCTTTGTCTCGATCACTTCTCTTCCATAGGGCGCCACTTTTATTGTGGCGGCTATTGTGGCGGTCGCCAGCGCTAGGGGATGTTGCGTACAGGGTAAAATTTCCACTCACGATCGCCCTTTAGTTCTAAAACATAGGTGTGGTACTGCATCAGGCTCTCGCGGTGGCCAACACTAATGTAGTTGCGGCTGAGGCGCTGAATATGCTCATAGACCCGTTTTTCATTGGCTAAGTCAAGGGCACTGGTGGCTTCATCCAAAATGGCGTAGGGGCGCTGATTCAGCAGCAAGCGGGCGATCGCCAGTCGTTGCTGCTCCCCAAGGGACAGCACATCATCCCACGCCAATTCCACGTCGAGTCCGCCCACGCGATCGGGCAAATGGGCCAAGTTTACTTCATCAAGGGCCTGCAAAAGGACGTCATCAGGGGTCTGGCGATCGCCACTGGGATAGAGGAGTTGGGTGCGCAGCGTACCCAGCACCATGTAGGGGCGTTGGGGCAAAAAGAGCACTTCATCCACCGGTGGACGCATAATGCGACCATTGCCACTTTGCCAGAGTCCGGCGATCGCCCGCAGCAGCGAACTTTTACCTACACCGCTGGGTCCCATGATCACGACACTTTCGCCCGCTTCAAGGGCAAATGTGACATCTTCCACCAGTCGCCGTGCCAAATTCGGTGTATCCACACTCACGTGTTCTAGGGCAATGTAGGGCTTCTCCACCAATTCAATTTGCGATTGAGGCGGTACGGAGGGACTCGTCAGCACCTCATCAAACTCTGCCAAACGCTCAATGCCCGCAATAAAGCCCGTGAGGTTCGTAAACTGGTTCACAATGATTGAGAGTGCCCCCAGTACCTGGGAAAAGGCAAAACTAGCTTGGCTAATGGAACCAAAATCAATCTCACCGGCAAAGTAGCGGGGAGCAACCACCGCCGCCGGCACAATAATCACAAAGTAGTTATAGGCTGTCGTGAAAAAATCAAGATTTCGCTGCCAGCCAATCAAGAGGTTAAAGTTCCGCAGCACTTCAAGAAAGCGTTGACGCACTTGCACTGACTCTTGGCCTTCACCGCGATAAAAGGCAATAGACTCGGCATTATCGCGCACATGGACAAGGCCATAACGAAAGTCCGCTTCCCGCCGCAGTTGGTTAAAATTCAGCCAAATCAGGCGTTGCCCAATTAAAACAGTGACGATAGTGCCGACAATGGCATAGCCAATCAATGTCAGTGTTAGGGTTTGTGAGATAGTCCAGAGAATGCCACTAAAGGCAATGAGGTCAATAATTTCGCCAAGAATGATCAGCAAAAACTGGAGCGAGGTTTGGGTAAATGAGCGGACATCCTCACTGATCCGTTGATCAGGGTTATCAATCTCCCCTTGGTTTTCAATGGTGTAGTAAGCCCGATTCTGGAAATAGCGATCCAAAAAATGACGGGTGAGCCAATCCCGCCAGCGCAACCCTAGATATTCCCGCACATAGCGATAAATGACGACAATCGGCGTCCCCACTACAAAAACACCAGCATACACGAAAAGGAATCGCCAGTAGGTTTCGGCATTTTTCTCCGCCAGTGCCGTCTGGAAGAAGCGACCCACAAAGCTAATAATCACGTTGAGGCCACTCACGGACAGGGAAAGCATCAGCAGTAACCCCAAGAGAGCCCATGCTTGCCACCGAAGCAGGAGGGGTTGCCGCAGCAGTGCAAAGACGCCCAGGGGGACAATCACTGTCCCTAGCAGGAGACTGCGGCTAAGGGGCTGTGCCCACAGGGATTGAATCATCTCCATGAGGCCCCCGGCAATTGGTCCCATCAGTTCAGGGGCAAGGGCATTCAGGCCAAAGGTGATAGCTGCCGTGAGGCCAAAGAGGAAGCCAAACATGAGGGCAATGACCAAAAAAAGCAGCAGGATAAAGATCACACTGCTGCCCCAGCGATCGCGGGGGAAAAAATAGGGTTGGGCAATCCGCAGAAACTGCCCCCAGACACGGGCATCAAAGCGATGGGTCGGCTGCGACATTGGCTGGTTCCTCGACAGCGGCAAGGGGCTACAGGCTTACTATTGTAGTAGCGGCGGCTACGGAGGAGAACGGATGCGCCATCAGAAAATGGCACCCACCACATCTCACATCTTGCCGTGGCTTTATTGGGGATTGTGGCCCATTCATCGCCTATTTTTGCCCCTCTACTTTTCGCAAATCACAATTGTGGGTCGCGAGCATTTACCCAGGGATGGTCGATTTGTCCTTGCTCCCAAGCACTGTAGTCGTTGGGATCCCGTCATTTTGCCCTTGGTGTGCCCCTATCCCCTGCGCTTTATGACAAATGCCATTGAGTTTGGCGGTGTGCAGGGTTGGTTTATTCGCCGCCTGGGTGCCTTTGCGATCAATCTGGATCGTCCTCAACCCAGTAGTTTGCGCCATGCTCTAGACATTCTCAAGGCCGGTCAGCCCTTGGTGATCTTTCCTGAGGGTGGAATTGTCCGGGATCAAGTGATTCGCCCTCTGAGACCTGGTCTTGCCCGCCTTGTTTTGCAGCTCGATCGCCCGCTACCGATTTTTCCCGTCGGTATTGCCTATCATCCGCAGCCACAGTTCCGTGCTCGGGTGGCGCTGTGGATTGGATCACCTCTGTGGACAACCCCTGGGCAAGAAGGCAACCGCAAGCAACAGGCTCAAGACTTCACCCAGCAACTGCAAGCAGCCTTGCAGGCAGCCGTGCTTGAAGCTCGCAAATGTGCCCAATCCTAGGGCTAATTGGTAACCGATTGCACAATTGGCCTAGGTCAAGGGAATTTTGTAGAATAAAGGCAAGATTGAATTCAATTATCCCAAGCCGCAATCGTCATATCTTCCAACCTTTGAGGGAGCGATCGCCCGCTAGTATTATCAACTTAAAAATTCTTCATTAAGTTAGGAAAGTTAGAAAAAGTTGCAAAACAACCACCAATCCTAAAAGTTAATTAAGACGGCGCCCAAATTATTCTTCTGCCTTTATGCTGAAATTACCGTTTTACCAAAGTTCAGCCCTTTACCACTTTTTGCCCAAGGATGGAAGACACTCAAAAGCCTGTAGAGCAGGCGCGCTCCTAGGCCGTAGGCCAGACTTTGCGAGCCATTCAACACTGAGTTTTTGTTAACTGGGATACTTTCTTAAGAGCGATCAAAATTTTAACGAATCTTTTGGCCGGTCCTCGCCAACTCCCTAAAAGCTAGCAAAAGTTATCTGTTGTCACCGAGGTTCTAACGATGGTTTCGACACTCCCTGAAAAACAACCCAAAAACAAAAGGTGACAGGCTATATTCATTCAGTTGAAACCTGTGGCACGGTTGATGGTCCCGGTATCCGCTATGTCATTTTCACCCAAGGTTGTCCGCTGCGCTGTCTGTACTGCCACAATCCTGACTGCCGTGAACCCCATCAGGGGAAGCTCGTCACCGTGGATGAACTGATTGCCGACATTCAGCACTATCAGTCCTATTTGCGCCAAGGGGGCGTGACGGCCAGTGGCGGGGAACCCTTGATGCAACCGGAGTTTGTCCGCGAAATTTTTGAGCGTTGCCACGAGTTGGGATTGCACACTGCCCTAGATACCTCAGGTTACGTCGTTCTCGAGGCGGCGAAGCCAGTTGTGGCGGTCACTGATTTAGTCTTGCTGGACATCAAATCCTTTCTGCCGGAGACCTATCGGCGGGTCACCAGTGTCACGATTACCCCCACCTTAGAGTTGGCCAAGTACCTTGATGAGATTCATAAACCGACCTGGATCCGCTTTGTTTTGGTACCGGGGCTGACGGATGATCCCGAAAATATGCGGGGGTTGGCGCAATTTGTGGCTAGTCTCAGCAATGTTGAGAAGGTGGAGGTGTTGCCGTTTCACAAGATGGGGGAATACAAATGGCGGCAGTTAGGGTTGCCCTATGAACTCTTTGATACCCCAGCCGCTAGTCCAGAGGAGGTGCAGCGGGCGATCGCCCTCTTTCGAGAATATGACCTCAACGTTCAATAACTTGCCAATTTGAGAAATTGCTTTTCTAAGGAGTTGGCCATGAATGCCCCAACCTTGAACAGTTACCCACCCGTTCAAAGCCTTGCCGATCTGGAAGGGCTGATTGAGCGCGTCCAACGGGCGCAGAGTCAGTACGCCCAATTTACCCAAGAGCAAGTGGATCACATTTTCCACCAAGCAGCCATGGCGGCCAACCAAGCACGGATTCCCCTGGCCAAACAAGCCGTAGCCGAAACTGGCATGGGGGTTGTCGAAGATAAAGTCATTAAAAATCACTTTGCTTCGGAATACATCTACAACAAGTACAAAAATGAAAAAACCTGCGGCGTCATTGAGGATGATCCCATTTTCGGTATCCAAAAAATTGCCGAACCGGTGGGGATCATTGCTGGTGTGGTGCCGGTCACGAACCCCACTTCAACGACCATCTTTAAGGCACTGATTGCCCTGAAAACTCGCAATGGCATTATCTTTTCGCCCCACCCCCGCGCAAAGGGCTGTACGGTTGCAGCAGCCAAGGTCGTCTTGGATGCAGCGGTCGCCGCCGGCGCGCCCCCCGATATTATTGGCTGGATTGATGAGCCGACGATTGAACTCTCTCAAGCCCTGATGCAGCACCCGCAGATCAAGCTGATTTTGGCCACGGGGGGGTCGGGCATGGTCAAGGCAGCCTATTCCTCTGGCCATCCGGCGATCGGGGTCGGGGCGGGGAATACCCCCGTGCTCATTGATGCCACAGCCGATATTCCCACGGCGGTGAGTTCGATTCTCCTCAGTAAGGCCTTTGACAATGGCATGATCTGTGCCTCGGAGCAGGCAGTGATTGTTGTTGATGAGATTTATGACGCGGTCAAAGCTGAGTTTCAACGGCGAGGTGCCTACATTCTCTCCCCTGAGGAACGGCAGCAGGTGGCCCAACTACTCCTGAAGGATGGTCGCCTCAATGCCGCCATTGTTGGTCAATCGGCAGCCACCATTGCAGCAATGGCCAATATCCAAGTGCCGCCACAGACGCGGGTACTCATCGGCGAAGTGAGTGAAGTGGGGCCGCAGGAGCCGTTTTCCTATGAGAAACTCTGTCCGGTATTGGCCTTATATCGGGCACCCCAGTTCCATAAAGGGGTGGAGATTGCGGCCCAGTTGGTGAATTTTGGGGGCAAGGGGCATACCTCTGTGCTCTATACCGATCCCCGCAATCAAGATGATATTGCCTATTTCAAATATCGCCTGCAAACGGCGCGGGTTCTAATTAACACCCCTTCTTCCCAGGGGGCAATTGGAGATCTCTACAACTTCAAGTTAGATCCGTCGCTGACCCTTGGTTGTGGCACCTGGGGCGGCAACGTCACATCGGAAAATGTTGGTCCCCGTCACTTGCTGAATATTAAAACGGTGAGCGATCGCCGGGAAAATATGCTTTGGTTCCGGGTGCCACCCAAAATCTACTTCAAACCCGGCTGTTTGCCCATTGCCCTGCGTGAGCTGGCAGGGAAAAAACGCGCCTTCCTGGTGACTGATCAACCCCTCTTTGACTTGGGCATCACTGAACCGATTGTGCACACCCTCGCAGAACTGGACATCAAGTACGACATCTTCCATGAGGTGGAGCCCGATCCAACCCTCAGTACCGTCAAGCGCGGCCTAGAGTTGCTGCGGCAATATCAACCCGATGTAATTATTGCCGTGGGGGGTGGCTCACCTATGGATGCGGCCAAGGTGATGTGGCTGTTGTACGAACACCCAACGGTGGAGTTTGACGGCCTGGCCATGCGCTTCATGGATATTCGCAAGCGGGTGTATCAATTGCCTCCCTTGGGCCAAAAGGCAATCCTAGTGGCAATTCCCACCACCTCGGGAACGGGTTCAGAAGTGACGCCCTTTGCCGTGGTTACCGACGATCGCGTGGGGATTAAATACCCCTTGGCGGACTATGCCCTTACCCCAACGATGGCAATTGTGGATCCCGACTTGGTGCTGCACATGCCCAAGAAACTGACGGCCTATGGTGGCATTGATGCGCTGACCCATGCCTTGGAGGCCTATGTGTCGGTGCTCTCGACGGAGTTTACGGAGGGACTGGCTCTAGAGGCCATCAAACTGCTCTTTACCTACCTACCCCGTGCCTATCGCTGGGGCGCTGCCGATCCAGAGGCGCGGGAAAAAGTCCACTACGCTGCTACGATCGCCGGCATGGCCTTTGCTAATGCCTTCTTGGGGGTTTGCCACTCGATGGCCCACAAACTGGGCTCCACCTTCCATGTGCCCCACGGCCTGGCGAATGCACTCATGATTTCCCATGTGATTCGCTACAATGCCACCGATGCTCCCCTGAAACAAGCTATCTTCCCGCAGTACAAGTATCCCCAAGCCAAGGAGCGCTATGCCCAAATTGCCGACTTCCTTGAATTGGGCGGCACGACTCCAGAGGAAAAAGTGGAGCGCCTCATTGCGGCAATTGAGAATTTGAAGGCCCAGTTAGAGATTCCCGCCACGATTAAGGAGGCTCTCAACAGTGAGGATCAAGCTTTCTATGAGCGGGTGGAGAGCATGGCCGAACTGGCCTTTGACGATCAGTGCACGGGAGCCAATCCCCGCTATCCGCTGATCCAAGACCTCAAGGAGTTGTATATCCTTGCCTATATGGGGTGTCGGCGGGATGCGGCAGCCTACCATCCGGAGGAAGCACCTGCGAGTTGATGTGGCGTTATATTCCCCCTTTTGCAGCGCCGGGGAAGGTACAAATGGCGGTGGATTGCTGGCTCTGGCAGGGGAGCGATCGCCCCTGTCTGCGGTTTTACACCTGGTCACCGCCAGCCATTTCCCTTGGCTACCGTCAACGGCAAATTCCGCAGCAGTGGCAACACCAGCACTGGCAAGGGCAACCTGTAGAGCTGGTGCGGCGACCCACCGGTGGGCGAGCTGTTTTACATCAAGGGGACCTCACCTACAGTTTGGTGGTGTGGGGGTTAGGGCAACGGCGGCAGCAGGTCTATGCCGATTTGTGTCAATTTCTGAAGGTGGGATTTGAGCGCCTAGGGTGGCCACTGCAGTTGGGACAGGAACGCTATCGCGCCAACGCTCCCATCAATTGCTTTGCACGGGCAACTGTGGCCGATTTAGTTTTACCGACTGGCGAGAAGGTCATTGGCAGTGCCCAAGCCTGGCGGGGCGATCGCGTCCTTCAGCACGGTTCGATTGTCCTTACCCCTGACCCCAATCTATGGCAGCAGGTCTTTGGCAGTGTTCCCCATCGGCAGTCCCTTCCCCCTTTGCCGGTGGTGCAAAGGGCTCTCTTGGACGCCTTTGAGGCGCAGTGGCAGGTGAGCCTGACCCCAGAACCCTTGAGCGATCGCGAGTGGCAAGACATTAACAGAATTTTGAACTCAGCCTGGGGCTGCCCCGCCTAGGCTATGATTGGCTTATTGTCTTGAGTATTGCCATGGTTCGCTGGCTGAGTGCACTTGTTTTAGCCTTTACGCTTTTGATCACGGGTTGTGCCTCCACCTCCCCCTCGCCCTACGAGCAGGTGCAACAGCAGAGCACCCAGCGCAATGCCCCAGCGGCAGTAAGTCGCCAAGCCACCCAAGGCAGTGAATTTAATCGCTTCTTTCCGCCGGAAGGGAATGGCTTTGAGCGCATCTTTGTCCAAGAGAAAAAGGGCTTTGCCGAGGCTAAGCTGAAAAAAGATGGCAAAGAGTTGGCGATGCTAGCCATCGCCGATACCATTAGCACCCCTGAGGCGGCAGCCAAGTTCCAAAACACCACGATGCAGATTGCCGGCTATCCAGCCGTAGAGGTGGGGACAACGCAAACGGCAATTCTGGTGGCTAACCGCTATCAGGTGAAGGTGCTCTCCCGCGATCCCAGTTTTACCGCCAGCGATCGCAAGGAATGGATTGAAAAATTTGATCTGGCTGGTTTAGCCCAACTTGCCCCCTAAGGAGACAACCGTGAGCGAACCTATCTACAAAATCGTTGATCAACTCCCCACCGGGGGTCTTACTGTTATGGCTCTCAAGTCCTTGGATTTCATCATCCCGGGGCAGTGGCAAAATATCGTTGGTTTTGATAACACGATCCGCCATGTGACGGGGGAAACGGATCCTGCCCTGATCCGCCAAATTGGCGATCGCGCCGTGCAGCTCTTTAATGACAAATCCCAAGGCTATCAGCGGGCACTGTGGCTCTATCAAACCGTGGACAATACCGATGCCCTCCTAGGGGCGGCTGCCCTTGCCAACAAAGTGGGTGAGAAAATTTCATTCTTCGGTTTCCTAGACAAAATCACCCCCAAGCCAGAGCGGGCGCAGTCCCTTGACCTCAGCCTTAAGCTGATTGTAGAAATTCTCGCCTTTTGTCAAATCAATGGCATTCCCGGTGATAGCCTCGGTGACTTCCTGCGGGCCCTTGCCGACTACAGTGGTGAATCCCTCATGCGGATGGCCGCCCTCATCTGCTTTGATGGTCTGATTCCCCTAGGGCCTGACTTTCTCCTCAAATGCTTGGGCACACTGCAAAGCTTGCAACCCAACGACTTGCAGGAAAACCCCACCTTCAAAGCCATTAGTGCTGTGGTGCCGGGGGGCAATCCCAGCGGTCAATTGGGCTTTATTATTCAGAGCTTTAATGCTGTGCAGGGGTGGATGAGCCAATTTGTGAGCAGCCACGAGTTAACGCCGCAAAAGGTGATCAATCGTCTGCAAAGCTTTATTGAACTCTCGAAAGATAACCTCGACTACTTGGGTGCTTTTTTAGACATGAGCACCAACTACTACTACCACACTGGGGTGCAAACCTTGGCGCGGCGCCTGATTGAGCGAGCAGTTGCCGAGATCTAACCTTAGGACATTTCCAGCATGCGTTGGATGGGCTTGAGGGCAGCAAGGCGCACGTCCTCGGGCAGCTGAATTTGGGGCTGGCGATCGCGCATACACAAATAGAGCTTTTCTAGGGTGTTCAGACGCATAAAGGGGCACTCGTTACAATTGCAGGTCTGATCCTGAGGCGGCGCAGGAATAAAGGTTTTCTGAGGGTTGCGCCGCTGCATCTGGTGGAGAATCCCCGGCTCGGTGACAACAATAAACGTGTCGCAAGCTTCTGTTTGGGTGTAGTTAAGCAGGGCGGTTGTTGAACCAATGAAATTGGCATGGCGGAGCACCGCCTCTTCGCATTCGGGGTGGGCAATGACCTGAGCGGTGGGGTAGGCAGCCTTGAGTTCGAGGATACGTCGCTCTGAGAAGGTTTCATGGACAATACAACTGCCCTCCCAAAGCACCATTTGCCGACCCGTTTGCGCCATCACGTAGCGGCCAAGGTTGCGATCGGGGGCAAAAATCAAGGGTTGATCCGCCGGCAACTGCTGGACAATTTTCACTGCGTTGGAACTGGTGCAGATGATGTCACTGAGGGCCTTAATTTCGGCAGAGCAGTTGATGTAGGAAATCACCAAATGGTCAGGATACTGCGCCTTAAAAGCAGCAAAGGCGTCTGCAGGGCAACTGTCTGCTAAAGAACAGCCCGCCGCCAAATCGGGCAGCAGCACCAACTTATCGGGGTTGAGGATCTTGGCGGTTTCGGCCATGAAATGCACCCCCGCAAAGACAATGACATCGGCATTGGTACTGGCCGCCTGCCGTGACAGCCCCAAGGAATCACCAATATAATCGGCCACATCTTGAATGGCCGGGTCTTGGTAGTAGTGCGCCAGAATGACTGCATTCAGTTCCCGCTTCCGGTCTTGGATAGCGGCAACCAGATCAAGGGGGAGGGGGGGTGGGGGGCAGCAAGGGTGGCAAACACAGCGTGTCCGTTTCCTCATCAATTGATTGGCCTCAGTGTTCCTCTATTATAGTGATTTTTACCAAAATTGGTATCACTGGCAACCACCTGTTGGACGAGGGCACGGGCACCGTAGCTGACGCCGGCAGTGCCTTCCCCTGGATGTACAGAATCTCCCACTAACCACAGGTGGGGAATTGGGGTGCGGCTTGCCAAGCCAAAGGGGCCAAAGGTGCTCAGGCGTTGACTAATGCCACCGACAATGCCATCTATCCGTGCCGTGTAGCGCCAGAAGGTGCGGGGAGTGGCGGCTTCGCAGTGGACAATGTGCTCGGGCCGCAGATCAAAGAATTCCCCGAGGCGTTCCAGAGCCGTTTGGGTATATTGTGCCTTGGTGGCGGCGTAATCTAAGTGGGGCTGCCGCCAGAAATTCGGTTCGGTAAAACTAGAAGCAATCAGGGTGCGATAGCCGTCGGGAGCACGGCCATCCTGGGGCTGACTCACAGAAACAAAGAGGGAGTTGTTTTCGCCAATTGGCCCCTGAGGATCGTAGAGAAATTGCAGGTGCGGTGGACACGCTTCCGGAATGGCGGACTCCTTCACTCCCAGGTAGAGGACGAAGGCACCGGCGGCCGGCGGCAGCCTTTTTAAGCGGCGGGCATAGCCAGGGGGAAGGGCATCGCCAAGGAGCTGGGGCAGGTTTTGGGCAGGGACATTGGCCACAATGTGATCGGCGGCAACGCGCTCCAAGGTTTTTGTTTTAGGTTTTCCACCTGTACGGCGACGGCACGCCCTCCCTCGACTTCAATGTAATGCACCCGATGACGGGTGTAGATTTGGCCGCGATCTCGCCGCAGGGCATTGGCTAGCAAATCACTGAGCACCTGCATACTGCCGTGGAGATGGTAAAGACCGTGGGGCTCCTGGGCAAGGCAGAGAGCGGTGGCACCATAGAGCAATGCCGTTTCACTGGCATCCACTTGGGAGTAGAGCTTGAGCTGGAGATCTAGAAATTGCCGCAGCCGGCGATCGCTCCCCAGACCACAGAGATTCAGCCAATCGGTTACCGTCATCAGACTAAAGGGCACCGTGAGGAGGGTGTCGGGACGCAGGGCTTGCACCAGTTTCCACAGATCAAAGCCATTGCGGGGGGGCAAAATTGGCTGCCGCTGCTGAAATCGCCAACTAATGGCAAATAGTTGTTCAAGGCCTTGCCAAAATCGCTCACTGCCCAGAAAGTGGCGTTGACGTTCTAGTCGCCAGCGATCGCGATCGCGCCAAACATTAATGGGCGTTGTTTCCTGCGGCAGATACACCGCACAGGCGGGGTCACAGGGGGTTGCTGCTGGCAGAGGCATCTCTAATTCAGCCAAAATCTGGGCATGGATCCCCCCCGGCTCTAGACCCGCCACTTGGGTGGCACCCACATCAAAGGTAAAGCCGCGTCGCTGAAAGGTTGAAGCACAGCCCCCTAATTGGGCGGCCTGTTCAAATAGTTGGACGCGGTAGCCCCGTCGTGCCAACAAGGCTGCTGTCGTCAGACCACCAATGCCGCCGCCAATGACGACCACGTGCTTTGCCATTGTTATTCCTAAGTCAGTGAGCATTACTTAGCACTTTAGCCACGGGCAGCCAGGGCTGACAAGGCAAAAGGCGATCACCTAGCGCCGCCGCAACTGCAGCTGCTCATAGACCTGCCGCAAAGACACCCGATGATAGGCCAAGGCAACAAGGGTGTGGTAAAACAAGTCTGCTACCTCGCTGGCGATCGCCTCTGGATCATCGTCTTTGCAGGCCATGACCACTTCTGCGGTTTCTTCCCCCAGCTTCTTGAGAATTTTGTTATCCCCGGCAGTGAATAGGCTAGACGTGTAGGACTGCAACTGCGGGAAATCCCGCCGCTGGCAAACAATGCTATATACCTGTGAGAGGGTATCGGCGGGAGGGGGCTCAATGTATTCTCCCTTGGCTCCATGGCGGTGAAAACAACTACGCTCGCCTGTGTGGCAGGCAATGTGCCCCACCTGTTCTACAGTGAGCAATAGAGCATCACTATCGCAGTCATAGCGGATACTTTTTACCCACTGCACATGGCCAGAGGTTTCCCCCTTTGGCCACAATTCTTGGCGCGATCGACTCCAAAACCACGTGCGACCCGTCTCAAGGGTTTTCTGTAGCGATTCCCGATTCATCCATGCCAGCATCAAGACGGTTCCGTCCAAATAGTCTTGGACAATAGCTGGCACTAAGCCCCGTTCATCGTAGCGAATCTCGTCCAGGGGGAGGCTAAGGGCAGTGGCGGGCATCAATCGTTGGCAGTTCTCCAGAGGGTGACCCGGAGATCACGCCTATCGCAAGCATCCCGTATTGCTGCTTCCTTCCGGACCTGACAAGGTTTAGGCGTTGCGATCGCATGATTCCGAGCCAACTTGTATCATAGCATACGTCATCCAACCCCATAAATTGCCCTATTAGGAATTTTTATCCCTAGTTTCTTAAAGAAAGTTTATATTAAAAGGGTAACAGCGTAAGATTTGGTAATGCCTATGACCCTTGCTGCACTCATGGTGACGCAGGCTGAGACTCTCCGTGGTCTCTTTCGGACGTTGACGGCAACCAGTTGTCCCTATCGCTATAACTTTCATCTCCACACCATCTGCTCCGATGGACAACTGACACCGCAGCAAGTGGCGCAACAGGCAATGATCCACGGTCTCAAGGGCTTTGCCATTACCGATCACCATGCTTTAGAGGGCTATTTTCAGGCTCGGACATACGTCGAAGCCTATCCAGGGACGGATCGTCCCAAAGTTTACACCGGTATTGAAATTACCGCCCAACTGCTTGACACGGAAGTGCACATCCTGGGCTATGGCTTTGACCCCCATGCCCCAATCCTGCATCGCTATGCCATGGGCAGCGCCCCCGAAGGAGAATGGGCCCAGGCGGAACGGGTGATTGCGGTTCTCCATGAGGCGGGTGGCTTGGCGATTTTGGCGCACCCGGCACGCTATCGGCTGCCTGCGGAACAACTGATTCCTGCTGCGGTGACACGGGGAATTGATGGTGTGGAGACCTACTATTGCTACAGCAACCCCGATCCCTGGGAATCCACGCCAGAAACAACGGCCTTGGTGCATGCCTTGGCGGCAGAGCATCAACTCCTAGAGACCTGTGGCACCGATACCCATGGCCAAAGCATTCTGGTGCGGCGATGACAGGAACTGAACTTCTGATCACCGTGGGGGCGATCGTCATCAGCTGGTTTGTGCTCCGCTGGCTCATCACTGTGCTCAAGGTCACTCTCGGTACGGCGATTAAAATTGCCCTGGTTGTCTTCCTATTGCAAATCTTTTTTGGTATCGGTCCCGATCGCCTAGGGGAGCAGCTACAGCTTCTATGGTCACAAGTTACTCGTTATCTGCCCAGACCTGCTTTGCCATCCTCCCAATAGGAATGACCTGCAGCTGCTGATTCTGGGGGGCGATCGCGAGCCTTTTTGTGATTGCAGTCAGAATCCAGCCGTCCCTATGAAAGTGATCCTTCAATTACCAAGAAGAGAAATCTTGGCATTCTAGGCAGCCAGCCACGCCTCCCACATCAACACATTCCACAAATGGTATGCCCAGTTCCGCCGACCCAAAAGATGCTCCTGCCACTTTTGCCGCACTAGCTCTGGATTGAGAAAAGCTTTGCGCTTGAGGCGCGCTTCCGACAGCAGATCCTCCGCCCACTCCCGCAGCGGGCCGCGCAGCCATTGATCCAGCGGCACGCCGAACCCCATCTTAGGTCGCTCGATCAATTCCTTGGGCACGTATTGGTAGAGCACCTGGCGCAGCAGCCACTTGGACTGCCCCTCCCTAATCTTGAAGTGATAGGGCAGCCGCCAAGTAAATTCCACCACGCGGTGATCCAGGAGCGGCACGCGGGTTTCCAGGCTCACCCCCATCGCCGCGCGATCCACCTTGACCAGAATGTCATCCGGCAGATAGCTGAGCTGATCGAGGAACATCATCACTTCCTCGAAGGGCCGCTGGCCCTGGGCCAGGCTCGCCGGCCACGCATCGCGGCGGGAAAGAATCGTCTCGGGCTCCGTGCAACCGATGACCAACTCCTCCGCCGGATGCTGCCAGTGGGAGACCAGATAGCAATACACCGCCTCCAGGGAATCGAGCGCCAGCAACTCGGCGAGCTTGTGCATCTTGTCGCCGGCGAGCTTTACCCTAAGCCGGCGCGGCAGCAGCGGGCCCAGCAACCGAAACACGCGATTCCACGCGGCGGGTGAGGGCCCGGTCAAAGCTGCCGCCAACGCCCGGCGCAGCGGCATGGGTACCACACCCAGCCGCTTCCACAGCGCGCGCGTCCAGAAATAGCGGGTGTACCCCCCAAAGAGTTCGTCGCCGCCATCGCCCGAGAGGCTCACCGTCACCTGCCGGCGCGCGAGCCCAGCTACCAGAAAGGTAGGAATCTGGGACGAATCGGCGAAGGGCTCGTCGTAGAGCGCGGGCAGCCGGGGAATGACCGCCATCGCGTCGTCCGGTGTCACATAGAGATCGGTATGCGCCGTGCCCAGATGCCGCGCCACGGCCTTGGCGTGCTCGGCCTCATTGTAGTCGCCCTCGTGAAAACCGATGGTGAAGGTCTGCACCGGCCGCGCAGATTGCGCCTGCATCAGCGCCACCACGGTGGAAGAATCCACCCCGCCCGACAAAAACGCCCCCAGGGGCACATCGGCCACCATTTGCCCAGCGATGGCTTGCCTGAGCAGGCGTTCGAGTTCCCGGGCGGCCTCCGCTTCCGTACACGCAAGCGGCTCTCTCAACCCCGCCTCTGCCACCTCGCGCACCGACCAATAGGCTTTGATCTCCCCTTTCCCGGCAGGAGAGGCGCCGGGGCTGAGGGACTGCTCCCCAAACTGCACAAAGCAACCCGGGGGCAGCTTCCAAATGTTTTCGTAGATGCTCCACGGTGCGGGTATGTAGTCGTACCGCATGAAAAGCGCTAGCGCCTGGCGCTCGATAGCATTGTCAAACCCTGGATATGCCCGCAATGCCTTGAGCTCGGAGCCAAATACTAGTGTGCCGTGCACCCAGCCATAGTAGAGCGGTTTTTCACCCATGCGATCGCGCGCCAGTGTGAGCATACGCCTTTTCCGATCCCAGAGGGCGATGGCGAACATCCCCACGACGCGCTCGAGGGTCTTTTCAATACCCCAAGCTTCAAATGCCGCGAGCAATGTCTCCGTATCGGAATGGCCGCGCCATGGGGGAACCATCCCGGTAGGGTTGACTTTGGTAAGCTTTTCGCGCAACTCGAGATAGTTGTAGATCTCGCCGTTGAAGACGATCACGTACCGTCCAGAGGCCGACACCATGGGCTGGTGGCCAGCAGGAGATAGATCGAGGATAGCGAGCCGACGGTGACCCAGTGCAATGCCCACTTCTGCATCTACCCATACTCCCGCATCATCCGGCCCGCGGTGGATGAGAGTGTCGGCCATGCGTTGCACAGTGGCGCGAGCATCATCACCAGGGCAACCGCCAAACTGCCAGAAACCAGTTAAACCGCACATAGCTCAGCTCTGCACCAATTGTTTATAGAGTCTATAGACGTAGTCATTGCATCCCGAACCGACAATATCCGAAAACCTTCCCTAGCGTGCGAAAATCGGAACTGGTGTAAAGTTAGCCCGATCATTCGGGCAGACACTTCATCGGGCCTGATGGACTCATAGGGCCAGCCACCCAGTCAATCATGGACGTCGTGGTAGTAATTCATTGCGCGATTACCACGATAGGGGGTCACATAGTCTGCAAACCGCCGGCCAGTTAACCGAAGGCCAAGGCGCAAAAGGGTCACATACACCCATCGCATCCGAGCCTGAGCCGCAGGAGAAGCCTGCGCGTACCAGTACAATTGTTTTCCCAACTGTTTTCCCAACGCCAGAACAGCTCCATCCAGATGCGCCGATAAAGTGCCAACACAAGGAGACCCTCGGGTGTCACCATCCGCGCGGCACAAGCCAAAGCGCAGTCGAGCTCGCCGGTGTGGTGCAGTCCCCCAGGAATAAACCACATCGAAAGTTCCCCATTTGGTGGGTGCGAGCTTGAAGATACTTTCTTGCTTGATGCGGTAAGCGCCGCCGGACACGAAATGAGAAAGCACAGCATGGGTGGTTGCCACCGAATCGGCGTTGCTGTTCACCGCCACCACCTCCCGCGCCCCAAGTCGAAGGGCCGCGAGATTGTGCAGATCTGAACCACCTCCGATATTGAGAAAGCGCTTGCCATCAAGCCCCTCTCCACCCAGAAGCTACAAAAGCCCCGCTTCCGTCTCACGCACTTCAACCTCTGTGATCTTCCAGCCAGTTGCGCCCGAAGGCAAGGTGAGCCTCCGCTTGGATTAGTTTTTTGGGGGTCATTGGTCTCATTTCCTGTAAAGAGTTCCCTCAATAAGTTGTTCCGCGAGCAAATGCTCGCGGTCAGTCAGTTGTGCTCATTATAGCTATTCCAATAAATAATGAGACATTACGCAGCACAATAATTGCGAATTGCCTCATCAATAGAACCGTTGCAGCCTGCATCCATCCGCGCTCGCTGCAGCGCAGGTCAAGACCCGGGACATGACCTACCTTTGAAACAACAACTCTGGTCGCTCCATTGGCCATGTTCAGAGTTTCTCGATGGGTGTCATGTGGTCCCAAGCGCGTTGGGGAATTCGGTGATTGTGCGTCCAAAGGTAGCCTGTGAGCGTCTCTTGCAGATCAGCGGCGGAGACAAACGCTCAGCGCCCAGAATCTCGGCAATGCGACCGTTGAGGCGCTCGACGATGCCATTGGTTGGCGGGTGGCGAGGTTGGATGAGCCGATACTCAATTCTCTTGTTCGCACAGAGCTGATCGAACAGATGGCGTCCGGTGGGTTGGCGATCGCCCGTGGTGCAGAAGCGATCGGTGAACTCCTTGCCGGTATCTGTAAGAAGAGTATGTACCACAAAGGGGGTGTTGGCAAGCACGTGCGCAAAAAAGTGCGTGGCAGATTCAGCGTTCTTATCCTCGTGGATTGCCAGATAGAGCCAACGCGTTGCCCAGTCAATTGCGACGCAGAGGTCAGGGCGCCTCTCCTCTTCAGACATTGCGGCAGGTACTTGAGTCGATGTGAATGAACCCTGGCTCGTCGTCTTTGAACTGCCGCGTGGTCGTTTTGTCCCCCCTTCTGCGCTTGCCGGCTTCTTTTGCAGTGCGCGCAGGTTCGAGACCCTGTGGCAGCGCAGACAGGGATCTAGGGGATCTAGCGCCGAGCAGCTAAGGTTGGAGTTGAGGAAGGTTCAGGCAAGAACCAGCAGGTCATCAAGGGGCAGCCAAAGGAACTTACGCACCTCAACGATCACGAGCTCTTGCGCTGCAGTAAGCATAGTGTTCAAGCGATGAGGGCGGGTGCGCTTGTCTGCGACACTCCCGCGCTTTCGTCATTTCGCGACCGTATGGCGGTGGATACCGTAGCGTCTGGCAAGCTCGCGGTGACTTACCGAAGCTGGCGCTTGTTGGGCCTCACGGCGAATCCGAGGTGTGGTTCGGGCATTAGCGTGAATCCGAGGCATGGCTACGCTCCTTCCTTGGATGCTTTCTGGCCTGGTAACAAGCGTTCGAAGAGCCGGTATGCTTCGAGGGGTTGAGCACGACTTCTGGGAATCTTCTGGGAATATAATATGCGGGGCCGAAAACTAGACCCTCAGAGGCCTTAAAACTCCAGCTCCTCCTCTTCAGAGGCTTCAGCAATTGGGGTGTCTGGACTTTCGCCCTCATCGGGTAGGCGAATAACCACACCGTTAAAGAATCGTGCCAGTTTTTCGGCAGATTCACGCACAGGATCGGCAGCAGTGGTGAGAGGTGGTGGGGGTGGAATAGGGGTTGGTTCTTCAGGGGGGGGTGGAGCTTCTCTTGGCTGCAGGGGGATGACGACAGAGGATTGCGGCGGCTCCTTAGCTTTTGGTGCAGGTGTGGTTTTGTGGGGCAGCGGCGCAACCTCAAGGACGACTTTGGTGCGGCGGCCTAAAACTTGGGAAAAGGCAGCTTCAATTTTGGCTTGGTTATTTTTCGTCAGATTTAACAGGGTTTGGTTGACAATACCAATCTGTACCTCGCGATCGTCCAAGTGCCGTAGGTGACCATGTTGTGCAAGCAGCGCATAGGTACTCATTTGCATCTGCTGCAAGACCTGTAGTGCCTGTTGCCACACCTGTTCGGGATTGGCTACGGGTTCAGGAGATGCCGCTGGTTCAGGTGCCGCAGCAGCGGTTTCTTTAATTTGCAGGTGTTTAACTGACAATTCCGAGTTCTGAGGGAGGGGTTCTGCGGGCTTGGCGGCAACAGCAACTTCGGGTTTAATCCTAGGGGGTGCCCCAGTGGTTGGCTGTGGACTGGCAGCAGGCATTACCGCAGCTGGGGGCGGTTGGGGAACCCTCTCCGTCATCAGTCCTAAAATGCTAATTTCCAGCCAGAGGCGGGGTTGATTGCTCTGTTTGATTTGGCTTTCACAGGTGCGCAGGTGTTGTTGGGCGTGTAGAATCTCCTCAACTGACCATGCCTCAGCAAGGGCAATCAAGGCCTGCCAAGTTTCTGCGGTGAGGGCTACCAAGTCCTGCCGTTGAGGGACAGTTTTTGCCAAGAGCAAATCACGATAGAGGCTGGCCAGATTTTGCAGAATTGTCAGCGGATCGCGACCCCGCTCCAGTAATTGGCGGGTCTGCTCGAGAACTGCCACTGCATCCCGACGGGCGATCGCCCCCAACAATTGCCGCAGATCTTGTTCTGGCACCGCTCCGACCAGTTGCCATACGTGTTCTACCGTGATCCGTTCAGGATATAAGCTCAACTGATCCAGCAAGCTTTCAGCATCCCGCAGTCCCCCTTGGGCTAATTGGGCCACAAGGGTCAAGGCTTCAGGCGCAATCTCAATTTGCTCTTTATCAGCAATGTCCTGAAGGTGGGCAACCATCTCCCCTAGGGGAATCCGCCGAAAATCAAAGCGCTGGCAGCGGGAAATAATGGTGGGCAGCACTCGCTGTGGATCCGTTGTCGCTAGGATGAAGACCACATGGGGCGGCGGCTCCTCTAGGGTTTTGAGGAGGGCATTGAAGGCCGACACACTCAGCATGTGACATTCGTCAATCACATAAACCTTGTAGCGACACTGCACTGGGGCAAATTGTGCCTTCTCAATCAGTTCGCGGATATTGTCCACCCCAGTGTGGCTGGCTGCATCAATTTCAATGACATCCAAACTGGTGCCATTAGCGACCTGCCGACAGACTTCGCACTGGCCACAGGGGTCAGGAGTTGGTTTCCGACTCTTCAGGCAGTTGAGGGACTTTGCCAAAATACGGGCACTAGAGGTTTTGCCTGTGCCACGGGGACCGCAAAAGAGATAGGCGGGCGCAATGCGCTCCTTGAGCAAAGCCTGGGTGAGGGTGGTGGCGATCGCCCCCTGACCCACCAGATCTGCAAAGCGTTGGGGGCGGTATTTGTGATGCAGGGGTTCGTAGGTCACCGCTGGGCTGCAATGGATAGGCCAAAGAAATCCTGTGGTTAACTTCCTGAACTTAAAGCTTTAAACTTGAGTGTGCGCCTGTTATTCTAGCAGGCCAGCAATTGCCGCCATCTCCCCGGATGGAATAAATCCTAGACCTTAGAACCAGCCCTTTTTGGCAGCGATGTAGGTATTGTAAAACTCCTGGTCACTTTTGCTGAGGTACATAATTCCCTCAATTAAGCCAATAATACCCATGACAGGGGCGGCCAAGCCGCAGGTCAACAAGCTCACCAGCAACATGATCAAGCCCTCGGTATTGTAACCAAGGACAAATTTGTGAATGCCAAGGGTACCCAAGAGGATACCACAGATGCCAGCGGCAAGTTTTTTCCCTGAGATGTCGGAATTTGAAGTCATCGTCCCTTTCCCAATGGTTATTTCTGATACAGGGAGACTAAGCCCCTCTGGCCTATATCCTTCAGGGTTGAAGGAAGACTGTCAAGGGCCAAGTAGGCAGTTTGTGGATTGACGCAGAAGTGTTAGACCCTAGGCAGCAGCAACCCAATCCGCAAGGGGTTCCCAGCGCACAACGCGATCGCCCCCCACTTCCACCACCACTTTGAACTTCGGTAGGGTTTGGGTCAACTGTGCCAAGTAGGCAAATTCTTGCCTTGAGAGCCGCTTACCATCAATCAGCCAGAGCACCAGTCCCTTAGCATTGGGGGGTAGGTTTTGCAAATGGTACGTCACTAAGGGCGGCTGAAAATAAACGCGAATGTCTTCTTTGCCCGTGTGAGCCGGACGAATTCCGTGCTCTTGGGTCAGGTAGGCTGCTAAATCCCCCAAGCCCGGTGCGCTCATGGGCAAAGTGGTATAGCCCTTGGAACGCAGTCGCCGTTGATAGCGACCCTCAAAACCGCCCTCTGGGGGAACAAAGAGTGCCAATGCCCCAGCGGATTCTAAATCTTTGACAAATTGATAGCCAGCCAGCAGACCCATAGATTTTTTCTCAGAGGTTTTAGCACTTCATCCAGCACTTTATCATGGTTATTCTTACTGCGGGTATGCCTAAGTCAATAGCAGTGCAAATAACCCACATAAGGCAATGCCATCAAAGACACCCGCACCACCAATACTGAGCACCCCCGCCGACATGCGCTCAATTTCCCGCAGGTGTAGTAAATCGGCACCAATGAGCGTTCCCAGCACGCCCCCGGCAAAGGCAATAGGTGCCGCCGCTATGCCCCCAGAAATCAAAATGGCCGTCATTGCTGCTGTTAGGGGGGCAACCAAGGCATTCATTTGAATCCCAATACCAGGTACCACTTGGGCAGAATAGTAGCTCACCACAGCCACGATCAAGGTCACCAAAAGAATCGCTAAGGGACTCACACGGGTAAATTGATAGAGTGCCAGCAGTGTGGGGATTAGGCCACCGCCCACATTCAGCGCCACAATAGTTTTTTGCTGAATTTTGCGCAGGGGAATTCCCCAAAACCGACTTAACCAGAGTTCTTCAAAATCGGGAACAATCGCCACCGTAGAGACCCGCTCGTAGAGGGGAATGTTAATTGTACTGCCGAGAATCACCATCAGCAGTAAGACCGAGGCGGCAGTCGGTGAAAAGCCCAACTTGGCAACGGCCACCTGTACGGCATCGAAGGCGATCGCCAGCCACAGAAACGGCAGCGACAGGATCAGCAGCACAAAAAGTAGGGCAGTAACAGGCAGGTAAATCATAGAAACCTACAACTCGTTCAAACTGGAGCATCAAACTTTGGACCATTCTTGGGAGAGTTCTGCCAGGGTCCGCCTAAGCGCTTTGGCCAAAGCAATAGCAGAAGGATAGCGCTCAGATATCAAAGGTGCGGTGGCGCGGTGGATCACCTCCTTCAAAGGATCGGGAATTTCTGGGCGATCCGATACATCAAGCCGATGGTAGCCCTGACAGTGATGATAGAAGCGAATTGGATTATCTCCCAAAAGTAGAAAAGCTAAGGTTGCGCCCACTGCAAACAGATCGGACTGAATGGTGGGTTTGCCCATCATCTGTTCCGGGGCGCTGTAGCCCTCCACAGCAACGCGGCTGGGGGAATGCCCCAGTTCTTTGACCGCCCCAAAGTCAATCAAAACAATTTGGTTATCCCGCGATCGCACCAACAGGTTACTAGGTTTCAAGTCACGGTGAATCACTGGTGGATCCTGATTGTGCAAGTAGTCTAAGACACCACAGGTTTGAATCATCCACTGCACCGCCTGAGGAATCAGCACCGGGCCATTGCGCAGTACCCAGCGCTCTAGGTCAATGCCATGAATGAGTTCCATGACCAAATAGCTTTTCCCATCTTCCACAAAAAAATCATAGAAGCGGGGAATCCCTGCATGGTCAAGGAGTTGCAGGATACGAGCTTCCCGCTCAAAAAGTTCCTGTGCCTTCTCATTATCCGCCATCTCAGACCGCAGTTCCTTGAGAACCCGCACCTCTGGAACCTTGCCAGTCCATTCCCCAGGGGGGTGAGCTTCACAGGCCAAGTAGGTCCTGCCAATCCCGCCTTGGCCTAAAAGGCGCAGGATGTGATAGTTGCGTACGGTGTGCTGCACATTGAGGGGTTGACCGCAGTGAATGCAAAACAGATTCCCGGGCATATTACCGGCATGGGTACACTCACCAAGGGTGGGGGCACTGCGGCGAAAGGTTTGCTCATGGAATTCCAGAATTGGGCCTGTGGGTCCTAGCTGGATGAGGCTGCCACTGGCAAGTTTGCTCTCATCAACAAGGCGACCATCGACAAACGTACCGATCGCCCCCAAACTTTTGAGAAACCAACGATCGAGATTCTCTGGATCCCGGTAGCAAGAGAGTTCCGCGTGATAGCGGCTAACGAGAATATCGTTGAGAATCACATCATTGTCTGCAGCGCGACCAATGCGGATGGTTGTTTTTATGGGAAAACGCCAGGTTCTAACCGGAGTGCGTTTCCAAGCGTCCAACAGGTGCAGGATAATCACGGTGATGCAACTGCCACAGCAAGCTAATCAAAACTTAGATCATTTTCTAGGCGTTGCCGATGGCTGCTGGGGTTTGCAATGAATCATTAACAACTCAAGCCCGATTGCTGCGATCTTCAACTTGGCATCCCCTTAGCAGGCCGCCTTGGCCTTGAATCTTTTCGGCGCTGGGACTGCGCAATGCCCAAAAAAGATTGATAGGTAAGGTTCCCCACTGTTGCTAAGACGTTGCTAAGACGTAGTATGCTAGAAATAGTGCTGGTGTAGCTCAGTTGGTAGAGCAACTGACTTGTAATCAGTAGGTCGTCGGTTCGAGTCCGACCATCAGCTTGTCAAGAGGTTACTATTCCTAAAAAGTCTTGCCCTGTGCAAGGGTGGCAGATATTCTGGGGGCAGTATTATAGAGGAAACCTTGCATCAGCAGGTCCATGTTGGCTTATTGTACTCGTCCCCATTGCCCGCGTCCGCAAAATGCTCTTCCCGAATTGGATCAACCTAACCAGAGCTACAGTCGCATTCGTGACCGATTTTGCATCACCTGTGGCATGCCCCTCATTTTGCGGGGTCGGTATGTGGCAGAGCGGGTTTTGGGGCGGGGGGGCTTTGGGGCTGCCTACTTAGCACGGGACTTGGATACGCCAGGGTGGCGATACTGTGTTATTAAACAATTTTTGCCCAACGTCTCAGACCCCCACAGCTTGCAAAAGGCTCAAGAACTCTTTGAGCGGGAGGCAAAAGTTCTCGAAGAACTGGGTCAACATGCTCAAATTCCTGATTTACTGGCGTTTTTTCGCGAGGAAGTCCCCAGCTTTAACGGCTCCGGTGAAGAAAGCTACTTTTACTTGGTTCAGGAGTTTATTGATGGTGAAACCCTAGAAGACGAGTTGGCGCAGCAGGGCTGCTTTAGCGAAGAGCAGGTACGACAAGTGCTGCGGGAGCTGCTGCCTGTCCTGCAATATGTCCATGAGCGCGGCTCTATTCACCGCGATATCAAGCTCTCGAATATCATGCGCCAGCACCCCAGTAAAACCAAGTTTCCCGGTCAAGGGCGGCTCTACTTGCTGGATTTTGGGGCGGTGAAACAAGTTTCCCAAACGTCTATCCAAAGCCGCAGTACCGGTATTTATACAGCTCACTATGCGCCTCCAGAACAGATACGGGGTGAACGGGTCTTTCCTAACTCAGACCTGTATGCTTTGGCGGTCACTTGTATTGTGCTGCTAACGGGCAAAGACCCCGAAGAGCTATTTGATGCCTATAACAACCGCTGGAATTGGCACTCCTATGTTCCCTCTGTCAGTCAGCAGCTCCAGCACATTCTAGACCGCATGTTGCAGCCGGCGCCGAGCGATCGCTACCAATCGGCGGCAGAGGTCTTAGCAGACTTAAATGCTTCGCCTACCCCCGCCCCAGCACCCCCCCCTCGCCACAACCGCTCCCCTCTCCACAGCCAGTGACGGCACCCCTCCCGCCCTCCCAAGTGAGCTCACCACCGTCACCTTCGGTGCCGATACCGTCTCCCAAAGGGGCACCCCCTGCAAAGGCGAGACCACCGCGGCGGCCTCCTCCACCCTTACCCGCCTTCAAAATTCTCATGGGGGCGGGCTTTACGGGCTTTGAAATGGCGGCGTTGGGGGTGATGGTTTCCAGCTTAATGACCAGTTGGCAATTACCCCTTGGGGTCAGTGCTGGTGTGATTGGGGGGGTGTTTGCCCTCTTGGTATTTATGCAGCTCAAAGGCTGGATTGAACACTGGGAACAATTAATCATTGGGACATTGTCAGGGGCGGCTCTTTTCTTTTTTCCTTCCTTGCAGGCGGGATTGGGGGGACCGACGGCCCTGCTCATGTGTGGTTTAGTCGGCTTAGGTTGCGTTGTTGTCGGTAACATCTTTTTGTTGATTTACAACGTTTTGGCGCAGTTCTTGTAGGAGCGGAGCTATGCAGTTAATGTGGCTGGAGAGCAATACGTGGTTGTGGAAGCTGGGTTCTACAAGGGTTCTGGTTGATCCGTGGTTGGTGGGCCCGCTCACCTTTGGCAATACCCCCTGGCTATTTCAGGCGGAGCGATCGCGCCCCTGTGCCATGCCGAGCGATGTGGATATCATTTTGCTCTCCCAAGGACTCCCGGATCACTGCCATGAGCCTACCCTCCGTGCCTGCGATCGCGCCCTACCAGTCATTGCCTCCCCCAGTGCCGCCAACGTTGCCCAGAGTCTTGGCTTTGAAACGGTGATTTCCCTTAGCCCCCACCAAACCCATACCTACCGCGATCTGGCCATCCAAGCCACCAAGGGTGCCAGTATCGGCCCCACTCAACAGGAAAATGGGTACATTCTGCGCTGGGGTACCCAAAGTCTCTACTATGAACCCCACGGCTCTCATGATCCGTGGCTGCGCAGCTATGGCAAGGTGGATGTGGTGATTACCCCCCTATTGGATGTGTGTTTACCCCTGGTGGGGGCGATTCTCAAGGGGGGCAAAATAGCATTGGAATTGGGGCAATGGCTACAACCGAAGGTCATGATCACGACAGCGGGCAATGGCAGCCTCCGCCTTCAGGGATGGCTACCGCGACTACTCTCGGTTCAAGGAACCCTTGAGGAATTACAAGGGTCGTTTCAGCGGCTTGGACTCAGCACTCGTTTGGTGGAACCAGTGGCCTACACTCCCCTTGTTCTGCTGGCTGAGGCTTAGGAATGCGACGCTGGTTGCGGTCTTTGATTGACCTTGGGCAACAGGTCGTCATTCTGCTTCAGGACAATCAGCGATTTTTGCACCTTCTCAGCCGGATTGAAGGCATAGCAACGCGGGTGCTGGCGATCGGGATGCTGCTGGTGGTCATCGTCGCCATTATTGATTTGGGGCGGATTTTGACGGTAGAGCTACTCTCACCCCCCCTGGGGCAGTTTAGCTTGGAACTGGTGAAAATCTTTGGCCTCTTTCTCAATGTTCTGGTGGCATTGGAAATTCTCGAAAACATCACGGCCTACCTGAAAACCCATGTCTCCTCCCAGATTGTTGAGCTGGTGATTGTTACCTCCCTGATTGCCATTGCCCGTAAAATCATCATTCTGGATATTAGCCAACCAGAAACGGTGGCAAAGCTCCTGGGGCTGGCGATCGCCATCTTGGCCTTGTCTGCCAGTTACTGGATTGTGCGTCGTCTAAACTATCGGCGGCGTCCCTGAGGGATAGACCTGCTCACGGTAAGCTTTGGCCTGCTCTAAGGCTCTTTGCAGGTGCTCCCAGTCCTCCTGCTCCACTTGGCGAATCAGATCATCAAGGGTGGCACGGTAGTGAATCAGGCAGTGGCGCAGGGCAGCGCGGTTATATTCCGCCATCATCCGTCCCAACTCTGGGTTACCACCCCCAACGCGGCTGGTATCGCGAAAGCCAGAGCTAGCCAACTGCTGGGCCAGCGTCCGAATTGGCTCATTGGCTTCTTGGGCATTAGCGAGAATCAGGGCTGCACTCACCAGTACGGGGAGGTGGGATATCCAAGCAACGGCGCGATCGTGATCCGATGGGGTGGCATAGAGCAGCTTTGCCCCGAGATCATTGACCACGCCAGCGACACAGTCAATGGCAACACTTTGGGTGTGCAGGGTGGGGGTGAGAACATAGGGAGCATTCTCAAACAGATGAGCTTGGGCCGCTTCAATGCCGGATTCTGCGGTACCGGCCATCGGGTGACCACCGACATAGCGTGGCCAGAGTTTTTCGAGGGCGGGGACGATCTCTCCCTTGACGGATCCCACGTCCGTCAGCACCGTTTCTGGACTGAGATAGGGGATGATCTCAAGTGCAACAGGAAGGATGCTGCCGATAGGGGGGCAGAGAAACACCAGATCAAGGGCACGCAAAGTTTGCGGCTCCGTACCGCCCCAGTCAATGGCTCCCCTGGCGATCGCCCGCTCGCAGGTTTCAGGGCGCCGACTCAGCCCCACCACGTAGTGCCCCTTGGCCCGCAGATCAATGCCCAGCGACCCACCAATCAGTCCCAGCCCGACAATACCAATGCGCAGCATCCCGCCTCTAACCTAAACACCTTTCCAATTGTGACCTTATTCTTGTTCTGAGGGATATTCTCCGCCGCTGCACATTTGTGCTTTGGCTTCACAGCCAGCGGAGATAGCTTCGATACAATCAGAAATAAATCTGTTGCGCTCTAGGCCATCCATGATGAAACGCCTTGCCCATTTACTTCAGCAGACCCTCAAATTTTGCCTTGGTCTTACCCTGGTTTGGTATCTGAATAGCAATACACCGGTGTGGGCAGCCGCAGCTCACCATAGTTTTGTAGCAGCTGCAGTAGAGCGGGTTGGGGATGCGGTTGTTCGCATTGATACTGAACGCACAATTGTGCGCACCCCCGATCCCCTCTTGAGTGATCCCTTCTTTCGCCAATTTTTCCCCGGTTTAGCCTTGCCCCCCCAAGAGGATCGGCTGCGGGGTCAAGGGTCAGGGTTCATCATTGATCCTAGTGGCATTGTCATGACCAACGCCCATGTGGTGAGTCAAGCCGATACGGTGACAGTGCGCCTCAAGGATGGCCGAGTCTTTGAGGGGGAAGTGCGCGGCGTGGATGAGGTGTCTGATCTAGCGATTGTCAAACTCAAAGGGGTCACCGAACCATTGCCCACGGCGCCCCTTGGTGATTCCAGTGAGGTGAAGGTGGGGGATTGGGCGATCGCTGTCGGCAATCCCCTTGGCCTTGACAACACAGTAACATTGGGGATTGTTAGTACACTCCACCGCTCCAGCGCTCAAGTGGGTATCCCCGATAAGCGCCTTGATTTTATTCAAACGGATGCGGCCATCAACCCCGGCAACTCGGGGGGACCTTTGCTCAATGAAGCGGGGGAAGTAATTGGCATTAATACCGCCATTCGTGCCGATGCCATGGGGATTGGCTTCGCCATTCCCATCAACAAAGCCAAAGCCCTGCAAACCCGCCTGATTCGGGGTGAGAAAATTCAACACGCCTACCTTGGCATTCAAATGACCACCTTTACGCCGGCAATGGCCAAGGAAAACAATGCTAACCCCAACTCACCCGTGATTCTGCCGGAAGTCAATGGCGTTCTTGTCCTACAGGTGTTGCCCAATACGCCTGCGGCAAAAGCTGGTCTGCGCTGGGGGGATGTGATTACCGCAGTAGATGGGGAACCGATTACCAGCGCCGATCAGTTGCAGAACATTGTCGATAGTGCCGCGGTGGGGCAAGTTCTGAATTTAACCGTTCAGCGGGGCGATCGCACTCAACGGATTGCGGTGCGGACAGCAGCGTTGCAGGGAGCGGCTTAAGATGCCCTTGGGGCTACTGCTGCTGTGGCTCTTTGCCCTTGCCACCCGCTTTTGGGGCCTGAGCCGCTTTCCCACCCTAGTGTTTGATGAGGTCTATTTTGCCCGCTTTGGCCGCCACTATCTTGCAGGTGTGCCTTTCTTTGATGCCCATCCCCCGCTGGGAAAATACCTGATTGCCCTGAGCATTTGGCTGGGGGGCGGCTTTCACCCTTGGGGCTATCGCTGGTTGAATGCGCTGATGGGATCGCTGATTCCCGTGGCAGTGGCAGTGTTGGCCTATCTCCTGACCCGGCGATCGCGCGTGGCGCTGTTATCGGGACTCTTCGTTGCCCTCGATGGCCTCTTTTTGGTGGAGTCCCGCTATGCTCTCATCAATATCTCCCTTGTGCTTTTTGGTGTGGTGGCACAGATTCTTTGGCTGTGGGGGTTGCGCCACCAGGGCAGGGGGCGATCGCTCTGGCTGATGGCCGCAGGGGTTGCCTTTGGCGCCTGTGGAGCTGTGAAGTGGAGTGGTTTGGGATTCTTGCTGGGGGTGGAGCTTTTCTGGGTTCTCCAGCAGAGGTTGCCGCTGGCCGCTGAGGGGAAGACGACCTACCAGTGGTGGCAGATGTGCCTGGTCCTGCCCCTGGTTGCCTTTGGGGTTTATACCCTGCTCTGGCTGCCCCATCTCCAGTTTCATCCCCACCAGAGTCTCCTTGAGCTGCATCGCCAAATGTTTAACTTTCACCGCAGCGTTGCCAGTACCGCCCATCCCTACTGCTCGCCATGGTGGTCTTGGCCGCTGTTGCTGCGCCCCATGAGCTACTTTTTTCAGCGAGTACAAACCCTCAGCGAACCGGTGCCCGTCATTGGCCCGCCCCTACCCATGGCGGATACCCAGTGGGTTTATGCTGTCTATGCCCTCTTCAATCCGCCCCTCCTGTGGCTCGGCACCTTAGCCACCCTTGCACTTTTACCCCTTGGGCTGACCACAACGGCAGGCCGTTTTGTGCTCTGGAACTATGCCGCCAATCTCCTGCCTTGGGCACTTGTAACCCGCTGTGTCTTTCTCTATCACTACCTCCCCGCTGCCCTCTACAGCTTTATGGCTGTGGCCTTGGTCTGGGAAGCCAGCCGCGATTGGGGAGACTGGGCACGCTGGGCACGTACTGCTGTCCTAGGAGGAGTTGTCGGGGGCTTCCTTTACTGGCTTCCCCTATATTTAGGACTGCCCTTGACGCCCCAAGACTTTCTGAGGCGGATGTGGTTACCGTCTTGGATTTAGGGCTATCCCAAGAGCTGTTTGACGCTGGCAACAAGTTCTGCAGGATCAAAGGGCTTAGTGATGTAGGCATCCACCCCCTGTTTTTTGCCCCAGTGAATATCAAATTCTTCACCTTTAGTTGTGCACATAATCACTGGCACCTTTTGGGAAGCCGCTTCTCCCTTAATCCAGCGGCAGAGTTCATAACCATTCATGCGCGGCATCACCACGTCTAGAATCACCAGGTCAGGGCATTGGGCTTTGATTTTTTCCTGAGCTTCGATGCCATCTTCGGCCTCAACAACGTCGTAGCCTTGTTCTTTCATGAGTTCAACAATCATTGCCCGCAGGGTGGGACTGTCATCAACAACCATAATTGTGGCCATAGGGGGTTTTGCCTGATGCCGCAAACAATACGCTGACTATTATGCACTAGAATATGCACTGGAACAGCCAATGATGCTGTCTATACTCCAGGGTACCACTTTGATTCCAAGGCTAAGGAGCGTCAGCAAAGTTCTTTAGTTCTGGTCGAGCAGATGCCGAAAGAGTGCCCCGAGTTCTCGGCTAAATTCTGGTACCGTACGGGGGAAGGGACGCTGTTGTCGCCACGCGGGGGGCAATTGTTGCCAGAGAGCAAGGAGGGTGGGGGTTCCCAGGTGGGGCGCAAGGTCAGGCCACTGTTGAAAGACCTGCTGGGCGCGATCGCTCACTGCCACCTGACCATTGACAAGAGTTATAATCCAGTCTGCCCAGCCATAGGCAAAATCCAGATCATGGGTAGCAATCATAATTGTTGTCCCCTGTTGGTGAATTTTCTCTAGCACTTCTCGCAATTGCTGCCGCTGCTGCTGATCCAGATAGGTGGTGGGTTCATCCAGGAGTAACAGCCTTGGTGCCAAGGCCATGACCCCAGCCAGTGCCACCCGTCGTTTTTGCCCCAAGCTCAAATGATGTAAGGGGCGGTCAGCGAGAGCCACTAAATCAAACTCCTGCAAGATTTGATAGAGGCGAGCTTCCACTTCTGGGGGACTGAGACCCAAATTGCACAGCCCATAGGAGATGTCCTCGGCTACGGTTGCTGCCACCAACTGTTGTTCCGGATCTTGAAAGGCTAAGCCAATCCGTTGCCGCCACTGCCGCAGTTTCTCCGGTTGGTGAACCAGGCGTTGCCCTTGCCAGTAAATTTCGCCGCGATCGCGCCGATAGAGGGCAGCAGCCAAATAAAAGAGGGTGGATTTCCCTGAGCCATTCAGGCCCAAAAGGGCAACTTTCCGTCCTGTCTCTAGGGTAAAGGAGCAGTCCCGCAGAACCGGTTCAGAGGTATTGGGATAGCGAAACTCAACCTGATGAAATTCCAATAGGGGGACAGACATCTTAGACCATCACGGTGTTTAGCAGGAGCAGGGCACTGCCACCAATGAGGACTTCGAGGCCATACCGCTGGGAATAGGTATAGGTGCAGGGGCGCAACACTCGAAACGGCCCCTGAAAGCCCCGACTGACCAAAGCAAGCTGAATGGCTTGATAGCGATGCAGCGATTGTTGCAGAAGCTGAGCTGCTAAGAGACTGACGCTGAATAGCCAGCGCGATCGCCGTTGATAGCCTCCCCGCGCCCGCTGCGCCAACTGAAGCGTGAAGGCAGTTTCGAGGAGGGTGAAGATATAGCGGTACATCAGCATCAAGACATCGAGGACGAAAGCGGGAACGCCCCAGCGCTCAGCCACTGCCAACAGTGCTGGGAAGGGAGTCGTCAATAAAATCAATAGTAAACAGGTGCTGGCAACAATTGTCCGCAGTCCTACCGTTAAGCCTTGGTGCAATTTCTCGGCACTGATAAAAAGCGACCAGCCCATTAGGGAGATGTCACTAAGAACCACTTGGCCCGAAGCCCTTAAAGTCTCCGTCGGGATGATTTGCACCACTAACCCTGGTAAACTCACTAGCCAAAACACGGCCACTGTAGCTAGGAGGGTGAAGTAAACCCGCCACGGAATGCGGGCATAGCCAAGAATCCAAAGGCTGAGCCATAGCCAAAGCAAGCTCTGGACAAGGGGGTGAGCAAAAAACGTAAATAACAGGCTGGCGATCGCAAAAATTAGCTTTTGTTTGGGGTGCAGATGCCGCAGACCATTGGTGTAGGCGTAGATATCGAGGTGATGGTGCATTCACGCCCTAGGATCCTTAGAATGTCGAGGGGTTGCTGAACGGGCGTGGTACTGACCGGCAATAAAGCCGATGGCCCCTGCCCCTAGGGCTGCTTGTACCGCAAATAGGAGCGATTCCACTTCACTACTGGGTGGCTCAAAAAGGGGTTTTGCCCACGGCTGAAAGTCTGGCGCCACCTCCTGAATCAAGTCCTGGGCTTGGGCATCGGCACCTTCAAAATTCCCCTTAACGAAAAGTAAAGGAAAGATGCCCAGGACAACGGTTCCTGCTCCTAGTAGGAGGGCCGCTATTTTTTATTCATCAAAAACCTCCACCATCTTTCTGCTGCACAGCCTCGAGTGCCAGTTTTTACCAGTTTTTCAGATCAAATATCCCAGAAATGACTATCCTCCGGTAGCCGGTAGAGTCCTTTAGGGCAACTCTTCCTCAGGCAAGAGTCTTAAGGCCTGCAGTTCTGCAACACAGTAGGTCGTCAACCAGTTCCACACCAAGACCGTCAGCAGCCCTTCACTGATGGCGAGGGGAATCTGTGTGACGGCAAAGAGGGTGCCAAATTTGGCAAAGGAAGTGGCCACGCCACCCACGCTGTCGGGAAAGGCCAAGGCCAATTGCAAAGAGGTCAAGGTGTAAGTACCCACATTGCTGATAAAGCTAGCGGCAAACAGAGCGATCGCCGGCTTCACTCTCAAACGAGACGCGCTGCAGTAGGTAAGCCAAGCGAGCCACGGTCCTACGACGGCCATCGAAAAGGCATTGGCTCCCAGTGTCGTCAATCCGCCATGGGCAATGAGGAGGGCCTGAAAGAGCAACACCAGTGTCCCCAATACTGCCATCAAGGGAGGCCGAAAAAGAACAGCCCCAAGGGCAATCCCGATAGGATGGGAACAGCTGCCAGTCACCGAGGGAATCTTCAAAGAAGAGACAACAAAGGCATAGGCGCCTGCCAAGGCAACCAGTAGGGTGGATTCGGGGTGTTGTTTGATCTGCTGTTGCAATGACCACAGTCCCCATGCCAAGAAGGGGAGAAAGGCCAGCCACCAACCCACAGCCCAACCTAGGGGCAAAAAGCCCTCACTGATGTGCATGGCCAAGGCGGGATTAGGACTCGCTACCACGAGGTATGTGGTCAGAAGGGCGATCGCCCCCAGGGAAGCATATCGCTTTGCTTGACTACGTTTGACCATATTACTGGACATAGCTTCCAATCCCAGTAGCGCCCATTTTAGGGGTCAACCGATTGCCTGACTATCCCTAGTGGGGGCTTCAACGGATAAGGAAAACAGCCACCCATAGCTCAAGAATTGATTGGTAGCCAGATCTCAAAGCTGAAATATGCATAGACTTTGATGTAGTTGGTATAACAAAATGGAAGTCTAATGGGATTATTAAATCCATAGGTACGGTTGCTATGTTCCCAAGGGGGGTGTCATGAGTGAACTAACTGCCTTTAGTCATTCCTTGAGTAGCGGTTATGAAGTAGTGGTGATCAAGCCGCAGTCCCTCAGTGATACCACCTTGATTGTGCAAGCGCTGCGGGCGGACAAGGCAGTGATTCTCAACCTGGAGCACCTTGATGTGGCTGAGGCACAGCGCATTTCCGATTTCGCCGCGGGTAGCACCTATGCCATCAATGGCCATCAATCGCGCCTTGGGGACGGTGTCTTTCTCTTTACTCCCAACGTGATTAATATCCAAGAACGCACAGCAGTACCGACACCTGCTGGACTGGTCTAAGCAAGGCTATTGATGACCCCTGAGGATCTGCTCACCGTCAGTGAGTGCCAAGAGATTGATCAACTGCTTTTGCCAGCGGCCGATCGCTTTGCGATTCGAGTGGCGGTGTATGCCCAGCGTTACCTACGTACCAAGATTGAGGGGAAGCCCCTCGAAGACCTGACCGCAGCCCAAGTCTATGAACTGGTTGCTGCCGATCCCCAGTTGCAAGCGGAGGAAGCACGCCAGGGGGGATTTATAACGTGGTATGGCCAAATTCTCATCAGCGCTCTCAAGCAACTACGGCAAGTGGCTAAAAGGGAGGGGGTGCCTATTGCCGAGCTAACTATTCCCCAGATTAGTCGGTGGTTTGAACAGCAGTGTCAGGCACGCTTGCGATCGTCCCCGCCGTTACCTTAAGAATTTGCGCCTGCTTGCGCCAAGGGACGGCAAAGGGGGCAAGGTGGGTGGTGGTAATCAGGGTTTGGTAGCGATCGCCCATCACCTCCAGCAAAATTCCCTGTCGCTGCAAATCCAGTTCGGCGAGGACATCGTCCAACAACAAAAGGGGCGTGTCGCCAACCACACTTTCCACAAGAGCCAGTTCCGCTAGTTTCAACGCCAATACGAGCGTGCGCTGCTGCCCTTGGGAAGCAAATTGACGGGCACTTTGAGCATTAAGCCAAAAGCCAACATCATCACGGTGCGGTCCCACCAGGCTAGTTTTTTGGAGCAGTTCAATGGCGCGGCGAGTCGCCAAGGCCTCACTAAAGGCTGCCACAATGGCCTCAGAGGTGCCATCCCCAAGGGGCACATGGCTCTCATAACTCAAGGTCAGGGTCTCGCGATCGCCACTCAAGACTCGCTGCCAATGCTGTGCCAAGGGAGCCAAGCGTTCAACGAGGCGCTGTCGGCGGCGGATGATGCGGGTGCCATTGATAACCAATTGCTGATTCCAGGCTTGCCAGAGGGCTTCATCCCATCCTTGGCTGCCTGCCTGTTTGAGGAGTGCATTGCGTTGGCGCAGGGCTTTTTGGTAGGTTTGCAGGAGTTGACTGTAGAGGGGTTCCAATTGCACCAAAATCCGATCCAACCAGTTGCGGCGAATCGCTGGTGTACCCCGCACCAGTTCCAAATCCAAGCAGGAAAATTCCACCGCATTGAGTTGACCGAGAAATTCCGCAGTGCGCTTGACCGTACAGCCATTGACCCGTAGGACACGGCCTGAGGGGGGGCGCAAACTCACCGCCAGATCAAGGGGAACCCCTTGGCGCTCAAGGGTGGCTTCAATTTGGGCACTCTCTTGTCCCTGCTGAATCAGGTCGCGATCGCGATGGGTGCGATGGGATTGCAATGTGGCCAGCCACTCCACAGCCTCCAGCAAATTGGACTTGCCCTGGGCATTGTCGCCGACGACGATAGTTTTCGGAGCAGCAAACACCACGGATTGCTCGCTGTAGTTGCGGAAGTGGCGCAGATGGAGGGACTTGAGAAACACTGAGCAGCCCTTACCAGCCCCACGTTCCCGGTGCCCCCTTGAATGGGCCAACAATGTCTGGCGTAATCCAGCCGCCATAGAAGCCCCCCGGTTGCGGAATCACCACCACGCCATCCACGGTGCATTCATCCATCAAAGCAGCATAGAAGGCAATGTAGTTGCGGATTGGCGCAAAGGCAGGGGTGGGTTTGGGATAGTACCACGCTGCATTCTCAGCTTGGCGATCGCCCACCTTGACGTGGTAGTAGGCGCCTTGTCCTTTCCATTCACAAAAAGTTTGCCGTGCCGAGGGCACCAGATACTGCGACTGTACATCCTCTGGCGGAAAGTAATACACCGGGGGGTGACTGGTTTCAAGTACCCGCTGTCCCCGCTGGGTGTCAGCAATCACCACACCATTAAAGACCACCCGCAGGTGTTTTGCCGTGGGTTCAAGACGGGGCGGACGGGGGTAGTCCCAGACCGACTCTTGACCAGGGGCAGGGGGCATCTGTTGCATGGGCTCTCAGTTCCTGAACATCCTGCTTTGACCAAAGGCGTAACAAACTCCGCCGTCTAGGGCGCACAAGGATAGCAGGATTGGTGTCTCCGTTCTTAGTTACAGCCTTAGTTACAGCATAGAATAGTTGGACTACAATATTGTTCTTAATTGTTCTTAGCACGAAAATCCAATGCTAACAGGAATATCCAAGACACCCCCGGAGGGCCTGTGGATTCAACCCCACTAGCGGTCGGAAGCAGGAATCCCTTAAAGCGACTAGACAAGGTGCAATCCCTGCGGAGCGCAGTAGGAATCGCCGGCGAGGATGTCAAACTAACCGCTATAGCTCAAGGTTGGGAACTGGTTTGTCGCTCCACCAAGCCCTGTTCAATTGCCAGTCGCACCAGCTCAGCCCGATTGTGAACTGCTGTTTTTTGAAAAAGGCTACTGACGTGCTTTTCAATCGTTCGCGCGCTCAAGTGCAGGCGATCGCCAATCTGGGCATTGGAGAGTCCCGCCACCAACAAAGCCAAAACGTCCTTTTCCCGCTGCGTCAGATCAACCCTAACGCGTTGGCTTTTCGAGACAGAGAAAGGCTGCTGTCGCTGCTGCCACTCCATTTGTACCAGTTGTGCCCGATCGAGTAGGTTGCGCACCACCGCTGCTAACTCATTGAGGTCAAAGGGCTTGGCAAGATAGACATCGCCGCCGGTACGATAGGCACGAATTCGCTCCTCCAATTCCGTGCGCGCCGTTAGGTACACCACTGGCAGTAAGCGTAACGAGGGATGCTGGCGGACCTGCCGCACTAACTCATAGCCATTCATATTGGGCATGGCAATATCCGTAATCAGCAGGTGAGGTTGATAGCGATGGATCATTTCCAAAGCTTGGGCCCCATCTCCCGCCGTCAGGCAACAGTACCCTTCGGATTCCAAAAAGCGACTCACCGACAAGCGGATGCCGGGATCATCGTCGGCAATGAGTACTGTAAGGGACATAGGAAATTTATGTCTCCACTAGACCACAGTATTTCTCCACACAGCGGACAAACAGCTCAACCCCAATACTTAAAACGATTTCGTCAAAGTCAAAGCGGGGATGGTGGTGGGGAAAATCTAACCCCAGTGTGCCATTGGCTGACCCCAAAAAGAAGTAGCAGCCTGGAACAGCTTTCAGAAAAAATGACATATCCTCCGCGGCCATCGTCTGACAATGGGACGTGACTCCAGCTGGCACCTCGACGACCGATTCCGCAACAGAGCGCACTAATTTCGCCATTTTGGCATCGTTGACCGTGGGGGGATACATCCGCTCGTAGTGAAAGCGATAGGTGGCACCATGACTCTGGCAGATACCAGCAATCACCTGTTCAATGCGCTGGGGTAGCCAGTCCCCCAACTCTGGCTTAAAGTATCGAACTGTTCCCCGAAACGTTGCAGTATCGGCAATCACGTTCTTTGCGGTGCCCGCGTGCACTGCCCCCACGGAGATCACCGCAGTCTCGAGGGGATCCACATTGCGCGAGACGATGGTGTGCAACGCTGTAATGATTTGAGCAACAACGAGCACAGTATCCACTGTAAACTGGGGTAAAGCCGCGTGTCCTCCCTTGCCGTGCACTTCACACTCAAAGAATTCCGCTGCCGCCATCAACGGCCCACTACGCACGCCCACCGTGCCAACGGGCAGAAAATTCCAGAGGTGCAGGCCAATAATGCCATCCACTTTTGGCGTATCGAGAACCCCCGCTTCAATCATTGGTTTGGCACCACCGGGACCTTCTTCGGCCGGCTGAAAGATGATTTTGACCGTACCAGCAAAATCGCGGTGAGTCGCCAGATATTTCGCAGTGCCGAGGGCGATCGCCGTATGACCATCGTGCCCGCAGGCGTGCATTTTCCCCTCATGGAGAGAGCGATAGGGCTTATCGTTTTCCTCCTGGATGGGCAGGGCATCCATATCAGCGCGAATTGCCAGCACAGGCCCCGGTCGAGATCCCGGAAGAACCGCCACAATGCCCGTTTCGGCGATGCCAGTGCGATGCTGAATCCCCCATTGCCGCAGTTTTTCACTGACAAAGGCCGCCGTCAGGTGTTCCTGAAAGCCCAATTCCGGTCGTTGGTGCAAATAGCGTCGCCACTGCACAAGTTCAGGTTGTAGGGCAGCGACCTCTGGACGCAGTTGGCAGCTCACTTGCGGAAGATGGAAAGCCATGGGGCAGTCTTTAAGATTTTGTTTAGGATGCACTTCTAGGATAAAGCATGCCCTTAGCTAGGGGATTGGTAGGGATTGGTCTTCAGCCCTCAAGGCAACTTGGGTACGGCTTACTTCCACCAGTCGTAGGATTTTTTCGTCAGAACCCCCTGACTTAGGAAACATTTGTTATTATGGCAGGTAGCTCCCTAGGGCAAAAATTAAAATAGTTCAGTATTGGATATTACAATTTGCCAATTCTGACTCCTAGGGTCTCTTCAGCCAAACGAGGATGTTATGGTTCAATCCCTTCAATACTCCATTGAACTCGTCAAAGATGAAGCACGACGATTGGTGGCCAAAGGTGTGGTCAGTCGGCAGCAGCCCATTTACACCCTCTGCCAGTTTGTGCCCGTTCGGGAGTGGCCCCTCATTGAGGCAGAGTTAGAGCGCTGTGATTTTATGCTGCGCGATCGCATTGGCGACCTCATTGGTCGTGAGTGCTGGGACAACGATTAAAACGATTAAAGAACAATCATTGAGGGCACCTACTTCCCCTAATGGGCAAATCCTAGGACGTGGGTGCGTCTAAGTCCTGCTGTAGGTCTTGGCGAAGGGCTCGCAGGGTTTCCAAAAGCGTCTGAATATCTGCGGCCAAGTCGGCACTTTCGCGAGCAGCAGGCTCAGGGGTTGAGGGGGCTTGCCGCTGCTGAGCAATAAAGGCTTGAATTAGTTCCCGGGCCTGGGCTTCAGTGAGTCGGCCTTTCTCAGCGCAGACCGTGGCCAGGTGCCGGGCATCCACTCGCAGCTGCGTCAGGTATTCTTGGCGCTTGGCTTCATCCTGTAGCGATTCAATGGCGGCAGCCGCAGCTCCAATACCGGTGTAGTAGAGTTGCTGGACGATTTCGAGGGGATTGCGATCCATAGAGTTCATCCCGAAGCAGACTATCCCTTTTACTCTACGGGAAATCTCTCTTGCTCTTCAAGGTTGAGGAAAGCGGCTGCGGTAGAGGTGGACAATTTTACTCACTACCTCATCGATCCCCAAGTTGTCAGTGCAAACTTCTATCGCATCGGCCGCTTTACGAAAGGGGGCGTAGGTGCGTTGCTGATCCGCTGTGTCGCGAGCGGTCATCTGAGCAAGCAATTCTTCATAGGAGAGGTCGCATTGTCCCTGCTGTTGTAATTCCTGCCAGCGGCGCTGGGCACGCTCTTGGGGGGAGGCCGTTAGGAAAATTTTCAAGCCCGCCTCTGGAAAGACATGGGTGCCAATATCACGACCTTCAGCAGCGATTCCGCCATTGGCTCCGATCGCCCGCTGTTGTTGTACCATTAGCCGCCGCACACCGCGCAGGGCGGCAATCTGGGATACCCGCTGCGTCACCTCTAGGGAGCGAATCGCTTGGCTGACCTCGCGATTGTTGATCCACACTCGCGTTGGTTGATGGGGATCACGGCTCTCAAGATGCAACTGACAATGGGCGATCGCCTCTACGATCGCTGGCTCATCGTGGAAATCTATATTATTTTCCAAGCACCACCAAGTTACCGCCCGATACATGGCACCGGTGTCAAGGTACTGCAACCCTAGGGCTTGGGCAGCCAGTCGCGTCACGGTTGACTTCCCAGCACCGGCAGGACCATCCACCGCCAGAATCGGCAGGCGGCGATCCAGTAGACAATTGTCAATGAGGCGCGTTTGCCCCACCCAGCCAGCGATCGCCAACAGACCCACGGTCTCAATGCGTTCCAAGGGCACAAGGGTCTGGGGATGCACCAATTCGGCATAGTCGAGGCGCAACTGGGGAAACTGGCGCAGATGATCTTGCACTTGGGCTAGAAGCAGACTCGCTTCCAAGCAGCCCTGACGGAATGCAGCCTGAGCCACCTCTAGGCTTTGGCTTAAGGCAAGGGCAGTGGCGCGCTCCTCAGCATTCAGGTATTGATTGCGGGAACTCAGGGCAAGGCCGTCGGCATCGCGGACAATGGGGCAGCCAATGATCTCCACCTCCAGATTCAAGTCCGCTACACAGCGGCGAATAATCGCTAACTGCTGGGCATCCTTTTGCCCAAAGTAGGCGCGATCGGGCTGGACTAGATGCAACAGCTTCAGCACAATTGTTGCTACCCCGCGAAAATGGCCGGGGCGCGATCGCCCACAGAGGTGTTCCGTTAACTCCCTTGGCGGCTCCACCACGGTCAAGTGCTTCATCCCCGTTGGGTAAAGCTCAGCCACACTGGGCACAAAGAGCAGATCCACCCCTAACTGCTGACAGAGGGCAGTATCGGCCTCAAGGGCACGGGGATAGCGCTCCAGATCCTCTTGGGGACCAAACTGCAGTGGATTGACAAAAATACTGACAACAACCACATCACACTCTTGCCGTGCCCGCTGAATCAAGGCAGCATGCCCCCCATGGAGTGCCCCCATTGTCGGCACAAAACCAACCGTGGTTGCCGGAGAGAATGCGCCAAGGGCAGTCTGTAAACCCGCCGTGGTGGTTAAACGGTAAAACTTACCCATAGAGTGCTGCGGGGGCGATGGATGGAGTTTTGGTACAATCTGTCATATTACAGCCCTTTTCCCACGGCGAGAAGCCACTCAAGCTTGCGAAAACCAGGATTCAGATCAGAGAGGTTTTTTAGGGTATCCCCATTGTAGAAAGGTGTAGAAAGGGTCTGTTTAGTGCCCGGGCCTGCTTTTTTTGACCAAAGTTTGTACATTTGTTGCAAAAGCTTTAATCTTGCGGGCAGGTTCTCTAAAATTCAAGTACTTTCGTTTTTCTATACTTGCAAACCCTGTAACACAGCTCCCACTTTCACCCCGCCTTAGTCAAAAGCTTGTTTTTTAACTGGAACTGTTGAGCATACGCCGCGAGGATAGCCCCTATGGCCAATGAACTACAAAACAGTTTACAAAAATACCGTTTCGTCTGCACCCTCACCTTCGGGGATATTTATGGCCAAGTCATTGTTTGGCTAATTGTGATCTTTATTGGTTTGGCCGCCTCCCTCACCCTCTACAACAATCCAGTGCAGGCGTTTCTGGTCGGGGGGCTAATTTTGGTCTTAACCTTGCCCTTTTTGCTTTTTGCCTTTGTCACGACCCTGCTCAACCATATTGAAATGCGACCTGTAACAGTGACAGAGAAGAAAAAACGTAAAGATGCCGCCGTGGCCTCAACCACCGAAGTGGCTGCTGCAAATTAAAAACCCTTAGAAACCCTTAAAAACAGCGAGCCATCGCTCCCCACACCGAAATTACCGCGCCGGCCTATAATGCTTTAGGTTCGCCAAGCCCTTGCCCCCAACCGGGGGTGATTGGCAATGCCAAAATTTATGCTTTGCCAATGGCGGCAGCACCGCTGATTTTAATAAACTGCTCCTGTTCACCAGTGGGTTGGCCCTGGTGAATGCCCTTTTTGAGGAGGGGAAACCTGGCCAATTGTTAGCCCAAATTAAATCCCTTCTCCAAGACAGCACGTCCAACTCCTAAAAGGCGACTGCATACCCCTAGCTGCAGGAATGGATAACTCTTCAGTAGGGCGGGGGGGCGGAGGCATGCATAGAGGATTTATTGAATTCGTCTCTATTTTCAAAGTTCATAGAGCTTTGTCAATAAGGAAAATATAAAAGAAAGATTAAGAACCGCTAAAGGTCAGTGTTAGTATTCTGCCGAACAGATTTAGAAATGTTAAGATTCTTAATATATGTAATCTAGCTTTGCAAAAGCTGTTAAAGCACCGTTGGCTTGGCCGCGATCTTTAGCAGGGGCGATCGCCCATCCTATAGAGAAAACGATATTCCTAGGCTTTGGACGAATCACTGCTGTCAACCTTGAGAACGAGCGATAGGGACTATGGATACCTCAAAAGATTTAGTGCGCACTTACCTACGGGAGATTGGCCGTGTGCCATTGCTCACCCATGAACAGGAAGTGATCTACGGAAAACAAGTGCAGCAGCTCGCCGCCATGAACGAGATTCGCGAAAAGCTGGCGGCAGAACTCAACCGTGAACCCACCCGTGCTGAATGGGCTGCCGCCGCCAACATCAGTGAAGCAGAGTTGGAGACAATTATCGAGAATGGCGAGCGCGCCAAACGGAAAATGGTGGAAGCCAACCTACGGCTAGTGGTTTCGGTGGCCAAAAAGTACATCAAGCGCAATGTGGATTTGCTCGATCTCATTCAAGAGGGAACCATCGGGATGCAGCGAGGGGTAGAAAAATTTGACCCCACTAAGGGGTATCGCTTCTCTACCTATGCCTACTGGTGGATTCGCCAGGCCATCACACGGGCGATCGCTGAAAAGGGGCGGACGATTCGCCTCCCTATCCACATCACCGAAAAGCTGAACAAAATTAAAAAAGCCCAGCGACAACTGTCCCAACGCCTGGGTCGCGCTGCCACGATTAACGAACTGGCCGCAGAACTGGAGTTAACCCCCGCCCAAGTGCGGGAATACCTCGAACGGGCACGGCAGCCCCTCTCCCTTGATGTCCGTGTCGGCGATAATCAGGATACAGAGTTGGGGGAATTGTTGGAGGATTCCTCCATTTCACCCGAGGAGTTTGCAACTCAATCCTCATTGCGCAGTGACCTCGAACGGTTGATGGCGGATCTGACCCCACAGCAACGCCACGTCCTCTCCCTACGCTTTGGTCTAGAGAATGGTCAACCCCTCACCCTTGCCAAAGTGGGAGAACTGCTCAACATTAGTCGTGAGCGGGTACGGCAAATTGAGCGGGAAGCCCTCAGCAAACTCCGCAAACGCCGGGGCGATATTCACGAGTACCTTGCCAGCTAGCCCATGCTCACTGACGAACAGCACCGCCAAAAAATGCAGCAGCGCAAAGCCGTGCAGGCCCAACGCCTCGCGGAGCGCACCCGTGAAAAAGGTCTCATTATTGTCCATACAGGCAACGGTAAGGGCAAAACCACAGCGGCCCTTGGTATGGTGCTGCGTTCCCTAGGGCATGGCTACCGAGTGGCAATTATTCAGTTCATTAAGGGGGCGTGGGAGCCAGCGGAAAAAACCGTCCTTAGCCATTGGTCAGACCAATTGGCCTTCCATGCAATGGGGGAGGGCTTTACGTGGGAAACCCAAGACCGGCAGCGGGATATTGCCTGTGCCCAAGCCGCTTGGGAGCTGGCCCTCAGCTACATCACAAACCCCGCGTACCGCCTGGTGCTGCTGGATGAAATTAACGTTGCCCTCAAGCTAGACTACTTAAATGTGGCAGAGGTGCTCGAGGGGCTTGCCCGCAAGCCAGAAATGACCCATGTGATTCTCACCGGGCGCGGTGCTCCCCAGGCCCTGATTGAGACCGCGGATTTGGTGACAGAAATGACCCTTGTCAAGCATCCCTTTCGTGAGCAGGGGGTCAGGGCACAGCCGGGGATCGAATTCTAAAGCAGGAGTTCCCCGGCGAAGATGGTAACCGCCTGACCCAATAGCAGCAGGCGATCGCCCCCTTGGGGTTGCATTTTAATCACGCCGCCCCGTGCTGAAGCTTGATAGGCCACCAGTTCCCGTTGACCGAGCTTGGCTTGCCAGTAGGGATAAAGACTACAGTGGGCAGAGCCCGTGACGGCATCCTCTGGGATGCCCAATTGGGGGGCAAAAAAGCGAGAGATAATGTCATATCCATATTTCTCGCCACGGGCAGTTACAATCAGTCCCCGGCAGGGCAGGCGGGCAATCTGGTCAAAATCGGGTTTCAACTGGGCTACGGCATCGGCAGCGGCCAGCTCCACCAGCAGATCACTCCCTGCTTGTCCCATAAACAGGGGCGTTGTTCCCAGTGCTGTAATGATTGAAGCTTGCACCTGCTGATCCTCAAGGGGGGTCACGGGCTGCTGCGGAAAATCAAGGGCGATCCAATCCCCAAGGCGCTGGGCACGCAGGAGACCACTGTGGGTATGAAATTCTAGGTCCTCCACCACCCCCTGGTGTTGCCAGAGGACGTGGGCCGTTGCGAGGGTGGCATGACCACACAGAGCCACTTCCGCCACAGGGGTAAACCAGCGCAGGTGAAAGCCACTGGCCAGCGGTACGACAAAAGCCGTTTCTGAAAGGTTCATTTCACGGGCGATCGCCCTTAAGGTCTCATCCCCAGGAAATGCTTCTAGGACACAAACCGCCGCTGGGTTACCCTGAAAGGGTTCTTGAGTAAAAGCATCAACTTGGTACAGTGGTAGCGGCATCCGACCCCCGAAAACCGTAAGATCAATCCTGTAGATCGAGCAGAGGACATACTGCGTGGAACGGACATTTCTAGCCATTAAGCCCGATGGTGTGCAACGTGGGCTAGTGGGGACGATTATCCAACGATTTGAACAAAAAGGCTACACCCTGGTCGGCCTCAAACTCATGCGCGTCAGCCGCGAACTTGCGGAGCAGCACTACGGCGAACACAAAGACAAGCCCTTCTTTCCGGGGCTCGTGAATTTCATTACCTCTGGGCCAGTGGTGGCCATGGTCTGGGAAGGACGGGGGGTGATTGCCAGTGCCCGCAAACTCATTGGTGCCACCAACCCTCTCAATGCTGAACCAGGAACGCTGCGGGGCGATTTTGCCGTAGATGTGGGACGGAATGTGATTCACGGCTCCGACAGTCCCGAAAATGCGGAGCGGGAAATCAATCTCTGGTTCCAAACCCAGGAACTCGTGCCTTGGGAGCCGGCCCTTACCTCTTGGGTGTATGAGATGTAGGCTCATGGGTTGATTTGGAGAGGGTTGGGGGAGTGTCTGGCTCCTCCACCTCCCGCTTGGAAAAGCCCCACGTAAAGCAAAGGGCAATCAGGCTAATCATCACCCAGTCAGAGGGGACGAGTTGCGGATTGATGACACGAATCAGCAGCCGCAGGCCCACTAGCGTCACTGTGAAATAGCCCGCATCCTCAAGCCGAGAAAATTCTTTGAGCCAACGAATAAATAGCTCCGCCATAAAGCGCAGCATAATCACCCCAATCGTGCCGCCGAGTAATACCAGCCAACGCTCATCCGACAGGGCGATCGCTGTGGTCACGCTATCGAGGGAAAAGGCCAAATCCGCTAAGGCCAGCAGGGGGACTGCCTGCCAAAAAGAACGAATCACCCGCTCGTGTTCATGCTCTGGCTCAGTCGTAAAGAAAAAGTACTTTGCCGATAACCACAGCAGATAAAGGGCCCCCGCCAACTCAAACTGCCAGAACTGCAAGACCCAAGTGGCTGTGAGGATAAGCCCAATCCGAAAAACATAGGAAATGGCGAGTCCCAGATTGAGTGCCCGCCGCTGTTGATCTAAATCTTCGATGCCGCGCACCAAAGCTGCTAGGGCGATCGCATTGTCCGCTGAGAGAACTGCTTCCAATGCCAACAACACCACAAGTAACAACAGGGTATCTAGTCCCCAGTTGGGCGAGAGTTCCAGTAGTTCATCAATCATTGGGCGAGGGAAGTTCTCCAGATTTTTGGCTGCTTATCCTTATCGTCGCACACTAGCGGTACAGCCTTTTTCCCAAGGATGGCACCCCTGACGTCAGTATTGGATTCCGTATTGGAAACCCAAGGAGTTCCTTTGTCGGAGCGAGTACCCTAGCCCTGAGGTAGGATACGGCGGCTAAACTGCTGAATCTCCTCGCGAATGCCTCGTGGCAATTGGTTTTGTTTGGCAAGGGCCTGCTGGAAGTATTGCTGCGCCTGCGATCGCTTGCCACTGGCGGCTAAAATTTGGGCTTTCAGATAAAACAGTTCTGGATTGTTGGGCGCAAGTGCCAAGGCTTGATCAACGGCGTTTAAGGCTTGGGGCCATTGCTTGCGATCGCGATAGGCCAAGGCTAACCCCCGATATCTCAGGTAATCAGGAGCAGCGTAGGTTTGCAGGGTTTGAATCGCCCGATCCATGCTGACAAAGCTGACATTACTAGCAATGCCCCACTCCATAAAGCCACGGATAAGATTCAATTCCGGATCGCGAGGATTGACAGCTTCGGCGCGGCCCACATGATCGAGAACCCGCTGTACCCGCAACAGAGCGGCTGGCGTACCCATTACAGGACCGGATCCCGCATCGGAGATTTCATAGCCAGCCATCAAGAAGTGACCGACTGCTTGGTAAAGGTTACCCCGCAGGGGATCGCGGCGCGTGAGGGCTTGGGCAGCGCGGAGGGTTGCCTCAGCATAGCGTTTGTACTCTGCCCAGTCTTCATTGAGATAGGCAATGGCGGCAGCCAACGTCAGCGTTAGGGGTTCTTGGCGATCGCGCTCTAGGGCAGCGGGCAGTAACTCCTTACCTTTGACATAGTCACCATCGCGAAAGAGGGCAACAAAGACGGCTTCCGTTGCATCTGAAATGGGTCGCGCCTGGGGGCCGTTCCGGAAAGGATCTCCAGCAAGGGCAGCCGTACTCAGTACCCAGGGAGCGATCGCTCCACTAAGATAGAGAGCAAAGTATTGCCATAGGCGCCATTGACGTCTTTGCACAGTCGTTACCTCCGGAGTCTGCATCTTGTTTTCGGTTCGCCATCTCAGCTACCATCCCGCCGCCACCCCTCAACCCATTTTGCGGGACATTAATTTAGACTTGGGTATGGCTGAACTGGGATTGATTATCGGACCCAGTGGATCCGGCAAGACCACCCTACTGGAAATTTTAGCGGGCTTGGCCACCCCTAGTCGGGGAATCATTCGATGGCAGGATCAGGTTCTCACACCGGATCATTTACAACAGTTGGCCGGATTGGTCTTTCAGTTCCCAGATCGCTACTTCTGCGGCAGCACCATTCTTGAAGAGTTGCGCTTTGGCCACCCAGAAATTCCCTACGAAAATTTTTACCGTGCTCTTGCCGATGTTGGCCTCGATCACCTGCCTTTGCACACCCGCCCTGAATCCCTCAGTGGTGGGCAGCAGCGTCGCCTTGCTCTCGCTGTGCAACTGGTGCGTCAACCCTACCTGCTCTTGCTCGATGAACCCACAGCGGGTCTGGATTGGTCCATGCGCCGCCAATTGGTACAGCTACTGGGCCGCCTCAAGGAACACTGGAGTCTTCTTGTGGTGACCCATGAGGCCACCGAACTGCAGGAGATGAGCGATCGCAGGTGGCGATTGGAAAACGGTTGTCTAGTACCACTGACTTCCCCTCAGTCAAGTCCTGTAATAAGTTTTAATACTTAGGTAGCAAAACTTTGCAATTTGTTACCGCAGGGACGCAAAGTCGCTCTACAGCTTGATTTTCTGCTACAACCACAAGAGGTACAGCCCTTCTTGCAAGGATGGAAAACCCGCAGCACTGTGAAGGCCCGTGGGGGATAGTACCTCCTCGATGTGCTCCATGGTTTTAGCAAAAGGGCGTATATCCCCCACTTGGGGTTTGGTCTCGATCGTTACAAGGAGTTTGAACGCATGTTCACCCACGTCAAGTCCACAATTCGGCATATCGCGCCAGCGGCGTTAAATGGGCGATCGCTGTTGCGAGTGGTGTATGTGGTACTTGAAGCCCAATACCAGAGCGCGCTGTCGGCAGCGGTTCGCAGCATTAACGATACCCATCCACAGGTGGCCATTGAAATCAGTGGCTATCTCCTTGAGGAACTGCGCAATCCTGAAAACTATGCCGCCTTCTGTGAAGATGTGGCACGGGCGAATGTGTTTATTGCCTCCCTCATTTTTATTGAGGACTTGGCGGATAAGGTGGTCGAGGCCGTTCAGCCCTATCGCGATCGCCTCGATGTAGCGGTTGTCTTCCCCTCACTGCCGCAGGTGATGCGCCTCAACAAAATGGGCAGCTTTTCCTTAGCTCAGATTGGCCAATCTAAGAGCGTGATTGCCAATTTCATGAAAAAGCGCAAGGAGAAGTCAGGGGCCGGCTTCCAAGATGCCATGCTCAAACTCCTGCGAACCCTGCCCCAAGTCCTGAAGTACCTCCCCATTGACAAGGCACAGGATGCCCGCAACTTCATGCTCAGCTTCCAGTACTGGCTGGGGGGCTCGCCGGAGAACCTAGAAAACTTTCTCCTGATGCTGGCCGATCGCTATGTCTTCAAGGGGCAATACAGCAGCAATCTCAAGTACCAAGAACCCGTCACCTACCCCGACACGGGCATTTGGCATCCCCTAGCCCCTCAAATGTTTGAGGATCTCAAAGAGTACCTCAACTGGTTCAACAGTCGTCGCGATATTGGCGCCGATCTCAAAGATCCTCTGGTGCCGACCATTGGCCTGCTGTTGCAGCGCACCCACCTTGTCACAGGTGACGATGCCCACTATGTCGCCATTGTGCAAGAGTTTGAATCCCAAGGGGCGCGAGTAATTCCCGTCTTCTCCGGCGGTCTGGACTTCTCAACGCCCCTGGAAAAATTTTTCTACGATCCCCTGCACACCGATAAACCCCTTGTGGATGTGGTGGTTTCCCTAACAGGCTTTGCCCTTGTGGGCGGCCCCGCCAAGCAGGATCATCCCAAAGCCGTGGCGGCACTGAAAAAGCTCAACCGTCCCTACATGGTGGCACTGCCCTTGGTGTTTCAAACCACCGAAGAATGGGAGGAGAGTGATCTGGGGTTGCACCCGATTCAAGTGGCACTGCAAATTGCCCTACCGGAACTGGATGGCGCCATTGAGCCAATTATTCTTTCGGGTCGCGATGGCATGACTGGTAAGGCGATCGCCCTCCAAGATCGCGTCGAAATGATTGTGCAGCGAGCCTTGAAGTGGGCCAATCTGCGCCGCAAACCCAAGGTAGAAAAGAAAGTTGCCATCACCATCTTTAGCTTCCCACCCGACAAGGGCAACATTGGTACAGCTGCCTACTTGGATGTCTTTGGCTCCATCTACAAAGTCATGGAAGCCCTGAAAAACAATGGCTATGATGTGCAGGACATGCCGGAGAGTCCTGAAGCTCTGATGCAGGAAATTCTCCACGACGCCCGCGCCCAAGTGGGCAGTCCTGAACTCAACATTGCCTACCGCATGAGCGTGCCCGAATACGAGCGCCTCACCCCCTATGCCAAGCGCCTTGAAGAAAACTGGGGCAAACCCCCGGGACACCTCAACAGCGACGGCCAAAACCTGCTTATCTACGGCAAAATCTACGGCAACGTCTTTATCGGCGTGCAGCCCACCTTTGGCTACGAGGGGGATCCGATGCGGCTACTCTTTTCTCGCTCCGCCAGTCCCCACCATGGTTTTGCTGCCTACTACACCTTCCTCAACCATATTTGGCAGGCGGACGCGGTCCTTCACTTTGGCACCCATGGCTCCTTGGAGTTTATGCCCGGCAAACAGATGGGGATGTCCGGCGATTGTTACCCCGATAATCTCATTGGTTGTATTCCCAACCTTTACTACTACGCCGCCAACAACCCCTCCGAGGCCACTATTGCCAAGCGCCGCAGCTACGCCAACACAATTAGCTACCTCACACCGCCGGCGGAAAATGCCGGCCTTTACAAAGGGCTACGGGAACTCAGCGATCTCATTGGTTCCTACCAAAGCCTCAAAGATAGCGGTCGGGGTGTCCAGATTGTCAACACGATCATGGACAAGTGCCGTATGGTCAATCTCGATCAAGATGTCGCTCTCCCCGACAAGGACGCCGCGGATCTCAGTGCCGAGGAGCGCGATACCCTCGTGGGCAAGGTCTACATCAAGCTGATGGAGATTGAAAGCCGCCTCCTGCCCTGTGGTCTGCACGTGATTGGTAAACCACCAACAACGGAAGAAGCAGTGGCCACCTTGGTGAATATTGCCAGCTTGGATCGCGCTGAGGACGGTATTAAGAGTCTGCCGCGCCTGATTGCCGAAAGCTTAGGCCGGGACATTGACGACATTTATCAGCAGAGCGATCGCGGCGTACTGGCGGATGTCGAATTGCTACGCCAGATTAACGAAGCCACCCGCGCCGCCGTCAGTGCCCTCGTCCAAGCCCAAGCTGATGCCGACGGTCGTGTGTCGCGGGTCTCGAAGCTGAATTTCTTTAACATGGGGCGCAAAGAGCCGTGGATTGAATCTCTCCATGGTGCAGGCTATACCCAAGTGGATGCCGCTGCCCTCAAGCCCCTCATGGAATATCTCGAATTCTGTTTGCAGCAGATTGTCGCTGACAATGAACTGGGGGCACTGTTGCAAGCCCTTGAGGGCGAGTACATTCTCCCGGGTCCCGGTGGCGATCCAATTCGCAATCCTGAGGTCCTGCCGACCGGCAAAAATATCCACGCCCTAGATCCCCAAGCCATTCCTACAGCCGCTGCGGTGCAGTCTGCCAAAGTTGTGGTCGATCGCCTCCTCGCGCGGCAAAAAGCAGAAAATAACAACCAGTGGCCAGAAACCATTGCCATGGTGCTCTGGGGCACAGATAATATCAAAACCTATGGCGAGTCCCTGGCCCAAGTGCTGTGGCTAGTGGGAGCACGTCCTTTACCCGACTCCTTGGGGCGCGTCAACAAGGTGGAACTCATCCCCCTCGAGGAGCTGGGGCGGCCACGCATTGATGTGGTCGTCAACTGTTCGGGCGTCTTCCGCGATCTCTTTATTAACCAGATGGCGCTTATTGACCGTGCCATCAAAATGGCTGCCGAAGCCCATGAGCCCCTTGAGCTAAACTTTATCCGCAAGCACGCCTTGCAACAGGCCTCAGAACTAGGGATTGACCTGCGCCAAGCGGCCACACGAGTCTTTACCAATGCCTCTGGTTCCTACGCCGCCAATGTCAACCTAGCGGTGGAAAATAGCTCCTGGGAACAGGAGTCGGAACTTCAAGATATGTATCTCTCCCGTAAGTCCTTTGCCTTCTCGGCGGATTCTCCGGGGACGATGCAGCAGGCCCGGGAACTCTTTGAAACGGCGCTCAAAACCGTGGATGTGACATTCCAAAACCTCGACTCCTCAGAAATTAGCCTCACGGATGTCAGCCACTACTTTGACTCGGATCCGACCAAGCTGGTGGCAGCACTGCGGGGGGATGGCAAGCAACCCAAGGCCTATATTGCCGATACCACCACCGCCAATGCCCAAGTGCGAACCCTCTCGGAAACCGTTCGCCTCGACAGCCGTACCAAACTCCTGAATCCCAAGTGGTACGAAGGAATGCTCGCCCACGGCTACGAAGGGGTGCGCGAAATCTCGAAGCGGCTCGTGAACACGATGGGCTGGTCGGCCACCGCCGGGGCCGTGGATAACTGGGTCTATGAAGAAGCGAATGCCACGTTTATTCTCGATGAGCAGATGCGGCAGCGGCTTTTGAATACCAACCCTCACTCGTTCCGTAAGATGGTCAGCACCTTCCTAGAGCTCCACGGACGTGGCTACTGGGAGACCAGTGAGGCCAATCTGGAACTGCTACGGCAACTCTATCAAGAAGTGGAGGACAAGATTGAGGGAGTTGAGTAAACAACGTTAACAGAATCGGGGGAAACTCTCCCCCTTTTTATTTGGGCGCAGGTGTGGTGGAACCCTCCCTATAGATTGAGCATCAGACCCCGCAGGACGTTTTTTCTGTGGCGGAGTTGAGGATGTTGACAACACTCCAAGTAGTTGGCCTATCCTCCTTGACTGGTTTGACCATCCTTTCCTTTGCGGATACAACCACCCCTTAATTGCCCTTAATTGAATGTCAATGTGGAGCTCGGTGGTTGCCGTCAGCTGGTGTATGTGGTGCCCATTCCTCAGACGCAACCCGTGTATGGGCTACCGCTAAGAGGGGTCAGTGTTCCGCCAACCTCCTGGCGATCGCGCCATCACCGAAAACGCCCCATCGCAATCAACCGCAATGAGTGATTCCCACCCATCCTAGACAGGTGCTGATCACGTTTTAAGCATTTCAGCTAGAATCACCCCCCTTCTGCTAAGATGGATTTGCATATCGGTATTCCGATCGATTTATGGTAGATTAACGGTAGAATGGTGAGTTGGCGGCGTTTTAGGATTGGGTTAAGCTTATTCTTACTAGCGGTAGGCCTCAGTGGTCTCACTGCTGCCTGTCAATTTCAAGCCACCTTACCGGATGGTCGTCCTGCCCAGGTCAACTTGACCTTGGTGTCCTTTTCGTTGACTAGGAAAGCCCACGAGGCAATTATTCCCCTATTTGCCGCTCAGTGGAAACGGGAACATCAACAAGCGGTCCGCTTTCGCACCAGCTATGGTGCCTCTGGGAGTCAAGCCCGAGCAGTCATTGATGGCCTAGAGGCCGATATTGTGCATTTATCCCTTGGCTTAGATGTGGATCGCATTGCCCAGGCAGGTTTAATCCGCCCCGATTGGGCGCGTCAGGCCCCCCACAACAGTACTGTCACCACCTCTGTCTGTACCCTGATCACCCGTGAGGGTAACCCGAAAAACTTACAGACCTGGCAGGATTTAACCCGTGAGGGCGTGACCTTTGTGACGGCCAATCCCAAAATCTCTGGAGCCGCCCGCTGGAACTTCCTTGCCCTGTGGGGATCAGTAACGCAGACGGGGGGAACCCCTCAGGAAGCCAAAGCCTTTGTTACTGAGGTCTTTCGCCACGTAGCGGCTCTCCCCCGCGATGGCCGTGAGGCCACCGATGCCTTTTTGACGCAGGGACAGGGGGATGCTCTGATCAACTATGAAAGTGAAGTAATTTTGGCCCGCAAGCAGGGGAAGCGCCTCTCCTATCACATTCCTAAGGTAAATATCCTCATTGAAAACCCAGTTGCGATTGTGGACAAATACGCCGATCAGCACGGTACTCGTGAGGTTGCCCAAGCCTACCTTCAGTTTCTTTACACACCTCAGGCTCAAGAAGTTTTTGCTCAATATGGCTTTCGGCCAGTGGATGGGACAGTTCTGGCTGCCCATGCCCAAGAATTTCCACGGGTACCCACTCTGTTTACCGTTAGGGATCTCGGGGGATGGGAGAGGGTGCAGGCTCAATTTTTTGCCCAGGGTGCCCTGTTTGATCAAATTCAGCGGGAGAATCAAGCCTGATGAGTGCTACCCCCCCCATTTCTCAGAAACGGCGCTGGCGGTTCCCTTGGGTTTGGAAAATCACTGTCTTTTACTTGCTGGTGATGCTGGTTGTGCCCGTAGCTGCCCTCTTTAGTCGCGCCAGCAGTGCCGGGCCATTGCATTTTTGGCAGGTAGCGACGCGGCCGATCGCCCTATCGGCCTATGAGGTAACCTTTGTAACTGCCCTAGTGACAGCTCTGATCAATGGCCTCTTTGGGACCCTGATTGCTTGGGTGCTGGTGCGCTACTCCTTTCCGGGGAAGCGCTTTTTTGATGCCGTGGTGGATCTGCCCTTTGCTCTGCCAACGGCGGTGGCAGGTTTGACCTTGGCAACGGTCTACAGTGAAAACGGCTGGATTGGCAGTTTACTGGCCCCCTGGGGAGTGAAAATTGCCTTTACCCGCTGGGGAGTTGCGGTGGCCATGCTCTTTATTTCCCTGCCCTTTGTCATTCGCACGGTTCAGCCTGTCCTCACGGAAATGGAAAAGGATGTAGAGGAGGCTGCATGGTCCCTGGGTGCCACCCATGGGCAGACCTTTTGGCGAGTCATTTTGCCGCCTTTGATGCCCGCGATTCTCACAGGCGTTGCCCTGGGTTTCTCACGGGCCGTAGGAGAATTTGGCTCAATTGTTATTATTTCCTCCAACACCTCGTTCCGGGACTTGACTGCCTCGGTGCTCATCTTTCAGAGCTTAGAGCAGTACGACTATGAGGCGGCAACCATTATTGGTACGGTGATGCTCTTGGTCTCCTTAGGGATTTTATTTCTGATTAATCTGCTGCAGGCATGGGGGCGGCGCTATGCGGAGCCTTAAACCCTCTCCCACCCAAGAAAAGCCGTGGCTGCATCTCCTTTTAATTGTCATTGCCATCGGCTACTTAGCCCTTGTGCTGCTGATTCCAGCGGCCAATGTTCTTTTCCAAGCGTTTTACAGGGGAGTCATGCCCTTTCTGGAAAATTTGCTGGAGCCCGATTTTCTCCATGCCCTGTGGCTGACGTTTGCCCTTGCCTTGGTGGTGGTGCCCTTAAACACAGTCTTTGGCCTTTGTGCCGCTTGGGCGATCGCCCGCCATCGTTTTCCCGGCCGCACCCTCTTGCTCAGCATTATTGACTTACCTTTTTCCATCTCCCCCGTTGTTGCTGGACTGATGCTGGTACTGGTCTATGGCCGCAATGGCTGGTTCGGGAGCTGGCTGCAAGCGCTGGATATGCGCGTTATTTTCTCCTTTCCGGGGATGGTGCTGGCAACCGCCTTTGTTAGTTTGCCCTTTGTGGCGCGAGAAGTCATTCCTGTGCTGGAAGAAATCGGCACCGAGCAGGAGGAGGCCGCAAAAACCCTTGGAGCCAATGAGTGGCAAACTTTTTGGCGAGTTACTTTACCCAATATCCGCTGGGGGCTGCTCTACGGTGTCTTGTTAACCAATGCCCGCGCCATGGGGGAATTTGGTGCCGTGATGGTGGTCTCTGGCAATGTGGCTGGCCTCACCCAAACCCTGCCCCTCTTTGTGGAGGACGCCTATAAAAATTACAACACCGAGTCTGCTTACGCGGCAGCGGTCATCCTTGGCCTGCTGGCCTTAGTGACACTGGTGGTGAAGGAAATTTTAGAGCGCAAGACAGGCATCAAGCCCAATGCCTAGGACATGCCCAAGACCCGTAAAACAGAGGGCACTGCTTCAATGTCTGCCATTTGCGCAATCTCGGCCATCGCCTGGCGAAACTCGCCCTCGCGCACGTGGTGGGTGACAATCACAATTTCTGCTAGCTCGTTATGGCTGCCAATTTGAACTAAGGATTCCAGGCTGACATGATGCTGACCAAAGCAGGTGCCCAGTTTTCCCAGCACCCCCGGATGATCTTGGGCATGGACACGAGCATAGAAGCGACTATCCACCTCTGCCATCGGTAGCAGCGGCATAAACTGATTGTGCTGGCAGGTGAGCAAAGGATGGCTGGCACGTCCTTGGGGGAGAAGAGCAGCAATGTTAATTAAATCTGCCACGACGGCACTGGCGGTTGCCCCTGCACCGGCACCGGGACCATAGAACATCACCTGTCCTAAGGGCTCTGCCTCTAGGAGAATGGCATTATAGACGCCATTGACACCCGCAAGGGGATGATCGAGGGGCACGAGGGTGGGATGAACGCGCACTTCGAGGGGCTGACCGCTTAGTTGGCGGGCGATCGCCAGCAGTTTAATGCAAAACCCCAGTTTTTCAGCGTAGGCAATATCCACCGCTGTGATCCCACCAATGCCCTCGGCATACACTTCCTCGCGGCGAATTCGTCCTCCAAAGGCAAGGCTGGCCAGAATGGCAATTTTATCCGCTGCATCCCAACCTTCAATGTCGGCACTGGGATCAGCTTCAGCATAGCCTAGGCGCTGGGCATCGGCAAGGATGGGGGCAAGATCCCCCTGCTCCTGCTGCATGCGGGTCAAAATGTAGTTGGTGGTGCCATTGAGAATGCCGCTAACACTGTGGATACGATTGGCCCCTAGGCTCTGTCGCAGGGCTTGAATGACGGGAATGCCACCGGCTACGGCAGCTTCGAGCATCACATAGACCCCTTGGGCATTGGCAGCATCAAAAATTTCGGCACCATGACGGGCAATGACGGCCTTGTTGGCGGTAACAATGTGCTTGCCATGGGCAATGGCCTTGAGGATCAGCGATCGCGCCGGTTCAATACCGCCGAGGACTTCCACCACAATGTCAATGGCTGGGTTGGTGACAATGCTTTCCAAATCCGTTGTCAAAAGTTGCTGATCAAGGGCAACGGCACGGGGCTTATGGGGATCCCGTACCCCCACTTGGGCGATCGCCAGTTCCTTGAGCAGGGGATGGCGCCCCGCTGGATCTACCAAAATTTGCGCCACAGCGCCACCGACCGTGCCTAACCCTAGTAAACCAATGTGATACATCAGACCCGTCCTATTGCTCTGTTCCTATTATCAGTTGCCCTCGTCCTAGTCACACACATGGCGAACGTAGGGCTCCTCCTCAGGCAAAAAGGATTCAAAACTGGCCACTTGGGCAGCAATCAGATCAGGGGTGGCCTCGGCAATATCCCCTTGGCGATCGCTCAAGCGACGGCGCAGTTCCTCCGGGGGGGCACTACAGAAATGAATCTCTAGGGGGACACGCAGTTTCTTGGCTAAGGCAATCACCGGTTGGCGCAGCGCCACGCGATCGTACTTCGCATCCAAAATCACCGTTTGTCCCTGACGCAGCAACAATTCCGCATAGGCCAAGAGCTGATCATAGGTTTTTTGGGTCATGGCATCGGAATAGAGATCCACCTCAGGGAAATCCGTACTGCGGCGATCTAGGGGTAAGCCCGCCAAGTGTTTGCGCACCGCATCGGAGCGAATTTGTATTGCCTGCTCCCCTTGAGCAAGACCTCGTCCCCGCGTACTTTTGCCTGCTCCCGACAGACCAGACATGACATAGAGCTTGGCTTGGCGGGGTTGGGTGTAGCGATAGGCAGCCCCATAGTAGGCCGCAGCAGTGGCTTGCAGCTGTGCCTTTTCGGCTTCGCCAATGGCGGGATCATTGAGGGCTAAGGCATTGACATTGCCCCGAATATAGGCTCTCACACACAGGTACAGGGGCAAGAGCACCGCCCCCTCATAGTCACCACTCCATTCCAAGTAAGTGTTGAGGAAAAGATTGGCCAAGTCGCCGCGCCCGCGAAACTCCAAATCCATCAGCAAAAAGGCGGCGTCATAGATGCCGTCAATATTGCGAAATTCTTCGTTGAACTCAATACAGTCAAAAATTTGGACCCTGCCCCTGTATAGACAGATATTATTCAGGTGCAGATCGCCGTGGCACTCCCGAATTTTGCCCCCTGCCTGCCGCCGCACAAACCACTCTTGATGACGGCTCAAAAAGTCATCGGTAAAGGCATGAATTGCCGCGTACTGCTCTGGGGATTGACACCGACCGACAAACTGGGCAGCCAAGGCATGGCAGTTGTCAATCACTTGGGCGATCGCCCGCGGCGAACCAAATTTAGCAATGTGGGGACTCGTAGCAGCGCTGCGGTGGAAGCGGGCTAGTTCTTTGCCAAGGGATTCAATCAGGTGAGGGGTGACTTGGTTAGCCGCAAAGAGGTGAGAAAACAGTTGCGACTGATCAAATTGGCGCATTTGCACAGCATAGTCAATGACCTCAGCCCCCACGGGTAAGTCTTGGGGATCCGCCACACAATAGCGATCGCCCACCGCCACAATGGGCACCACCCCCAAGTAGAGATCGGGCGCCAAGCGGCGATTAAGCCGCAACTCCTCCTGACAGTAAAACAGCCGCTTTTCTAGAGTTGTAAAGTTCAAAAAACCAAAGTCCGCCGGCTTTTTCACCTTATAGGCATAGTCCCCCGTCAGAAACACATAGGAAATATGCGTTTGCAGCAATTGAATCGGACTGGTGACCGCATGAGGGTAAGCAGCAGGGGTTAATAGGGCTTCAACAAAGGCAGGCAAAGACATGTGTACTATGGGTGAACGACCCCCGACTCTCCTGTTCACTGAATAAACACACCTCAGATGGAGAGCGGACTTCACGTTTCATCGACATCTTTATACAGAGGCCTCAGCCTGCTGCCACTGCAGGACCCAGGGCGCAGACATACTGAGACCCATCAGGGAAACTCTCCAGAGATTCCACATCTGTTTCATCAATCATACCCTATACAGCTCTGACCTCGACACTGAATTTATGTTTGAGTGAACAGAATCCGCAATGGGGGGCTTCCTGCTGATAAAGCTCAATTGACGTTTTCTCTGTTCCTTTAGAGGATGGGGATACAACCCTCTTGAATATGGCCATGGTGCGTCGCCCTGTAACATTACCCCAACTCCAAGAAAAAAAGCGCTGGGAGAACCCATTACCATGCTCACGGCTTGGGATTATCTGTGGGCCCGCCTGTTGGATGCGGCGGGGGTGGATGTGATCCTTGTGGGGGATTCCCTGGGGATGGTTGCCCTTGGATATCAAACCACGTTGCCTGTGACCCTTGACCAGATGATTCACCATGCCCAAGCAGTGCGCCGAGGCGTTACCCATAGTTTCCTGGTGTGTGATCTGCCCTTTTTGAGCTACCAAGAAAGCCCTGAACAGGCTCTGAGATCGGCGGGGCGCCTAATCAAAGAGGCAGAAGTGCAAGCTGTGAAAATGGAAGGTGCCTCCCCTGTGGTGCAGGCAGCAACGCGGTGCTTAGTGGAGGCTGGAATTCCAGTGCTGGGTCATGTGGGTCTATTGCCCCAACGGGTACATCAGTTGGGGGGATGGCGACAACAGGGGAATACTCCCCAAGGCGCAGAAGCGATTCTAGCGGGTGCCCTTGCCCTTGCTGAAGCCGGTGCCTTTGCGGTGATTTTGGAGCATATTCCTGCGGCTTTGGCGCAGCAGATTACCGCCCAGTTGAAGATTCCCACAATTGGAATTGGCGCCGGCCCCCACTGTGATGGTCAAGTACTGGTGACTGCAGATGTTTTGGGCTTGAGTTTCCAGGTGCCCCCCTTTGCTAAGGTGTATGCCGACTTGGGAACACAGGCGATCGCCGCCATTGAAAATTACTGCCAAGCCGTCAAATCGCGGCAATTTCCCTGACTTAGATCGACTCAGATCGGCCAATGGGCACGGGGATTAAAGGTACGGAGCGATCGCAATTTTTCGTAGAGTTCTTTTTCTTGGGCACTCAGGGATTTGGGGGGCACAATTTGCACCTTGGCCAGGAGATCGCCAGCAATGCCGCCACTACTGCGCCAGCCTTTGCCCCGTAACCGGAGCGATTGCCCCGATCGCGTTCCCGCAGGCACATTCAAAACCACATTCCCCGAGGGTGTTGGCACCGTCACTTGCGCACCCAAAGCAGCTTCATCGGGAGTGATAGGCAAATCAATCACCAGTTGATCATCCTCAAAGCGGAAGAGGGGATGGGGCGCCACCTGTACCGTGAGATATAAATCTCCCCGCTGTTGACTGTAGGGGTTATATTGACCTTTGCCCCGCAGCCGCAACTTCGTCCCCGGCTTAATGCCAGCGGGAATCGTCACGGTTACCTGTTCATTACCAATGGCGAATGATTTTTGGCAGCCCTGAAAGGCCTCTTGAAAGCTAATTTGGATCTCTGCTTCTGCATCGGCACTGCCAAATCCTGAGGTATCAAACCCAACCGTGCTCCAAGTGCGGGTACGCCCTGTGCCTGTGGCAAATCGCCCCAGCAATTCATTGATAAAGTCTTCAAAGTTGGCAAACTGACTAAAATCAGCGCCAAAATCGCCCACATTGACATTAAAGCCACCCGCCTCCGCTGCACTGGCCTGTTGCCAATACTGACCAAATTGATCGTATTTGCGTCGTTTTTGCGGATCTGAAAGAACTTCGTGGGCTTCGTTAATTTCCTTAAAACGAGCTTCTGCCTCTTTATCCCCCGGATTCAAGTCCGGGTGATATTTGCGAGCAAGGCGGCGAAAGGCCTGCCGAATTTCAGCCTCCGTGGCATTTTTGCTGACCCCGAGGATTTGGTAGTAATCTTTGAAGTCGGTACGCGCCATAGGAACATTCGCCTCTACGTAGTCAAAAGATGGAGATTGAGTGTCAGGGCTGACAGCAAATTAGGGCAAAAAGCTCAGTGCTATTATAGTTGAATCCCTTTATACTGTCTTGGCATGGCGACGTTTCTTCGTCCAGAACTGAGCAACTTTCGCGCCTACTCCACCCCCACGAGCGACTCCCTACCGCTAGAACTGGACTACCTCGATACCAATGAGTTTCCCTGGGATTTGCCCACTGCCCTTAAGGAGGCGTTAGCTCAGCAGTACGTCAGCACCCTAGGCAGTCATCGCTATCCCGATAGTCACCACTGGCCGCTGCGGCAGGCGATCGCCCGCTACGTCAGTGAACACAGCCCAACTGAAATTTCCCCACACCAAATTGCGGTTGGCAACGGCTCCGATGAGCTGATTCGCTCCATACTGCTGGCTACGGCGATTGGGGGCTACGGTTCTATCCTAGTGGCAGAACCAACATTTTCCATATACGGGATCCTCGCCCAAACCCTAGGGATTCCCGTCCATCGAGCAACCCGCGATCCTGACACGTTTGCAGTGCAAATTGCCGCCGCCAATACCCTCATTGCCCAAGCAGCGCCACCGGTGCGCGTTCTCTTTATGCTGCAACCCAACTCGCCGACGGGAAACCCCCTAACTGCAGCTGAGGTGGACTGGCTACGGCAGCTTCCTGAGGATATTTTAGTGGTGATTGATGAGGCCTATTTTGAATTTTCCGGCAAGACACTGGTGGGGGACTTGGCAGCCCATCCTAACTGGTTGATCCTGCGGACGTTTTCCAAGGCCTTTCGACTGGCGGCGCATCGGGTCGGCTATGCCATTGGCAATGCAGAGGTGATTGCGGTTTTAGAAAAGGTTCGTCTGCCCTATAACCTGCCTACATTTTCTCAAGTGGCGGCGCAAGTTGCCCTTGACCATCGTCAGGCGCTGCTAGCAGAAATTCCCACGGTGCTAGCGGAGCGAGATCAGCTCTATGCACGGCTTCAGTCATGCCCCCAACTGCAGGTGTGGCCAAGTGTGGCCAATTTCCTCTTTTTCCGCTTGCGCGAACCCCAACACACCCCGCCCCTGTGGGATGCCTTGAGGAGTCAGGGCACCCTTGTGCGGGCGATCGCCGGCGGCATCCGGGTAACCATTGGCACCCCTGCGGAAATGGAGCGCTTTTGGCAACGGCTGCAAGCCTATTTGAACCAACACGATCAATCCGACAACGAATCTGACAACTAATCCGACAACCGGCCATTGGGGAGGACTGTGCCCCGCAGGGTTGCCGTGGCCAAGGAAGTATGGGTGAGTTTAGCACCTCGCAGATTAGCTCGACTAAGATTCGCCTGGCGCAGTTGCACATCCGTGAGTTCAGCATTGATCAGCTGAACCTCAATCAGCTTGGCATCAGTCAAATCTACATTGATGAGTGTGGCATTGCTTAAATCCGAACCACTGAGATTTGCCCCTGCTAAATTCACGTCTTCTAGGGTGATGCCACGCAAATCAAGCCGCCGAAAGTCACGCCGCCCCTTGGCATAGTCCGCCAGCATTTGATCGGCTCTATTTTGATTAATAATGGCCGGGGCGTAGCGACTGAGAAAACCATGTTTATCAAAGGAGTCTGAAGATCGCCCCGAAGAAGCAGACATCACTAAAGTTAGGATCAAGATTCCAATGATTTTACTATAGCTTAAGCCCAGGGCAGCAAGCGTTTTTGAGACTTGTGGCCAAAGAATCTGAAGAAAGTGGCATACTGCTATAGATAAGGAACCAATAGGGAGATAACGCTGTGGGACTATTTGATCGCGTCAGCCGTGTGGTTCGCAGTTGGCTCAATGCGCTGGTGGGTGCTGCTGAAGATCCCGAAAAAATTCTCGAGCAGACCATGATCGAAATGCAGGACAATCTGGTAACACTGCGGCAAGCCGTTGCCCAAGCGATCGCCTCCCAAAAGCGGTTAGAGCAACAGTTCAACCAAAACCAACAGCAGGCGGCTGAGTGGGAACGCCGTGCCAAAATTGCCCTGCAACATGGGGATGAGCAACTGGCGCTAGAGGCCTTGAGTCGCAAAAAAACAGCACTCAATGCAGCCATGGCCCTCAAAGGGCAACTGGAGCAGTCTGTGACCCAAGTAGAAGCTCTCAAAAAACAAATGCAACAGCTTGAAAGCAAGATTGCTGAAGCGAGAACCCGCAAAGAAATGCTAGTGGCACGGGCACGGGCAGCCAAGGCCTCAGAGCAACTGCAACAAACCTTTAGCAGTATGAACATCAACGCCCCAATGGCCGCCTTTGAGCGCATGGAAGAGCGGGTTCAGGAACTGGAGGCTCGCTCCCAAGCGGTGGCTGAACTCAATAGCGATACCCTCGAAGCCAAGTTTGCTGCCCTAGAAGGGGGCAGTGTGGAGGAGGACTTAGCGCGGCTGAAGGCGGAGTTAGCCAATCCGCAACTGTCCCCCAGTAGCACCCCTGCCTACGATCCAGAATTGGAAGCCCTGCGGCGACAACTGGAGAAAAACTAGCGATTTTCCATGGATTTGCTGCGATCGCTCCCCCTAGGGCTATACCTTGAACAACCCATCACTTGGCTGCACCGCCTTGATCCACGGGTGAAGTTGGCATGGTTGATGACGTTTCTGTTGGCCCCTATTTTAGCGGATGTCTTTTGGCGGTTGGGGCTAGTGGTCAGCTTAATTCTCCTGACGCTCGTAGGGGGAATTCCGGCACGGGTATGGCGGCGGCAACTGCTGTGGCTCCTCCTGGTGGGTAGTTTAATTCTGGTGATCACAGCTTTGATGCCCGATGGGATGGCTGTAACCTATCAACCCCGCCGTCCCTTGGCAGCGACAGTTCCGGCCACGAGTTACCGCTATATCCTGTGGCAATTTCACGCCCAAGTGGGTCAGTTTCCCATTCAGCTGCAAGTCTCCCAGCGATCGCTGGATTTAGGCATCCGCCTGAGTACCCTCCTGTTTACACTCCTGTACAGTACGCATTTGTTTTTGCTCACCACCGCTCCTGAGGAAGTGACCGCTGGCTTAGAAAATCTCATGCAGCCCCTGAAACGCTTTAAGCTGCCGGTGGCCGAAATTGCCCTGACCTTGACGCTTTCACTGCGGTTTATTCCCTTGGTCTTGGAAGAAGTGCAAAACCTGAGCCGCTCGGTGCGGACTCGTGCCATCAATTGGCGACTTGTGGGCATTAAAGGCAGTATCAAGCTGTGGCTCACCTTAGCGGTACGGCTGTTGGAAAATTTACTCCTGCGGGCAGAACAGGTGGCCTGTGCGATGCAAGTGCGGGGCTTTCAAGAACCGGAAACCTACGATAACCCGTGGCACCATCTGCGATTGCAGCGGCGCGATTGGTTAGCCTTGGGGGGTCTGGGGCTATTTTGGTTAATTCGCTTGGGTTGGTTGGGGGTTGAGCACTCGTGATGCGCCCCTGTGAGCCGTGGCTTTGGCGCTGTCTGCCCCTGCGTGGGCGCACGGGTCGCGCTATTTTTCAGCAGTTGTTTTTGAGGGAGCCAATTGCTGTCCTACTGGAAAGTCCAGCCCAAGCCCCCACACCCCAAGCTCGCTATTCCATTTGTGCGGGGTCACCACGGCGCGATCGCCAGTGGGTTTTATCCCTCGGTGAGGTGCTGCCAACATTACAAACATTTCCCCAAGCAACCGCTGTGCCCGAAGAAGTCAGCCATCTGCCCTTTGCAGGAGGGTGGTTGGGATGGCTGGGGTACGAATTGGCATGGGAAATTGAAGCGCTACCCCCGCCCAAGCCCGATCCGCTCCCTTTTCCAGTGGCCTTTTGGTATGAGCCTCAAGCCTTTGCTGTCTTGGATCATCAGGCGGATCGCCTGTATCTGGCGGCTTCGAGTGCGAGTCAACTGGCGGCGCTGCAACAAACTCTTGAAGATCCCCCCCTTGAGCAGTTCCTCTTATTACCGGATCGCCCCGGCAGCATTGAACTCGCGGCGGGCTGGCAGTCCGAGACCTACCAAGCAGCCGTTGAGCAAATTCTCCGCCATATCCGCGCTGGCGATATTTTTCAGGCCAATCTGTCGGCGCGCTTTTGCCATGATGGCCGCGTTGATCCGTGGCAACAATACCTGCGGCTACAGCAGATTAACCCCTCTCCCTTTGCCAGCTTTTGGCAAACCCCTTGGGGCTACATTGTCAGTTGCTCACCGGAACGCTTGGTGCAGGTTCAGGGAGATTGGGTGCAAACACGACCCATTGCCGGTACCCGTCCCCGCGGCCAAACCCCTGCGGCCGATCGCGCCCACGCCGAGGAACTCCGCAGCAATACCAAGGAACAGGCAGAACACATTATGCTTGTGGATTTAGAGCGCAACGACTTGGGGCGAATCTGCCAATGGGGCAGTGTGGTGGTGGATGAACTCCTCAGTTTGGAGTACTACAGCCATGTGATGCACCTCGTGAGCAATGTGCGCGGCAAGTTACAGCCGAGGAGATCCCCCGTGGATGTGATCCGTGCCCTCTTTCCCGGTGGCACCATTACCGGCTGTCCCAAGGTGCGCTGCATGGAGATTTTGGCAGCTCTTGAACCCTTTCCCCGCAATTTGTTCTACGGTTCCTGTGGCTACTGGGATCAGCGAGGGCATCTGGACTTGAATATCCTCATCCGTACCCTCTTGGTGGGGCGCGATCGCCAGAAAACCTGGGGACAAGTAGGTGCCGGTATTGTGGCCGACAGCGATCCAGAACGGGAATGGCAAGAATCCCTGAGCAAAGCCCAAGCCCTGCTCCTTGCCCTCGGAACACCAACGCCCATTGCCACCCGTTCCTAAACTTCCGCCATCAGGGCGTGCCACTCAATGACCACAGCGGCAGGAACAGCAATCTCAATCCCCTGCTCCTCTAGGGGTGGACGCAGAACCAAGGGCTCACTCCTCGGCAGTTGCGAGGCAAGGGGCAACAGATCAAACTGTCCTACATTGGCAACGGTGTCTGCCTTGGGAAAGTCATCCGCAGCTGTGAGGGTTTGACCGCTGGACGTGATCAACACCAAGGGATCGGGATGGCGAAAATGGTACTGCTCTGGAAACCCCACCAAGCGCAACTGCAACTGGTCGGGACGCGAAAAGAGAATCACCTGCCACGTAAAGCCATGATTATCGCGCAACGAATGCCGCGACTGCACCACCACTTGGTTGGGAGCCTCTTCAATGGTGCGAATCATGGCATCGCTACTGGGGGACACCGCCAGCCACAGGGGAATGACTAACAGAATCAAAAGTAAACAACGTTCCCAACGGGCCATGGGAGGACCTCCTTAGGGTGAGGTTTGGAGTGCCTGCTGAATTTGCGGAATCGTTACAGCGTAAATGCCCCGCAGATCGCCAACACGGAAGCCATAGGCGCGATCGCTGGGATATTTTTCCTGAATAAAGGCAGGACGGCGATTTTTAGCGCCATGGCAGGCAAGGCAACTGGCTTGGACATCAATGCGACGGAAGTAGTGCACCCCTTCGTTATCAGTTTGCCAAAAGGCTTGCAGTTGGCGGTTGTTATCAAACTGATTGAAGGCTTGCACTTCCAGGGCTGTGCGCGGGGCATGGTTGGGGTTGCGATACTTGAGGGCCACTTGACGCACTTGCCAGCCATTGGCAGCAGCAATTTCCTTGGCTTGCTTGCCCACGGGGGCACAGACGGCCTTAAAGGTGTCAAGGGTCGGTTCGCCAGTACCCCCTTCTAGGGTAGAGGCAAGGCCAATGCGCATTTGATCCAACTGTTCAATGGCTGTGACCACTTTCCCCAGCTCATCAGGATTCACACTGGCCAAGGTGGGCGGGGAAGCCTGGATCCATAGGGACGCCATCAACAGAGCCATGAGAAAGATGCGCACCATAGAAGTTACTCCTTTATTAAATTTTGTCAATGTTTGTCTGTCAAACTTTTATGATGGGTTGCTGCTCTGGAAACACCGTGGGTTGCAGGGGACGCACAAGGGAAAGGCCAAAGAATAGCCGCAGTCCCCACTGTTCAAACCAAGGGACACTCAGTCCCCACCACATTTTCAGCAGGAAGTAGCGTTCAAAGGCGGCCTTGACCCAACTGACCCACAATCCTTGAATGGCGTAGGCCAAGCGGCGGTTCCCCCCAGGGGGTTCCGGAATGACCGGAGCGGCAATATAGGCAATACCGGTATTGCCAAAGTCAGCAAAACATAGGGCATCCAGTGTCGGGACCACAGGGTCAGCCGCTAATTCCCCAAGGGCAACGGCAATGTTGTGGCTCGCAGCGATCGCCATCTCCTCCGTCATTTGACCGGTTTTGGGCACTCCCATAGGCACAGGGGTCACTTCTAAAGGTGGAAAGTGAACACTGATGCCCACCCCATAGATTTCAGGAAAGTTGGGATGCTGTAGGGTGGGCAGCAAGGGCAAAAACCCCTTCTCATTGCCAAGGCCAGAGGCGCGCACAAAGGCCACTCCGCGAAAAGGTGGCAAAATCATACTGTAGCCAAAGGGGATCACCTGTCCATCCCGCAGCAGGATTCGATGCGGCTCGATAGCAGTTATCTCAGCGTTGGTAATTGTTTCAATGCCCCGTTTCTCTATCAGGTTGCGGGTGAGTTGATCGCCATTGGCCAACCCACCAATTCCCAAGTGGCCAACGTAGGGTTCAGGGGTAATGAAGGTGATCTTGACCTGATCGCGCAATCCATGACGCCGCAGGGCCTGCTCTGCCAAAAAGAGAAATTCATAGGCAGGCCCAAAGCAACTGGCGCCGGGAGCGGCACCCACAACTAAGTCCCCTGGCTCTTTGAGGAATTCTTGCCATGCTCTCTGGGCAGCTACTGCGTGGGCGGGAGTACACACGGAATGGCTGTAAATACCGAGCCCGGGAATCGTATCAAGTGCCAGTTCTGCCCCTGTGGCAATCACCAAATAGTCGTAGTCAAGGGTTTGTTCAGGCAAGTAAATTTTCTTTTCCTCAGGGGCAAGCCGCTGAACTTTCCCTTGCACCCATCTCAGCCGATGGCGCCGGCTGACCCTCTCTAGGGGCACTTGCAGGTGTTCGAGGGAATTGTATCCGAGGGCAACCGCCACTAATCCTGGGATAAACGTAAAGCGATCCACATCAGAGACCAAGATCACTTCATGGCGATCGCCGAAACGATGTTTCAATTCGTAGGCTGTGGGCAATCCACCAATGCCCGCCCCAAGGACAACCACCCGTGCCATGACTGTATCCTCTACAAATTTATTTAATTAACTATATGGTAGTATAAGAAGATACAATTGGCCACAGCCATCTGTGCTGAGAAAAACCCCAGAGTTGCACTGTTCATCTTGTGGCCTTGTTGCGGCAGCCATTGGGACTATACTGGAAAGAACATGAGCTGTTGGAAGCCCACAGATGAATAGTTGCGTCCTCTTTGCGGAAGTGATCCAAGCCCCAGAACTGCGCTACACCCAAGAAAATCAAATGGCAGTGGCGACGATGGTGGTGCAGTTTGCCAGCCTTCGCAGTGAAGAACCACCCATGAGTTTGCGAACAGTTGCTTGGGGGAATTTGGGACAAAAAATGCACGCAGAATGCAAGGTAGGCGATCGCCTGATTTTAGAAGGTCGGCTAAAAATGGACACCATTGACCGCCCCGAGGGCTTCAAAGAAAAACGCGCCGAGTTAGTGGTGAGCCGTTTCTACACAGTTGAGGGCAACATTGTGGACCACCCTGCACAGCCCGCCGCCACCGTACCCGTGACACCCAGGGTGGCCTCCCCACCCCCTGAACCTGAAGCCGGGGATATCAACTTGGACGAGGTGCCCTTCTAAGTTTCCAGCCGCAGGGTTACCACTTCCCATGGCTCCAGGGTCATTCGGTCTCCACGGTCTGTGGACCTCTCCAGGAGGGTTTGGCCGCCTTTGATCTGCCATGGGATGAGGGTTGAGTGCAGTTCCAAGGTGCCCCCTTCCCCAGTGACCTCTGCCACTCGCAATTGCCAGCCCTCTCCATCTTCAGCCTCCTTGAGAGCAAGGCATTGAATGCTAGCCTCCGACCAATGGAGCAGATGGGCGTGGGCGGGTAAGGTTCCTGGAGAGTGACCAAACAGCTTCGCTGCACCGTGGCAGATCGCGCTCCTGAGGGGATGATGAAACTGAGCCGCCCATTGGGAGACAGCCGCCGCCTGCCATGACCCCCTGTGGGGAAACACGCCATAGCTAAAGCGGTGCTGACCGCGATCGCTCGTCGGATCAGGCCATGTGGGGGATCGCAAGAGGGTCAAGCGCAGTTGATTGGCTTGGGCATCAAGCCCGTGCTTGCAGTTGCTGAAAAGACTCACCCCATACTCTGGCGTACTCAAATCCACCCAGGTGAGAAAGGGCACCTCCCATTTGGTTTGTTCATGGGGACTGAGGTGCGGATTCGGGAGTGTCGGGCGCACCGTAACGCCGCCGGGAGTTTCACAGGTGATCTGCTCAGCACTGATTGCCAAGGGAAAAGCTGCCTTGAGGAGAATATGTTCCTCCTGCCAGTCAATTACCGTATCAATGCGCAGCCAGGGGGTTTGATACTGCAACACATATTCCTGCTGAATCCCTGAGGACTGAAAGCGCCACCTTACCCGTAGGCGTTGCTCCAGTTGATGCCACGTCACCCATTCAATTGACTCTAAGATCGCGCCCGCCAGGCGGTGCTGCCCATAGTTGGGATCAATGTTCCAGGCATCCCAGTACTGCCCCTGATCACGGAAAAATTGCAGTTGATTGCCGCGCTCGCCCAAACAGGGACGATGATTCAACTTGTCGTAGAGGTTGGTGATTTCCCCCGTTGTCGGATCAATCTCAACGTGAAGATAGCTATTTTCCAAGACATAGCCCAAGGGCGGGGTGGGTAAGGGGTCAGGGCGCGATCGCGGGCAGAGCCACAGGAGTGTGTAGCCAATTCCCGGCACCTCAGGGGTACGAAAGGTCAGACACCCCTGGGGAGTATTCAACTGGGCTGGTAAATCGTAGTTACCCCGTGGACAATACACCCGCCAAGAGGGGATCTCCGGCGGTAGCTGCGCCAAATCAATGTGGACAACCCCGGCGCGATCGCCCACCCCACTATTGAAAATAACCACAGGAATTGCCCCTGCCACGGGGGGGGTGCCGTAGTCTATCGACGCACACAGAGCGGTTTGGGCCGCAGCCAGTAATGTTTCTGTGGTTTTCAGAAGCTGCTGCCATGTCGGATTGACCTCAGCATAGACCTCAGGAATTGAGGAGCCAGGCAGAATGTCGTGGAACTGGTTAAAGAGCAGTTGTTGCCAACAGGTTTTGAGTTCTTCCCTGGGGTAGGAAAAAGCAGTCGTAATTGCGGCGAGGGCACACCAGCGCTCTGCCTCTTGCAGTTGCCGTTGGGCGCGATCGTGGGCAGCCTTTTGATCACCATGACTGGTGTAGCAACCGCGATGGAATTCTAAATACAGTTCCCCCTGCCACTGAGTGGTCGGCGGTGTTTCTTGGCTCAACTGTTCCAAATACTGCCGCAGGGTTGTCCATTGCCACTGCGGCCCAAGGCCGTCAAGGCGTTGCCAGCGTCGCACCCGTTCCAACATTTCCGCCGTTGGTCCACCGCCATGATCCCCAACACCGGGGAGCCAGAGGCTGCGCCGCGATCCCGTTTGTTGCCACCACTGTTGGGCGTAGGTCGCCATTTTCACTGGATCAATCCCCTCGCCAATGGGCGCTGACATCAGGGCATTGATCTCAGCCCCCGCCACATCCCGCCAGACAAACCAACCGTGGGGAAAGCGGGTGGTGTCATTCCAGCGCAATTTTTGGGTGACAAAGTAGCGAATCCCCCCTTGGGCCAAGAAACTGGGCAAGCGTTCCGGAAAGCCAAAGGTATCGGGCAACCAAGCAATGGGGCTAATGTCACCAAAGACCTGCTGCACGTACTGCTGCCCATAGAGAATTTGACGGGCAATGGACTCGGCATTAATGAGATTGAGCTCCGGTTCCACCCAAAGACCCGCTGCCACATCCCACCAACCGGCGGCAACGGCTGCCTGAATTTGCCCAAAGAGTTCCGGGGCATGGGTTTGTAAATGGGCATACAAAGCTGGGGTGGAGTGGGTAAAGGTCAGCTCAGGGTAGCGTTTCTTGAGCCCCAAGACGGATTGAAAAGTGGACTGTGCCACTTGCCATGTTTCTGCGATTGGCCAGAGCCACGCCAAGTCTAAATGGGCATGGCCACACAGATGGATAGTGAACTCCCGTAAAGGGGTGGCGATCGCCAGCATTCTGTCATGAATCTCCGCCAGCAACGGATCTAAAACGGGGCGCTGCCCTTGACTTTCTAGAATTTCCTTCAGCAGCAGTTCAAGGGGTTCTAAGTTGAGGGTGTCACCAAAAATCTCCAAAATGTTCAACTCAGCGGCAACAAAGTCGGGGTCAACTCCCGTGGACGATTCAAACCGCAGGCAGGATCTCACCAAAGCACCGTCATCGTGGCTGGGACTGATGAGATGCAACACCACATCCCAGGCTTGGCCAGGGGTTACGGCTTCCCCTAGGCAAAGACTCACCGAATGATCGAATAAATCCCCCCGATGCATCGCCTGGCCATTGACATACACCGTGGCCTGATCTGCCCACCACGTGAGATCAAGGCGTAGAGTTAAGCCCGCCACGCTATAGCCTTGAACCATCGCCGGTACACTGATCCGCTGCCCCAACCACAGGGAGTGCCGACCCTTGGGCCACGCCAGATGACCTTTAACATTCACGGCATAGGGAGTCGTCCCTGCATCTTTGAGGGAGGGGGAGGTGAGGGGAAACCACTGGGAATGAATCTCGATGACTGCCAGTGAATGTAAATAGTTACGAGATTCTTTGATTAATTTTGTCAAGGCCATAAAAATTCGTTAATTTGCTGGCGATCGGCCTAGGCCAATTGCTATGCTGGAGGTGTGAGGAGCCGTCGTCATTCATTTAACCAAACTGTCAATAAAAAATTTTATTTAAGGGGAGTGACCTCATGGTAACCCGATTTGAGCCCTGGCGGGGCTTTTTGCTCTCCTCAGTCTGTGGGATACTGACCGCCCTCGCGATCGCCCCAGTGATGCTTGCCCAATCCCAACGACCCCCTGCCCCCGATCAACCTGTAGAAACTGTTGTGGCGGATCCCCTCCAGAGTTCCTTCCCGCTCCCTTGGAAATGGATTGAGGACGGCCACGCTGCCGCTGTAAAAGCCAAGAAACCCCTCCGCTTCACACAACAGACCCCCCAATATCTCTCTCCCGATGGCCGCTATGTAGCACAGGCCACCCTCTACTTTAGGGCTGATCCCGAGGCGCAACGGCAACAACTGGTGAGCGTTCTTGAAATTCGCGATCGCCAGAGCGGCAGCCAACAGCAGATTGAAAGTCTCAAGGAAATGCCGCCTGAATTTTTGGCAGAGGTGCCCCCAGGCCAAGGTCTGATTGCGGTGCTGGTTCCTGTCGGTTGGTCAGCAACGGGCAATCGTCTTTTGGTGCGACAGGTCGGTGGGCTCTTTGCCACGGATTTAATAAGCGACGGCGCATGGATTTGGCAGGCGGGGGTGGGTCATGTGGCCACAGTTTATCCTACCGCTGAGGAATACGACTTTGCCACCCTCCTCGGCTGGAGCACAACGGATCCGCAACGGGTGCTCTTTCAAACCCAAACAATGGGGAATCCCAAAGTTACGATTTGGGCAGTGGATACCCAAGGCAGCACCCAATTGGCCCAGGGCGATCGCCCCCGTGTCTATGGCACCACCCTACCCGCCACTGCTAATGCCCAGCGTCGGCCCTAGGTTTCCTTCCCTAGGGCAATTCAGGTATTGAGGGCAGTGGTATCCAAAATTCAAAGTGCCCCAGCGGGGAGCAGTTACCTCAATTGGCTCAGATAGCGATCGATGCAGCCAATCATCACCGCCGGGCACTCCAGCTGGGGCGTTAGTCCCACCTCTGGAATCACATCAAAGGCACGAATCGCCTCCCGGTTTAACTGTGCCAAGCGTTGACCTACCCTCAGAGGAGGGAGTTTTGCCTGCTCTCCCCAAACAATATAGGTCGGCACCGTCAAATGGGGCAAGAAGCGACTGAGATCGCAGCAGAGATCACCGCGCACAAAAGCCAGTGCCGCAAACTCTGCCCCCGGTGACTGTGCCACTTGGGTATAGGTGGCAACCATTTCGGGGCTGATGCGGCTAGGTCGGGCAAACTGCTGATGAGCCATAAAGGATTGCACACTCAGGGAATTGGCCACGCCAAGGCGATAAAAGACTATATCCACATAGGGTTGGCGTGCAATCTGGGCAAGGGGAGTTTGGCGGTAATCTTGGCCAAAATCACTCAAACCCGTTGGGCAGGTGAGAATGAGGCCACGGAAGCGTTGGGGATGGGCGATCGCCCCCTGGATGGCAAAGGCTGCCGTCAGTGAAGACGTGATCACCACCGCCGGTTCTGCCGTCAATTGGCCAAGGCACTCCAGCAAGTGATCCACATAGGCCGCCACCGTATAGGGTTGATCGCGATGCTCAGAGGCTCCCCAACCGGGCAAATCCAAAGCAAAAAGGGAATACTCGGCTGCAAAGGCTGGATAAACCGCCGACCACTCATAGCGGCTCGAGCCACCGCCAAAGCCATGCCAAAAAAATAGAGGCGGCCGGGCAGGGTTCGCCGGGCTGAAATCATTCGTCACGTAGGCCACCTCACCCATAGCCGTTGTGAGGGTGCGCGATCGCAAGCAGTCAAACATGGGGATTTCCTAAAGAGAAGAAACCTGCTATGATGATAAATCGCGCTGAATTAAACGGGTAGCAACGGGCTGCCCCGCCCCAATGGAGTGCCGCCGTGAGCAAGAGTACCGAAGGCGAAAAGCCCACTAGTGGCTTTAATCTAACCGAGTTTTTCCGCGAAACCAAGGAAGAACTCAGCAAAGTGGTGTGGCCCGATCGCCAACGCCTGATTGGCGAATCTGCCGCAGTCATTCTCATTGTTTCCCTTTCCGCTGCTGTCATCTACCTAGTGGATGAACTCTTTCGTTGGCTGGCCACACTGATTTTTTAGACAGCCAAAGATTTCTACGAGTACGCGCCTATGGTGAGTGAATTTACTGATCATTCTGATCTAAGCGATCCTCTTGACGATACCGTTGAAGTGTCCGAAGAGGAGCAAGCTGGTAAGGTCAAACGATTTTGGTATGCCGTCCAAGTCGCCTCTGGCTGCGAAAAAAAAGTGAAAAGCACCATCGAGCAGCGGCTCCATACGCTGGATGTGGCCGATCGCATCTTTCGCATTGAAATTCCCCAAACCCCGGTCATCAAAATCAAAAAAGATGGCTCGCGGCAAACCATTGAGGAAAAAGTTTTTCCCGGTTATGTGCTTGTCCAAGTACGGGCCCAGCAATCTCCCGAAACCGGCGAATGGCAAATTGATGATGAAGCTTGGCAGGTGATTAAAAACACCCCCAATGTGATTAACTTTGTCGGTGCCGAGCAGCGCCGCAGTACAGGCCGGGGACGCGGTCACGTCAAGCCTATGCCCCTGAGTCCAGCCGAAGTGGAGCGCATCTTCCGCAAAGCCCAAGAACAAGAACCGGTTCACCGCATTGATCTCAACAGTGGTGATAGGATCAAAGTTCTCAATGGTCCCTTTAAGGACTTTGAGGGAGAGGTCATTGAAGTCAGTGCTGAGCGCAGCAAACTGAAAGCATTACTCTCGATTTTTGGCCGCGAAACACCGGTCGAACTCGAAGTCACTCAAGTGGAAAAAGTAGATTAGGACGCGAACTTACTATGGCGAAAAAGGTCGTCGCAGTTATTAAACTTGCCATTCAAGCAGGTAAAGCCAACCCTGCTCCCCCCATTGGCCCAGCCCTTGGTCAGCACGGTGTGAACATCATGATGTTCTGCAAAGAGTACAATGCTCGCACCGCCGATCAAGTGGGGATGGTGGTTCCCGTTGAAATTTCAGTCTATGAAGATCGCAGTTTCACCTTTGTTCTCAAAACCCCACCCGCTTCCGTACTGATTCAAAAAGCCGCTGGCATTGAAAAGGGCTCCGGCGAACCCAACAAGAAAAAAGTGGGCAGCATCACCCGTGCCCAACTGCGGGAAATTGCTGAGAAGAAAATGCCAGATCTCAATGCCAACGATATTGAAGCGGCCATGCGGATTATCGAAGGCACGGCCCGCAATATGGGCGTGACCATTACCGACTAAAGCTTTCTGAGTGTGTTCCTATTGAGCCCTTTGTTGTGTTGGGGGAGAAACTTTGTTTCGTTGGTACCCCGTGGAGGTAAATTCTGATGCGTAAACTCTCGCGACGACTGCGCGAACTCTATGCCAAGGTGGAGGATCGTCCCTACGCTCCCCTTGAGGCCTTACAATTGCTCAAGGAAACGGCCACAGCCAAATTTCCTGAATCGGCCGAGGCCCACATCCGCTTGGGCATTGATCCGAAATATACAGATCAACAATTGCGTACTACCGTGGCGCTCCCTAAGGGCACCGGTCAAACCATTCGCGTGGCGGTGATTGCCCGTGGTGAAAAAGTGACCGAAGCCAGTGCCGCCGGTGCCGACCTTGTGGGCTCAGAGGAGCTGATTGACGAAATTCAAAAGGGGCGGATGGACTTTGACCTCCTCATTGCCACCCCCGATATGATGCCCCAAGTGGCCAAAGTGGGTCGGATTCTGGGTCCGCGGGGGCTCATGCCCTCCCCCAAGGCGGGTACGGTGACTTTTGACTTGCCCCAAGCAATTCAGGAGTTCAAAGCGGGGAAAGTGGAATTCCGCGCCGATCGCACCGGGATTGTCCATGTGCTCTTTGGCAAAGCCAGCTTCAGCGCCGAAGACCTGCTCGTTAACCTCAAGGCACTGCAAGAAAGCATTGACCGCAACCGCCCGAGTGGTGCCAAGGGGCGCTACTGGCGCAGTGTCTATGTGGCGGCGACAATGGGGCCGAGCATTCAGGTGGACATTAATGCTCTGCGGGAGCTAAAACTGGCCGAAGCCGTCTAAGGAGGACTTGCCTATTGCCCAATACTTGACAACTCAAGACTAAAACCGAAGACCGCAGGGGTCTGGCTGAGACATAATCTTCCTGCCGAGGTTTGCGAAGTCCATCCGTTGCGATTGGGCGATCGCCCCGGCACCACTGCTGGGGTTTTTCTTTCACTGACTAGAGGAGGTGATGCGCGTGGGACGCACGCTAGCAAACAAAAAGAAATTGTGGCGGAGCTCAAGGAACGCCTGAGGGAGTCACAAATGGCATTGGTGATTGACTACCAGGGTCTCACCGATGCCGAGATGAAGGATTTGCGGCAACGCTTGCGCAAGTGCAATGCCAGTTGCAAGGTTACGAAAAATACGCTGATGGAATTGGCGGTCAAAGAAAGTGACACTTGGCAACCCATGACCCAATTCCTCAAGGGACCGTCAGCGTTCCTCTTGGTCAAGGAGGACATTGGAGGCGCAATTAAGGCCTACCAAGAATTCCAGAAGGCCACAAAGAAAACCACCCTCCGCGGTGGGGTCATGGAGGGACGTGCCCTTGACGAAGCGCAAGTGAAGGCCATTGGTGATCTGCCCTCAAAAGAACAACTCATGGCCCAGATTGCCGGTGCCCTCAATGCCGTCACAGCGAAGATTGCCATTGGCATCAAGGAAGTTCCTGCTTCCTTGGCGCGGGCAACGCAGGCGATCGCCGACAAAGGTGCGGAATAGATCGATCCTGTTTTCGGTTTCCCTCGGGAAGCCACCTGTTCTTGTTTTCCAACTTTGAAACGATAGGAGTTTACAATGTCTGCTGCAACCGATGAAATTCTCGAAAAGTTGAAATCCTTGACCCTGTTGGAAGCGGCCGAGCTGGTCAAGCAAATTGAAGAGACCTTTGGCGTCAGTGCCGCTGCGCCCGTCGGTGGGATGATGGTGGCCGCGCCCGTCGCTGGTGCTGCGGCTGCTCCCGCAGAAGAAGTCGAAGAGAAAACCGCCTTTGATGTCATTCTTGAAGAAGTCCCCGCCGACAAGAAGATTGCTGTGCTCAAAGTGGTGCGCTCTTTGACGGGCTTGGGTCTCAAGGAAGCCAAGGAAGTGGTGGAATCCACACCCAAACCCGTGAAAGAAGGTGCTACCAAAGAAGACGCCGAAGCCGCCAAGAAAGAACTCGAGGAAGCCGGCGCCAAAGTCAGCATCAAGTAATCTTTGGTATCCATTTGTTTGCAGGGTGGTGTTCTGGCCACCCTTTTTTAGTATTTGGGGAATCTAGAGACCCATGACCTATATTCGTGCCATCTATACCGATGGTGCCTGTGAAGGCAATCCAGGACCGGGGGGTGGGGCGTGGTTATTTACTTTACCGATGGCTCTGTGCAGGAGCTTGGAGGACACCACCCGGCCACTACGAATAATCGCATGGAATTACAGGCTGCTATTGAAGCCCTCAAGGCATGGCACCAACTGGCGCCTGGGCGCGCGATCGCCCTTTACACCGACAGCGAGTATGTCCTCAAGGGAATTACTGAGTGGATCCACAACTGGAAACGGCGGGGCTGGAAAACAGCCGCCAAAAAGCCGGTTCTCAACCAAGACCTGTGGCAGGAGTTAGATGCCCTCAATGATCCCTTAGTCCAATGGCGCCATGTACGCGGCCATAGCGGCGATGTCGGGAATGAACGCTGCGATCTTATTGCCCGCAGTTTGAGTCGTGGGCAGCCAATTGCCCTAAGAACGCTGCCACCACCGTTGGGGTAATGTCGCGGGTGCGTTCAAAGACTGCACTGGCTCCCGCTGAGCGCAGGCGATCGCCATAGCGTCGCCGATCTTCGGGCTTGACATGGGGAGGAATCACTCCGAGGGCAATCCACGGCGTTGTTGCTTGTTCTTTGCGAGCATTGACAACGGTTTGCATATCCGCCACGGTATCCCCCACATAAAAGGCGGGAATCGTTTCTTGATCACTGGCCTGACGGTAGGCCATGCAGAGTCCTGTGGGGTCAGGCTTGCCGGGGGCATCTTCCATGGCGATCAACAGGGGCTGATCCAAACCCAAACGGTGTTTCAGGACATATTCTGCCGAGTCCCGCGTGGCACCACTGACAAACCCCCAGTGGATCTGGGCTTGATCGAGGCTCTGAAAATAGGCAACATCCACCAGTAGGGGCTCATCTTGAATATAGCCTGACCAATTTTCACCGCTATAGCGCTCTTCAAAAAAGATCACCAAGCGTTTGTAGTCCAAGGGCACTTGGGAACGGGGTTTTCCTTGACGTTCAAAGTAGCGATAAATGAGTTCGCGGGATCCTTCCCAGTCGTTATTCCAGCAGCCTTCCGCCTTGAGGTCGTCAATTTCCTTTTGACTGGGACGATAGGCACCCCCCGTAAAATGCTCAACGGTATCCGCTAGGGCACGGCGATAGGAACGACTGACGTCGCGAATCACCCCGTCAATATCAAAAAAGACACAGGCACAGGGGGTACTCAACTGTGGCTCTCCAGAAACTTGTATGCAGTTGGTCTGATTGGTTATTATAGAGGATGGTCTTTTGTGAAAAATCAGTTCTAGGAGGTTAGAGTTGTCCCGTTTTACCCTAAGAGTGCTTTGGTTAGAGAAAGACGTGGCGATCGCTGTCGATCAAATTGTTGGCAAAGGGACAAGCCCCCTCACCTCCTACTTCTTTTGGCCGCGCACCGACGCTTGGGAACTCCTCAAGGCGGAGTTAGAGAAGAAATCTTGGATTACGGAAGCCGAGCGCATTGAACTCCTCAACCGTGCCACCGAAATCATTAACTACTGGCAAGAGGAGGGCAAAGATCGTCCCGTCAGTGAGGCGCAAAAACGATTTAGTGATGTTAGTTTTGTAGGCACAGCCTAGGGTGCTCTTCATCCTAGGAGCAATTATTGCAACTTGAGGAGAAACAGAATGGGAGTCGTTTTGTACTTTGTCATTGTTGCTGGTGCGATCGCCCTGGCGACGATTTTGTTTCACACCCTACGTACCGTGAAGCTCATTTAGCTGCATCCTACCCTTTTGGTATCTCTGGATTGAAGTTCTGCATAGGGAGAGAAAATTCGTGTCCCACGCTGTCACCTTAATTCGCGGCGACGGTATTGGTCCTGAGGTTGCCGCTGCAGCTCGCACCGCCATTGATGCCACCGGCGTCAAAATTGACTGGGTAGTGGTGGATGCCGGCGTGGATATGATGGAACGCTACGGTACTCCCTTGCCCGAACAGGTTCTCGAGGCCATCAAAAGTACGAAAACTGCCATCAAAGGCCCGATTACCACCCCCGTGGGTACAGGCTTTCGTTCTGTCAATGTCGAGATCCGCAAGCGGCTCAATCTGTATGCGAACCTACGGCCTGCTAAATCCATTGTGGGGGTGAAAAGCTATTTTCAAAACATTGACCTCGTCATTGTTCGCGAGAATACCGAAGACCTCTACGCCGGGATTGAGTTTGAATACACCAGTCCCGCAGCAGCTAAAGCCCGCGCCTTTTTAAGTGATCTATCGGGCAAGCCAATTCGGGAGGATGCAGCCATTGGTGTCAAGCCCATTTCCGTCCTAGGGAGCGATCGCATCCTTGAGTTTGCCTTCAAATATGCCAAGGCCAACGGCCGCAAGAAAGTGACAGCTGTTCACAAGGCCAACATCATGAAATTTACCGATGGCCTCTTCCTTGAGCGCGCCCGCGAAATTGCCACCCGCTACCCCGATATTGCCTTTGAAGATCGCATCGTCGATAACATGTGCATGCAGTTGATGCAGAAACCCGAACTCTACGATGTGATGGTGATGCCAAACCTCTACGGCGATATTCTTTCAGACCTTTGTGCAGGGATGATTGGCGGTCTGGGGGTGGCTCCCGGCGCCAATATTGGCGATGAATATGCGGTTTTTGAGGCGATTCACGGTTCAGCCCCCAAATACGCGGGTCAAAACAAAGCCAATCCCACGGCCTTGATTCTCTCAGGGGTATTGATGCTGCAACACCTGGGTGAAATGGAGGCAGCCCAGCGTCTGCAAGGGGCTGTGGCAAAAGTAATTGCTGAGGGGCGCTTTGTCACCTATGATTTGGCGGCGCCAGGCAAAGAACCCGTAGGCACCCAAGAGATGGCTGCTGCGATTGCCGAGTACGCCGCCCCCTAACCCACCAGCAGATTTTCCTCGGGATATTGAACGTTAGAAGGCTGGGGATCACCGATAATTGCCGCCATCAGTAGCAGGATACCCACCCGGCCGGCATACATTGTTACAATCAAGACTAACTTAGAAAAGATGCTTAGATCACTGGTAATACCGGTGGAAAGCCCAACGGTGGCAAAGGCAGAAACAGTTTCAAAGAGGATATTGATGAAATTCTCTTCCGGGTCAGCGATCGCAATCAGGGTGGTTGAAACCAGCACCGTAAACATTGAGCCAAAGGCGACGGCGACGGCTTTCATGATGAGGGAGGGGGGCACTTGACGGCGGTAGAGCAGTACCACCTCTTTCCCTTGGAGCGCCGACTTGGTAATCCCTGCCAGAATCCGTAACGTAGTTGTTTTAATGCCCCCTGCCGTGCCACCGGGGCTGCCGCCAATAAACATCAGGGCAATCATAATAAATAGCCCGCTATTATTGAATTCCCCAATGTTGACCGTATTAAAGCCCGCTGTGCGCGCTGTAACCGACTGAAACCACGCCAAGAGGAGCTTCTGATCCCAGGAAAAAAGACCAAATCGCTCGGGCGATCGCATCTCCGTCAGGAAGAGCATGACTGTTCCCAAAATTAGGAGAATCACTGTTGTACTTGTCACAATTTTGAAATTGAGGCTAAACGTCATCTGGCTGGCTTTGCGGATCAAGTAGGCGGGTTTGCCCCAGTAGCGCAGATGCTCCCGCAGCCAAAGGTAGAACTCAAAGATGACCTCATAGCCAATACCACCAAAAATAATCAGTAGGGAAATCACCAAATTCAAGGGCACTGAGGTTTGATACCCCATTAAACTGTTGCTAAAGAGGCTAAACCCGGCATTATTCCAAGCACTGATACTGTGAAACACCGCAAGCCACAGGGCCTGTGGCTCCCTAAAGTCTTGGCGAAAAATTAGCCACAGCAAAAAGGCACCCGTCAATTCAAAGAGAAAGGTCAAGCCCAAAATCGAGCGCACCAGTTGCCGTGCCCCCTGGATGCCCCGCCGATCCAAGGCCTGCTGGACCGCTATTTTTTGCCGTAGGTTAAACTTGCGCCCTAGTAAAATAATCAAAAACGTCGTGGCCGTCATGTACCCCAGACCGCCCACTTGAATCAGCAGCAGAATCACCAGTTGGCCAAAGGGGGAAAAATGGGTGGCCGTATCAACAATGATGTGACCTGTCACACAAACCGCTGAGGTGGCTGTAAATAGGGCAATAACGAAGGGATTCCAATGCCCATTACTGGTGGACCAAGGCAGACACAGTAGGAGCGTCCCCACCATAATCACTGCTAAAAATCCAAGGCAAATTGTCCGTGGAACCGTCAACATCAATGAATGCGTATCCAAAAGCCCTGAGGCTAATCTATCGCAGGATTGTATGGGCAACAATCTTCTAGGTTGACAGTTCCCAATCGGGATGACAGGATTTGAACCTGCGACCCTCTGCTCCCAAAGCAGATGCGCTACCAAGCTGCGCTACATCCCGGCAGTTAATTTCTATCGTACCACTGAATTCTCAGCACAATAGGACAGGGACCCTTAGAATCAAGAAAGGAGTTTTTCATTTTGTTAAGGTTGCCCTCGCTGGTATGACCGACGTCCCCGTTTCCCACATTCGCAATTTCTCGATCATTGCCCACATTGATCACGGCAAATCGACCCTTGCCGATCGCCTGCTGCAATTTACGGGCACGGTGGATCCCCGTGAAATGAAGGAACAGTTTCTCGACAATATGGAACTGGAGCGGGAGCGGGGAATTACGATTAAGCTGCAGGCCGCCCGCATGACCTACACCAGTCGCGATGGCGAAACGTACATCTTGAATTTGATTGACACCCCCGGCCACGTGGATTTTTCCTATGAGGTGTCGCGATCGCTGGCGGCCTGTGAGGGGGCGCTGTTGGTAGTGGATGCCTCCCAAGGGGTAGAAGCGCAAACACTGGCCAATGTCTATCTGGCGTTGGAGCACAATCTAGAGATTATTCCTGTTCTCAATAAAATTGATCTGCCGGGAGCTGAACCCGATCGCGTGAAGGCGGAAATTGAAGAGATTATTGGCCTCGACTGCTCCCAAGCAGTTCTAGCCTCTGCTAAGGAAGGGATTGGCATTGAGGAGATTCTGGAATCCATTGTGCATTTGGTACCACCCCCGCGCGATACGGTGGACCAACCCCTGCGGGCGCTGATTTTTGATAGCTACTACGATGCCTACCGCGGGGTGATTGTCTATTTTCGCGTCATGGATGGCGTGGTCCGCAAGGGCGATCGCATTCGCTTGATGGCCTCCGGCAAAGAGTACGAAATTGATGAACTAGGTGTGCTTGCCCCCAACCAAAAACCTGTGGAGAGTCTCCATGCCGGGGAAGTCGGCTACCTCGCCGCCGCCATTAAGGCGGTTGGCGATGCCCGTGTCGGCGACACGATTACATTGGCACAAAACCCGGCCAAGGACGCCCTCCCCGGCTACGCCGAAGCCAAACCGATGGTCTTTTGTGGCCTATTTCCCACGGATGCGGATCAGTTTGAGGATCTGCGGGAGGCCCTGGAGAAATTAAAACTCAATGATGCCTCACTCCACTACGAGCCGGAAACCTCCAGTGCCATGGGTTTTGGGTTCCGCTGTGGCTTTTTGGGGCTGCTGCACATGGAAATTATCCAAGAGCGGCTAGAGCGGGAATACAATCTGGATTTAATCATTACCGCTCCTTCGGTGGTTTATCGCGTCACCACGATCAAAGGGGAAGTGCTGATGATTGATAACCCCAGCCTCCTGCCGGAACCCCAATACCGCGAAAAAATTGAGGAACCCTACGTGCAACTGGAGATGATTACCCCCGAAACCTATGTAGGCACCCTCATGGAATTGGCACAGTCGCGCCGGGGCGTCTTTAAGGATATGCGCTACCTCACCCAAGGGCGTACCACCTTGGTTTATGAAATGCCCTTGGCGGAAATTGTGACGGACTTTTTCGATGAAATGAAGTCGCGATCGCGGGGCTATGCCAGTATGGAGTATCACCTCATTGGCTACCGTGCCAACGACTTAGTGAAACTGGATATCCTTATCAATAACGACCCTGTGGATTCCCTAGCGGCCATTGTCCACCGCGATAAGGCCTACTATGTGGGGCGAGCCTTGGTTAGCAAACTCAAGGATCTAATCCCACGCCACCAGTTCAAAATTCCCATTCAAGCGGCCATTGGTTCGCGGGTAATTGCCAGTGAAAGCATTCCCGCCCTGCGCAAGGATGTCTTGGCCAAGTGCTACGGCGGCGACGTGACCCGCAAACGCAAGCTCCTAGAAAAACAAAAAGCGGGTAAAAAACGAATGAAGGCAATCGGGCGGGTGGATGTGCCCCAAGAGGCCTTTATGGCGGTGTTGCGACTCAAAAATGAATAGGAGGCTCAGGATGTCTCAACGATCATCGGGCAAATGGGTGGCGATCGCCACCGGTGCTATTTCCCTACTGTTGGGAATTGGCTACTTGGTGTTAGTACAGCTTTTGGATTGGCGCGGCGATTGGCAGCCAGCTCCCTTGGGAGTCCTGCGATTGCTCTTGCCTTAGAACTTTTAGATAACCGGGGACAGTTCACTGTGAATGGTAAATCGCACATGGTTGAGGGCTAAATCTCCGAGGCGTAGCCCGCGATCGCGATAATTGGTGGTCTCAAAGCGAATGCCTTTGCCCACTTCCACGTGGTACCAAGGCAGTGCCATAAAGAACCGCGTTGGGTAGGGACCGCGCTCTACCACATCATCGGGATTAGACTCCATGGGCAGCCAGCCCACCCCCGGCACATAAAACTCCAACCAGACATGGTTGTAGGTGGGCTGGAGGGGAATACCGCGCTTTTGAGGATGGGGGGGACATTTATAGCGACCCACCGTACGGCAGGCAATGCCGTTCAATCGTGCTAAGGCCAGCAGCACACCCACGTACTCGCCACAGGACCCAGTTCCCCGCTTCAAAACCACATCGGGCGTGTCAATAGTGGGGCGCATAGCATAGCTGAGGCGATCGTACACATAGTTACGAATCTTGAGCATCTTGCGCAGGATATGGGTCTCTGTGCCCACGGCTTCCCGTGCCGCCTCTCGGACAATGGGTTGATCCATTGCCAACTCATCGTTATCCACCAGATACTGCGCTGCAAATTCCGGCGGCAGCGGTAGCGTCTCGTCAATGTCGTCAAAGCCAAGATGGTACTTTATACCTCTCACTTCTAGCCAAGCCCGCCAACCAAAAAGGCGGGCTTCATAGGGACGCACCTCAGGAAAATCAAACACCGCCACCTGCTGATCCACCACCGTTTCCAAGCGAAAGGGGGTACCCACGGGTTCGACCCGCAGTAGTTTTTGGCGTAGGGAATTGGCCGGCAGCGCAATCCGCCATTCTAGGTTATCTAGGTGCAGCGCATCGAGGGGAGACATTTCCTCTACGTAGGCCATCTCAATCAGATAGCCATTGGAGACCGTGTAATGCTCCTCCCGATGGGTGTGGTAGAGCAGCGGATGAATCAGGCAAATATCGCGATAATCAATTTCGAGGGGGGCTGCGCGGTTGTTGGGGTTATCCCGCAGATAGGGTTCTTCACCGCCATAGGCCACCCACAACTGGCCCGTCGCATCAAAGGTGAAAGCCGTTGGCTGGGCAAAGGGGGTCAAGGCCACCCATTCAACACCGCCACTCTGGCGATCGAGACAATAGATGGATTGCTCTAGGCGATCGCTCACCCACAAATAGCCATCCTTGAGGGCTAAATTTTCACAGCCAATGCCCGGGGCACTGAGGCGATACTGCTCTCGACCGGTCTCATCAAAACAGTGGATGTAACCGGATTTTTGACAGGCTACATAGATGCCTGTGTCATCCACCGCCACACCGTAAATGGGATAGCGGCACTCCAGCACCTTTTCTACGTGCCAGTCAGGGAGATGACAACGATAGAGCCATGTGTCCCGACAAAACCAGAGGGTCTCGCGATAGAGACAGAGGCCATGGGCATCAAGAAATGGCTCTAGATCGTAGGGATTGAGAATCTCGCTGTGGTCGTTTTCGCCGTTAATGAGCAAAATAAAGCCCCGCACCCGATCCAAGGCCAAAAAGTTGGCGCCAAGGGTTGCTTGGCAAAAGGGTAAACGGGGCAATTGACGTAACCACAGGGCTTGGGGATTGACCCATGCCAAACCGGAGAGTTGGTAAGCACCTAGGGGATAAATAGTGCGCCAATTGTGATCCAGGGCTCGGGAGTTGAGGGAGTCTCCATAACCCTGTGCCGGTATATCTGGCATAGGCAGCAAATACCCTACTCAACCGCCTGGGGCAATAGCTCACGCCGAGGTTGAGCTTGGATCTTCACTTGACCGGATTCATCCACATCAATGAGGGCAGTGTCACCTTCGCGGATGCGGCCAGAGAGCATTTCCTCAGCCAAGGTGTCCTCCAAAAGGCGCATAATTGCCCGCCGCAGGGGCCGGGCTCCATAGCTGGGGTTGTAGCCCTCATCAATGAGCCGTTCCTTGAAGCGTTCAGTCACCTCCAAGGTAATGCCTTTTTCTGTGAGGCGCGAGAACACTTCCTTGAGGAGAATGTCGGCAATTTGCTTGACTTCGTCCTTCGTCAATTGACGGAAGACAATAATCTCATCAAGGCGGTTGAGGAATTCAGGGCGGAAGTATTGCTTCAGTTCCTCATTCACCAAGGAGCGAATGCGATTGTATTGGGATTCAGCCGCATCCTCAGTGCCAAACTCAAAGCCAAGGCCAGCCGCCCCCTTCTCAATCACCTTCGAGCCAATGTTCGAGGTCATGATCAAGAGGGTATTCTTGAAGTCAACGGTACGCCCCTTGGAGTCAGTCAGACGGCCATCCTCCAGGATTTGCAGCAGTAGGTTAAAGACATCGGGGTGAGCTTTCTCGATTTCATCGAAGAGCACCACCGTATAGGGACGCCGCCGCACGGCTTCGGTGAGCTGACCGCCCTCGTTGTAGCCAACATAGCCGGGGGGCGAACCGATGAGCTTGGAGACGGTATGCCGCTCCATGTATTCGGACATATCCAAGCGGATCATCGCCTCTTCAGAGCCAAAGAAGTAGGCCGCCAAGGCTTTCGTTAACTCGGTTTTACCGACACCGGTTGGCCCAGAGAAGATAAAGCTGGCAATTGGACGATTGGGATTTTTGAGACCGACACGGGCACGGCGAATGGCGCGGGAGATCGCTTTTACTGCTTCATCTTGGCCAATGACCCGCTGGTGCAAGGTCTCCTCCATGTGCAGCAGTTTTTCCGACTCGCTTTCGGTGAGCTTGCTAACGGGCACGCCCGTCCAAGAGGCCACAATGTGGGCAATGTCCTCTTCGGTGACGACGGGGGTTTCCTCTTCACCGTTGGCGATTTCGGCTTTTTTCTGCTGGGCAATGGCGCGGATTTGCGCTTTTAGTTCCATCTCGCGATCGCGCAGTTCACCCGCTTTGTCAAAGTTTTGGGCCCGCACGGCATCGTCTTTTTCTTTGAGCACCTGCCGCAATTCGCGATCCAGTTCCTTGGCCGCAGGCGGTAGTTGCGAGTTAATCAGGCGCACCCGTGAGCCCGCTTCGTCAATGAGGTCAATGGCTTTGTCGGGTAGATAGCGATCGCTAATGTAGCGATCGGACAGCTTCGCTGCCGCCTCAAGGGCTTCATCGGAAATTTTCAGTTTGTGGTGCTTCTCATAGCGTTCCCGCAGGCCGTAGAGAATCTCAATGGTTTCCTCAACGGAGGGCTCACCCACCATTACCGGTTGGAAGCGCCGCTCCAAGGCAGCATCCCGCTCAATGTGTTTGCGGTACTCATCCAAAGTAGTGGCCCCAATGCACTGCAACTCACCGCGCGCCAGGGCGGGTTTGAGGATATTTGCTGCATCAATGGCACCCTCAGCCGCCCCAGCCCCAATTAACGTGTGCACCTCGTCAATCACTAAGATCACGTTACCGGCTTGGCGGATTTCATCCATGATCTTTTTCAGCCGCTCTTCAAATTCACCCCGGTACTTCGTGCCTGCCACCAAAAGACCGATATCGAGGGTGACCACCCGCTTGTCTTCAAGAATGTCGGGGACATCTTTGTTGGCAATGCGCTGGGCAAGGCCTTCAGCAATCGCGGTTTTACCCACCCCCGGTTCACCGATCAGCACGGGGTTATTTTTGGTGCGACGACCCAGAATTTGAATCACCCGCTCAATTTCTTTTTGCCGACCCACCACGGGATCTAGCTTGCCCTCAATAGCCATCTGGGTGAGGTTTGCACCAAATTCGTCCAGCGTCGGCGTTTTGGTACGTCCTTGGCTAGCCCCAGCGGTCACTTCTGCGGTTTCACCCAGCATCCGAATCACTTGAGTGCGCACTTTCGAGAGATCAACACCCAAATTTTCAAGGACGCGGGCGGCAACCCCTTCCCCTTCGCGAATCAGTCCCAACAGGAGGTGTTCGGTACCAATGTAGTTGTGACCCAGTTGGCGGGCTTCTTCAAGGGAGAGTTCTAACACTCGCTTGGCACGGGGGGTAAAGGGAATCTCCACGGCGACAAAACCAGACCCGCGGCCAATAATTTTTTCCACTTCGATGCGGGCATCCTTGAGGTTCACGCCCATGGAACGTAGAACCTTGGCAGCCACACCGGTACCTTCACCAATCAGTCCGAGGAGAATTTGTTCGGTACCGACAAAGTTGTGGCCGAGGCGGCGAGCCTCTTCCTGTGCCAGCATGATGACTTTAATGGCTTTTTCTGTAAAGCGTTCAAACATGACCCTTCCCCTAATGGCTCCTGCGTGCTGGTAACACTCATCTTAACACGTCCACTTTGGCGTGTTTTTGTATGCCAATTTACAGCCCTTTTTCCAAAATATGGACCCGACTCAGAACCGTCAAATCCACTCTTAAACAGGATCAACGTCCCTTGACCTACCCTATGGCATAGCCCAGATACAGGGCTGTACTCTTACTATACTCTTACTATAGATGTTGACTTATTTTTTGCAGGTGTGGTTGCCCGTATTTTAATTGAGATTTTGTGGGCTGTCCTGCGGCAATATTCCATTGATGAATTGGTCAGCCTCCCTAGGCTCAAAAGGCGATAGACTACACTTGCTGATGCCCAAATTTTCCACAATGGCTAATTTTTCCCAGTTTTTCGCCGTTGAACCCTCCCAGCGTGCCCTGATTTTCGACATGGATGGGGTCATCTGCCATACGATGCCCTATCACCTGGAGGCTTGGCGCGTCTATGTGGATCGCACCCCTGAACTGCGGCAGCACATCAACCTAGAACACCTGCGGCATATGGGGGGCAAACGCAATGCGGAACTCTTGCCAGAACTTCTAGGGCGATCGCTGAGCGAAGCGGAAATAGAGCGTTGGGGCGCGGGGAAAGAGGCGGTCTTTCGGGAACTGCTAGCACCCCATTTGGAACTGTTGCCGGGGTTATTGCCCTTTCTCAAAAGTGCCAAGGAAAAAGGCTACCGCTTGGGCTTGGGCACCTCCGCCTGTGCCGCCAATGTGGAATTGGTGCTCTCCTGTGAAGGGGTGGGTTACTTTTTCGATACGGTGGTGATGGAGCAGGATGTGCAGCGGGGCAAGCCCGATCCAGAATGCTATCTACTGGTGGCGGAGCGGTTACAGGTGGTGCCGCAGCATTGTCTTGTCTTTGAGGATGCCGTGGCGGGCGTTATGGCAGCGGTGCGGGCAGGGATGCTCTGCTGGGGAGTGTTGACAACGCAATCGGCAATGACCCTTCAAGCCGCAGGGGCAGAGGTCTGTATTGAGGACTTTACCGATCCACGCCTTCAACGGCTATTGTCCTAGGGAATTTTCGGCGATCATGGGTACTGGCGCGTTAGGAATCCACCACATTGGGCGTTGATCTGCGCAGTTATGTCTATCTCGATTCGATCCAACCGCAACACGCGGCCTATTTGGGAACCGTGGCCCAGGGGTTTTTGCCGTTGCCGGGGGACTGCTCCCTTTGGGTGGAGATTTCACCGGGGATTGATGTGAACCGCCTTTTGGATATTGCCCTGAAGTCTGCGGTGGTGCGGCCGGGAGTCTTATTCATCGAGCGACTCTACGGACTACTGGAGGTGCATTCGGGCAATCAGGGGGAAGTGCGGGCAGCAGGACAGGCCATTTTAGATGCCATTGGCGCTCGGGTCCAGGATTGCTTGCGGCCACGGGTGATTTCGAGTCAAGTGATTCGCAACATTGATGCCCACCACACCCAACTGATTAACCGCTCCCGCCGGGGCAACATGATCCTGGCAGGACAAACCCTCTATGTCTTTGAGGTGGAACCGGCAGCCTATGCGGCACTGGCAGCGAATGAGGCTGAAAAGGCAGCACTGATTAATATTTTGCAGATTTCCGCTGTGGGCAGCTTTGGTCGTCTCTTTTTGGGGGGGGCAGAGCGGGATATTCTGGCGGCGGAACGGGCAGTCTTGGCCGCCATGGAACGCTTACCGGGGCGCGATAGTTTTAGCGATCGCCGGGAGTAGCTGCTGCATGGGCCTTTAACTTTCTCTGAAGGTCTTCGATAAAAGGACAAGGGGGACTGTCCTGCAGTTGATAAAACCCTCGCCAATTAAAGTTTTGCCAGTGAAAGGGAGCTTGCTGGGCAGCCGCTAGCCACAGGAGGCGCTTGGCACGGGTCATGGCGACGTAGAGCAGGCGATATTCCTCGGCGGTTTTGGCGGCTGTGGCTTTTTTGTAGGCAGTTTGCCAGTTGGGCAGTGGCTGGTTATGGCCGTAGGCCCGCAGTTGCGATCGCACCACGTCTATAAAATCCACGTCAGAACTGAGGAACTTAGCATTGGCAGCAACCCAACTCTTACCGGGGAGGGTTGTTTCCTCTAAAAAAGGGACAAAAACCGCATCCCAATCCAGACCCTTGGCGCGATGCATCGTCATAATGGTCACCTGACCCGATCGCACTAAGCGGCTATGGAGATCTTCCATCTCCACCGCTTGAAAGCGATCCGCTGCCACCAATTCTTGCCAACGGGGATAGATACGCTCCCACAGTTGCGTTGGTTCCTGCTGGGTCAATTCCCAGATCAGGCGATCGGCAGTGGCCAATTCAGCGGCGTCATAGCCCAATTCCTGAGCGCAGTAGGTGATCAAGGGAAATAGAGACAGCTCTAGGCGGGCTTTGAGGAGGCGTTGGCAGTGTTGGCGTGCCTTGAGCACCGGTTCCTCGGCAGGGGGGTCTAAAGGACCGGGGTAGAGGAAGACCTCTGGCTGAGCTGCCAAGCGATCCAAATTTTGGGGTGGAATGCGTTTGCGCTCCTGAAGCACCGTTAGGGCTGCCTTGACCGCTGCGGGAGAATAGGGACAGTGGAGAAAGTAGAGAATGTCCAGCAATTCCTTGGGCACCTGCGATCGCCGTTCGATGCCGGCCACATCCAGCAGCGGAATTCCTTGCGCCCAAAGGTCAATATCAAGGTTGAAGTCAGTGGGCGATCGCAAGACATCGGCAACAAATTCAGCCTGGCGGTTAGTGCGCACCAGCACCGCCACTGAAGCCTCTGGATGCGCCGCCAACACCTGAGAAATGCGCTGCGCCAGATGTTTAACCGTCTCAACAACCGTTGGCGGTCGGACAATTTCTACCCCTTGTCCCCAGGGGGGTGGGTTGGCCCCCGGTTCCAAACTCGGCGGCGACACACACTGAATGGCTTGGTCACGGAAGGGGGGTTCTTGATCTTTGAGTGCCCAATTCGCCCATCGCACCAAATAGTTAGCGACGCGAATGATCAAAGGGGTGGATCGCCCCGCTTGGGTCATTTCATAGAAAGCCCCCTTCTGGGCACACTCGTTACAAAATTCATTGAAAAATAGGGGATCGGCAGCCGTAAAGGTGGAGTTAATGGCTTGGTTCGGATCCCCCACCCGCACAAAATGAACTTGTCCGGTGGTGGGGTCCTCGGCTAAAAGCCGCAGTAACCGCGATTGCAGGGGGGTTGAGTCTTGAGCTTCATCCTCAAAGACGGCATACACTCGCTGTTGCCATTCGTGGCGGTACTGGCGATCGCCCTCTAGGAGTTGAACAGCTGCCAAAATCATTTCATCGTAGTCAATTTGCCCCCGCTGCGCCAGATGGTTCTGGTACAGTTCCAAAAGGTCGGCACCAATCTCTAAAAAAGGGTAGGGTCCTGCTTCGGCTGCACCTTGGGAGCACAACTGCTGGGACAACTGCCGCAGATCATGGGGCATCAAAGCCATACTGCGGGCACTGCCAATAACGGTCTGCGCCAACTTCACCAAGATGTCGGTCAACAGTGCACTTTTGCGGCCATCGTGTTCAACGTCGCTCAGGGGACTGGTATCGCAGCCTCGGATGAGTTGCTCGAGGATATCGGGGTGCGATCGCGCCCACTCCTTGACACAGGTGACACAGAGGCGTCGCTGCTCATGCTCACTCATTAAGTTTTCACCCCTCAAACGCAGACCCGCTGTGGGGTGGCTGGTGGCAATTTTCAAGGCCAAACTGTGGAGGGTCTGCACACTAAAACCATTGCGGGGCAGCCCCATTTCCCGTAGGTACTTGCGGATGCGCACCTTGATATTGGCGGCAGCCGAACGACTGTAGGTGACTACCACCAGTTGCCGCTGTTGATGGAGCTTTTCCCGAGCGATGGCGATCGCTGCCCCTACCGCCATGCCGTGGGATTTGCCCGCTCCCGGCACTGCCGCGACGGCCAGCATTCCCCCTTGCCATTCACTGATTTCCCGTTGACCCGGACGTAGTGTCCCTAGGAGGTGAGTCACCGTGGGGGAGAGTGGCAACAAGTTCATAGGAAAACCATTAGGAGAGCAAAAGATTTATTAAAAAACTGGCGTTTACCGGATGAATACCGAAAAATCGTATAATAGAATACAGAAAGTTAGGGACAGGTTGTTCCTTCAGATAGACCACCTAAACGCTTAAAGACAAGTCAATAAGACGCACCGAGGAGCCTTGATTTAATTATGCAACTAATCTATCGCGGCGCTAAATACGAAACTTCTGAGCAGCACATTCCCCTTATTGAATCAGGGGCCAAGGGTCTCTACCGAGGCGCCCAATGGGTGGGGCAGAAGGCGGCTGAAACTGTTCCTCAACCCAATCATGTTCTCTGCTGGCGGGGGGTGACCTACCAAACCAACCGGGAGCCAGCGGCCACAACCGCTCCAAGGGTGAGTGCTGCCCCTTCTGTACTGCCGCAGCGTAAGCGCGAGTCCTGGGTCGAAGCCCATCGCCATGCGATTCTGAAAACCCTGGAGCGGCGGCTGCAAGTGGCCCGGAGTCAGGGCAACAAAGAGCTCATCAGGCTGCTAGAAGAAGAGTGGCAGCAATTTGCCTAAGGTTTGGATCACCGAAACCCAAACGGTGGTGCCGTTGGTCACAGCGGCACTTTTTATTTTTTAACTGTTTTGTTTTTTATGGGTGATCCTCCTTCCCCTGGCGAAAGGCTGCTGCTTGGGCAAAGGCCGCCGTCGCCCGCTCGCGATCGCCCAAGGCTTCATAGGCATGCCCCAATTGTTCGGCGGCAATTTCCCGCACATAACCCAAAGGAAAAATCATCTGTTTGCTGTAGCTATTGGTGCGCCCCAGTTCAAGGCAATACTGAAAGTAGGCCGTTGCCCCCAAAGGAAATCCCAAGGTCATCAGCCAGCGACCGGCCAAATCATTGAGGGGAGGATAGGTGGGAAACCAAGCCAAACCTTGCTGACACAGCAGTTGCAAGGTATCGTGATCCCCTGTGGCCAAGAGGCGCCGTCCCAGTTGATTGAGCATTTCCGGCAGGGCACCGGGGGCATTCTCAGGCAGTTGGCCGCTGAGGAGGTGAGGCAGTAGGCGGTCAAAGAGTTCCTGGTAGCAGTTCTCCGCTCCGGCAGGATTATTCACCGCCTGGTACATATCTGCCAAGGCAAAAAGGAGATTCAAAGGCAGACCTTCGCTGGCACGGATGCGCTCCAAAATCGGGATGTTGCGATCGCGCATCTTGGCCTGAATTTGGGCAGGTTGATAGCCATAGTGATCAATGCGCAGGGTTTCCAGAGTACCAATGGTCAGGGATGCTGTGGCTGTGGAAACCAACTGCTCATGGAAGCGCCCCTGATAGCGCAGTGTTGGCAAATTGCGAAAGAGCCGCACAATGGCAAAGTCCGAAAATTGCTCCCCCGTGCCGATTTCCCGCCGTAGGAGTTGGTAGGCGGTGAAGGTACTGCCCTCCAATTGCTGTCCGAGGGGCACAGGCGGCTCCTGCAATGTCACGAGCACCTCATCGGCATCCATCACTAAAATCCAATCGCCCGTCGCCTGTTCTAGGGAGTAATTACGAGCGGCGGCAAAATCATCCTGCCAAGGAAAAGTAAAGATGCGCTCCGTAAACTGGCGAGCGATCGCCGGCGTCTCATCCCTGGAGCCAGTGTCCACAACAACAATTTCATCCACCCAGGGCTGAACACTGCCCAGACAGCGTGCCAAATGGGCAGCTTCATCTTTGACAATCAGACAGGCAGAAACCCGCACCATCTACAGGAGCTTTTCAAATTGTTGACGCAGGCGATTCAGCTCACTTTCGGAGAACTCACTCTCCGCAGCGGGCGGCACGCGATTTTCCAGTTCCCAGTCGGTTTCTTCAACATTGCGTTCGGGGGGCGCCAAGAAGAGACGCTCAGCCTCGTTTGTCGGCACAAATCCCTCGGGAACCAAGTGACAGCTATAGCCTGAGGATTCACAAAAGTCCTCAACCTCCTTGGCATCAATGGGAACGACGCTGGGGGGATGAAAATCCTGTGCCTCTAGGAGCATGGCGTAGCGATTGGCATCGTCTTCGCTTTCAAACATCAGAATAAGGTTGCGATCGCCCAGTTGCAGAGAATGAATGCCCTCATTTTCAGTCCCGGGATTATAGAGCAACACGTAAACGCGCATGATGCCTCGCCAATGAAATCTCAACAGCGATTATAACGATTTTAGTTCACCCTACCCCTAGGATTTTTGAGTTGCGGGTAATCCAAATGCAAAAATAGACCTTGAGTTAGAACAATGTTTTTTCAGGTTCCCCTTTGATCCGCTGCTCAAGCCATGCTTGGCGATAGGTGAGTTCTAATTCATTGCCAGTGCGACGAAAAATTTGTGCCTGCTGCAACAGAAAAGCTTGAAAGAGCCGCTGAAAGGCAAGGGCAATAATCGCGACCACCAAGCCAGAGGCGGTACTAATTAAGGCCTCACTAATGCCGAGACCTACCCCCATGGTTGCGGGTGTGCCAATATCCCCCAAGCGAATAGAACTGAGGGCATTAATTAGACCTAGGACTGTTCCCAATAAACCCAGTAGAGGTGCCATCGTAATCGTTGCCTCTAGGACCTTCTCGCCCCGCCGCATAGCACTTAGTTCCTCATCAGCTGCAGCCTCTAGAGCCAAGCGAAAGATTTCTGGGTTGGTGTCAATCAGTTGTAAAGGAGTGTAGAGGAAGCGCCCAATGGGTTGATCACAGGCATTTGCCGCTAACTCAAGCGCCTCTTGCCAATCGTGGCGAGCGGCATCCAGAATTTGCTCCGCCAGTTTGGTTTCTCCTCGGAGAACCATACCCCAAAACCAAAGCCGCTCAAAAATGGTGCCTAAGGTCAAGATCGAGAGGATGAGTAGTGGCCACATGGCCAAGCCACCACGGTTAAAAATTTCAGCGATATTCACGGCCAGTTCCCTGTCAGAGCATCCGACGTTTAGTATAGTCCAGCCGGTGGCGGCAATTGTTTCCCAAATTCTAGCAAACCCTACTGCCAAGGGTTTTGAACCACTGTTGCTGATGTCCTGTCTAATACAGTGATTGCGTTAATGGAGCGATACCTCGCATGAGTGTATCTTTACCCCTATCAGCGGCAACCGCATCAACAGATATCGGGACCCGACCGCAAGTGAACGATCCCGATCGCCCCCTGATTGAGCAGTGCCTTGCCGGGCATCCCAACGGCTTTCGGGAGCTGTATCAACGGCATCAGCAACGGGTGCGATCGCTCCTGTTTCAGTTGTGCGGTGCAGTTGCCCTTGATGATTTGGTGCAGGAGGTTTTCCTGCGGGCATGGAAGGGGCTAAAGGGTCTCAAACACGAGGCAAAGTTTTCGACATGGCTCTACCGGATTGCTTGGAATGTGGCTTGCGACTATCGCCGTCAATTGGCAATGCGCAAATCGCGACATCAGCAATACTTGTATCACAGGGAGTCACTCACCCCTGGACTAGATCTACGGCAATTGCACTATGAAGATTTGGTACAGCGAGGGTTGGCTACATTGCCCTTAGAGTATCGCAGCGTTTTGGTCATGCACGATCTCCAGGGCTTACCCCAAAAAGAAATTGCTGAAATTCTGGGGATTCCAGTGGGTACTGTAAAATCCCGCCTCTTTCGCGCCCGTGGCACCTTGCGGACTTACTTTACCGAAGCCGGAGTCAGCCTATGAAACGTGAACCCCCACCTACGGAGGATAAAAATTTGGTTGAGTTTGTGCAGATGTACGCGGGAACGCCCCCGCTACCGCCTCCCTACTTGGAACAGTGTATTGTTGAAGCCGGTTTGCATCAATATCAGCTGAATAAGCGACGTTGGCAGGTCGTGTCTATTTTGGGGGTTGGCGCGATCGCCACCACCACCGCCAGTGTGTGGTTCCTCAAACCTGCGGCTCAAGTGGCGCAGCAGACACCTGCCGATGGCCTAGAAACCTTCATTGCCACCAATTGGCAAGCGCTGTTTGAGAGTGCGGAACCTGTCACCTTCGAGTGAATCTTTTCTTAGGTAATTCTTGCTTTCATTTTTTCATTTTGCTAATTCGTTTTGTTAACTTTTGACACAGGAGACCACAGCAATGTTGAAAAAATCCCTGACTACCCTTTTGCTCTGTAGCACCCTCAGTTCCTTGGCAGTTGTGTTGCCCACCTTTGCAGGTCCGGCTAACCGTGGCATTGATTGGGGTGCCAAAGTGGAGAATCTCAATCTCACCCCTGAACAACGCCAAAACTTACAGGCGGTGCGGCAGCGATATCAAAGCCAAATAGAGGAAACCCGTGCCCAACTGCGCACTACCCAAGATGAACTGCGGCGGCTCATGGCCAGCAATGCTAGCGATGAGGAAATCCGGGCCAAACATGCCCAAGTGCAACAGCTTCAGCAAAAACTGGCAACATTACGGTTTGAAAGCATGCTGGCCACACGGAAAATTTTGACCCCTGAGCAGCGCCAAGCCCTGGCAGAACGCCTGCAAAACCGTCAGGGTCAGCGGCGACTAGAGCGCTAGGCAACTGTTTTATAGGGCTTTGAGCCCTGTTGGCGGTCAGGGCATCAGGCTCTGGCCCTTTTCTTGCGATTGGCAAAAGTCTATGGCATCCTTACTCCCATATTCCCTGAAGGGCATGGGAAGTCCCGCACTGGGCTTTAAGGCAGGAGAGCCACTCAGCAACTTAAGATCAGCAATTTTGAGCGAGGAAGTTCAGAATCTCTGTAGCGGCGCGATCGACGACGCCAGGAGTGCCCATGGCCGCTCGCATTTCCGCGTAGCCTGCCTGCATGGCCAATCGTTTTTCCGGGTGATCCAATAGGGCAAAAGCTGCCGCGGTGATGTTGTCAATGGTGGCGCGACCCTGTAGGAGCTCAGGGACAATTTCTCTGCCAACCAGTAGATTCGGAGGCGATACAAACTGGAGATCGAATTTGAGGAAGCGCTGATAAAGCCACAAACTCAGGGGATGCACACGGTAGATGACCACTTGGGGCACATTCAAAAGCGCCGTTTCTAAATTCACTGTGCCCGATTTGGCGATCGCCAGATCCGCTGCCGCCAGAACTTGCAGTGAGTCTTCCGCAAGGGTGACGGAAATGGGATATTGCTTGAGAACTGCTTCAATGGCTGGACGATACTGCTGTAGAGACAACGGTAACCAAAAGTGGGCTTTGGGATAGGCTTTAGCGATATTCGTGGCAGCCCCTAAAATCAGTGGCAAGAGGGATTGAATTTCCTGTTTGCGCGAAAGGGGCAATAGGGCGATCGCCAGCTCATCGGCAGCAATGCCCAGACTTTGGCGCGCCACCTCACGACTTGGGGCGGCGGCAATACGATCCAACAGCGGATGCCCTACCCACACCACATTGGCCCCGTGACGGCGATAATAGCTGGCCTCCTCCGGAAAAACGGCCAGCAGGCGATCGCTGAGGGCAACAATCTGCTGGGTCGTCTTGAGGCTATGGGACCAGACCCACTCTTGGGGGGCAATATAATAGACAATTGGAATGGCAAAGTGCCGCCGAATAAACTGCCCCATGGCCACATTGCCACCAATGTAATCAATCAAAACCACCAAGTCCGGCGGATGCTGCTGTAGGTAGCGGCGTGCCTTCAGTTGGAGGGCGATCGTGGGTTTGATCAGGGGCAGGGCTTCTAGCAGTCCTACCGAGCCAAGACTCCCCGTATTAAAGAGCACCTTTGCCCCTGCTGCTGCCATGCGATCGCCCCCAAGGGCAGAAATTTCCAAAGGAATTCCCCGCTCTGCAGCCAGGCGATAGAGTGCCTTCACCAGTAGCGCACCCTGCAAATCCCCGGAAACTTCCCCCGTACTAATGAACAAATGTGCCATCCCTAGCCCCGCACTGCCGCCACTGGTTGACAGAGTTGATCCGCAAATTCCTGTTCACTGGCGGCCATTTCTTGTACGGCTGTGGCCATAATCTCAGGGAGGGATTGTCCTGCTGCATATTGAGCCAACCATTGCTGAGCGGTATTTCCCTGTCGCAGGATTTTCTTGATCGGTGCCAGAAAGCAGCTAAAGCCCTGTGCTTTGGCAATTGGCCAGACCTCCTCATAGAGTTCTGCTATCCAGGCAGCTGCCGTTAGTTGCCGGCGATCGCGCCAGTGGGTCAACACCGCCTCAAGGCTACGTTTTGCAGCAAGCTGCTCATTCTCATCCGCCAGTTGTGCCAAGGTCTCGCGATCGCCCCAGCGCAAAGGATCCAGCTCAGGGGTGTCGAGCAATTGCAGCAGCCGCGCCTCTAGGAGAGCCGTAATGGCCAGTAGGGCAATGGGATCCGTCACCAAATCACAAATGCGCAGTTCCAGACGATTCAGATCGTAGGGCCGGCGATCGCCATTAGGACGCACGGCACTCCAGAGGTGCCGCACATTTTGCATCGTGCCCTGTTGAAGTTGTGCCTCCGTCCACTCAATAAAGTGGGCATGGCTAGTAAATAGGGGCACTTGGGGTGGAGTTTTGGGAAAGATGGCCCACCGGGTGGAGTGATAGCCCGTAACCTGGCCATCGAGAAACGGTGAAGCAGCACTGAGCGCTAGAAACAGGGGTGCCTCCAGCCGCACAAGCCGACAGGCACGCATCAACTCCTCTGGATCCCGCAAACCAATATTGATGTGGACACTGGCCGTCACCACCCGCGTGCCGTAGGTTTGCTCAATGTAGGTGTGATAAGGATTCTGCGGGTCAGAACGATAAAAGCGTTGAGTATCACCAAGACTCAGGGTACTGCCCGGAACCAGCGTGAAATCCCCCAAGGATTGCAGATAGGCCCGCAGCCGAAAGCGGGGGCGCAGCAAGTCACAGAGGGCTTGGTCATAGAGATACACAGGGGGTGTCGTAAATTCCACATTGCGGCTATCCGGTTCACGCACAAACCCCGGCAAGTCCCTCACAATGCGATCCGACAATCCCACAATCTCGCCTGTGGGTTTACCCGTATAGAGTTCAACCTCAAAGCCCTTTGACAGCATGGTAGCCCCTTACTGAGTTGGGTGAATGGGCAACCCCGCGTAAATGGGGAGTTTTTAGATACTTAGTCACAATACCACGCTCTCGCCCTTGCCGCATATATGAACAATATATGAACATTCGTGAAACTGCCACTGTAAGCATAACAATCTGATAGGATAGCCTGTAGTGCAAACTACACTGGCCAGTAGGAGTTTTTGCATGTTTGGTCAGCGGCGAGTCCAAGCAGATGTGCGTGTCGGGCGTCTCTTAGATCAATTGGGGATCCGTTACCAAGTGGATGAGGATGGCGATTATCGTGTTATTTTTGACCTAGGTAACGGGCGATCGCAACAAGCCTTTATTGACTCGCAGACCCAGCAACTGGGCAGCTACGAGATTCGCGATGTCTGGTCAATTGGCTACATCTCCGACGGCTATCTTGACCAGGAGATAGCTAACTATCTCTTAATTGAAAATAGCACTAAGAAAATTGGCGCTTGGGAATTGCGCCCCCTTGCTAATAATAAATACATTGCTGTGTTCTGTAACAAGGTCGCCGCTGATTGTGATGCAGAAGCCCTCAATATGAGTATCCGTATCGTTTTACAGGTGGCTGACGAATTAGAAAAAATTCTTGAGGCGGGCGATCGCCTCTAGTTTTTAGCTGTTCTAACCCATCCTCAGGAATGGTTACCGCCTAGGGTGACTCCAGATGCGAGCTGCTGGCTGATTCAAGCCCGCTGCCGCCACAACTCAACGGGGGTAAATCATTTCAAAAATAGAAAAAGATTTTTTGGGGTGTCCCTGCTGCATATTCCGACTCACTGCGCTGGCTAACACATTAGCTGCGATCGCCAGAAGCGCACCCTAGCGGGTTGGAGTGGACTCAATACTATGTGATATTATGTGCCAAATTAAAAGGAAAACTGAAGCAGCCAAAACCGATGCTCTTCAGAAGGAAGCACACGATTACACTAGCCATCAGCATATATTCATCGCCGTATTGAGCACTTCAGAAATCTACCCTTAGAGATGCTTTCAGAATCCTTTGTTCAAAATCTCACTACTCTTGGCCATAAAACAAAAAGAAAAGGATAAGCAGTGGGGGCATCTCGTTGGGACCGGTCTCGGAATTGCTGCGGCAGCGGGGGTCATCCTACTGCTATCTCAGCTCTTTTTGGGTAATCCATCTTAATTTGAATGGTGAAGCGCCATCCGGAAGAAAAAGCATGTACCACCCTTTTAGGGGGAGACTCTCCCTAAAACGCATCCTACCCCTACCTTGGGCGAAATAAAATGTGGTAGCATATCTGCTCTGGCATTATAGATAGTGTTTAGCTATGCCCAAAGTTCTGGTTTCCGATCCCATTGAACAGGTGGGGCTTGATTTGCTTGCCCAAGTGGCACAAGTAGATGTCAAAATCGGCCTCTCAGAGGAAGAATTGATCAAAATTATTCCCGAATACGATGCCCTCATGATTCGATCGGGAACCAAGGTCACGAAAGATGTGATTGAGGCTGCCAACCAACTGAAAATTATTGGCCGTGCTGGGGTAGGTGTAGATAACGTCGATGTGCCTGCCGCCACTCGCAAAGGGATCATGGTGGTCAACTCTCCGGAGGGCAACACCATTGCTGCTGCGGAGCACACCTTAGCGATGATGCTCTCCCTTGCCCGTCATATTCCCGATGCGAATGCTGCAGTTAAAGCGGGTCAGTGGGATCGCAAACGCTTCACAGGGGTCGAAATTTACAAGAAAACCCTTGGCATTATTGGCTTGGGTAAAATTGGCTCCCATGTAGCCACGGTTGCCCGGGCCATGGGGATGAAACTCCTTGCCTATGACCCCTATCTTTCAACGGAGCGAGCTGAACAACTGGGCTGCCGCCTTGTGGAGTTGGACGTTCTCTTTGCGGAGTCAGACTTTATTACACTGCACTTGCCGAAAACTCCCGAAACGCAGCATTTAATTAACGCCAAAACCATTGCCAAGATGAAACCGACGGCTCGCATTATTAACTGTGCGCGGGGCGGCATCATTGATGAGGCAGCCCTTGTGGAAGCGCTCAAGAGTGGTAGGCTGGCGGGGGCTGCCCTCGATGTCTTTGAAAATGAACCCCTTGAGGCCGATTCTCCCCTGCGGAGTCTGGGAATGGAAGCTATCTTGACTCCCCACTTGGGGGCTTCCACTGAAGAAGCACAGGTGAATGTGGCTATTGATGTTGCTGAGCAAATTCGCGATGTCCTCCTGGGATTGCCGGCGCGATCGGCGGTGAATATTCCCGGCCTGCGCCCAGATGTCCTAGAAAAACTAGCCCCCTATATGCAGTTGGCAGAAACCCTTGGTAACTTGGTGGGGCAGTTGGCTGGTGGCCGGGTCGAGTCTCTGGAAGTCCGTTTGCAAGGAGAACTGGCCACTAATGACAGTCAACCCATTGTGATTGCTGCGCTGAAGGGGTTGCTCTCCCCAGCCTTGCGGGAGCGGGTCAACTATGTCAATGCTGGGTTAGAAGCCAAGGAGCGGGGAATTCGCGTAGTTGAGACTCGCGATGAATCGCAGCGCGACTATGCTGGCTCCCTGACGTTGATTGCCAAAAGCCCATCGGTGACGCGCTCGGTGTCTGGAGCTTTGCTCTCCCACAATGAATTGCGCATCACCAGTATTGATGACTTTCCCATTAGTGTGGCGCCAACCCGTTATATGCTGCTGACACTGCACCGCGATATGCCCGGCATTATTGGGAAGATTGGCACCCAGTTGGGGAGTTTCAATGTCAACATTGCCAGTATGCAGGTGGGACGCAAGATGGTGCGCGGCAATGCGGTGATGGTGATTAGCTTGGACGATCCCCTACCCGAAGGACTCTTGGAGGAAATCCTCAAGGTCCCCGGTATTCGTGATGCCTATATCGTGAATTTGTAGGCACGGTTGTGGTGCAGCGTTGGTGGGAAATTACCGTCACTTGCCAAGCTGAGGCGGAAGAGCTGGTCTATTGGCGCCTTCAATCCTTTGGCTGTCAAGGAACGGCAACTCAACTACAGCAGGGACGGGTGTTGATCCAAGGCTATGTGCCGCAGCAGCAGGTGACCTTACTGGACATTGCTGCCCTAGGGGTTTGGATTGAGCAGGATGTGGTGGCGCAGGGCTATCTCTCGCCAAAACTCCACTGGCAATTGGTGAACGAGCAGGATTGGGCCCATAGCTGGCAAGCCTATTGGCATCCGATAGCCGTGGGCGATCGCCTCCTGATTTGTCCCGCTTGGGAAATGCCGCCCCGCGATAACACGCGCTTGGTGATCAAACTGGATCCCGGCATGGCCTTTGGCACAGGCACCCACGAAACCACCCAGCTTTGCCTTGAAGCCCTAGAGATGCAGTTGGATCAGACCTTTGAGCCGCTGCCGCCTACGGTGATTGCTGATATTGGCTGTGGTAGCGGTATTCTGGCGATCGCCAGCCTCTCGCTGGGGGCACAAAAAGCCTATGCCGTGGATACCTCGGATCTTGCTGTCACCGCCACTCAACGGAATGCAGAACTGAATGGCATTGGAGCCGACCAGTTGATTGTCCGCCAAGGCAGTTGGGAGCAAGTTCTCGAACTCGTTGATGGGGTCGTCTGTAACATTTTGGCACCCGTGATTATTGAGATTCTGCCCCACTTGCCCGCAATTGTGAAACCCAAGGGCTGGGGTATCTTTAGTGGCATTCTCTTGGATCAAGCAGATCGTGTTGCAGAACAACTGAAACAGCAGGGCTGGAGCTTGGGCAGTGTCTGGCGACGGAACGAGTGGTGTTGTCTCAATGCGCGCTTTGAGCATTTGCCCGACTAAAGGGAGCTAGCTTTTCACCTTCGCCGCCGGTCGCACCAAAGAATAGGAGGTCATCACTTCCTGATAACAGGCCTCTAGGCGATCCAAGTTGTGACTAAGGCTATAGCGCTGCAGCACGCGTTGACGGGCTTTGTCCCCCAGGAGGCGAATCATTTCCGGATGTTGATAAAAAATGGGCAGCAGCGCTTGCAACTGCGTTTTCACATACTGGGGATTCAAGACAATGCCGGCACCGGTTAACACTTCACCATCAGCACCGACATCAGTGGCCAGGCAGGCCAAGCCACAGGCCATTGCCTCTAGCAGCGAAAGGGATAACCCCTCAATTTGTGAGGGCAGGATGAAGACATCACAGCCACGTAAAATTTGCAGCCGCTCTTGATCATTGATAATCGAGCCAAGCCAGAGAATATTTTGCTCCGGGCCATAATTCGCCATCAGTGAGGTCATCAGCGCACCACCCCCCACCATCAGCAACTTACAATCCGAGGGCATTTCTGCTGCGCACCAAGCGCGCAGGAGCGCTTCAACATTTTTCTCAATGGCCATCCGCCCTTGGTAGACATAGAGGTAGCGCGCTTTAAAGTCCTCTTTGGCCGTAGAAGGTCCTGGGGTATATTTGCGCGTATCCACCCCATTGGGAATCACTCGCAGGGTCTCAGCACCGACCCCAAGACGAATTAGCAGTTCCTTTTGCGATTGAGAAAAGACAATCACGCGGTCATAGCGAGCTAAAAAGGGGGCATAGAGCTGGTAAGTCATCAAGGCGGTGCCCGCCGTTAGGGTACGATACTTTTCGCTATAGGCAGGATGAAATGTGGCAACTAGGGGAATCTTTAACTCTTCGCAGATGTCGGGAAGAAAGAAATCGAGGGGGGACAGGGTCAATGAGGCGTGGACAATATCGGGTTTAAGTTTCTTGAGGGATTCAACCAGAACTTTGTTGGCTCGCAGGGAGGGCAGGGTATAGACTTGCGATTTATAGAGGCAAGGGAGCGTTACATCTGGCATCTCACCTTCGCGCTCGGCTTCCTGCTCATCCTCTTGGGCAAAATGCAGAAAGCTCACCTGATAACCGCGATCCAATAGGCCATTGGTAATTTCACGACTATAGGTGACATTGCCACAGGGGGGAGATTTTTTGCCAAGCCACGCGATATGTAAAGCCACAATTATTGATTCCTTATTTATGCGTTGTCCATGGAGCCTATTTATAGAGCAGTGGTACCCACTTGATCAATGATGCGAATGGGACCATTGACATCGCCGCTGAGAAACTGCCGTAAATAGGGATTATCTGTTGTCTGAGCTTCCCTTTGGGTTCCCTCCCAATAAATGCGCCCTTGATAGAGCAAAATCAAGCGATCGCCCGTGCGTTTAATCGTACTGTTTTGGTGGGTCACGACAACGTAGGCATGCCCCGTCTTCTGCTGTAATTCACGAATCAGATCCTCAATCACTGTCGAGGCAATGGGATCTAACCCTGCCGTTGGCTCATCGTAAAGCAGGAGATAGGGATCATCATCGGGGTCTTCCGGATTATCGACAATGGCACGGGCAAAGCTGACTCGCTTGCGCATTCCCCCAGACAACTGCGCTGGGTAGAGGTCTTCCATGCCAGAGAGACCGACCATCGCCAGTTTTTCACTGACAATTTCACGAATGCGGGCTTCGGGCAAACGGGTGTGCTGGTATAAATAAAAGCCAACATTCTCAGCAACCGTGAGAGAGTCAAAGAGGGCAGATTGCTGAAAGACCATGCTCATGCGCAACCGGCACAGACCATCCTGGCGCAAGCCTTGGCGGCGTTTACCGGCCACATAAACTTCGCCCCGATCAGGAGCGAGCAACCCAGCAATAATCCGCAGAATCGTTGACTTGCCAGTCCCAGAAGGTCCCAGAATCACAAGGGCATCCTGGGGATAAATCACTAAATCCACATCATTGAGGACATGCTTATTGCCAAAGGTTTTGCAGACACCGCGCAGCTCTACCAATGGTTCGGCCATGTGATCTATCCTTTAGCCAAAGGCTTCTAGTTGTAGATCTTCGATCGCTTGTAGTCCCCGTGCATCCCCCAGCTTAAACAGCGCTGCTTTGGCATCTTCTTGGACGCCCATATCACTGTCTTGTAGGGCAGCAATCAGTTGATCAATGGCTTGTGTGTAAAGGGGCCCAAGGGGAATTTTGCGACAGGCATGACCTAAGGCCCAAGCACAGTTACTACGCACAGCAGCGATCTCGTCCTGAGCCAAGGCGAGGGCAAGGGCAGGAATGGCAACCGTGGCCGCCTCTTCACTTGCTTCTGCCACCTGACCCAAGGAACTAGCTGCCCACAGGCGCACGGCAGAAATATCCGTTTGCAGGGCATGAATCAAGGGGTCAAGGGTTCGGCGATAAATTTCTGGCAAGGGAAAGCGGACACCACAGTTGCCCAAGGCCCAAACAATGCCTTTGCGGACATAGCCATTCCAGTCTCGCTCCAATTGCTGAATGAGGGCATCCACCGCTGCCAAACTGGGGTTACGGCCAAGGGCATAGGCCGCACTGACGCGAACAAGGGGACAGGGTTCTTGCAGGAGATGGATGAGATAGGGTGTGGCGCGTTCATCCTGCAATTCGCAAAAGGCGCGAGCCGCCAACATCCGCTCTGTCACGTCGGCAGAGGTCAGCAGGGGCAGCATGGCTTCAGGATCGGGGCGATCGCTTTCCTCATTCGGTAGCGCCGCTAGTGCATCCTCGGAACTGTCCAGAAGGGGGAAATCATTGTCATCCATACTGTTTAATCTACAGGATGCTTGGAATCCCGACTAGAGCGCACCGTTGACTTCCCCCCGAAAGCCATAGATTTGACGAGTGCCACCAAAGGCCACTAGTTGCACCACCCGCTCATCCCCCGGCTCAAAGCGAATGGCTGTGCCAGCGGGAATATCTAAGCGCATTCCTCGCGCTTGTTCACGATCAAACTGGAGGGCCGGATTGACTTCGTAAAAGTGGTAGTGAGATCCCACTTGAATCGGGCGATCGCCCCTATTGGCGACCGTTAAAGTCACCGTTGGCCGGCCAGCATTAAGTTCAATGGTTCCCTCTGCGGGGATCAGTTCACCGGGAATCATGGGGGTCTCAGCCCATCTCTCAAGGTATCCCTATCCTAGGGGTAGAGGCGCACCCGCTGCCAGTGGTCTCCCTGGCGACGATAGCACAGGCGATCGTGGAGGCGATTGGGTCGCCCTTGCCAAAATTCAATCAGAGTTGGGAGGACACGATAGCCTCCCCAATGCGGTGGCCGAGGGACATTTTCGCCGTAGCGGGCTTCCACTGCCGCAAGGCGGGCTTCCAGCTCGGCGTAGGACTCTAAAACCTCACTCTGCTCGGATGCCCATGCCCCCCAACGGCTACCCAGGGGACGACTTTGAAAGTAGGCATCAGACTCCGCTGCACTAATTTGCTCAACATTGCCCTCAATGCGCACCTGCCGCTCTAGCTCTGCCCACCAAAACACAAGGGCGGCCTTGGGATGGGCGGCCAATTCCCGACCTTTGCGACTGCGATAGTTCGTGAAAAAGACAAACCCGCGATCGTCCACTTCTTTGAGCAACACTAGTCGGGCAGTGGGCATCCCATCAAGACCAACTGTGGCCAGTGTCATCGCATTGGGTTCTGGTAACTCGGCGTTGACAGCATCCGTAAACCAGAGGCGAAACTGTTCGATGGGATCCTCGGCAGCCTCGCTTTCGAGGAGACGCTGACGACGGTAATCACGGCGCAGATCAGCAATGCGGGTCATGGGTTTTCTTTGGACTTCTTGCTTGGGGATTCTTCACTCATCCTAGAGGATTCCACGGGCGATCGCCGCCAGAGGGCGCGGAAAAAATAGCTCAGCAGTAAAAAAGTCACACCAAACCCCATGAATAGGAGTACTCGCCCCACCGGCGCAAGATTGAGGAGATCAACAAAGAAAAGCCGCCCTAAAGTAGTGATGAGGGTGATTAAAGCCACAGTGCGCACGGCGGAGCTGTCCCGTTGCAACCCAGCGATGAGCAGTCCCACGCCAAAGAGTCCCCACACAAGGGTGGCTGCCCCCGTGCCCAAGGGTGCTAGTTCGTGCTGAATCCAGATCATCGTCACCCCGTAGCCTAAGGTCCAGTACAGGGGGCGGGTGGGTGGGGGCAAAAAACGAATACTGACTGCTGCGGCGCCAAGCACCACCAAATGGGTGGCAAAAGCCAGATTCCACAGCGGGGGGCGATCGGCAGCGGTAAAAAGCAGTTGACCAACAAAGCCAAGGCTGAGTAGTCCCCACCAAAGATGGGCAATAACCCGCAGGGGGCGCGAGCAATAGTGTTGGCTTAGATAATGCAAAATCAGCCCTTCGATCGCCAGGGGTGCGAGGATAAAGCGATTGCTGTAGTAACGAACAACAATGCCAAAGGCAATCAGCACAAGTCCCGTCAAGCTATAGACCCAGCGCCAAGGGTGCGGTAGGCGTCGCCAGAGCAGACTGGTTCCGAGGTAGAGTACCCCAAAAAGGATAAACACCCGCCCCGTTATCGTTGCTGACCACTCCCAGAGGGAAGCACTTAAGCTGAGGGCAATCACTGGGTTAAAAGGGGCGATCGTTTGACCGTAGGGTTGTGGGGAAGTCTTTTGGGGGCGATATAGCTCCACTGCCCTGTTGCGATCGCGCCACTGATACCAAGGGGGCAATACCGTAAAGCCCAACCAAGTCAACGCCAGAATTCCCTGTAACGCCACCATCTGATCAAGGTGCTGAGTGGTCATAGACACCCTTAACATCACCCATCCCAGCCAAAAGGCTGACAGCAGGAGCGATCGCCAGCCCTTCACTGCATAAATTGCCCAACTGCCTAAGAGGATTAAAAAGGTGTAACTGGCCAAGGCCAAAGGACGACTCATCTCTGGGTTGTAGAGCAGCAAGGGGGTCCCTAGGCCACCAACCCCACCAATCACTGCAAAAATGGCTCGATTTTGGCGCAAGGACATGAAAAACGCCCCGAGGGTCACCAACACCATCAATGGGAAAGCCACCCCCCAAGGCATGACGCTCAAAAACTGATAGGCAGCAAAGATCGTCAGGTAATAGGTTGCGAGGCCACCCCCCTGCAAAAACTGGCTAAAGATAGCTCGCCGCTGCAACCGCCAGCCCAACCCCATCAAGGCAGTGCCGATCACCAAACCCATGGCAACCAGAACCGCATCGGTAATCCAGCCCAATTCAACGGCATACCGAAAGAGAAAACCAATCCCCAACAGCAGCAGGCCAATGCCAAGACGGTTGAGCCACAGTTCCCAATTTTGTAGCCAGTCAGGTTGGGAAGGCGTCACTGGACGTAGGGGTGCCACCGATGGGAATTCAGGAGCTGGGGGTTGCGCTTTGATCGCAGCCGGTTCCTCCGGTGGCGTTGATTGGGTTGCAAGTTCTGGGACTCCAGAAGAGGAGAGGTCTTCACGGAAAATAGCGGTTTGCAAAATCTCGAGCGATCGCTGGAGAGCAGCCACAGCGGCTTCTAAGTTCTCCAGACGACGCCGCAAGTCATCCCTGTCTTCCATCATCTGGCTCCCTACGGACGATATCCCCGTTTTATGTGCTACAAGGGAGGGCAATTCCTTGGGCAATGCACTTTATGAAGTGGCTGGACGAGCACCCCAACAGGAGTAAAAGGGCAACAAAATTGGGTCAGAAATCGTCCTGTAACACACAGAAAAGGTTACAAAAAGCAAATTTTCTATTTCAGAAAAATTTTTATTTTTAGTGATCTGAGTCACAAAGACATTCGGAAATTAAAAACAATTTATTAAAGGTTTATAAAATTTTCTTATTTTCTTTTGCCAACTGTAAATTCCGTCAATGTGCCAGTCTGCGTAGGTTTTACCGACTTCAGCGGTTTTTTATTCTCTTTCAAAATGTTTGTCACGAACAAAATGCTCCTGATGCTTGATTCTAGGCCTTCGTGGTAGGTTGAAACAGTTCCGCGATGAGAGCGAACACGGCACCAGTAGGGGTTACCCCTGTGTGATGTTGGTGCCCTACTGTCCAGCCGTATGGATGCCCTTTTTAACGGACGCCTATGAAAAAAACGCTTTATGTGGGTCTGACAACAACCACGTTGGCTGTGTTGGGAATGCTTTCCAGTAGCCGTGCAACTACAAGCACGCCAGCCCCAGAATCTGTTTCAGCCCCCGCCGCCGTTGCCACCAAAGTTGGGGAACGCCAAGCCACTGCTCCAGCGACAACGCCAGCGATCGCCAGTCTCCATCGTCACCAACAGCAAGGCCGCGAAGCCGTAACCGTCTACTTGCGGGGGATTCCGGTACTCACCTTCTTGGGGCAGCGGCTAGCAGCCACGGAGAGGGTCAAAGTCGCTGCCGCTAATAGCGCTGGCATGCCAGAGCAAACCACCCTCTCAGAGGCAGCCCAACAGGCAACCCTTCTCACCGCTCGCCTCAATCAGCTCCACGAACAGGGCTTTGACGCCAATCTTGTGCGTGTGCGTTGGGATGCCCAACAACAGAACTATCGCATCTACGCCGATAAAGAACCTCTCCTGACCCTAAACAATCAGGTAATACTCCCGAATAGTTCACAACGCAGCGCTGAAAACGCCCTGCGAATTACCAATCTGATCCGACGCCAGTTGGGCAATGCTCCTGCTTTAACCAGCGTAGAGGGCAGCCCAAATACAGTTGTGGCCATGGGGCCAATTCGGATGCAGTTTACGGGCATTGCCTCGTGGTATGGCCCCGGCTTCCATGGTGCCCGCACCGCCAATGGTGAGCGATTTGATCAAAATGCCCTGACGGCTGCCCATCGCACACTGCCCTTTGGGAAACGGGTGCGGGTGACCAATCTCCAAAATGGCCGCTCAGTGGTGGTGCGGATTAACGATCGCGGGCCCTTTACGGGAGGGCGGGAAATTGACCTCTCGCGGGGGGCTGCTGCTGCCATTGGCCTCATTGGTGCCGGTGTCGGATATGTACGCATTGACGTTTTGGACTAACCCCCACCCCCCAAGGGCAAAGTGATAGAATGAACGACATGCTAGGGGTGTCTGCGGTCACCGCAGGCTGAGAGCAAACCCTTAGAACCTGAACCGGATCATGCTGGCGCAGGGAAGCTGTCTAGAGAGGATTCTATCAATGGTGCGTAGCCAATGGATTGCTGCCCGCAAAGGGCACGACAATGTCACCCAAATGCATTATGCCCGCCAAGGAATGATCACCGAAGAAATGCACTATGTGGCGCGGCGGGAAAACTTGCCCCCTGAATTGATTCGCGATGAAGTTGCCCGCGGGCGGATGATTATTCCCGCCAATATCAATCACCCCAACCTCGAACCCATGGCGATCGGGATTGCCGCCAAGTGTAAAGTCAATGCCAACATTGGTGCCTCTCCCAACTCCTCGAACCTGGAGGAAGAATTGGCGAAGCTGCGTCTAGCAGTGAAGTATGGTGCCGATACGGTGATGGATCTCTCCACAGGGGGAGGTGACCTTGACGCCATTCGCACCGCCATTATTAATGCCTCACCGGTGCCCATCGGCACAGTGCCCGTCTATCAAGCCCTTGAAAGTGTCCACGGCAGCGTTGAGCGGCTCACCCCTGAGGATTTTCTCCATGTGATTGAAAAGCACGCTCAGCAGGGGGTGGACTACATGACCATCCATGCGGGGCTTCTCATTGAATACCTGCCCTTGGTGAAAAACCGCATCACAGGGATTGTGTCTCGTGGCGGCGGCATTCTTGCCAAGTGGATGCTATATCACCACAAACAAAATCCCCTCTATACCCACTTCCGCGACATTATTGAGATCTTCAAAAAATATGATGTCTCCTTCTCCTTGGGGGACTCGCTGCGGCCGGGGTGTTTGCATGATGCCTCCGATGAAGCCCAACTGGCGGAATTGAAAACCCTCGGTCAACTCACCCGCAAGGCTTGGGAACACGATGTCCAGGTGATGGTGGAAGGCCCTGGCCATGTGCCTATGGATCAAATTGAATTTAATGTGCGCAAGCAGATGGAGGAATGCGCTGAAGCTCCCTTCTATGTCCTTGGGCCGTTGGTCACGGATATTGCCCCCGGCTATGATCACATTACTAGTGCCATTGGCGCTGCCTTGGCGGGTTGGTACGGCACGGCCATGCTGTGTTATGTGACTCCTAAAGAGCACCTTGGCTTACCCAATGCTGAAGATGTGCGCAATGGCTTGATTGCCTACAAGATTGCGGCTCACGCGGCGGATATTGCCCGTCACCGTCCGGGGGCGCGCGATCGCGATGATGAACTGTCGCGGGCACGGTACAACTTTGACTGGAACCGCCAGTTTGAACTGGCCCTTGATCCGGAGCGAGCCCGGGAATACCACGACGAAACCCTACCGGCAGATATCTATAAAACGGCTGAGTTCTGCTCCATGTGCGGGCCCAAGTTTTGCCCCATGCAAACGAAGGTAGATGCCGAGGCCCTTGCTGAGCTGGAGCAATTCCTCGCCAAGGACAAAGATCAAGTGAGTGCCTCTGCCTAGGGCATGGCCATTGATTTCAAGGGGGGGCTGATGGCGATCGCCCTCCTTTTTGATGTCACCAATGGTTTCCATGATGCCGCCAATGCCATTGCAACGGTGGTGGCCACCCGTGCCCTTTCCCTGCGCTCGGCGCTCCTCCTTGCTGCTGTGGCTAATTTTGGTGGTGCTTTCTTGAGTACGCGGGTGGCGCTAACCATTGAAGCAGGTATTCTCAACAGCACTGCCTTGGGTAGCCATTGGTTTGGCGTGATTAGTGCTGCACTCCTTGGTGCGATGGCCTGGAATTTGCTCACTTGGTATTGGGGCTTGCCCAGTAGTTCTTCCCACGCCCTTATTGGTGGCTTGGTGGGGGCAGCCCTCTTTCAAGTGTCACCCCAGATCATCTATTGGCAGGGAATTATTGGGTCGGTAGTCATTCCCATGGTCGTGTCTCCCTTGGTGGCGATCGCGGTCGGCCTGAGTTTCATGGCGCTTGTCGAGAAATGGCTGCAATGGCAAGACATTCCCCCAGAACACTGGCAACGGTTACAGATTCTCTCTGGAATGTTGATGGCAGTGGCCCACGGTGCCAATGATGCCCAGAAAACAATGGGGGTCATGACCCTTGCCCTGGTGAGTTGGGGAGAACTGTCTCCGGATGCCGGTGTCCCCGTCTGGGTGATTGCTGCCTGTGCCTTAGCGATCGCGCTCGGGACCTATGGCGGCGGCGAGCGCATTATCCACACCACAGGGGAGAAAATTACATCCCTTGACCCTGTGAGTGGCTGCTTAGCTAACCTGAGTGCCGCCTTAACAGTCGGAGCCGCTAGTCTAGTGGGCTTTCCCGTCAGTACCACCCAAGTCGTGGTGGGGGCAATTACGGGTGCCGGGTATCGCCATCAAGGGGAAGTGAACTGGCACGTGTGGGGCCAAATTTTCATGGCATGGGTGCTGACGTTTCCCGGTGCAGCCCTGCTGGCGATGGCAATCTCTTTTTGTCTAGCGCAACTGTAAGCCAAACTCAGGAAACCTGTGTGGGTTGCATCCGTTGGGCATACTCCCGAAAGCGTTCGAGATCCGCTTGCAGTGTACTTTCAACTACCCGACCCAAGAACAGGCGATCCATAATTTGTCCTAAGACTCCGGGAATTGCATAGGAGACCGAGAGCTTGACAATGGTGCTGCCCTGGCGATCGTAAAAGCGAATTGCCCCCCGATTGGGTAGGCCATCCACGGACTCCCATTGAATAATTTGGTGCTTTACTTGGCGGCAAATGCGCGATCGCCAGCTAAAGTGCCAGTTTCCCGTGGCCAATGTCCAGCGGGATAGCGTGGGGTCCTCTGCGGTGATGACCACCGATTCAATCCACTTCATCCACAGGGGCATTTTCTCTAGGTCGGACCACAGTGCCCAGACGCGATCAACATCAGCGGCCACTTCAGTCTGCACCGTATGCTCTAACCAACTCATGGGTGACCTCCTGCCAAAATCGCCTGGGCGGCTTGTCGTCCGGACATCGTCGCGCCCTCCATACTGTCAATGTAGTCCTGCTGCGTGTAGCTGCCCGCCAAGTAAAAGTTAGGAACCGGCGTCTTTTGGGGTGGACGATAGGGATCCATGCCGGGGGCTTCGCGATAGAGGGACTGCGCCAATTTGACGACACTGTACCATGTCATGTTGAGATGGCGCGACGAGGGGAAAAGTTCATGGACTTGGCGCAACACGTGTTGGGCAATCTCTTCATTGCTGGCCTTAATGAAGGGATCGCCGGGGGTGAGCACCACTTGGAGCAGAGAGCCTTGGCCTTCGCGATAGTAGTCCGCTGGGCTAGTGAGGGCCAAATCGGCAAAGCAGGAAAAATCGGCATCGGCGGTGTACAGCAGGTTATCAATACCCGTTGCCGCCACCTGTTTTTGTTTACTGGGGTCTTGCAGTTCCGTAACCCAGCCATCAAATCGCAGTTGGACCGTGGCCACAGGCACAGCCGCGAGCTTAAAGATGTTGTCGAAGGTTGGGTGCGATCGCCAGGCCTCTGGAATCAGGCGTTGAATCCCCGGCACATCACAGGCACACAGATAGGCATCCGCCGTCACTGTTTCCAGCGCTTCCCCACGGGGAATCAGCAAGCCTTCCACCTGCCAAGTGCTGGTATCCTCGCCGCGAAACAGAATTTCCTTGACGCGTCGCCGCAGATGAATTTTAGCCCCCCGCGCTTCAATATAGTTCACCAAGGGCTTGAGCAGGTATTCCGCTGGTGATCCTTTGAGCATACTCAGCCGTGAGGCGGTTGTTTTGGCGGCAAACATCATAAAGATCGTGAGCATACAGCGCGCAGACATGTGCTCAGTATCAATAAAACCCAAGGCGTAGGAAATAGGATTCCAGAGGCGTTTGAGGCTATTTTCTGAACCACCATGCCGCCGAAACCACTCCGCAAAACTCATGCAATCTAAGGCGCGAATTTGGCGCATCGCCCCCTCATAGTCCACCAGACCCCGCACCACAGGACTGGTGCCAAGGGCAATAGCATTAAAAAATTTATCGGCAGCAGAGAGTTGACGGGTGGTGAAGAAGGCCTTGAGACCGTTGAAGGGGGCGCCCAAGGGAAAGCGAAAATCCAGTTCCCCCACCTGACCCCCACAATTAATAAATGTGTGGGTATGTTCCTTGGGCAGTAGGTTGGCGATCGCCCCCACCTTGGTCATCAGTTCAAAGAGATTAGCGTAGTTGTAAAAGAAAACATGCAGCCCCATCTCAATGTGGTTGCCATCGGCATCTTGCCAACTGCTGACTTTGCCCCCCACAAAGGGACGGGATTCATAGATTTCAACACTGTGACCGGCATCCACCAAATCCACTGCGGCGGCTAAGCCGGCCAACCCTGCACCAACAATGACAACCCGCATCGGCGATCCCAGAAAACTTTACAGATTTTAACATTTTTCGCTCTCGAGCGCTTTCCCGCGCGTTAAGAAACTTGGCAGAGACCCTTGCCCCCCAGAACCCTCGTCTATGATCGAGGTAAGTTGAAGTTTTTGAATCGCTCACGCTCACGGTGTGCTTATGGCTACGCGTTGTGTCCTTGCCTTTCCCCTCTGGCAGTATTTGAACCAACGGCTATTTAGTCCGGGCTTTACCCTGAATCCCAAGCGGTTCTGGCGGCAGTATTACAATGCTTACCTCGAACGCTGCTGGCAAAAGGACTGTGCCTCCAAGGAAGAACCCTCCTGTTAATCATTCCACAGGTTCGCTAAAATGAGATAGCTCACTTTCCCGATCAAGATTAGGGACTTTTAGCTGTCGTCATTTTGGTTACCTTCGCCTGTTGGAAGACAAAAATACTATGGTTGCTTCGCCCCCCTCTGCCAATGCCACACTGAAACGCTCAAAAATTGAGACTCTCAAGGAACAGAGCCAACATCTGCGAGAACCTGTTGCCACAGAATTACTAGAACCAACGAATCGTTTTAGTGAAGAGGGTGTGCAGATCCTCAAGTTCCATGGCTCCTATCAGCAGGACAATCGCGATAACCGCGTCAAAGGGCAGGAAAAAGACTACCAGTTCATGCTGCGCACCCGCAGTCCAGCGGGCTATATTCCGCCGCAGCTCTATTTAACCTTGGATCGCTTGGCAGATGAGTATGGCAACCGCACGCTGCGAGCCACAACACGGCAGGGATTTCAGCTGCATGGCATTCTCAAGAAGAATTTAAAAGCAGCGATCGCTGCCATTGTCCGCAGCATGGGATCGACCTTGGGAGCCTGCGGTGATGTGAACCGCAATGTCATGGCGCCCCCCGCCCCCTTTCGCGATCGCCCAGAATATATCCTTGCCTATGAGTATGCCCACCGCATTGCCGATCTCCTAACACCCCAAACGGGTGCCTACTACGAGATTTGGCTCGATGGCGAAAAGGTAATCTCCGCCGAAGAGCACCCCGATGTCAAGGCAGCACGGCAGCGCAATGGCCATGGCACCATTTTCCCGAATAACGAAGAGCCAATCTACGGCGATCACTATATGCCCCGCAAGTTTAAGTGCTGCGTCACGGTGCCGGGGGATAATTCTGTGGATCTTTTCTCCCAAGATTTGACCCTGGTGGTGATTACAGATTCCCAAGGCCATCTTGAGGGGTTCAATATCTATGCCGGTGGTGGCTTGGGCCGCACCCACAACAAGGAAGAAACCTTTGCCCGCATGGCCGATGAAATTGGCTTTGTGCCAGCAGCAGATGTCTATGAGGCTGTGAAGGCGATCGTGGCGACCCAGCGGGACTATGGCGATCGCTATAATCGGCGCCACGCCCGTTTGAAATATCTGATCCACGACTGGGGGGTCGAAAAATTCAAGGCCAAAGTGGAGGAATACTTTGGCAAACCCCTCGAACCCTTTCGCCCGCTGCCGCCGTGGCGCTATCAGGACTTTTTGGGCTGGCACCCCCAAGGGGATGGCAAATTCTTCTATGGCTTGTCCATTGCCAATGGCCGCATCCTAGATCAGGGCAACTTCAGACTCAAGTCGGCCCTCAAGAAAATCGTTGAGGACTTTCATCTCCCCCTGCGGGTGACGCCCCACCAAAATCTGCTCCTGTGCGATGTCTCTCCCGATCAGCAGGCTGCGATTCAGCACCTCCTTGAGGAGCACGGCGTTCAGGATGTCAGGGCCATTGATCCCCTCCAACGCTATAGCATGGCCTGTCCAGCATTGCCCACCTGTGGCTTGGCCATTACCGAGTCGGAGCGGGCAATTCCGGGGGTACTGGAGCGGATTCGTCGCCTCATGGATCGGCTGGGACTGAAGGACGAACATTTTGTGATTCGGATGACAGGGTGTCCCAATGGCTGTGCCCGTCCCTACTTGGCGGAATTGGGCTTTGTCGGCATTGTGCCCGGCGCCTATCAAACTTGGTTGGGGGGAAGTCCCGATCAAACCCGCTTGGCAGCGGTCTACATTGAGCGGTTGCCTATTGCCGAACTGGAAACGGCCCTAGAGCCATTGCTGGTCTTTTATCGCGATCGCCGGCAGCGGGGAGAATCCTTTGGTGATTTTTGCCATCGGGTTGGTTTTGCAGCCTTGCGACAGTTTGCAGCAAATTACGTGCCCACTGCCACAACGAAGCGCTATCGCGTGGATGTGCGGGCTGATCAATACCAACAACTCAAGGAATTGGCAGCAGCACAGGGCAGGTCCCTAGCGGCGGTGACCCGTGAAGCCATTCAGCATTACCTTGAGCAATCGCGGCAAAACAAGCAAGGATAGGATTGCCTATCGGCTATAATGAGAAGTTGCCAAATAGGGCGGCATAGCCAAGTGGTAAGGCAGAGGTCTGCAAAACCTTTATCCCCCGGTTCGAATCCGGGTGCCGCCTTCACCATTCCATCGCTTATCCAGCTCGCTGCTCAAGCCAATCTAAGAGTCGATGGATACCCCAGCAGTAGTCTGGATCACCCCAAAGGCGTTGGCACTTGCGATCGCTGGTAAAACCCACGTGACCCCCCTGTTCGGTCAGCAGCAGGGTAAGGGCAGGATTCCCCTCGGCAATAGTGAGCAGTTCGGGCACAAGACAGGGATCAAATAGGGGATCATCGGCGGCATAGAGAATCCATAGGGGTATTGTCAATTGGGGCAGCAGCGGCAAGGGACTGCTGGCAGCGTAATACTCGGCCACACTGCTAAAGCCAAGGCGGTCAATGACGAGGGCGGCGTCAAAACCGGCAATAGTGTCAATCTTGGCAACAGTGTTGAGATCAAAGATCTGAGGATAAAGGCGATGAAGGTGGCGAGCCAAGTGTTGGAGTTGACGACTGATGGCGCCTTCAAATTGCCGTCCCCAAAAAGTCTGGCCTAGGTAGGCAAGGGAACGATTGGAGTCAAGGTTGGGGCAGATGACCGCAGCCCCCCCAATCTCTGTTTTCCCTTGCTGTTGGGCATACCAGGCACCCCAAAGGGCTAACTGCCCCCCCAAGGAATAGCCAACCAACCAATAGGGAGGGGTATAGCCGAGGGCTTGACACTGCTGGGCGATCGCCACAAAGTCTTGTCCTTCATAGAGACCATCACTGGTTAACACGGGGGACAGTTCTGCGCTGCGCCCATGGGCACGCCAATCGAAAAGGAGGACATCAAAGCCGCGGGCAATCGCCCAATGGGCAAGGGTATGCAAGTACCATTGATTCTTGAGATCACCCGTAATGCCGTAGGTGGCAATGATGGTGCCGCGGGCTTGGCCAACCCGATACCCCTCACCGTACAGGGGCACGCCCTCAGCTCCATGGAAAACATGACTAGTTTGTGGTTGCCAAGGGTAGAGGCATCCCCAGCGTTGAACATAGGCGGTAAAAACGGTGTGGATCACGCCAGAGTGCAGCGGCAGGGGTGGCCAATAGGATAGGGATTGCATAGAATCTAGTCATCCATCGTAGGCAAAATGGGCAAGGTTGGGCGTTTTTGGTGATCATTGTGAGGCATGGGCGATGACACAGAGCAATCATCCGAAGCGGACAGAGCCCTACATCAGAGAAACCTGTCTGACAGATGTCCAAGCCAATCGCTTGCTAGATGAAGTCTTTGCCACTGTGGAGGCCAACCCCAATGAGCCAGAATCCCTAGCAGCGGTTTTAGAGCCTAAGCCTTCCCTCCCCGTCCCTTTTGAACCCACCACTCCTCCTTCGGAACCTTCTCGCTGGCTGCACTGTCCAGAGCCGCAGCAAACATTTTCTTGGGGCGATCGCTTTTTGATGGGGGTAGGCATTGCCTCCTTTGTACTGGGGGTTGGCCTCTGGATCAGCCTGAATCGCCAGCCGGTTGCAGTTGCCCCTGACGCTGCGGTGACCACAAGCACTAGCCCCGCCGACATGGCCTTTGCTGAGTATCTGCAAACCTCCCTGCAACTCCTTAGCCAACAGGTCGCCACCCCAACCCCTTCACCCCCCGCGATCGCCAGCAATTCCATGCCCAGCCCCACAGCCTCTGCCCCAACCGTTGAGCGCATCTACGTTCCCGTTTACCAAGCCCCCAGCCCGCCGGCGGTCCCACTGCCCAATTTACCCACGGTAACAGCGCCAGCACCGGCGCCGTCCCCCCCGCCGCCTGCTCCCCCCCAACATACCCTAGTGGGCATCCTCGAACTGGGCGATCGCTCGGTGGCGCTTTTTCAAAGCAATGGCCAAACGCTGCGCTTGAGTGTGGGCGACACCATTGGCAACGACGGCTGGCAACTGGTGCAGATTCAAAATCAGCGGGCGGTGCTACGACGTCAAGGGGAAGTGCGCTCCCTCACTGTTGGCCAAAGTTTTTAGGGAAGGGGCACCCATGAGCTTTTTTCGGGACCTAAATGCATTCCTAGAGCAAAAACTCGAGGACTTTATCCGTGCCAACCCTGAGCTTGAACTTAATCTGCTGCTCCTTGAGCTAGAAGATCAAGAACGGCAAACCCAAGAGCGCCTGTTACGGTTGCAACAGGAAGTCAATACCTGTGAACAGCAGATTTTAGGCCTTGTTTCCGAAATTCGCCGCTGGCGCGATCGCATCCAAACGGCGATGGCCGCTCAGCGCCCCGACCTTGTGGCATTGGCACAGCAGCGGGAGGCTGAATTACGCCGCCGCGGAGAGCAATTGTGGACCCAGCGTCTCGATGCCCTCAATCAAATTTCCGTTACCCAGCAGCTTTTGCACAAGATTCGCGATCGCCGTCAGGAAGTGATGCACCGCGTTCCTGCCGCCAGTGCGCCCCCGCCCCCACCCCCGCCGCGCATCAGCAGTGACCTCAATGATCCAATTGAAGCTGAGTTTCGCCGTCTGGAATTGCAAACTGCCCTTGAGGAACTGAAACGCTCCATGGGGTTATAGGGCAACAGACGTGGGACAATCGAGAACGCGGTTTTATCCAAATGTCCCATGGCGGTTATTCAGATTGCATCCGACGACACTTGGCAGATTCAGGCCGATGGCCATCCCCTGCGGGGTACCCTCCAAGTACCGGGGGATAAGTCCATTTCCCACCGGGCCCTGATGTTGGGGGCCATAGCAGAGGGCACCACCCATATCGAAGGATTGCTCGTGGGTGAGGATATCTGTAGTACTGCCTCCTGTTTCCGTGCCCTTGGTGTGGAGATTTCGGATCTCAATGCCACAGCAGTAACGGTGCAAGGCTTGGGCATTGGCCGCCTTCAGGAGCCGGTGGATGTGATGAATGCCGGCAACTCCGGTACAACGATGCGGCTATTGTTGGGGGTATTGGCAGCGCAAACGGGTCGCTTTTTTACGATGACTGGGGATGCTTCCCTGCGATCGCGCCCTATGGCCCGGGTCGTCACACCCCTCCTACAGATGGGTGCCCAGATTTGGGGCCGTCAACACCACAGTCGTGCCCCCTTGGCCGTTTTGGGACAGCCCCTAGAGCCCATCACCTACTACAGTCCCATTGCCTCCGCTCAGGTAAAATCAGCGCTATTGCTGGCCGCCCTCCACACCGAAGGCACCACCATTATTCGCGAACCCCACCGCTCCCGAGATCACAGTGAACGGATGCTTCAGGCCTTTGGTGCCCGTTTGAGCGTGGATGAGGCCACCTGTACAGTCAGTTTGGCAGGGCCGGCGGTCCTAAAGGGTCAGAAGGTCATTGTCCCCGGGGACATCAGTTCAGCTGCCTTTTGGTTGGTGGCAGCCTCTATTATTCCTGATTCAGAATTGCTGCTGACCAATGTGGGGGTCAACCCCACCCGCACCGGCATTCTCGATGTTCTTTGGGCAATGGGGGCAGAGATTACCCTTGAAAATGAGCGGCTGGTTACGGGAGAACCGGTGGCAGATCTGCGGGTGCGATCGGCGAGGCTGAAGGGCACCCATATTGGCGGTGAATTGATTCCCCGCGTGATTGATGAGATTCCCATTGTGGCTGTGGCTGCTGCTTTTGCAGAGGGGGTCACTGAAATTCGCGATGCGGCAGAACTGCGGGTGAAGGAGAGCGATCGCCTCAAGGCCGTGGCCACAGAATTGCAAAAAATGGGCGCTAAGGTCACTGAACTCAGGGATGGCCTCGATATTCAAGGGGGCGTGCCCTTGCAGGGCAGCCATCTGGAAACCTACGGCGATCATCGGATGGCCATGAGTCTGGCGATCGCTGCCCTCAATGCCAAGGGAACCAGTGAAATTCACAACGCCAGTGCAGCAGCGGTCTCCTATCCAGAATTTGTAACAACTCTGCAACAAATTGCTTGATAGCACAAAAATCCCAGTAATTCTTGGGAGAACTTCACTCAACACTAAACGCTGTATGCTAGCATCAAATAAATTGTTTTGGCATCACAATCGGGGCTTGCCCGATGTTGAATTCTGCGTACCCCTAGGTGATGGAGTGTTGGTGTTCCCGGGGATCGCTCGACTAAATTGTAAATTGAGCGCCAAAATGATACACAATCAATAAAATACGGTATCATAGTTTCACTTCTATCCTAGGAACGTTGCTCCCTTTAACTCAGGCTTTGGGCCCCCCTGACCTTCTGTTTTTGTTCAAAAAAAGTTGAGCTTTTTCATCATGGCAACAATTCAAGACTTCGTTCATGTTCAGGACCAATGGTCATTAGATGAGTTGGTGGAAATCGCCAACGAACTTTTGCCCCAGCACCTCCCCCAGGAGGACTCCAAAAACCGTGTTTTGGAAGAGGTCAACCCGCGGCTGGTGCGCCATTACACCTCCTGTAAATTGATTGACCGCCCCGCTCGCATTGGCCGCGAAGGTCGCTACGGCTATCGCCACCTTGTGCAGTTGCTGGTGGTGCGGCGGCTGTTGATGGAGGGCTATACCGCAGGTGCCATTTACAAACTGGTGTATCGCATGAGCACCCCAGAACTGCGGGCCCTCCTTGAGCAGGGGGTGCATCTTCAATTGAATCCACCCCCAATCAACCCAGCTTTGGCCTTTTTGCAGCAGGTACAGGAGCGCTCCGAGCATCGCTATGGGGAGCCCATGCGCGTCAGTCCCACTATCAGCCGTCGCGAGGTGCCGCCCTCAAGTCATTCGCCGCAACCGGAGTCTTGGAAGCGCATTGAGGTGGCGCCCGGCTTTGAAGTTCATATTCGCGATGACTTTAACTTTCCCCAAATCAATCGCGATCAGGAAGCCCTGGTAAAACAACTGGTGCAATTGCTCTCTAGCTATACCCAACGCTAATGGAGAGCGCCAACCGAGATTGAATATCCTGTGTCGCGGTCAGCTCACCGGCGATCGCTATAATAACGCCATGGAAGGATGCCTCAACGATACGGATATCTACACGCTGTGCCAAACCCTTGCCCTTGGCCAGCGCACTGGGGAACTGTACATCGAAGATGATGCCGGTCGTACGTGGCTTCTGTTTTTGAATCATGGTTATTTGGTTTACATTGCTGATCGCCACAGCCACAGTTTAGAGCGGTTGCAGGATCTGCTCTATGGACAGGACATTCCTTGGCCAAGTCCCGATAGCTTCATCGAAAGCAAAGCCGGTGCCAGTTGGGTGGAATACGAATGCCTGTGGTGGCTCCTTGATTATTGCAAGCTCAATCAAATCCATAGCGTGTGGCGGGCGCTGCTGCGGGAGAGTCTCTTTGACGTTGTTAGCCTCAATCGCGCTTGGTTTAAGTTTTATAGTGCGAGTCCCCTCACTCCCCAATGGCACCATCTCTCCCTAACGGCGCTACTCAATGACAGCCTGAGTCATCTGCAGGAATGGAAAAAACTGCATCCAGAATTGCGTTCCTTGGATCAATCCCTTGAACTGACGGATATTAAACCCACGGGCAACGATCCAGCGGATCAGTGGTTTCGTCAACTGGAGCCCTTTGTGCGCGCGCCCATCACCTTGCGCCGCCTGAGTCGACAACTGGGACGAGATGGCGTGACTGTGGGCAAACTCCTGCTGCCCTATCTTCATAAAGGGTACTTACAAGTCAGTTCTTGGGGAACCAATGGCCACACCCGTACATTTCCACCCCTTTCTTGGCGGCGATCGCCCCGGGTCGTGTGTGTGGATGATGCCGCCACTGTGCGTCAAGTGGTTGAGTCTACTCTGCAGGCCGCAGGTTATGAAGCCACAGCGATCGCCCACCCACTGACCGCCTTGAGTCTCATTTTCCAACTCAACCCCGATCTGATTTTCCTGGATATTGCCATGCCCGAATTGGATGGCTACGAATTTTGCACCCTCCTGCGGCACACGCCTCGCTTCCGCTATACGCCGATTATTATGCTGACTAGCCTCGTTGGTTGGAGCGATCGCCTGCGAGCCAAGGTGGCTGGTGCCACTGATTACCTCAGTAAGCCCTTTTCAACCCAAGAATTATTAACAATTACGCATCATTACATTGGCGCAGCCCCGCCTGTAACCTCCTTAACAGACGAGTTCTTTAGCGACGTGCTAGAACCAAAGTCAGGTCTCGAGACGTCCCATTAACCTCCCCAGGTTAACTGTGATGAAGCTGTCATACTCTTGGGCTTTTAGAATATAAAGCAAAACCTTAATTCTTACGTGTAACCCCCTATGACCAAAGTCTTAGTTGTCGAAGATAGTCCACCCCAGCGGGAAATGATTAGCGAATTGCTGGCAAAAACAGGCTTTGACGTAACGGTTGCCAGCGATGGTGTGGAGGCAATGGAGCAATTGCAGCAGAGCACCCCAGATGTGGTTGTCCTCGATATTGTCATGCCCCGTATGAATGGGTATGAAGTCTGCCGCCAAATTAAGTCCGACCCCCGCACCCAATCAATTCCCGTGGTTATGTGTAGCTCCAAAGGTGAGGAGTTTGATCGCTATTGGGGCATGAAACAGGGGGCAGATGCGTACATTACGAAGCCCTTTGATCCCAAAGAACTCGTTGGCACCATCAAGCAACTCTTGCGAGGCTAGAAAAGATGTTTAGCAGCTCAGACCTACTCGCCACCAATGCCCCCATCGACAGTGACCGTATCGATGACCTCAGAACCCCCGAGGGAGATTTACATATTCTCTTTACGATCCCTAGCGGTGATACCTTGGCGCTACCGGCTATTGGGGTGCGCGAAGTCGTAGCCGTGAGCCCCGATCGCATTACCCCAGTGCCCAATACCTCCAATCTCCTACTGGGGATTTTGAACTTGCGGGGCCAGGTAATTTGGGTAGCGGATACGGGTAAGTTTCTGGGGAACGACACCCCCTTGAATACCGATCGCTCTGAGCTATCGATTATTGCCATTGAGGATGATGAGTTAATGGTGGGGCTAGCAGTTCATCAGGTGCGGGGTATGGAGTGGCTCAACAATGACACCATCAGGCCCGCTACCCATGTCAGCGATCAGATGGCTCCCTTTGTACGGGGCGAGTGGGTCTTTGATGCGGAGCAACAGGACATTGTGAAGCTTTTAGATCCCCTTGCCATTTTACGCAGTGCTCGCTGGGGACTCTAAACTAGAAAAAGTAGAATCTCAATGGAGACTCGCGCTCAAGCATCACCATGGAACTCATCGAGACCAGTCACTTTAGGAAAATTAACACACCCATGATATCTTTCCCAGGGATTGGCGCATACTTTGTAATTAAAGCTTCCTTGATTTCGTTCTGAGAATTATCTACCTCTTTTGATCGTCTTTGATCGTCCTCTTCTGATCGTCCATTCTGGGAGTAAGCCCATGGCATCCAGCAGCACCCAACACACCCAAGAATATCAAAAAGCGGTTGCCGCTTATGTGCAAGGCAACTACGAAGAAGCAGCCAAAATCACTGACCAATTGGTGGGCAACCGACCGGGCGATCCAAACCTACGGCTGCTGCGGGGGCACATTTACTGCTGCCAACAACGCTACAGGGAGGCTCAAGAGCATTACCAGGTGGTTCTCAATACCACAACTGATCCAGAATTAATCAATCTGGCCAACGAGAGCCTCGCCAAGATTAAGGATCTCGTTCCTACTGCTGAACCTGCCAAGAACAGGGGCGAAGAATACCACACCACTGCGCAAGGAGATTATACCCAACTTCAGGGGGAGAATACCATTTTGCAAACCACCCCAGCCATTGGGGAACCCCAAGCCGCGAACCCCCCAGCAGAAGAATTGAGTCTTGAACACTTTGATGACTTTGGCAGCGATTTAGGGACGAGCAACCCCTTTGACGATCTAGAGATTGCTGGCATTGAGGAAGAGTTTGACGCCCATTTAGAACAGGGTACCTTTAATCCCTTCGACGAAGATGCAGCGGTTCAGAATCCCTTTAGCTTTTCCGCTCATCCTTTAGAAGAGCAAGTCGCAGACATTCCAGAAATTCCCATTGGTGAATCCATGCCACCTCTAGGCGTTGAAGCCATTGGGGATGATGATATCACGATGCTCATGGGAAGTTCTCCCTTGACCCCCTCTGAACCGCCCAGCCCTAGTCCTATTTTTGATAGGGAGGCGGCAGCAAGTACTGCGGATCCTTTTCAAGAAATGACCCCGCCCTCCCCAGAAACATTTGATAATCCCTTTGCCGCTGAAGTGGCCGCATCTGACGAGGGCCTCTTTAGGGGGCTGACAGAATCGGGAGCAGCCAATGTTTCTCAAGAGAACCTTTTTCCGGATGTGGAGGAATCTCCGGTAGTAAATATCTCGACAGAAAGTCTCTTTGGTGATATTGAGGAAGCCCCAGCAGCCAGCATTTCTGAAGAGAACCTCTTGCCAAATCTGACGGAATCTATTCAGACGAATGTTCCTGAGGTCTCTACCTCTGCTGCTGGTATCAGTGATTTGTTAACTAATGAAAAAGATGAAAAAGCAGAGGCCATTGAGTTGCTGCCGCAGCCGGAATTAAGTTCTTCTGAGGCTGCCGAGGAAGAAGACGATCTCTTTAGTGACTTCCCAGCTTCCCTTGAAGCTTTTGAAGCTCCAGATAGCGTGGCAGAACCCCTGTCTCCTGAGGCCCTTGACCCCGCCACCTTTGAGGATGCACAGACGATCGCCATCTCTGAGTTTCCGGCACGTGAAGCCATTGCCGAAGACAGGAGGGGGTCGGCAGCACCGGCGATCGCTGAAGGGGAAGTTAGCTCTGGTGGTGCTGAACCCGTTGAATCCATTGCCAACTTTGATCTAGAAGATCTTTCCTTTGGCAGTTTTGATGATGAAATGACCATTGCCAATCCCCAAGTCCATGGCATGGGTGCCGTTGGCTCAGAGGCCACAGTGATGACCGATGCTGGTACGGAGACCTTTGCGGTTCTACCGGATGAATTTGATCTCAGCCAGCAAAGTCTTGAGGAGTTGGCTGATTTTAGCCTCGATCTCAGCCAAAGCACAGCCAGCCGTACCGAAGCGCCTGCCGCCAAAGAAAAACAACATCCCTCAGCCTTTACTGAGCAAGCGTCGGTTGCCAGTGTCGCTGCTTCACCGCCTACGGCTTCACCTGCGGTTGAGAGCCCAGCAACGTCCACCCCGGCCGCACCCACAGGCTCCTTAGAGCAACAAACCATTACCTCAGCGCTGTTAACCGGTGTTCTTTCGGGCTTAGCCGCTGGGGCTGTCAGTGTGGGTTTTCGCACACCGCTGCCTGTTCCTTTGATCAGTACTGCTGCTACCGGTCTGATTGCCGGTGGAGCAGCCTATGGCTTAGGACGGCGCAGTGTCAGTCGCATCAAACACTTCTGTACAGATTTGCAGGCTCAGTGTAACGCCGTGATTGCCGGTGACATGACAGCCCGAATGCCAGTGGGCAGTGATGACGAGCTAGGACTTCTCGCCCAAAGCTTTAACCAGATGACCGACACAATCCAGCAAATTACCGCTGATGCTCAGAGAAAAGCTGAGGAAATCGAGCGGCAGCGGGATGATTTGCAGCGCCAAGTGATCCGACTCCTCGATGATGTGGAGGGTGCTGCCCGCGGGGACCTGACCGTACAAGCGGAAGTGACGGCGGACGTACTCGGAGCAGTGGCCGACTCCTTTAACCTGACAATTCACAACCTGCGGACGATTGTGCAACAGGTCAAAATTGCTGCCCAGCAGGTGAGTCGTGGTGCCGCAGAAAACGAAACCTTTGCCCGTAGTCTCTCAGCAGATGCCCTGCGGCAAGCGGAGGAGCTAGCCGTCACCCTAAACTCGGTACAGATGATGACCAATGCGATTCAGCGGGTGGCCGAAAGTGCCCAAGAAGCCAATGAGGTGGCCCGCAATGCCTCAGAAACAGCCCTTCGTGGTGGTGAGGCGGTGGAACGCACGGTGGCGGGTATTTTGCAGATTCGGGAAACGGTAGCGGAGACCACCCGCAAGGTGAAGCGCCTAGCGGAATCTTCCCAAGAGATCGCCAAGATTGTGGGTGTGATCTCCTCGATCGCCAACCGCACAAACCTGTTGGCCCTAAACGCCAGTATTGAGGCCGCACGGGCCGGGGAAGCAGGTCGGGGGTTTGCGGTGGTGGCCGATGAGGTGCGGCAACTGGCCGACCGAGCAGCCAAAGCTTCGAAGGAAATTGAGCAGATTGTCTTGCAAATTCAAAGCGAAACTGGTGCGGTGATGACCGCTATGGAAGAAGGGACGCAGCAGGTGATTGAGGGGACGAAGCGGGCAGAGCAAGCCAAGCACGCCCTTGAGGACATCATCCAAGTTTCGTCGCAAATTGATACCCTAGTGCGCTCGATTACCAACGCTACGGTGGAACAAACCGAATCGGCACGAGCGATGGCTCAGGTGATGCAATCCATTGAGCTGACAGCGCAGGCCACTTCTCAGGAGGCACAGCGGGTGTCCGACTCATTGCAAGGTCTAGTGAGTGTGGCACGCAACTTGCAGGCATCGGTGGAACGGTTCCGCGTTGAAAATACTGAAGATCAAGCCTAAGCAATCCGGGAGGGGGCTATGCAAAGCGATCAACAAAAGCGCATTCTTGGCTACTTCATTGAGGAAGCGCAGGAACACCTGACCACCATTGAGGATAGTTTGATGAATCTCCAGCAGGTGGTCAATGACCCTGAGGCGATGAGTGAAATGTTTCGGGCGGCCCACTCCGTCAAAGGGGGAGCGGCCATGCTCGGACTCCACAGTATTCAGCACACCGCCCACAAGCTGGAGGACTACTTTAAAATCCTGCGGGAGCATCCCGTCACCGTGGATGAAACCCTAGAGAACCTGTTTTTGCAAGCCTTTGATGCCCTGCGGGAACTCCTCGATGAATTGCAAGGCCCCTTTGGTTTGACGGAGGAGACAGCAACGGCAACCCTGAACCGGGTGGAGCCAGTCTTTAATCAACTGCAAGCTCACTTGAGCCACCTGACCCAAGGAGTAGAGGCGCCGCCGCCTGTGACTGCTTCTTCTGCCCCCGCGGCCGAACCCATTCAGCCAGCGGTACAACCCGTTGCTGATTCCAGCTACCGCTTAGTCTTTCAAACGGAGGTACCCGATCGCCTGCGGGCAATGTTGCAACTCTTTAAGCAGACCGATTCGCCCCAGGTGCGGCAAGAATTGGCGGCGGCCTGTTCTAATTTGGGTCAATTGGGGGAAACCTTTGCCCTGCCCCAGTGGGTTGAATTGCTGGCGATCGCCCAACAGGCGGTAAGTAACACGGCTCAGCCCCTCACGGCTTTGGCGCCAGTGGTGATCAAAGAGATTATGGCAGCTCGCGACTTGGTGCTCAATGGTCAAGGCAGTGCGATTCGTCCCAGTGACAGTTTAGTGGCGCTTCAACCCCCTGTGATTGAGGAGACTTCGGCTGTTGTTCCTGAAGAGCCAGAGCCTGCGGTCTTGGCATCAGCCCCCGTGACCCTTGAGGAACCATCGGCACCCCTTGAAATGGCCTCTGAGGTTGCTCCTCTAGATGCTCCTCTAGAGGTGGCTGCCCCTGAAGAAGTTGAGATTTCCGAGCCAATGAGTGGCGGCCATGGTGTCACTGTTTTTGGAGAGGAAAGTAGCACTGATTTCCAAGAATTGAGTGACATTTTTAGTGATCCAACAGCGCTGCCGACGGACTGGCTGGAGGACACCCTTGAGGAGAATTTGGCCAGTTTAGGACCGGTCGATGAAGCGGCCTTTGATGAGGAGATTTCCGACTTTTTGAACATGACTACGACTGAGGAGTTGCCTGAGGCAGAATCCAGCCTTGAGGCCATCCTCGATGACATTCAGGAACTTTCTGATGAGCGGCTCTCTGCAGAAGTGGTGGAGGCATCCCTTGATGATCTCACGCCGCCGGCGATCGCCGAAAGCATAGCTGAAGGTATTGAGGGGTCCCTAACACTTGAGAGTCCTGCTGAGGAGAGGGCAGCCGCAGAGCCCTCCGAACTCGATCTGAGTGCATTCCTTGCGGAATTTACCGAGGAAGCCCCCTCAGGGATGGCAGCTTTTGATGAGGCAGTTGCTTCCCTAGAAGATTTTTTGGGTGAGGTGGAAACCCCCGAGGTTCCCGATCTGCTTCCCCTAGAAGAGGATTCTGAAATCCCTGCCCTGAGTGATGTTGCTGAGGATGTGGCTGAGTTCCTCGAAGAGGTACCAGGTCTCAATGATGTCCTAGAAAACTTGGTCGTGGATAATGGGGCGGAGGAAGCCCTTTCAGAATTGATTACCCCGCCAAGCGTTGACGATCCTTGGGCGGAAACGCCCTCCGCCTTGGAGGGGCCAGCGATCGCCGAGCCAAGGATGCCTGACGTCCCAGCGGCAAATATGACTGAACCCGCAGCACTGGTGGAGGAGGTTGTACCCTCTGCCGAGACTGAGGGCATCGCCGAGCTAGAATCCCTGTTGCAGGAGTCTGTACCCTCTGCTGAGGCTGCGAGCATTGCTGAGCCCAAAGCAGTGGTGAATGACGCCACCGTACCTGCCACCCCCGAAAGCATCCTAGAGGAATTGGAGGGGTTGATTGAGCAAAGTACAACCCATACAACCCCACCCGAGGCTGCCCCGTTCCACGAACTGGATCAGCTTTTAGAGACGGCAGCACCACCGACATCCGCCTTTGAAGATCTAGAGCAGCTCTTGGGGCAAGCTACCCCTGGAGCACCCACGCCACCGCCGGCAACAGCAGCACCTCCCACCGCTGATGATAGTTTTGCCGATTTAGAGAAATTAATTCCCCAACCCGCAGGGAGGAGTGAAAAGGCGGCCACCCCTCGGCGAACCGCAGCAGGGGCAAAAGGTGGCTCCTTAGTGGAACAAACCATGCGGGTGCCGGTGCGCCACCTCGATACCCTGAGTAACCTCGTTGGGGAGTTGGTGGTCAACCGCAATAGCCTCGAGGACACCCAAGAACGCCTGCGGCAGTTTCTCGATAACCTGCTCTATCAGGTGCAACAACTGGGGGAAGTGAGCCAACAAATGCAGGACCTCTACGAGCGATCGCTCCTAGAGAGTTCACTGTTAGGTGTGACAACAGCACGGGCAGCCAATGGCCAAGAAGAACAGAGCACCCACGCCACGGGTGTCGAGTTTGATGCCTTGGAAATGGATCGCTTTACCGGCTTCCACACCCTCTCGCAGGAGGTGATTGAGCGGATTGTGCGGGTCCGGGAGGCAGCGGATGACATCCAGTACGTAATTGATGAAGTGGAGCAGGTGGCCCGGCAGTTTCGTCAAGTCACGACCCAAGTCCAAGAGGGCTTGAGCCGCTCCCGAATGGTCCCCTTCCGTGAAATGTCTTCCCGCTTACCGGGAGCGGTGCGCCGCGTTGCCAGTACCATCGGCAAACAAGTAGAACTCAAGATTGAGGGAGAAGATACCCTGATTGACAAGGGCATCCTTGAAAAACTCTTTGACCCGATGACCCACCTGATCAATAACGCTGTCTATCATGGTATTGAAATGCCCGAAGAGCGGCGACGATTAGGCAAACCCGAAAAAGGCCTAATTCGCGTACGGGCATTTTATCAAGGGAGTCAAGCGATTATCTCCATCAGTGACGATGGGGCAGGGATTGACCCAGAACGGGTAAAACGCAAAGCGATCGAGAAGGGTCTCCTGAAGGAGGCCGATGCCCCCAACCTTTCCCGCCAAGAGGTCTATGCCTTCCTCTTCCAATCGGGATTTAGCACCAAAGATCAAGCGGATGCCCTTGCCGGTCGGGGGGTGGGCATGGATGTGGTGCGCAAAAATCTGGAGGACATTCGCGGCACGATTAACATTGACTCCACGGTAGGCAAAGGCACCACATTTACCATCCGCCTACCCCTGACCCTGAGCATTACCAAAGCCCTCTGTTGCATTGATAACCACTGCCGCATTGCCTTCCCCCTTGACGGCGTGGAAGATATGCTGGATATTCCCCAAGAGCGCATCCAAACCCTAGAGGATGGTCAGCGCGTTCTCCCGTGGCGCGATCGCCAGCTGCCGGTGCGTAAACTCGGGGATTTGCTGAAGTACAGCCGCCCCATCAGCCGTAGCAGTGTCTATGGCGGTAGCACCCAAGATGATGGCATGGTCTCGATTGTCGTGCTGCGCAGTGGCGACGATCTCGTGGCCATGGAGGTGGATCAGGTCATTGGTGAACAGGAAATCGTGATCAAGCAGTTGTCGGGGCCGGTGCCGAAGCCGGTGGGGGTTGCTGGGGTCACTGTCCAAGGGGATGGCCGCGCGATGGCGATCGCTGACGTGCTGGAAATCATTGATCTGTCCCTAGGACGCATGGATCGCGAGTGGCGTGGGTTTGGCCACACCATGGAGGTCACCGAGCCAGAGGAAGCCTCCGAGCCCCTAGTGCTGATCATCGACGACTCAATTACGGTGCGGGAGTTGCTCTCAATGACCTTTACGCGGGCAGGCTACCGCGTCGAGCAGGCACGGGATGGTCAAGATGCGTGGGAAAAACTGCGCTCTGGCTTGCCCTGTGACTTAGTGTTTTGTGACATTGAGATGCCCCGCATGGATGGTTTGGAGTTGCTCTCCCGAATTCAAAAGGATCCTAAACTCAACCATCTGCCGATCGCCATGCTCACCTCCCGGGGTGCCGATCGCCACCGCAAGATGGCCGCGCAACTAGGGGCACGGGGCTACTTTACGAAGCCCTACCTGGAGGAGCAATTACTGGATGCAGCGGCGCGGCTCCTCAGGGGTGAAGTTCTTGTGCAGCAGGAGCCGACACCTACCTCATGAGTGAGCGATCGCCCACCCTAGCAGACTTCCTTGCCCAACTCCCCTTTGACCTGGATGCCTTTCAGGCGGCGGCAATCGCTGCCCTCGATGCAGGTCGCTCTGTGGTGGTTTGCGCCCCTACTGGGTCAGGCAAAACCCTCATTGGTGAGTATGCGATTCACCGTGCCCTGACGCGGCAGCAACGGGTGTTTTACACCACCCCCCTTAAGGCACTCTCAAACCAGAAGTGGCGTGACTTTCAGCAGCAGTTTGGCGCAGAGCAGGTGGGCCTCTTAACCGGGGATATCTCAATCAACCGTGATGCCCCGATTCTGGTGATGACGACGGAAATTTTCCGCAATATGCTCTATGGCACCCCCATTGGCGAAGTGGGCACCTCCCTTGCGGGCGTTGAAGTGGTGGTCCTGGATGAATGCCATTACATGAACGATCGCCAGCGGGGCACCGTCTGGGAAGAATCCATCATCTACTGTCCCAAAGAAATTCAACTGGTGGCTCTCTCCGCCACGATTGCCAACGGCGAACAACTCACCGACTGGATTCAATCTGTCCATGGGGATGCCGAACTCATCTACTCCGACTGGCGACCAATTCCACTGCACTTTTACTTTTGCAATGGCAAGGGACTCTTTCCCCTTTTGGATGGACAACGTAAACGCCTCAACCCGAAGCTCCACGGCCAGAGCGAACCGCGGCGCCGCGGCGGCAAGGGGGACTTCTTGAGCATTCGCTACGTGGTTAGTCAACTGCAGCAGCGGGACATGCTACCGGCGATTTACTTTATCTTTAGTCGCCGTGGCTGTGACCAAGCGGTTCAAGAGGTCCTGGGCATGAATCTGCTCACCAAGGCAGAACAGCAGGCACTGGCGGAACGGGTCGAGACCTTTTGGGTCCAGCATCAGGACATTGTTGCCCCGGAAATGATTGTCCCCCTCTACCAAGGGATTGCCGCTCACCATGCCGGGGTGCTCCCCGTGGTGAAAACCCTTGTGGAAACACTCTTTCAGGAAGGCCTGATCAAAATCGTCTTTGCCACAGAAACGCTGGCGGCAGGGATCAATATGCCGGCGCGCACCACTGTTATTTCTACCCTCTCAAAGCGCACTGACAGTGGTCATCGGCTCTTGACAGCCTCGGAGTTCCTCCAAATGGCAGGACGAGCCGGCCGCCGGGGCATGGATACGGTGGGTCATGTGGTTACCTTGCAAACCCCCTTTGAGGGTGCCCATGAAGCAGCATTTTTGGCCACCGCCGCTCCCGATCCCCTGATGAGCCAATTTACCCCCAGCTATGGCATGGTCTTGAACCTGCTCCAACGCCACACCCTTGAAGAAGCGCGGGAACTGGTGGAGCGCAGTTTTGGGCAATATTTGGCCACATTGCAACTGACACCGCAGCGGCAGGCGATCGCCCAACTGGAAACGGAACTGCAAACCGTGCAACAACGCCTTGCAGGCATTGATCGCCAGCAACTAGCGCAGTATCAAAAGCTGCGGGAACGGCTACGGCAGGATCAACGCCTCCTGAAAATCCTCGAACAGCAGGCGGAGCAGGAACGCGCCCAAGCACTTCTCCCTTTGATGATGGCAGTGCCACCGGGAACGTGGCTCCATATCAAATCCCCCCTACGGGAGCAGCGCCCCTTAGCCGCCGTCCTCTGTCAACCCGTTGCCGGTTCAGGCCAGTTGCCCCACTGGTTGTGCCTTGCTGCCGATGGTCGTTTGCGGGTAGTTGGCATTGATGACATTTTGGGGGTCTATCCCGATCGCCCCCCCTGTGATCGTCTCCCCCCCTCCCAGAGGCGATGAAACTGCGCCTAGGGGAAAGTTATCCCTGCCATGGGGCAGATCACTACCTGGGTTCCCTCCCTGATCTCCCACCCGTCTTAGCTGCGCCGGAGGTGGCTGCCCAAGCTGCTCAAATTGCCGACCTAGAGGCCAAACTCAGCCAACTGCAAGGAAGTCTGCCGCAAAATGTCCATTCGCTGCTGCGCTTAGTTCGTCGCGAAGAACGGCTACAAGCGGAGCTGCGCGATCGCCAGCAGAAGCTCCATCAACAGTCCCAACGCCACTGGGAGCAATTTCTTGCCCTCATTGCTGCACTGCAAGACTTTGGTGGCCTCAATGATCTGACCCCCACTCCCCTTGGGGAAATGGCCGCTGCCCTGCGGGGAGAGAACGAACTTTGGTTGGCCTTGGCCTTGGCCTCTGGCGAACTGGATGACTTGCCCCCCCACCTCTTGGCGGCAGCGATCGCGGCTCTAGTGACTGAAACACCCCGCTCCGACAGTTGGTGCAACTACCCCATTCCCAGTGAAGTGGAAGAACGCCTGGCCGCCCTGAGTCCGATTCGCCGGCGGCTCTTTCAGGTGCAGCGCCGCTATCACATTATTTTTCCCCTCTGGTACGAGTGGGATCTCATTGGCTTGGTGGAGCAGTGGGCCTTGGGTACACCGTGGAATGAATTGTGCGCTCAAACGAATCTTGATGCCGGCGATATTGTGCGATTGCTGCGGCGCACCCTCGATTTTCTTTCCCAAATTCCCCATGCACCTCACACCAGTCCCCAACTGCGCCAAAGTGCCGAGCAGGCACGCTATCTCCTCGATCGCTTCCCGGTCAATGACCTACTGGAAGGGGTGGAGCTAGAGGCGGCAACCGTATAGTTTGAGTCATTATAAGGAGTGGCTCAGGCGGGATTCGAACCTGCGACCTTGGGCTTATGAGTCCCCTGCTCTAACCACTGAGCTACTGAGCCGAAATTTTTGCGTAATCTTCATTATAACGCGAATATCTCAAAACTCAAGGCTCAGGCGAGCAAATTCCAGGGGAGTTCACTCTACAATAAAGAATAGATAAAGAATAGAGCCATTTAGGGGAAGGATAGGCGTTGAGCAAAGCAGAACGCACAGCTCTTGACAACAAGCTATCACAGCGATTTATTCATCTCGATCCAGCAGGGTATTTCATTATCTACATTGACCCTGAGCAAGACCTGATCTGGATGAAACACTATCCCAACGACATCAATGAGAAAGGCTTAGCAGTGGATCCCGACACCGGGAAACCCATTCCCACCAAAGGGAAAGTCACGCGGGAACCCGATCTGGTACTGAGCGGTCGCACAGCTAAGGAGTTATGTATTGAACTCTTTGAAAAAGATCGCCAACTGGTGACGATGTTTGACCATGCGGCCTATCTCGGTCGTGAATTGATGCGGGCACAGTTTTGTTTGGATGAAGGACTTGAGTATATCCAAGATTAGGCAACAGATTAGACAACACTGGCGCTGGAGGGTAGGGGCAGTCCTTTTGATGCTCTGTGCCCTAGTAGGTACTGCCCTATCAGCGATCGCCACCCCAGACGGGAGCGGCACTGTCGATGTTTTGCCCTTAAATGCCCAGTTGGGAGCGCAAATTTATCTGCAGCGCTGTGGCAGTTGCCATCTGGCGGTGCCCCCGGAAACACTGCCCACTCAAGCATGGCAGGTGCTGATTCAAGATACCAATCACTACGGCGCGACCCTCGAACCCATGCCCCGCCCAGAGTTAGTGCCGCTGTGGAACTATTTGCGCACCTATTCTCGACCGCTTCCTGAGGATGCCCAAATCCCCTTTCGCGTTGGGCGATCGCCCTTCTTTCGCATCCTCCATCCCCGTGTTGCAGTGCCGCAGCCAGTCACCCTCGATGGTTGTGCCCAGTGTCATCCCAAGGCCACCCTCTTTAACTTTCGTGAGCTCAGTCCGCAGTGGCTGGATTCCCCCTAGAATGTTTAGGGATGGCGAATTCTCCAGCGCCCCATGGGTTCTAGCTCCTCCAATCACTCTTCTTTGCCTCTTCAACGGATGATGATGCGCAGTCGCTGGCTACAGCAGGAGTGGTGGACGGTTGTGGCCCTCCTCCTCTGGGGAATTTTGTTTCTCCAATATGGGTTGCAGGAGCAACTGGGGTTACTGATTCACCCCAACTACTTTGGACTGGCGATCGCCAGTGGTTTTCTTTTAGTTGCTGTGAGTGGTTGGCAAGGGTGGCGGTTGTGGCGGGGGCGAGTAACACCTGGGCAACATGCTGCCCTCTTACCGGCCCGTTGGACGCTCACTATCCTCATTTTCGCGGCAGTGGCGGGCTTGGTGATTACGCCCCGTCCTTTCAATAGTGCGACGGCCATTCATCGCGGTCTCGAGGATGGCTTGACAGTGACACGCAATCGTCCAGTGGCTTTTCGCCTGAATCAACGGCCGCAGGAGCGCACACTCATTGACTGGATTCGCACCCTTGACGTCTATCCCGAACCCGACGCCTATAGCGGGCTACCGGCTCGCATTGAGGGATTTGCTGTCCATAGTCCCCAACTGCCACAGACCTATCTCACCCTCAGCCGCTTTGTGATTACCTGTTGTGCAGCGGATGCTTATCCGGTGGGCCTGCCAGTGAAATTGGGGCGATCGCGCCAAGCCTATCCCCAAGATCAGTGGTTTCGGGTTGAAGGTCGGATGACCACAGAAACCCTCAACAACCGCCGCCAATTGGTACTCGTTGCTGAGACGATCACGCCGATTCCTGAACCTGAAAATCCCTTTATGTACTGAGGCAATGCTTTTTCACCTGATTCACATTCCCTGTTGTAACCAAAGACAGCTTGGATAAAGCCAGATGGCTACGCCAGCAAGGATAATCTCCGATGACTCTCAGATCACTCAGCTCAAGGAGAGCGAAGAATCCTAGGGAAGCCTTCATGGGCGGTGAGGGACTCGAACCCCCGACAGCCTCGGTGTAAACGAGATACTCTACCAACTGAGTTAACCGCCCAAGTTCCAGAGTATTTATCATAGCAAAGGTATAGCCCATTTCTAAAATCTCGGTCCCCAAAGGGGGCCTAGCCTGTTCTACAGGAGTTTGAAGCAAGCCTGGACCATCTCCGGGAAAAGCACTGTAGGTCAATACGAGTCATCTCCTGTAAAGAAAATCCGCTAGGATCAACCTGTTGAGATATACAAGGAATGCCCTATGGGAGCAGCAACGGCAGCCAGTGATCAACGGCTACGGAATTTTGTGATTGCTGTTGTCGCCATTCTCATTAGTTTTGCCCTATTGGCTGGTTTACGCAGTAGCAATCAACCCCTCACCCTTGCCGAGCAAGCCAAACACGCTACCCCTTGGGAGGAGGCTCAAGTCAATGGCAAGCCCACACTTTTGGAGTTTTATGCCAACTGGTGCAGCACCTGTCGTTCGATGGCCAAGGATTTAGGGGAATTAAAGGGGCAATATCGCGATCGCGTGAACTTTGTCATGCTGAATGTGGACAACCCCAAGTGGCTACCGGAAATTGAGCAATTTAATGTGGATGGGATTCCCCACTTTGTCTTTCTGAATCGGCAACTGGAACCCCAAGCGGTGGCGATCGGCCTCCAACCCAAGGAAGTGATGGCCAAAAATCTTGAAGCCCTCAGCAATAACCTCCCCTTGCCCTATGGTCAACTGACGGGTGAAATGTCGCAACTCCCAGGTCCCCTCGCCCGTCAACGCAGTGATGATCCCCGTAGTCATGGGGGCTAGACGGTGGAACCCCAAGATGAGGTGCGCCAAGTCTATGAAGAGACCCAGGCGCGGATCAACCAGCTTTACCGCGAGTATGAGCAGATCAAAGCCACCCAAGCCCGCTTGAAAGAACCTAACCAGGCGGCCTTAGATCAACAGCGCGATCGCCTGCAACAGGAACTGCGGCAACTAGAGGCGGAGTTTGGCCTCACCCTGCTTTTTCATCTAGGAGAGGCGGCCCAGGAACGTTGGCAAGAGATTCTGGCTCAAGAAAACTTTTGGCAATTTGTGCGCTTTGCCGGTTTGGGGTTTATTCTTGGCCTCCTTGTTAAGAGCCTGATGGGCTGATCCTTAGGGCAGTTTGCCAGAGCCCGGGGCGAGAATCGGGAATGGGCATTGCGCCAACGGTCTTTGCATAAAACGCCTCTGCGGAGACCCAACCAATGACGGCATAGCCATAGCCTGCACTGCGCATTTGAGCCAAGGTTAACTGCAAGAGAAGGCGACCAATTCCCCGTCCTCGGTGCGGTTCTGCCACCGCCATGGGGCCAAACAGTCCTAGGGCGGCAGCATCATAGCAGGCAAAGCCGAGTAGTTCACCCTCTTGAACAGCAATCAGTCCCCGTGGGGGGCGTTGGCTGAAGGCGATCGCCACTTCACTCCGCCAACCGGCACTCAAGCGATCGCCCACCCACTGGACAATCCAATCCACTTCTGATCCCAAGGGCTGCCGATAGTGAATCCCCTGCTGTTGATGCGCCAGCACGGCGGGCCAATCCACCACCAGATCGTAGAGCCTGACCAGCATATCGGTCATTGGCTGTTTCCTGCCTTTTCTAGCGGCTCAAACTGACAAGGGGACGTTGGAGCGCCTGCATCAACTCGTCAAACTGATCCGGAGTAAGGGATTGGGCACCATCGGAAAGCGCCTTGGCTGGATTTGGGTGTACCTCAATCATCAGGGCATCAGCGCCTGCGGCCACAGCGGCTTTGGCCATTGCGGGCACAAATTCTGCCCAGCCAGTGCCATGACTGGGGTCAATCATAATCGGTAGATGGGTAAGCTTGCGCAGTACGGGAATCGCCCCTAAATCCAAGGTATTGCGGGTATATTCGCGGTCAAAGGTACGAATGCCCCGTTCACAGAGAATGACATTGGGATTTCCTGCCGCCAGAATGTACTCCGCAGCCATTAACCATTCCTCAATAGTGGCGGACATGCCCCGTTTCAGGAGGATGGGTTTAGGTTGGGCACCCACCCGCTTCAAGAGAGAAAAATTTTGCATATTGCGGGCACCAATTTGCAGCACATCGGCCACTTCGGCAATTTTGTCTAAATCCGCTGCGTCCATCACTTCGGTAATGATGCCCAAACCGGTTGCTGCTTTTGCTGCCGCCAGCAGCTCAAGGGCACTTTCGCCATGCCCCTGGAAGGCATAGGGGGAGGTACGGGGTTTGTAGGCGCCGCCGCGCAGGAATTTGGCCCCCGCTGCTTTCACCCGCTGCGCCGTTTCAATGATCATGGCCTCATTCTCAACCGAGCAAGGCCCCGCCACAACCACCACATCATGGCCTTCGCCGAAGATAACCTCTCCATTGGGCGTTGATACCACCACTTCACTGGGTTCGCCGTGGCGATACTCGCGGCTGGCTCGCTTGAAGGGTTGCTCGACCCGCAAAACGTGTTCAATCCAAGGGCTAATTTCTTGAATGCGCAGCGGATCGAGTTCTGCCGTTTCTCCGACCAGGCCAATCACCACTTTATGCTTGCCAACAATTTTTTCAGGGGTCAATCCCCAACTTTGCATTTCACTGCTGACCCGCTCAATTTCTTCACTGGGGGTGCCACTTCTTAGAACAATAATCATCAGCTTGCTGATCCTAAATTTTTGGCTTAGGGTTTGATTGTATTTTGCCAAATTGGTTCGATTCTGCCTATGTTGCGTCGTTCCCAAGGCCTGCGGTTTCTGATTTCCCTAGCGATCGCCACCGTGGTTGTGCTCTCCCTTTGGAGCGCCATGATTGGCTCTATTCCCAAGGGGGATCTGCCCCTTGATCTCAGCCAAGCCGTATCTATTAATGATCCAGAATTTGATACGCCAGCGGAATCGTTGCCCCCCTTGCCAGAGTCCTCCCCTGAGAATCCGCTGCTGCCTCTCCAGCGCAGTGACGGCGCTGCCTACGATCGCCTCTTTGCTCAAGTGCGCCAAGTTCATCAACAGTGTGCAGCTGCCCCCCCTTGGTACAGTGTGCCCGCCGACCCCACTAATTTTGGCGATCGCTACCGTACCGATTTTCGGCCTCAAGTGTTGGATCATCAACCCCTGATTGTTTTACATGAAACGGTGGCCTCTGCCGGATCAGCCCTCAACTTTTTCCAAACACCGCATCCCCGCGATGAAGAACAGGCCAGCTACCATGAATTGATTACCCTCAACGGTTGGCTGCTGCACTTAGTGCCTTGGTCGAAGCGAGCCTATGGTGCCGGCAATTCCGCCTTTGGCAAGGAAGCGGCGCAGACAAACCCCCGCCTTGCCCCTTCGGTGAATAATTTTGCCCTCCACTTTTCCCTAGAAACACCGCCCCAGGGGCGCCACAATGGCTCTAGCCATACTGGTTACACCGATGCCCAATACCGCACCTTGGCGTGGCTAGTGGCGCAAACAGGAATTGATCGCCAACGGGTAACAACCCATGCGGCGGTCGATCGCTCCGGGGAACGTATCGATCCGCGTAGCTTTGATTGGGTTAAATTTAAGCGCTATTGGCAGCTCTATCGCGATCGCCCCTGTGGAGATCCCCCTCGCTAAAAGTAGCGATCCAAGAATGTCTCTAGGGACTCAAAGGAGAGTTGAAAATAGGTTTGGGCACGCTCAATTTCACTGGCAGGGCAAAGACTTTCATAGGCCAACAGCGTCCGCAGCGTCCCAAGACTGGCTTCCAAATCACGACTCATGACGCCAAGCAACTGGCGAGCACCATCAATGACACTCAGGGGCAGTGTCATGACAAAGGGGCGTTTATTGAAAAAGCGACCAAGGCGATCAGCAATCTCTTGGCGGGTTAAAACCTCTGGATGCGCCATGCTAAAAATCGCTGGCTGACGGGCTTGGCTGGCAATGAGAATACAGCGGGCTAAATCGTCGGGACTGAGCAGTTGCAGCCGATGCTGCGGCTCCCCAAGGACAATGTAAACCCCCGTCTGCTGAAAGCGCGCCGCAAGGGGAAGCAAACTCGACATCAGGGTGGGACAGCGAAAAATGCCGTAGTTGAGACCACTGCTGATGAGCACCTGCTCGACTTCGTACTTGGCCTTGAGAAAGGGGGACTGCTGGCGATCGCCCGTCACCGCCAGAGGAGAAATCAGCGCTAGATAGCGCACCCCCTGTTCCTGAGCCACCTGAATCACATCCAAGGTGGCACGGTAATCAATCGCTTGAATGGCACGGCTGAGTAACTGACTACCATGGCAGCAAATGACCGCCTCCACTCCCCCCATGGCAGCCTGAATATCGCGAGGCTGTTGCAGATCACCAATGAAAATCTCAGCACCCCATTCCTTGAGAAGATCGTATTGGCTCGTTAGGCGCACAAACGCCCGTACAGGTAGCCCCAACGCGATACAGCGGCGCACCACCCGCAAACCTAGTTGTCCTGTGGCACCCGTAACCAAGTACATGAAGCGCAACCATTAAAGGATTCTTGTCTCAGCGTGCCCTAGGGGGAGCCACAATGCAAGACTCTTGAATTTATGAAGTAATAAATTTTATGGTCATTATCTTTTGTAGCTAAGTTATTGTGAGCCGACTGCTTGCTTTTTATATGCATGAAAGTGGCAGCTAGTTACTTTGCGGTTGGCGAAGTACTGATCAAACACGATGTTGATACACACTTAAATAGTAATAATTAAATAGTAATAAATAGTAAGAGCCTTTACCACATAGGGATAAAGTACGCCTGTTTTGATAATCTTTTTGATAATCTCCCCTAAAAATCACAAAATCGCTACCTTAACTTTTAGTGGGGTTTTGTCCGGCAGTCGTACAACTACCCCGCAGCAGTACTCCAAACATACGCCAAATAATACCAAATAACATTTTTTGAGGAAATCTGATCAGTGGCCATAGAGAACAGGTCGAGAATGGGTTAACTTAAGGAATACCCTTGAGAATCTTCATCAGAACTCTGTGCCGCATGACACTTGACTTTTCTGCTGCTCAGCACCTTAGCCATCAGTTGTTTGCTGCCCTGAAACCAACAGAGGTGCTTTTCGTTAAAATTGCAAGTGAATCCAGCCAGTTTATTCGCTTCAATCGGGCGCGGGTTCGTCAAATTGGCACCGTAGAAGATACGGTGGTGACACTGCGGTTGCAAGTCCAGCAACGGACGGCGAGCACTTCCTTTCCCTATACGGGGACGGCAGATCTGGCGGCTGCCCTAGAGTATTTGGCGCAATTGCGCTCAGAAACGGTTCAGCTCCCTGTGGATCCCTACCTAGTGCCACCAACGGATACGGGCTCTATTCAAGACACCTACCTTGGCCGCTTGCCTGATCCTGACTCGGTTGTAGAAACCCTCCTCAAACCCGTGCAAGACCTTGATTTTGTCGGCATTTATAGTGGCGGCACCATCGCTCGCGGTAGCTTTAACTCCGCAGGCCAGGAGCACTGGTTTGCCACGGAAACCTTTTGCTTGGATTATTCCCTCTTTACAGACACGGGCAAGGCAGTCAAAAATAGCTATGCCAGTACCCATTGGGACACTGCCACCTACGAAGCCCAAATTGCCAGCGATCGCCAGCAGTTAGCCCAGTTGGCACAGCCGCCGCGCCAGCTGCCGCCAGGACGCTATCGCACCTACTTTGCCCCCGCTGCTGTCGCTGAACTCGTGGGGATGCTCTCCTGGGGAGCCGTCAGTGAGGCCGCCTATCGTCAAGGGGGCAGTGCCCTCGCCAAGTTACGGGAAGGGGTTACTCTATCCCCCCTTTTCAATTTGCAGGAGGACTTTACCAGCGGCACAGTGCCCCGCTTCAATAGCGATGGCGATATCGCTCCGCCCTACCTGTCTTTAATTGAGCGCGGCCAATTGCAAACGCTGCTTATTAGTCGGCGCACGGCTCAGGAATACAACCTGGTGGCCAATGGTGCCAACCGCCAAGAAAGCCTGCGATCGCCCCTAGTGCTGGCCGGTACCCTGCCAGCGGTGGATGCGCTTGCTGCCCTCGATACAGGGCTGTACGTCGGCAATTTGCACTACCTGAACTGGAGCGATCGCCCCAATGGACGAATAACAGGCATGACCCGCTACGCCTGTTTTTGGGTAGAGCAGGGCAAAATCGTTGCCCCGATTAGCGATCTGCGGTTTGATGACAGTCTGTATGACTTTTGGGGCAATAACCTAGAAGCCTTGACGGACACCCCCCTTTGGATCGCCAACACCGATACCTACGAACGCCGCTCCCTTGGGGGCATTACGGTGCCGGGGATGCTCGTCAAAGCCTTTCAGTTTACGCTCTAGGTTACTCCTAAGTTACTCGGCGGTGGCCAGTTCAGTGCTGCCGCGCTGTTTGCGACGAGTCAGCGTATTAAAGAGCAACTGCCCAATGGCCTTGATCAGGTTGCCCTCCAGTTCCTGGAAGAGCTTCATGTTCATGCCAAAGGCGGCATTGGCCTCATCCACAATCTGGTCTGCAGTGGCCTCATCCACCGGCAGTTCATCGAGGCGTTGGCGATAGAGTTGCTTAAAGGCCTTTTCGTCACTAATGGACTCGAACCGATAAAACGCTGTACCTTCGCCATCTTGCAAATTCATCGCCCGCTCAGCAATCCCTTTGAGGATTTGGCCGCCCGAAAGATCCCCTAGGTAGCGGGTGTAGGAGTGGGCCACCAAAAGTTCCGGAGCAGTATTGGCCACTTCATGGATGCGGGCAACATAGGCCTGCGTGGCTGGCGAGGGGGTAATTTCCTCGCGCCAATTGGAGCCAAAGTAATAGGTGAGATCTCGCTCAAGGCTACTTTTGCGGTTCAGCTCCGGAAAGTAAATTTTGCCAACAATGGGATGATCTTTGAGCCGCTCCATCTCCTGTTCCATGGCGCTGTAAACGTGATAGAGGCTGGCAACGAGCTTGCGGTAGGAGCTTTTTTCTACGGTGCCTTTGAGGAAGCAGCGCACAAAGCCAACGTTCTCGGCCATGGTATGGGCTTTTTTGGTGCCTTCGCGCAATTTCGTCGCTAGAGACGTCGTCATCACGAGATCCTTCTTAAAGATTTGCAATGTTTTGTTTCTAAAAACGACCGTCACCACAGTCTATTTTTCAGACTAAGGGCAAATGACACCCTTTTTCATTAAAAATCATTAAGGCGATCGCGGGCCGCCGCGAGGGCTTGGCGCACCTGATCAAACCCCGTCCCGCCATAGCTATTGCGGGCAGCCACCACTTGGCGGGGGGCGATCCGTTGGTAAATATCCGCCCCAAAGGCGGGGTGCAGGGCTTGCCATTCCTCAAGGGTGAGGTCTTTGAGGAGCTTCTTCTGAGCAACACAGGTTTTCACCACTTGCCCCACCAAGTTATAGGCCTCGCGGAAGGGCACCCCTTTGCTGGCCAAGTAGTCGGCCACATCCGTGGCATTGGCAAAATCACTCTCCACCGCCGCCGCCAAGCGTTGGGTTTGGAACACCAGCCCCTCGGCCATCAGGATTGTCATCGCCCCTAGGCAGGCACGCACCGTATCAACGGCATCGAAAAGGGCTTCTTTATCTTCTTGCAAATCCTTGTTGTAGGCCAAGGGTAGTCCCTTCATCATCACCAAGAGGGCTTGCAAATGGCCAAAGACGCGGCCGCTTTTCCCCCGCACCAATTCTGGTACATCGGGATTTTTCTTTTGGGGCATGATACTAGAACCGGTGGCACAGCTATCGGTGAGCCGCACAAAGGCAAACTCCTCAGAGGCCCAGAGAATAATCTCCTCCGCGAGCCGCGATAGGTGCACCATGATCAGGCTAGCGGCACAGAGAAATTCAATGGCAAAATCGCGATCGCTGACGGCATCGAGGCTATTGCGATAGGGTTCCCGAAAGCCCAATAATTCCGCTGTGTAGTGGCGATCGATGGGGAACGTTGTGCCCGCCAGTGCCCCAGCCCCCAAGGGAGAGACATTTACCCGCTCCCGAATTTGCCGCAGTCGCTCAATGTCCCGCTGCGCCATTTCCACATAGGCCAGCAGATGGTGAGCCAAGCTCAGCGGTTGTGCCCGTTGCAGGTGGGTGTAACCAGGGATGAGGGTTTCCACATGGGATTCTGCTAAATCTAGCAGGGTGCGCTGCCACTGCCGCAGTTGTTGAAGAATGTGGTCAATTTCTGAGCGCAAATAGAGGCGAATATCGGTGCCCACCTGATCGTTGCGCGAGCGCGCCGTGTGCAGTTTCTTACCCACCTCCCCAACCAATTCTGTGAGGCGGCGTTCGACGGCAAAGTGAACATCCTCGGCTTCAATGCCGGGGGTAAACTGGCCGGCTCGGTATTCTTGGCGAATTTGCTCTAGGCCTTGGAGCAGCGTTTCTGCTTCCTCAGGGGAAATAATCCCCGTTTTTGCCAGCATGCGCGCATGGGCTTGGGAGCCGGTCAGATCGTATTCAATGAGGCGAATGTCAAAACCAATACTGGCATTAAAGCGAGCGATCGCTGGATGGAGGGCTTGTTCAAAGCGTTGGCTCCAGGGCTGGGGTTGGGCAGTCACAGGCAGTTCGCAGAGCTAAAAGTTTAGGAGCTTACCAAAGATCCAACCAATGGCCAGACCAATAATCAGTGCCCACAGTTGGCCCGAATCGACAAAGTTTGCCCACGCCTTAGAAAAGTCTTCCCCCAACGTGTCTTTGAATTTTTGTGCCACGATAATTTGTGGCTCGATCCGCATTTGGCTGGCAATAAAGTAGTTGGGTGCAGGATTCATAGCTGAGCACTAGCGACAACTTCACTGAGGTTTATCCTAGCGGAGGTGGGGGCGATCGCCAACTGGTATCCCAACACCGAGGCCTAGGGACAGCCTCTTGCGACCATTCAAGAAGAATAGCGCGATCGCGCCCCTGTTTTTTGGCCTGATAAAGCGCAGTATCAGCAATGGCAAGCATCTCAGTTAAGGTGCTCTGACTTTCCCCGGCAGGGACAAAGCATAGCCCAGCACTGACTGTTATGTAGCGATGGTGCGCCGTGTCTGCTTGGGGGATTTTCAGTTCCCGCACGTGATGGAGCATCCGTTCAAGGATTTGTAGAGCCGCGCCAGCGGAAACATAGGGGAGTACAAGGGCAAACTCCTCACCCCCATAACGGGCAATGACATCGTTGGAGCGCAAATGGGCCTTAAGGGTTTGAGCCACCTGTTGTAGGACGCGATCGCCCGCCAAATGACCACAGCAGTCGTTATAGGCTTTGAAGTCATCAATATCAATCAGTGCCACCGTCAAAGCCTGACCTTCGGCTTGAGTCTGTTGCCAGAGACGATTCAGTGCCGCGTCAAAAAAGCGACGATTGCCTAACCCTGTCAAGGCATCCTGTTCCGCAAGGCTCTGGAGGTGCTGTTTTTCCTGCTCTAGGGCTTGTTGGCATTGCTGCAATTCCTTCACAAGGGCGATTTGCCGAGCCAATTCCCTCTGTAGTTGCTGCAACTGGCGAGCGAGTAACTGCTGATTGTGGGAAAAGCTAGGCACAATCCGTGTCAAAATAACGGGTTCATCATGCAGATTGACACCAACGCCTTCAAGGACCCAGTGATTTCCTTCAGGCTGGGGAACCGGAAAATGGGCAGCCAACATCTGGGCATTCCCTTGGCACAGCTTTAACCATCCCTGTACCTGCTCCTGCGATTGCTGGAGCAGCAGTGCGAGGGATTCACCAATTAATTCTTGGGTATGCCGCTGCCAAAAAAGTGAAGCACCATCGTTGATCGCTAGAATTTCACCGCTACCGTTGACGATCGCGATCGGCTCCGGAAAAAGGCGAATATACTCAGCAAGTGTGTCCGTCATTTGTTTTGTTTAAGCCCATATCAAAGTAAGGTTTGTGATGATAAAAAATATTTCAGGAACACACTAAGTATTACAGATTGTTTGCTAGATTACAGTTTTTCTAATTGTTCGGCTATCCTAAGGATAGGCGATTAGACAGAAAAAATCTAATCCGAAGGCGGTTGGTAACTGTAGTAATCGGGAAAAACAACGTAAAGGGGCTTGTTAAGAATCGTTGCTATTTCCTTTTCAACCATTGCCGAGCGCGAGCGGCCATGAATCACTGCCGATACACAGTGGCGCGAAACCCCTAGCTTTTTGCCAATTTTGGCACCATTCCAACCCCGCTTCCGCAGTTCTGCCTTGATGTCCTCGGGATGCATAATGCTGTTATAAACTTCTGCCCGACAAAGTTTTAACTGTAGTTTAATTGCAGGCAGTAAGGTTGTCAAGTGACAACTTTTGACAGTGTAGCGAAAGTGGGCGTTGATGAGATTAACATGTAAAGTTATTAGTTAAAATTAACATGTAAAGTTATTAGATGAGATTAACATGTAAAGTTATTGAGAAACACAATGCCCTGTCTAGGGATGTATTTCGGTTCCCCATGGTTAGTCCACTCTCTCAAAAGCAACTCTCTAAGCTTCTACGTTATAAACGGGGGATGCGCAGTCAACGTGCCTTTGCCGCTGAGTTAGGAATCTCCTATACCTGCTTGCAAAAATGGGAAAATATGGTGTCATTTCCAAATACCGCAAACCTGTTAAAGTTAAGTCGGGTTTTTGGCTTTAATAATTTAGAGAGCTTTATGGCCTACCTCAATGAAACGGAAGTCACCTATCCAGAAGAAGAACAACTGGTGGCTGAGATTCTTGGCAAATTGCGTCACTTACCTCCGGCTAGGGCAATTCAGTTGCTGGAAACAGCCTTAGAGTTGTTAAAGGCTGCTGCTAATAGCAAAGGGGACGCTTGAGAATTGTTTAAGTTCCCAGAGAATTATGGCAAATGTCTTGGGGGGCGATCGCCTGCCGCAGTTTGCCGCTTCTATGGCATCCTGAAAGGGAGAAGTTGCACAATTTGGCCACTTAGATCCTATGCAAACGCTGCCGAGTCCTGTTCAAGCTACTCCGACAGAAACCGCCATTGTCCGTCGCAAAACCCGTCCAGTGCCCATTGGCTCTGTCATCATTGGGGGCGGTCATCCCGTGGCGGTGCAGTCAATGATCAATGAAGACACGCTAGATATTGAAGGCTCAGTGGCCGCCATTCGTCGTCTCCATGAAATTGGCTGTGAAATTGTGCGGGTGACAGTACCCAGCCTTGCCCATGCCAAGGCCATGGAAGAGATTCGCGATCGCCTCTACAAAACCTACAAACCTGTGCCCCTTGTTGCCGATGTCCACCACAACGGCATGAAAATTGCCCTTGAAGTTGCCAAGTATGTGGACAATGTACGCATCAATCCGGGGCTCTACGTCTTTGAGAAACCCAAGCCCAATCGCACTGAATATACCCAAGCGGAATTTGAGGAAATTGGTGCCAAAATTCGCGAAACCCTTGAGCCACTGGTGATCTCGCTGCGCGATCAGGGCAAATCCATGCGCATTGGCGTCAATCACGGTTCCCTTGCTGAGCGGATGCTCTTTACCTATGGCGATACCCCAGAAGGAATGGTGGAATCGGCCCTGGAATTTATCCGCATCTGCGAGTCGTTGAACTTCTACAACCTGGAAATTTCCCTCAAGGCCTCACGGGTACCGGTGATGATTGCTGCCAACCGCCTGATGGTCAAGCGCATGGACGAACTGGGCATGGACTACCCCCTCCACTTGGGCGTCACCGAAGCTGGGGATGGCGAGTATGGCCGCATCAAATCCACCGCAGGCATTGCCACCCTCCTTGCCGAAGGGATTGGCGACACAATTCGTGTGTCCCTCACTGAAGCTCCCGAAAAAGAAATTCCGGTTTGCTACGGCATTTTGCAAGCCTTGGGCCTGCGGCGAACCATGGTGGAGTATGTGGCCTGTCCCTCCTGTGGGCGGACGCTCTTTAACCTTGAGGAAGTGCTGCACAAAGTCCGTGAAGCTACCAAACACCTGACGGGTCTGAATATTGCCGTCATGGGCTGCATTGTCAATGGGCCGGGGGAAATGGCCGACGCCGACTATGGCTATGTGGGCAAACAGCCGGGCTACATCTCCCTCTATCGCGGCCGTGAGGAAGTTAAGAAAGTCCCAGAAGCGGAAGGCGTGGCTGCCCTTGTGGAATTAATCAAGGCCGATGGCCGCTGGGTTGATCCCTAAACTATCAAGTATCTGTGAGGAGCAAAACATGACCACGGAAACCATTTTTAGCCGCATCCTTCGCCGCGAGATTCCTGCGGACATTGTCCATGAAGATGAGCTGTGTCTGGCCTTTCGCGACATCAACCCCCAAGCCCCTGTACATATTCTGGTGATCCCCAAAAAGCCGATTCCCCAACTAAGCCTGGCAGAACCTGAAGATCACCGCGTGCTGGGGCACCTGCTGCTGACTGCGAAACGCATTGCCGAGGCAGAGGGTCTAACGAATGGCTATCGCGTTGTCATTAACAATGGTCCCGACGGTGGGCAAACAGTCTATCATCTGCACTTACACTTGTTGGGTGGGCGACCCATGCAATGGCCACCGGGCTAAGGTCCGAGCTAAACTTGTCTAGCAGTCAATCCACTTCTTGACAAAGGGTACTTAGCCATGGGGAGCGATCGCTGAAACTTTGTAGCCTAGAGTACAGTTTACACCAATCATGTCTTTTAATCTATGGGAGATTATTGCTTATACGAGAGAACAAAACCCCATGGCTCAACAATTTGGACTTGGACGCCGGAAATTTTTAGTCTATGGCTCAGCCGCATTGGGAACGAGCCTTCTGATTAAAGGGTGTGCTCCAGCTACAGAAACCGGAGGTGGTGGACAACCAACCGCCGCTGGTGGTGACACTATTAAAGTGGGGATTTTGCATTCTTTAAGTGGCACCATGGCCATTAGTGAAAAGAGTGTGGTGGATGCTACCCAACTGGCCATTGAGCAAATCAACCAAGCGGGGGGGGTTCTGGGCAAGCAGATTCAACCTATTCTGGAGGATGGGGCATCTGACTGGCCGACCTTTGCCGAAAAAGCCACGAAATTAATCGATCAAGATAAAGTGGTAGCGGTTTTTGGCTGCTGGACTTCTGCTTCTCGGAAAGCAGTACTGCCGGTTTTTGAATCCAAGAATCACATGCTTTGGTACCCTGTGCAGTACGAAGGTCAAGAGTGCTCGAAAAACATTTTTTACACGGGTGCCGCTCCCAACCAGCAAATCGAACCTGCCGTAGATTGGCTCCTGCAAAACAAGGGTAAGAAATTTTTCTTAGTGGGCTCAGACTACGTCTTTCCCCGCACGGCCAACACAATTATCAAGGCACAACTGGCGGCTAAAGGTGGTGAAACAGTGGGTGAAGACTATCTGCCCTTGGGTAACACCGAAGTCACGCCCATCATTACTCGCATTCGCAATGCCTTGCCCGATGGCGGTGTGATTTTCAACACCCTCAACGGCGATAGCAATGTGGCCTTCTTTAAGCAGTTGCAGGGAGCAGGTCTGACACCAGATAAATACCCAACGATGTCCGTCAGTATTGCTGAGGAAGAGGTTCAAGCCATTGGCGTTGAGTACCTCAAGGGGCAGTATGCTGCTTGGAACTACTTTATGACTGTGGATACCCCTGAAAATAAATCGTTTGTCGAGGCCTTCAAAGCGAAGTTTGGCCAAAACCGCGTCACCAATGATCCAATGGAGGCCGCCTACATTGCCGTTCACCTCTGGAAACAGGCCGTGGAACAGGCAGGCACAGCTGACGATTTGGAAAAAGTGCGCCAAGCTGCCATTGGCCAGACGTTTAATGCCCCGGAAGGTCCCGTGAAGATGTTCCCGAACCACCACATTTCCAAAACAGTGCGCATTGGTGAGGTGGGTGAAGATGGTCTCTTTAAGATTGTTTACTCCACACCCCAGCCCGTGGATCCACTGCCTTGGAACCAGTTTGTGCCGGAAACCAAGGGTTTCGCCTGCGATTGGACGCGCACTGATGTGGATAACCCCGGCAAATTTAAGGCTGGGGGGGCTTGATTCCCTAATTTCCGAAATTTAGTAGTCCTAAAAACAGTTTTTGCCCCCTAAGGCGCTTGACAATCACAGTTGGCTGTCTGGGGTGGCTTTTTTCTGACAGGTTTTAGAACCATGACCTTTTTGCTAGAAAGTGTCTTCAATGGCATGAGTATCGGTGCGGTGTTGCTGTTAACCGCACTGGGGCTGGCGATTGTTTTTGGCATTATGGGCGTGATTAACCTTGCCCACGGCGAACTGATGATGCTGGGAGCCTACACTACCCTCGTGGTACAAAATGGCTTCCGTCAATTGGGGGAGGGTTGGTTTGATGCCTATCTATTAATAGCAGTGCCCTTAGCCTTTGCCGTGGCAGCGGGGATCGGTGTCGTTCTTGAGCGGGGAGTCATTCGCTATCTCTATGGTCGCCCCCTTGAAACCCTCTTGGCCACTTGGGGTGTGAGTTTGATCCTGCAACAGTTGGTGCGCAGTATAAGTTGGCAGATGACGCTGCAGATCGCCCTCTTTTGTCTGCTCTTCTTTGGTGGCCGCTGGCTCCTCTCTAAACGGGCGATCGCTCCCCGTTGGCAGGCTTGGGTATCGCCAGTGTTACTGGTGCTCTCTTTCGGGATTAGCCTGACGGCTAGCCTCGTGGCTGGGGGCACGGTGGGCCTGGCAATGACGAAGCCCTGGTTTGGTGCTCAGGGGGTGGATGTGACCGCTCCCAGTTGGCTGCGGAGAGGAGTGAATCTTTGGGGGGTGCAGTTTCCCTTTGTGCGCCTCTTTATTATTGCCCTGACGGTGGTGTGTCTGGCGGCGATTTACTTCTTTCTTCTGCGATCGCAATGGGGCCTACGGATTCGCGCCGTAACTCAAAACCGCAGTATGAGTGCCTGCTTGGGTATTCCCACCCAAACGGTTGATACCCTCACCTTTGCCCTTGGCTCTGGTCTAGCGGGAGTAGCAGGCTGTGCCATTAGCCTTTTGGGTTCTGTGAGCCCCAATACGGGTCAGAACTACATTGTTGAAGCCTTCATGGTTGTTGTCGTGGGGGGAGTCGGTAAAATTGTCGGTTCGATTGTGGCTGCCCTTGGCATTGGCTTTGTCAACTATGTCATTGGTTCGGGGTTGATGACCCGCTTTCTTGAACCGCAAACAGCACTGTTTGACTTCTTTGAATTTTTTGCTAGTACCAGCATGGCACGGGTGATGGTCTTCATCCTGATTATTGCTTTCCTACAACTGCGTCCCGCTGGTCTTTTTCCACAAAAAGGACGGATGGTCGATGCCTAAGCTATCGCAGTTCTTTTTTCCGAAAGATCGCCTCAGTGGTCGCGAGTTAATCGTGGTGGCTATCCTTGCTTTGATCCTGATTTTCGTGATGCCACCTCTGTTGCCGGGGTTTCGCTTGGATTTGCTGCACCGCTATCTGGCTCTGGCGATTGTGGCTTTGGGGATTGATCTGATTTGGGGGTTTACGGGGTTGCTCAGCCTTGGTCATGGCATTTTCTTTGCTTTGGGGGGGTACGCGATCGCCATGCATTTGAAACTACAGGTACCCACCACTGCCCCTAGTCCACTGCCGGACTTTATGTCCCTCTACGGGGTCACGGAGTTGCCGTGGTTTTGGTATCCCTTCTATTCCTTTGCCTTTGCTGTCGCAGCAGTGGTGCTGATCCCAGCCCTATTGGCGGCACTCTTAGGGTACCTTGTCTTCCGCAACCGCATCCGAGGGGTCTATTTCTCTATCCTTACTCAGGCAGCCATCATCGTCTTTTTTAACTTCTTTAATGGTCAGCAAAAACTTTTTAACGGCACCAATGGCCTGACGGATTTTCAAACCCTGCTGGGGTTCCCTGTGCGCAATGCCCAGACCCAGTATTGGTTCTATGTCATAACAGTAATTTTCTTGGCCTTGGCCTATCTTCTTTGCCGTTGTCTGACAATGGGACGCTTTGGCCGCCTACTGGTTGCTATTCGCGATGATGAAGTCCGCGTCCGTTTTTCAGGATACAATCCGACCAGTTATAAGGTACTCGTTTTTGCTATTTCCGCTGCCTTGGCAGGGATCGGTGGCGCTTTCTTTACCCTGCGCACAGGCATCATTTCACCACGAGCGATGGACATTGCCTTCTCAATTGAGATGGTGATCTGGGTGGCGGTTGGCGGCCGTGCCACCCTCATTGGAGCCGTGCTGGGAGCACTCTTGGTCAACTTTGCCCGCAGTCTGTTGAGTGAGCAATTTGCCGATATTTGGCTCTTTTTTCAAGGGGCACTGTTTTTAATTGTGGTGTTGGCACTACCTACGGGAATTGTTGGCTGGCTGCGCACCGAAGCCCCCAACCTGATTGCGAAACTCTTGGGGCGACCGCAACCCGTGGCAACATATCCAGAGTTGGAGTTTGATCCTGAGGTGCAATATGAGCGTCAAGTTCTCGAGCAGGAGGGCAAATAATTGCCATGACACCTATCCTTGAGATTGAGGATCTCACCGTTAGCTTTGATGGTTTCAATGCCCTAAATCATCTCTCGTTTCAGATGCAGGCGGGGGAACTACGGGTGATTATTGGCCCCAATGGTGCTGGTAAAACCACGTTCCTCGATGTGATTACGGGCAAAGTCAAGCCGACACAGGGGCGAGTGCTCTTCAAAGGGCGCAATCTGCGTCGCTATAGCGAAGATCAAATTGCCCGTATGGGCATTGGTCGCAAGTTTCAAACTCCCCGCGTCTATCTCAACCTAACAGTGCAGGAAAATTTGGAGTTAGCAGTAGCCCGCCGTAAGAGTGTCTTGGCAATGCTGTTTCAGCCACTGTCCCGCGAGGAGCGCGATCGCTTGCACAGCTTGATTGATACCATTGATACCATTGGTCTGCGGCCAAAAGCTAACTTTCCGGCAGGACTCCTCTCCCATGGTGAAAAGCAGTGGCTAGAAATTGGCATGCTGGTGGCACAATCCCCCGATTTGCTATTGGTGGATGAACCGGTGGCAGGTCTCACGGATGAGGAGACCCACCTAACGGGAGAGCTTCTAGTGGCCCTGGCCGAAAGCCACTCCATTATTGTCATTGAGCACGATATGGAGTTTGTCCGCCAAATTGCTCGCACGGTTACGGTTCTCCATGAGGGCTCGGTACTTTGCGAAGGTTCTATTGAAACCGTACAAAATGATCCCCGCGTGATTGAAGTCTATTTAGGTGCTCCCCTCGAAGAATCCGACTTAGCACAACAACCATGACTCGCGTTGATCACTACCCCCTAGCGAGGACAGCAGTGGATGCCGATTGGATGCTGCGCATTCGTGGCCTCAATGTCTATTACGGCGAAAGCCATATCCTGCGGGATATTGACCTGAGTGTGCCCCCTGGCAAAATGGTGTGCCTCATTGGCCGTAATGGCGTCGGCAAAACCACACTCCTGAAAACAGTCATTGGCCTGATCAAGCCCCGCAGTGGCCAGCTGGACTGTCAAGGAGAATCTCTCTTGCCGTTGCGTCCGGATCAGCGAGCCAAGCTGGGAATTGGCTATGTACCTCAAGGACGGGAAATTATTCCCCGGTTGACGGTGAAGGAGAATCTCCTCCTTGGCTTGGAGGCGCGTCCCCGTCAGCGGGCAAAACAGGAGATTTCAGAGGAAATTTTTGAACTCTTTCCTATCCTGAAGAAAATGCTCCACCGCATGGGGGGAGATCTCAGCGGTGGGCAGCAGCAACAGTTGGCGATCGCTCGCGCCCTAATGGGAGAACCCAAACTGCTTTTGCTGGATGAACCCACCGAAGGCATTCAACCCTCGATCATCCTTGAGATTGAGGCGGCGGTTCGTCGCATTATTGCCGCCCGAGGCATTTCTGTTCTCCTAGTGGAACAGCACCTCCACTTTGTCCGTGAGGCGGACTGGTACTATGCAATGCAAAAGGGGGGCATTGTTGCCTCTGGCCCTACCAGTGATCTCAGCCAAGAGGTGATTCAGCGGTTCCTCGCGGTCTAGCCTCTAAAGCGGGCGATCGCCCCCCTCCAAGGAGCCGGGTTGCTCCACCAGCATCATTCGTCGGGGCTGTGCCAGTTGCCGTAATACGGGTTGCAGATGCCCCAGCGTGTCGTTGAGGCGATCGAGAAGCAGTTGCAGATTCCCTGTATCCGCGAGGGCCTGCAGGGCTTGGTTGAGGGTTTCTAACAGTTGTAACCGCTGTTGCAGGGTGCGATCGCTCTCGGCCAAAAGTTGGGCCATGTACTGGCTCTGTTGCCGCAGTTCTTGGGCAATGGCGGTCTGTTCCTGGTTGACCTGCGCCCGCAGTTCCCTTTGGCTGTGCTGAATCTGGGTTACAAGGCGCTCAAACTGCTCAATGGACTGTTGCTGCCGCTCCTCGAGCGTAGCCACAAATTGCTGCCGATCCCTGATCACAGTAAGGGCCAGTTGATTTAAGTTCTCCAACAGTTTTTGTAGCTTTTCTTCTGTGGGCAACGCCGTGCGAATAGTTTCCTGAATCACTTGTTGGAGGGGTTCACCATCCACCCCTGCGGTCATATTCGTAACGGGGAGGCGGGGCAGCAGTTGATCGTTAATGTAGGTGTCAATTTGCAGCAGCAACTTATTCTCCCAGCGTTCAATGATTACCATTGGGATCATCACCAGCACACTCAGCACTAAGGCTACAAGGGTAGTATCAAAGGCCACCGCTAGCCCCGTCGTCACACCACCAATCCCCTCCTTGATTTGGTTCACGTCCTGAGCTGTCTCCAAAAAGCTGGAAAAGCCACTGACCGCTTGGCTAATCCCCACCACCGTGCCAATAAAACCCAACAGGGGAATTGCCCAGACTAGAACCCGGGGAATCGTATAGGAGGCATCGGTGGCGGCTGCGGCACTGCCACTGTCTTCTGCGGCGGCTTCAACAGCAATCTCCCGCTGGCCACTACTGAGAAATGCCCCTAAAACACGAGCACAGCGATTGGGAAGGAGCGTCCGCCGTTGGGCAAGGGTTTGCTGCAATTGCAAAATATCCCGCATCGCGGTGAAGGGGTAGTTGGCGGGGATCCAGATTTGACGCAGGCTGGGGGTCTGTTGAAACAGAGCAATCGCCTTCAAAATTGTAAACACCAAAACCGTCCACGCAAAAAAGACAGCCACGGGTTGCGTCCAGCCGCGATTGAGAAGCAGTTGGCCAAGGTAGGTGCCCTGAAAGGGCAAAAAGAAAATGTAGAGGATGACCGTGGCAACGGCAGCGATCGCCAGCGCCAACCACAGCGGAACAGTGAGATCCCAGCGGGGTACTGGTACTGGGGTCAGGGAAGGCGCAGTTGTTGTCGAAATGGGAGAAGAAGCTGTCATGACAATACTCAGGGCGCAAACATTTTTCAATCTATCGTGAAGGAGCCTCAGATTTTTGGAACAGCTGCTGCTCCCTGCTGCCACCGCCAAATACCCGCCAAGAGACTGCCAATTAGGGAATGCACCACCCCCGAAATCGCACAGGGTACTGCAGTGAGGGGATTTGCAAAGGCTTGCCGCGCTAACGCCACCCCTAGCCCAGAGTTTTGCATGCCCACCTCGATGGCGATTGTCCGACAGGTGCGCTCTGAATAGCCCACAGCTCGAGCAAGATAGTAGCCGCCAAGAAAGCCCAAACTGTGGAGGGACACAACAGCTGCCAACAGTTGCAAACCATGACTGAGAATTGCCTTGGCACTTGCTGCAAACACGCCACCACAGATGACACAAATGCCCAAAACTGAAATCAAGGGAGAAATAGGGAGCACTTTTTTCACCAAGTTGGGGGCTTTGGTATTCAAAGCTAAGCCGATCACAATGGGCAGCAATACCACTTGGACTGTGCCCCAAAATAGTTGCAGGGCGTTTACTTCAACGTATTGACCTGCCAGTAGCTTGGTTAATAGGGGTGTCAAAATAATCGCTGCCAGCGTTGAGCAAAGGGTCATGACGACTGACAACGCCACATGGGCACGGGCAATAAACGTCACCACATTGGAGGCCGTTCCACCAGGGCAGCAAGCGACTAAAATTAGTCCTACGGCAAAGGGCGTGGGCAATTGATATAGCTGTGCAACCAGCCATCCCGCCGTCGGCATAATCACGTACTGGCCAACAAATCCGAGGGCAACCGTGCGAGGCATTAACCCCACGGCCTGGAACTCCTGCCAACTCAGCGTGATTCCCATCCCCAGCATGACAATCATCAAGATCCAGACAATGAGATCGCTGCTGACCCACAAAAATAGGGGTGGATACACTAGCGCCACAATTGCCGTAAGCATTACCCAAAGCGGGAATAGGCTGGTCAACCATTCGGAGCGGGACATTAGGAAAAGCCTATAACTATAAGGATCCTAATAAAGAACGTCAAGGAAACGTTAAGTAGAATACATTTTTCGGGAAGACAGGAGCTTTACAATGCAAGATAGAGCAAAAATACTGAAAAATATAGAGATTGGGGGAATGATTGGAAAAATTGGAGTAGCTACAGGTTTTTCCTTTCCATGATATTATTTTCGACTACAGAAGCGGTGAACGTGTGTGAAAACGATTTTCACTGCCTTGTGTCTGTTCAATTCTGATAACAAGGGGAATAAAACAGTTTTCTTTGTACAGCAAGCCTAAGGATTTAGCATTGGGTACTTTAAGCTTTTACTTCTGGCCCTAACGATATCAAAAAATTTATAGACTTTTAACGCCGCAGTTGTCTATTACTGATTCAGCGAACTATTAGCGATCTATCGGATTGTTAAAGGAACAATTTCTATGACAGCAAGCACACCTACGTCAAGTTCAGTAGCGCCAGTGGGCAACAAAGCATTGGCATTTCCAGCACGGGTGATTCAGAGGGTGATTGGCGATCGCCTCTCCGGTCACTTAATATTTACCGATCCGAGGGACCCCTCCATCGGCTGGAACCTGTATGTGGGCAATGGTCAACTACATTACGCCAATAGCACTGTTGGGCATCAGGAACGCTTCAACTACCTGTGTCAACGCTATTGCCCTCAACTCAGCACCACACTCGCAACCGATGAAACGGAGTATCAGTATCTCTGTCGTCTTTGGCAACAGGGGCAATTGACCCTTCCCCAACTGCGTAGGCTACTCTTTCTCTTTAGTCAAGAAGCGCTGGTTCATATCTTTGCTATGCCCCAAGCCGCGTTGCAGATGGAGCGGGTGGCGGGTCTTGATCCCTTGGTTCTCTGTGTGCCAATCAAGGAAACTCTCAGTCAACTGCGGCAAGCCATTACCCAAGCAGTACAGGTGCGCACCTATTTGAACTCGCCGCTGCAACGACTGGTGCTAACCACAACCGAGCGAGTTCCCGCTGATCTGTGGCCAATGGACTATGGCCGCAATATTGCCGCTGCCTTGCCTCAACTCTTGGAGCAGACCCCCGTACTCTATGAAGTGGCGACTCAGTTGCGCAGGGAGGCGATCGCCACTGCTCAGTTACTGCAACCCGCCTTAGTCAATGGTTTGGTTGCCCAGCATCCCTACACTATCCCCACCAGTGATACTCGCCCCATCGTGGCTTGTATTGACGATAGCCGCACCATTCAGCGCAATGTCCGCCTGATTTTGGAAACCTGTGGTTATCGGGTGCTAGGCTTGATGAAACCAACCCATGCCCTAAGTGCCCTCAATGATACTAAGCCTGACTTAGTCTTGATGGATATCTCAATGCCAGAAATGGATGGCTATGAGCTCTGCCGTCAACTGCGGCAAACAGAAGCCCTTAAGGATGTGCCAGTAGTCATGCTCACAGGGCGCGACGGGCTAGTGGATCGGATTCGAGCACGGATGGCAGGGGCCACGGAGTATTTAACGAAACCCTTTACCCCGCAGGAGTTACTATCGTTAGCGGAGCGATTTACTCGGACTGCAGCAATGGAGAGTCATTCATGAAGCAGGTGCTCGTCGTTGAGGATTGCCGCACAGAGCAAACCATGATTGTCTCAATTTTAGAGAAATTGGGACACCAGGCCCATGTGGCGGAAACAGCGGAAAAAGCCATGGAATGGTTGGCTACGCATCAGCCACCGGATTTGATTGTCCTCGATATTGTGATGCCAGGGGCCAATGGCTTTGAACTCTGCCGCGAAGTACGGGCGAATTCCCTCCTCAAGACGGTGCCGATTATCTTTTGCTCCTCTAAGGATCAGGACTTTGATCGTTTTTGGGCGTTGCGTCAGGGGGGGAATGCCTACATTACGAAACCCTTTGAACCGGAAGATTTAATTGAAACCATTAACGAGTACTTACCTCCCTTGCCTCAATGATGTCTGTGAGTGCCCCAGTCCTTCAGGAATACTTTCATGTGGAACTGCCCCAACGGGTGAATGTGGCCATTCCCCTTGGGCAAACGGCTCAGGTTTTAAGCGTTGAGCCACGGGATATTTGTCTGGTGCCGGGGGTTTCAGCTGCTCTTTTGGGTATTAGTAACCACCGGGGGCAGTTATTGTGGATGCTTGACCTATTGAAATTGCTGGGGGTGGAGCATGCTTGGGAGCGATCGCCCCACCAACGTTGGACGGCACTGGTCATGCGCGATACTGACGGATCTTCGCCGCGTCAACTGGCTTGTGTGGTGAGTCAACTGCGGGGCATTATTCATGTCTCCCCACAGCAGCGGCAACCGGTGCCTCAGCAACTTCAACGGCAGGTGCACCAGTATTTGCAGGGTTTTGTGCGGTTGGATCGCCTGCCAATTTTACTATTGAATGTTGAAGCCGTTTTTGAAGCTGTTGCCCATTCAGCCGCTCCAGCCCTATGACCTCCCTTGCCAATTCCACCCCGCCAACCTCATCCCTGAGCGATCGCTACTTTAATGCCATTCTCACTCAGGATATCCCGACCCTGCGGGCCCTCCTTGAGGAAGAACCCACTGATCATTTGGTACAGTTAACCCTAGCCACTGCCCTAGAACAGGCGGGTGATGTCACTGCCGCCAAAGCCCTTTATCAGGCGATCGCCGCAGCAGATCAGGGAATTTTTGGTCAAAGTGCCCGCCATGCCTTGGCACTATTGCAGACAAGCCCTGCGCCTCCCCCGCTCCCCCCACTGCCAAGTGCCCCCGTTGCCGCTACCCCCATTCCCCTAGGACGGGGTCAAATCAAACAGTTGCGGCAGGGGCTGCACACCTTAGAAACATGGCTAGTGCAACTCCAGCAACAGGAGTGGGATAGCCCCTTGCCTGCGTTTAAGGATCCTCAACTCGCCGCCATTGGCCAAGGAATTGCCGTCTTGGTCGCTCAGCTCCAGCAGCAGCAGGATCAGATTCAAACCCTTGAAGCGCAACGTCAAGGGGAAGTACAGCGGCAGCGCCAAGAACGGATGAAAATGCAGGAGGCAGTGATTAACCTATTGCTGGATATTGAGGGAGCCCAGCGGGGAGATCTCACCGTACGCGCCAAGGTGGACGAAGGGGAAATGGGTTCCATTGCCGATGCTTTCAATGCCACAGTGCGTAGTTTGCGTCAAATTGTCGTCCAAGTCCAAACCGCTGCCAACCAAGTCCAAACCGCTGCCCAAACCACCCAGGGGGCGATCGCCGGACTGGTTGCCGGGGCAACCCAGCAAGCTGCCGACATTGATCGCAGTGTGGAAGCGGTCGAAACAATGGCCGCCTCAGTGCAAGCAGTAGCCCAGTCTGCCCAAGAAGCAGCAGCGATCGCCGCAGAGGGGCTGACGGCAGCACAATTGGGGGATGCAACTATGGACACTACCGTAGAGAGCATGGAGAATATCCGCCTCAGCGTGGCCGAGACTGCCAAGAAAATGAAACGCCTCGCTGAATCCTCCCAAGAAATCTCCAAAATCATCAACATCATCTCCAACATCTCTGAGAAAACCAACCTTTTGGCCTTTAATGCTTCGATTGAAGCTGCCCGCGCTGGGGAGCACGGCCAAGGCTTCCGGGTGGTGGCCGATGAGGTGCGCCGCCTGGCCGAGCGAGTCACAGATTCAACACGGGATATTGAACAGTTAGTGACGGGGATTCAGCAGGAGACGGCTGAGGTGCTTCAGGAAATGGAAGTCAGTACAGCGCAAGTGGTCAAGGGCACCCAGTTGGTGAGTCAAACCAAAGCAACGTTACAGGGACTCGCTCGCCTCAACCAGCAGATTGATTCACGACTGCAAATGATTTCTGAGCGCACCGCCTCCCAAACCGCCACGGCTGCAGAAGTGACGCAGATTATGCAGCGGGTTGCCCAGATGGCACAAACAACAACTTCAGCCGCTGCTGCTGTGGTGGATGCCATGGAAAGTCTAGTAGCCCTTGCCGCAGAACTGCAGGCCTCGGTATCGCGGTTCCGTGTGGATCCTTGAGGACGGGTAACCTATGACCCTTGATGCGACTGAGCTTGATGCAATTACCCAAGAAGCGCGCCATTGCTTCCTCTACGAGGATGCCCCGGAGTATTTACTGCTCCTCGAACAATGGGCAGAGGAGGTGATCAGCAATCCCGAGCGTCACTATACGGCTGAGGATTACAACAGGTTGATGCGGGCGGCGCATTCCCTCAAAGGGGGGGCTGGGATTGCCCAACTGAGTGAGCTACAGGTCTTGAGTCATCGCCTAGAGGATGTTCTGGAAGCCCTCAAGGAGGGTCGCCTGGGCGATCGCCCCCGTGCTCATCATCTTCTAGTTCAAGGCATTGAGCAAGCCCAAGAACTCTTGGCCGCCGCCAAACAGAATCATTCCTTAACACCAACACCCCCCTATCAAGCCCTTCTTGCAGCCCTCACGGAACTCCTCAGCACCGTCTCAGCCCTCCCCTCGCCCCCCACTGCAGCTCCCCCCGATCTGCGCACCGCCTTGACCCAGACCCTTGAGGAGTCCTTGCAGATCCTAGAGGCCAGTGCCACGGATGCAGAGCGGGAGACGGCCTTGGCTCACCTAATTGCCACTGCCCACACCTTAGGGAAACAGTACGCACTGCCTTGGTTGCAGCAACTGGCCGCCGAATTACCGAAGTTAGCAGCGGATTTGCCCCTTGGGGAATTAGTGCCCGCCATTGTCGCTGAGTGTCGTCAATTGCAGCAGGCAGAACTGGTCAAGTTACTGCCGCCTGAACCGACCCCTACCCCGCCTGCGGAAACAACTCCCCCCCAAGACAGCTATCTGCGCATTCCCGTCAGCCGGCTGGATCGCCTCGGTAACACTGTCAGCGAATTGCTCATTGGCCAAGAACGCTTCACCCTCTATCAACAGCAGTTTTTGCGGGCCAATCGCGAACTTAAGCACCGCCTTGAGCAATTTCGGCCCATTCGCGATCAGGTGCAGACTGTTTACGATCGCTTGGCCACCCCCCTTGGCGGTCGAGGTCGGCCAACGAATGGCCACAATGACTTTGATGACGTTGATGACGTTGATGACTTTGATGCCCTGCAATTTGACCACTACACAGAACTGCACACCGCCCTCCAAGATTTTCAAGAATTGCTGGTGCGGATTCAGGAGACAGGCGCCGATATTGATCTGCTCAACCGCGATCTCCAAGAAGCCCTGGATCTCAACCGCCAGCACTTAAATAGTCTCTACGCTGAACTGACGAATTCTCGCTTAGTGCCCTTTCGCCAACTGGCAGAAAAGTTTGTGACCGCTGTGCAAGCCTTGGGCGATCGCCACCATAAACCGGTTCAACTGGTGATTGAGGGGGGCGATACCCTTGTCGATCAAGTGATTTTGCAGCAACTCAAGGCACCCCTGACCCATCTGGTGCGCAACGCCTTTGACCACGGTCTTGAGCCACCCGCACAGCGGCAGCAACTGGGCAAGTCCCCGACGGGAACCATTTGGCTACGGGCGCGACTGCGGGGGAATGCCGTGGAAATTCAGGTGGCCGATGATGGTCGGGGAATAGATCTGCAACGGGTCAGTCAAAAAGCGATGGAACTGCAGCTTTGCTCTGCCGAAAAAGTTCCTCACCTGAGCCGCGAGCAGATTTTGGAATTTCTCTTTGTACCGGGGTTTTCAACCGCCAAGGAGGTGAGTGATCTCTCCGGTCGTGGGGTGGGACTCGATGTGGTGCGTGAGCAAGTCCAGCGATCGCGGGGTCGTCTGCAGATCACCACCGAACCCCAGCAGGGAACGACCTTCACCCTTACCCTCCCCTTGACCCTGAGTCTGCTGCCCATGGTACTGTGTCAAGTCGGGGAGCTCACCTTGGCCATCCCAGACCTGAGTATCCGCGAAGTCATTGCCCTCAAGGAATACACAGATATTCGCCACCCCAGCCCCACCATTGATTGGCAAGGACAATCCATTCCCCTGTGCCCCCTGCATCAATTACTGCCCTATCATCGTCCCCTGAGTGCGCCAACGCAGCCCCTTGGTGTAGGTGTGGTTGTGGATGTGGCCGGTCAGGCGGTGGCTTTGGCGGTGAACTATCTTATTGCCGAGCGGGAGTTAGTGGTCAAGCCCTTTGATCAAACGGTACCCGTGCCCCCCTACGTCATGGGGTGTACGGTTCTGGGAAGCGGTGAAGTGGTGCCGGTTCTGGCTCCCGATAACTTTACGGTGCTGCTTAGGCCCATGGCGGTACCGGCCTCCCCGATCATGGCAAGACCCCAGCAGCGCACGATTCCCCAAGTGCTCATTGTTGATGACTCCATCACCGTGCGACGGCTCCTGGATCGTGTGCTGCGGCAGGCGGGCTACGATGTTGTACAATGCCGCGATGGCAAAGAAGCCTTGGATTTTCTCCTTGGCCAAGGGGATCAAGTCTCCCTTGTGATCACGGATATCGAGATGCCCCGCCTCGATGGTTATGGCTTACTAGAGGCGATTCGTCTTTCGACGCCTTTACACCATTTACCCGTTGCAATGTTAACTTCACGGGGAGGGGATACCCACCGCCAAAAGGCCTTTCAACTGGGTGCCAATGACTACATCACCAAGCCCTTTCAACCCCAAGGGTTACTGCAAAAGGTCACCCAACTGCTCGCAGGTCGCCAGGCTGCTGCGGTGACCCCCAGCGGATAAAGCAATCAAATTGCATTGCTGCCAAATTTTCTTATGAAACATTTCGCGGACATCCTTGCTAGGATCGGGGTGACTTGCGGTGGAGAGAGTAACCATGCCTGTACAGGTGGAGGAAAAATCAATTGTGCCGACGGTCATTGTGGGGGTGGGTGGCACAGGCATTGAAGTGCTCTCGCGGGTGCGGCGTTTAGTTGAAGAAACCTACGGCAGCCTGAAACAGTTTCCTGTGATTAGCTTCCTGGCCATTGACACCGATCGCGACTACAAAGTCAGCAATCCCCTCGCCGCTGGATCTCCCCTCAAGGACAACGAAAAGCACTGGGCCAGTGTCAGTGGCAAAAACGTGCAGCAAATTATTCAAAACCTCGACAACTACCCCTGGATTGCCTCTTGGTTTCCCAAGGAACTGGAGCGCAACATTACTGCCCTAGAGGCAGGGGCAGGTCAAATCCGTGCCTGTGGTCGTTTTGCCTTCTTTTGCAACTACCATGCGATTCAACAAAAGTTCCAAGCGGCTAGCGATCGCGTCAAAGGTCACGAAAGTTTTATGCAAAGCCGCTACGGCCTCAGGGTCAACAATAGTAGCCTCAATGTCTTTATTACCGGTTCGCTCTCTGGGGGTACGGGTAGCGGCATGCTCATTGACCTCGGCTATTGTGTCCGCCACTGGCTCAAGGGGCAGTCGAGTCCCCTCGTCACGGGAATTGTGCCCATGCCCAATGCTTTTGCTGCTATTAGTGTCGGCGATCGCGTCCTTGCCAATGGCTATGCCGCCCTCATGGAACTCAGCTACTTTTCCGACTACCGCACTGAGTACGTTGCTCAATTTAGCAGTAGCCTGGCCGATGAAGTGCGTTACAACTGCCCTCCCTTTGACTTTACCTACCTCGTGGGCACCAAAAATGGCGAGAGTGAATTCAAGCTGGATGAGATCCGCGAAATGATCGCCCAAAATATCTTTTTGGATCTCACCTCGGACTTTGCTCCCCACAAACGCTCCATTCGGGACAACATTAAGGCGGCTTGGGCGTCTCAGGATGCCGGCGGGCGCGGCTACCCCAAAAACTTCATGAGCTTTGGCCTCTCCAGTATTGAAATTCCCATTGCCCAAATTCGCGCCTCCTTGACCTATCGCCTCTGTCAAGACGTTATTCACTGGTGGCTAAATGAATCGGTGCAATTGCCGCCGCAACTGTTGGAGCTGACCCAGAGCCTCCTGAAACCCATGAACTTGCTGGATATGGATTTGGTGCTGGCCCTGGCGGCAGCCGGCGATCGCCCCTATATGCAGGAAATTTCCCGCTGGGTCAACGATCTGCGCCATCAAATTAGCCGTGAAAACCTCCTTGAATGTACCCAACAGGGGTTGGGGGGTATGATTGGTGCGGAAAGAGGCAAAATTTTGCAATTTGTGCCCTGGCTAACTGAACAGGTGGACAATTACCGAGCTGCCCACTTGCGCGAACTAAGCCCCGATGAGCGCCTCCACGGTGACTTTTTCCAGCGCATGTACGACAACCGCAATCAAATCATCCAGCAGGCTCGCCAAAGTCTTGAGGAGGAGTTCTATCGCATCGTTGAAGATCGCAACCGAGGGCCGAAGTTTGCCCAGGCCTTTCTGCTGCAAATTCGCCAGATTTTTCTTAGCCAAAGGGAAAAGTACGACCGCGAGCTCCAGAACACTTGGCAGCCCAACATCACCAATCGTCAGCGGCAATACGAAAATGCCCTCCAGGACATTAACCACTTCAGTACCCTGTTTGGCATCTCCAAGCAAGCAAAAATGGAGGAATTTTGCCAGCAGGCCCTAGAAGGAATTGAGGGGAGTTTCAATGCCATCATTCAAGCCAAAGCACGGGTACTTGCCAAAGAGGTGATGGCCAAATTGGAGGAGTGGCTACAGGGGATGGAAGCACGTCTTGCCAAGCTCAACCAACGGCTCCTCAATTTACGGGATGGCTTCAAGGCAATGGCCGATAGTCAAGCCGATAGTGCAGATGCCCTGCGGATCAATGGGGTGAAGCTTTACGATCGCCAAGAACTCAACGGCCTCTATCAAGACCTCGTCGAGCGCTATGCCGGTGCCAACACAGGGGTAGAGTCCACATTCACCATTGGCCTCAATCAACTCTGTACCACAACAGCGACAACAGTGTTGCAGGAGGCAAGTCCCCTGTGGAAGGAAACCCGCGCTGCCAATGAGGTGATGCGCCTATTGGATGTAGCGCAACTGGCGGATGTCCAAGAAAGTGACCTGGCTGAGATTATCGAGGAAACAGTACGGCGCACCGTGCAAAATGCTCCGGAAGAAAGCCGCCTTGTGCGGGATCTCACCGCCTGCGATCGCCTGTTACAGCTCTATCGCAACGACGAAGGAGAAATCCTGAGTGTTCTGCGCCTCGCCTACCAAAAGTCTAAGCCCCTGCTACTCCTCTCCCAGGCGGTGATGAGTGGGCGCGATGCCGGCTTTACCCCCTCCGTAAATACGAATATTGCCATTGTGGGGGGTGAAAATACCGCCGATTTGGCTGCCAAAAAGCTCATTCCTCTCCTCAAGAACCTTGTCAAGCCCAACGGCCAGAGTATTACCAGTGAAGACATCAAGCCTTTAGGCGATCGCGAGCGGCATCGCATTGTTTTTGTCCAAGAAATGGGGGGCTTTTCATTGCGCTGTATTGAAGGCATGCCCGAACTGCGCCAGTCCTATCAAGATTGGCGCGGCCAAATGATTACCGCCAAGCGGGCCCGCCTGCGAGGAGAAAACCGCGATTTGCCGATTCCCGTGCATCTACAAAAGGATCCTCCCTTTTGGGATGTGTTTCCGGAAAACCCACAACTTTTGAAACTGGTAGTGACAGCTCGGGCCCTGAGTGTTCTGAAACAGGCGGAAAATCGTGCCACCCGTGAAGTGACAATCCGCTATGCCCGCCATACCGCCGTCGGCCTTGAGGAAGTGGATCTGGCTGCCAACTGGGAAGAGGTGACTCAAGTCCTAGAGGTGCTGGCCTGCCGTCCCGACTTAGAGGAAATTCAGCGCCAAGTGACCGTGATTCTCAAAGCCGCAGAAACCCCCCAGCAAAAGCAAACTCTCTATGAGCATTTACTAAACTACTTGAAGCAACGCGAGGAAGAACTCCACAAAGCGGGAGGACGCGACAGCCTTGAATACAAGCGGGAAGCCGCGATTCTCCAAGAGGTGATCCAAACCTATCAATTGGCTCAAGGAACATCAGCTCCTAGTCCAATGCCAACACCCGCTGCCCCTGAACCGCCCCTGCCCCAAACCGAACCAACACCTGAAACCACTGCTTCAGCAAGTTCCTCGGGGTTAGAGCAACTGCAACAACTGATGGCCATGTATCAGCAGGGTCTGCTCTCAGAGGCAGAGTTCCAAGCTGCGAAGAAAAAACTGCTGGGGCTTTAGAGGAGATCCCTGTAATTTCACGAAGAACTGTGGGAACACTTTAGGATAAAGACGAGTCCAAAGTTGGAGCATTCCTATGTCTCCCTATCGTTCTAACCTGCCTTGGTTCTATCGATCGCTCCTTACCTGCAAAGGCCTAACCCTCATTGAACTACTCGTTGTTGTCATTATTATCGCTATCTTGGGGGCGATCGCCCTTCCCTCGATGTTGAATCAGGCCATTAAAGCCCGCGAGTCCCAAGCCAAAACCAATATCGGTGCAGTTAACCGTGCCCAACAGGCCTACCGCTTGGCAAATCCAACCTTCACCGACGACCTAGCAAGTTTACAAATCGGCTTTAGTGATACACCCGACTATGAGTATCAAATCAGCCATGCCGACAGTGACTATGCTCAATTCCAAGCCACCCCTGAGCGAGCAGAATTAAAGGCATTTACAGGTTGTACCTACGCGACGTATACAACATTGACCACAACCCAAATTTTAGAAGCTGCTCCCTCTGGTTCAAGCACAGCATCACCACCGGCCTGTCCCGATCCCACCCCCTGAAGTGTCTGATTCTTCTTCATCTAAATGTTCTGCCGCTGCCTTGTAAAGCGTGAGGACATGGTGATCTAGTAACTGATAAAAGATATGACGTCCTTGGCGGCGAAAACGCACCAGTCGCAGCGCCTTCAGCATCCGCAATTGGTGGGAGACAGCGGATTCGCTCATTTCTAGAGCCACGGCGATATCCCTGACACAAAACTCCCCCTGGGCAAGCAGGTCCACAATTCGCAATCGATTCGTGTCAGCCAGTAGACCAAAAAACTGCGCCATCCGCTGGGCTTTTTCCGTAGAGAGCAAGCGATCGCTCACCTGCGCTAAAGCCTCTGGATGATGAGGATCAAGAGTATTCATATCTTCATCATAGGCGCTGGTTAGGCAATAACCAATTGACATATGAACAGTTGTTCAGATATATTGAAGTAGAGGTGGAAAACAACCTCACTGATCTTGGCCATTTGGAGGAAAAGCCATGACAACTGTTACCCAAATGAAATGCGCCTGTCCCCACTGCCTGTGCATTGTCTCCCTCAGCGATGCAATCATGGTCGACGGCAAACCCTACTGCTCTGAAGTCTGTGCCAATGGCACCTGCAAAGAGAGTAACGGCTGTGGCCACTCAGGTTGTGGCTGTGGCTCTGCCTAGAAGTTACAATCTGTAACAGTAGATAATGACGAGGCGATCGCCCCACCCACTCTATACAATCAAGAGGAGGAGATTGTCCTCGTCATTTCTCATTAGTTGCGATCCAGTGTGGCAGACCTCCCATCTATTTCCTTGATTACAGCCACCTATAACGCTGCCGAGCACCTGTCAGACCTGATATGGACTTGATGATTAAGGTTGTTGCAATCGCAGCATTTCGGCCTGGATACGTTGGCTAAAGGCGCCATCTTGCTGTGCTCGCAGTGTAATCGCATTGAATTGCTCTAGGGACATATTATATTTTCTCAGCACTTGCATTGCCTCCCGCCCATAGTTGGCACAAATGGTCTCCAATCCACTGGGGATATTTTGGGGATTCATGCCAAAGCAAGAGTTTCGGGGCACTTGACCTTGGAAAGCTGCCTGAGCTTGGCGATAGTATTTTTGGCGAATCGGTTCAATTTCGAGAACTACACGGGCATAGGTCGTGATCTCCCACGGAGCAATCACATCTGTGCGCGGGGAAGTCTGAGCCAAGGAATAGGGTGAAGGCACAGGCAGCAGACCGGCACTACACAGAGCAAGGGGTAACCACTTCCAGGACATTGACCACCACACACAACGCGTCCGACTACACTCTACTTGGAATCCCGAGAACTGCTTCAAGTTCCCCAACGCCGGCAAGCAGCAGCCATTAAAAACCGTTTTGGCCAAGATTGAAGGCACAGTAGGTAAATTTACTAGACTTTACAAAAAAGTTACATTCTTTGAAGTTTGCTCATCCAGTCCGTCCAGCAATCAACCACTGCGGTATCCTAAATCTCGGTATTTCTCTCCAGACTGCCCTTATTGTCGTAGCTTAGGGGCTTCCTGAGTTGGCGGCAGGGCATCCACCTGTCATCCTGATCGTTTTAGGAGCGGTTATTACATGGCTCACACTGTCAAAATCTACGATACCTGCATTGGCTGCACCCAGTGTGTGCGGGCCTGCCCCACCGATGTGCTGGAAATGGTGCCTTGGGATGGTTGCAAAGCTGGCCAAATTGCCTCCTCCCCGCGCACGGAAGATTGCGTTGGCTGCAAACGTTGTGAAACCGCCTGCCCTACTGACTTTTTGAGTATTCGTGTCTATTTGGGTGCAGAAACCACCCGCAGCATGGGTCTAGCCTACTAGTTCCCTATTTCTGTGAAGCTGGTCTTAAATATTCGACTGGGCTTGAGGCAGCATTCGAATGTCTCAAGTCTTTTATTTGTGCTTTTCTTGTATATTAGCTGGGTTTATCCCTAAGTGCCACCAGTTGGCTGCTTAGGGTTGGTCCTCATGGCTGAGTCGGTTTTGCAGATCATCCACCGCTTCATTGATCTGGGCAATTTTGGCCTCCAGCTCCAGGCGCATCGCCTCCATCAGAGGCTCGTCATTCCCTTGGAGGGGAGCTGATCGCTGATCTTTGATCCGTGGGCTCTTGTCGGTAGACGCTGCCGCAAGTCTGTCCTTGAGTAGGAGCGTGACCAGAGAGCCAGTAATGCCACCAAAGAGGGCACCCACCAGAAACCCCCAGCCAAAACCATTGCCACGATTCTCCATAAGCCTGCATTGCCCAATAAGACAGCTACCCCAACTGTAGCAGACGGCAAATCGCTTCCCCATAGCTAGGGCAACCCTGTCCTGAGGCAAAAAATTTTTTGAGGGGGGTGTTAAGTCTGGGGCAATGGCTGGGTATGTTAACCGTAGAGACAAGATTGTTGACCTAAGGAGTCTCAAGACTATGAAAACCGAACTGAAAGCTAAATTCCTCCAGCACCTGCTGGCCAAGAAAAAAGCCAACGAAGGCTTCACTTTAATTGAACTGCTCGTAGTGGTCATCATCATTGGCATTCTGGCAGCTATTGCCCTGCCCTCTATGCTCAACCAAGCATCTAAAGCTCGGCTGTCCAGCGCCAAGAATGCGATTGGTGCCATCAACCGTGCTCAGCAAGCCTACCGTCTGGAGAACACAGCATTCGCTCCTGATGTAACAACTTTGAAGCTCGGGGTCTCGACACCTGATCAGTATACAACTCCTACGATTAGTGCTAATGGTGGTAACTCGGCGACTGCTAAGACAACAGCGAATGATCCTCAAGGGACGGGTGTAACGGGTTGTGTAACGGTTGCAAATGGTGTTACAACTTCTACGATCGTAACGGGCAATTCTAACACTGCTCCTGACTGCTCCTAAGTTGATTGTCCGCTTAAGCCCTTAAAAATTAGAACAAGGTTGACCCTATTGAGTCATACCGAAAAGAAGCCAAGATGCAGGAGTCTTGGCTTTTTTATTGGAAAATAATTGCTGTAGGTAACCATTTCCTCTAATTAGCCCCCTCGGTTCCGATGCGCCTTCTCTTTATTGATGGGATTGGTTGGCAGTACACCCTCAATACACCCTACGAAGCTCCCCTAGGAGGGACACAGTCAGCACTCTGTTATTTAGCAGAGCAGTTGCAACAGCGGGGGCACGAGGTTTGGCTCTTTAACAACACGCGGCACATTGAATGTATCCGCCACGTCCCGCATCTACCGCTGGCTTGGCTGACCCTGCCATTCCTTGAGCAGCTGAAACCTGATATAGCCATTATTTTGAATAGTACCCTTGGGGCCGACCAGCTTCGTTTAGTCTTGCCACCTCAGACTCCCTTATTATTGTGGGCACACCACGCTGCCGATCAACCTGACGTTGAATCTTTGCGGTCCCCTGAACATCAAGAGGTTTATGAACGGATTGTTTTAATTAGTCAGTGGCAGCAGGAGCAATATATTGAGGCATTCAAGATCCCTGCTGAGAAAACCGCTGTACTGCGTAATGCCATTGCCCCTTGCTTTGAAAACCTTTTTGATTCTACAGAGTCTATTCTCAAGGCAAAGGCACAACCCTGGACGCTGGCCTATACGAGTACGCCCTTTCGCGGCTTGAATTTGCTCCTTGACCTCATGCCCGCCCTACAAGTCAGCCATCCCTCCGTTCGTCTCAATGTCTATTCCAGTATGAAGGTCTATCAAGCCAGTGAGTCTGAGGATCAACAGGAGTATGGCAACCTTTACCAACGCTGCCATGATTTGGCTAACGTCAACTATGTGGGTTCACTACGGCAGCCTGAACTGGCTCAAGCCCTCAAATCCACAGCCATTTGGGCCTATACTAATACATTTCCAGAAACCTCCTGCATTGCCGCCATGGAAGCCATGGCCAGTGGCTGCTATCTGATCACCAGTGAACTGGGTGCCCTTCCTGAAACAACCGCCGGTTTTGCCGACCTGATTCCCATTCCCCAGGAGAATTATCTGGCCGACTATAGCCGCCTGCTCAATCGGGCAATTCAACGGTTCAACGATCCTCAAGCCCATGCCGCCCTTGAGGCGCATCTCCGCGCTCAAGTGGACTACATCAATCACCACTGCACATGGTCAGTTCGTGCCCGCGAATGGGAAGCATTTCTAGAACAGGTGTTAACAGAGTCCGTGCCGATGCTGGGCAACTGGCAGCACAGACTTTGCGATTACCTTGAGCAGCAACGGTATGAGGATGTACTAGCTGCCTGCGAGACCTTGAGTAAGCAGTTTCCTGGGGAGCATGGCTGGGTTGCCTATCAGGGCGCCACCTACATTTTCCAGGGCCAAGAGTCAGAGGCGCAACTTCTGTGGTCAGTGTATCTCAGTGACTTTACTGAAGAAGAGCAAGCAGAGATGACTGCAACATGGGCAGCGATCCTATTGGAGCTCGCAAATTTGCCCCGCAATACCTTGGAACTGCGATTTGCTCTCACAAGCTACGCCTACGAATTTAGCCCCAACCTCAAGATAGGACTGAAATTACTGAACCTCTCACTTCAGTTAAAATTAGGTACACAGGAAATCACTCAATTGTTACATCAGCTAACTGCTTTATTGCCGCCCAATGGAGGCTTAGAGGAAATAAACCCTGAGGATGTTGTCAATACAGTGCAGCGCTTGGTGGGTTACAGCAGTGAGCTAGAGGGGTTACCTGAGTTTATCAAAGCGCTAGGCCAATATCCATCCATACAACCATCTCTAGAGAGGGTAGTCTTTGAACTGCTCAACAACGACCCTGCACGCCTAGCTTCTACATTGGCTGAACCTTTCCTCAAAATTGCTAGAGAAAAATGGGGGCTGTATGAATTTCTCTGCCGTGCCTGCGCTCAAAGTAAGTTACATGAGTTGGCACTTGACTGTGCGAACAGGCTTTTTGACTATTCACTCAATCCTTTGGGCGAAGACTTGAGCCTGACATCTAAATTGCACGTAATGCAGACGTTTAAGTATAACCTCAACTATTCTGAAGAGGTTATGGCTCTTTGTGAGAGATGGCTCAAGAATGCCGATCGCTGTAATCAGTTTCTTGCTGAAAACATCAACACCGAACAGAGTGATTTTGGCAGTGTATTTTATGTTATCTGTTCCTACTTTCATCTAACGCATCAGTTTGATGCTCCCGCAATTATCAAACCAATCTATAATAAACGCAACCAAATATTTTACGATAATGCTCACTCCTTTCTGCCTGTACAGAATAGATATGGGAATTGCCAGCCAGCTATCAATAGTGCCACAAAAACCCCCTCTCCTCAAAAAATTAAAGTAGGATTTATCGGTAGTTGTTTTCATGAACATCCTGCTGGCCATCAAATGCGTTCCTTTATTCGCCTTTACGATCGCCAGCGGTTTGAATTTTATGCTTACAATCCATGGTCTGCTACCAGTAAGCAAGATCAACTTTCCTATTGGTTTCAGGCAAGCTTTGATCACTTCCACCACGGTGAAACAAAAGCCACTGAGATAGCTGAGCAAATTTATGAAGATAAGATTGATCTTCTCATTGACTTAGATAGTTGTACGAGCGACATCACGTACCAAGTTCTCACACTTAAACCAGCACCCGTTCAGGCGACATGGATAGGCTTTGATGCCATTGGCTTGCCAGCAGTGGATTACTTTATTGTTGACCCCTACATTCTTCCCGAAGGGGCGCAAGCATGGTACACAGAAACGCTGTGGCGACTGCCTGAGTGCTATCTTTCCCTCGATGGCTATGAGGTAGCTAATAAAACTGGCATTCGCGATCAATTAGGACTGAGTGCTGATGCGGTGGTCTTTCTGTGTGCCCAGCGCACGAGTAAAATTCAACCAGAAATGCTTAAGCTGCAATTTGCCATTGTTGAGGCTGTCCCCAATGCGGTGTTGGTTGTCAAATACCACCGTGGTAGCCCCATCTTTGAGGAATGGTGCCGCAGTCTTGCCGAAGCTGAGGGGTTTGACTTAGATAAACTCTATTTCTTAACGTCGAACTTACCAGAGATTCACCGTGCTAATCTCTATGATGTGGATGTGGTGCTCGATACCTATCCCTATGCAGGCGGGGCAATGAGCCTTGAGGCCCTCTGGTTGGAGGTGCCGCTTGTGACGAAGGTGGGACAGCAGTTTGTGGCAAGGCATACCTACACGTTCCTGAAAAATGTCGGCGTTGAGGAGGGGATTGCCTTCACTGATGAGGAGTATGTGCATTGGGGAATTCGTTTCGGGACGGAACCCCATCTGCGGCAGCAAGTCAGTTGGAAGCTACGCCAAGCCAAACGCCATGCGCCCCTGTGGAATCCTCAACGCTTTAGCCGCCAGATGGAGCAAGCCCTAACGGCGATGATCAATCGGTATCGGACAGGGGAGTGGGTTGTGCCTGCGGGTCATCGAGTCGGAGAATAGAGCCGGCCATCGAGTTTGCTTAATTTTCTCCATAGGGTTCAATGTCTATAAGTATTTCAGATAACTTGGCAGCCTAAAATTACGAAAACGATACAAAAAGGGACTTGAATGGGCCTATCAAGGCTGGGCTTTTCCCCTAGTATCTAAATTGGAGCGTGATGGCTCCCTGCCTTTTCCATACATGAGAGGACAAGATTCATGGCAACCTACAAAGTAACGCTAGTGCGTCCTGATGGAAGCGAAACAACAATTGACGTGCCCGAAGATGAGTACATTCTGGATGTGGCCGAAGAGCAAGGCCTAGACCTGCCCTTCTCCTGCCGTGCTGGTGCTTGCTCCACCTGTGCCGGTAAGCTTCTGGAAGGAGAAGTGGATCAGTCGGATCAGTCCTTCTTGGATGATGACCAAATTGAGAAGGGTTTTGTGCTCACCTGTGTGGCCTATCCCCGTTCTGACTGCAAAATCCTCACCAACCAAGAGGAAGAACTTTACTAAGGCGATTTTATACAATTTATATTGTTTTATATTGTTGGGGCGATTGTTGTGGGGCATCGCCCCTTTATTTTGGGGCTGGAGTCCTTAAGATAGAAGTAGTAATTGGTGCCCGCTGATGGTTTCTGACTTGCCCCCCACTGGTGATTTGATGATTCGTCCCTTGGCCTATCGGGATGTGGAGGTGGTGGAACAGTGGCTGCGCCATCAAGGGGTACATGAGCAACCCTTTGGTCTACCGTCCTTGGCGGGTGGACCGATGACCTCACCGCTGCATTTACTGCAGTGGCTAATGGGAATGAGCAAGCAGCGCATTTATGTTGCGGAGCGGGACAACCAAGTGCTAGGCGTTGTGCAGGTTGCTCCCTTTAATGAAAGTCGCACCACATGGCAGGTGCAGCAATTGTCTGCCCAAGAGTTTACGGAGGTGGGGACACAACTCCTGCGCCACTGTTTTGGTACCCTTGTCGAAGCCCGTACGTGGATAGTGGAAATTAATATTGACTACCGCGAGGCACTAGACCTGTATCGCCAAAATGGCTTTCAACCCTTGGCGCATCTCACCTATTGGCAGATTTCAGCGGATCAGTTGGCAGAACTGGCCCAGGGCACGCCTTGCTTGCCTAATCTGCTAAAGGTCACCAATGCGGATGCACGGTTGCTCCATGAGTTGGATACAATGTCGATGCCGGCACTGGTGCGCCAAGTTTTTAATCGCCACTCTCGGGATTTTCAAACGAGTCTTTTGGATTGGCTACACCACAGTTTGACCAGTTGGTCGCAACAGGTACAAGTGCATCGTGCTTACGTGTTTGAACCGCAGCGGAAGGTAGCGATCGCCTCCTACACCCTCCATACGACTCAAAATGGACACACGCCCCACTGGCTAGACTTAACGGTGCATCCTGCTTATACAAATCTGTATCCGGAGGTACTGACCCATATTGCTCGCTTGGTGCAGGCCTATCCACCCGTACCTCTACTGCTGTCTTCGACGGATTACCAGGGGGAGCGAGAAGCTTACCTCGAAAGCTGGGCTGAGCCTATTCGTCGCAGTTTGATGATGTCGCGCTCAGTGTGGCACAAGGTGCGGGAAGTGCGATCGCCCCTGCCGGAAGGTCTGACCTTGTCAGAAGTCCTCCAAGGGCTGCAAACCCACCGCCGTCCTCAACCCGGTCAGATTCATAGTAATCATAGCCAAGAGGGGACACAGGCCTACTACCATAAGCATCCCTCCGAAAACACATCGCCCCCAGAAGCGCAATCTTAATCTTTGGGGAGGGAAATTTCTGAGGTTTCAGTATAGCCTTGGAGCGCTTGCAGAAGGCGTTGGATTGCGGTTTCGTTGTCGAGGGCCAGCCGCTCAGGTTCAGGAGCAGTCATACGCTGGGTGAGCTGCGGTATATTTTCGAGGGGTTGGCCGTAGGTGTTGCCCTTGATGGTGAGTGGTGTACTTTGGGGCAGGGGATTGAGGAAGCTAATTTGCTCGGGCAAGTAGAAGATGGGTTGCAGTTGCTCTAGGGGGAAGGTGCCATAGCCTTGAGCATCCGCTGGATGGTGTTGCCAGTAGTCCAAGAGGGTCTGGCGATCGCAAAAACCGAGCATCTGTGCCTGACGGCGATCGCGATCCAAACCAACCGCAACTGCCAAATCGGCATTCATCACCCCCAAAAATGTGGGGCAATGAATCCGCAGGGACTCTCCCTGCTCGACAGGATAGATAGATAACTGCACCCCTTCTAAGTTGAGATCCGCAATGTCCACAAGGTCAAGAACCTCTGGCCGCTCACACCAAGTCGTACTCAAGGTTAGATCATCAGGCAGATCCTCAAGATCATCCCACTTGCTGGGAACACCCTCATTTTCCCACCAGTCTATGAACGAATAAAGCGCAACCAAATAGGGCAGAACTTGCCGTTGCCGACTGGGACGACATCCCTGAAGCACCGCATGGGCGGCATCCAATGACAGGGAACGAATGGGAACAGTCGGTGCCAAAAAGGAAGTCATAGCCGTCGTCATCCAAACGAAGTACGAAAAAGCCAGGCTGCCTAGGGAAGGTAGTAAATATCGTTACGCTCGCACCACTGGGCAAGCTTGGCTTCTATTTGCTCATCAATTTGTTTTGCGGTGCAAAGACCACGGGCATACTCAGAGTGAATTTCACGGCGGGCTTGCCGTCGTTGGTGGGGGCTGGGAATGGATTGGGTTTCATACCATCGCCTCATCCATTGCGGAATCTGGGGATCTTGAAAGAATTTACGGTAGAGCCACAGACGATATTCACGACCGAGGCAGCGAGAAATCGTGGGCTGGCTCACAAAGAGTTCACGGGCAATTTCTGCTTGGGTACGGCGACGCTCACACCAATCCCTGACCCATGTCGGCGTCTGCGGATCATTGAGAAACTCCACCATACACTCCACCCCTTGACCATTGTTGGTTGGCAGTGTGCGGGTATCGGGATAGTTGTCAATCCACTCTTGGTTACTGTCGGTGGAGGAAATGTTGAGGGAGCGGGTGGACTGAACATACCGCCCGAGAATCCGTCGCACCTGCTGATGAATATCCCGCGTATATTCAAGTGTCCAGCCCAAAAGTTGGGCAATGTGCTGCCGCAAACGCGTCGTTGAAGCGCGAATGCGAGGATCCGTAATCTCCGTTTGCACAATCGTAATCAACTGAGCGCAGGCTTTGGGATCAATCCCCCGCTGCACCTCAGGGGGCGCCGCTTGGTAACGATCTTGAAACACTTGCAGGGCACGGTTGTCGTAGAAGAGCAGTTCATCCGCCTCGCGCTTGAGGAGTTTGCGTTTTTCATCGGCAAGTTTATTGCTAATGACTGTGCGCACCCATGCTTCAAAGGTGGGACGACCATGGCCAGTGGCATCAAAGGGCTTGAGGGGGTCAAAGGATTTCATTGCTTCCCAAAGCCACCCCGTGAGGTTGCTTTGGCATAGTTCGGGATCAGAGCTACCCAGACACACGGTACGCAGCAGATCGCGGTACTCGTGACGAAACTGGGGGGATAGGAGAACCGTTGCGCCAAGTTCTTGGCGTAGGCACTGAATAAAAAAGGCAAGGAAACACTCGGCCTCCGTGAGTTTGGGCACTGGATTACAGTTGGCTAGGACAGGGCGACTAAAGGCAAGCACCAGGTGCTTGAGGGACTGGTTGTACTGAGCACGATTGAGGCGATCGTACTCATCTTGAATCACAGTGGTGGGAATTTGCAGTAACCGTAGCACCGTTTTTTGCACAGCCTGCTGTTGCAGTTGATCGCGGCTGAGGTGCTGGAGGCAGCGAGGAAACAGACGAAAATAGGCTTCCACTAAGCGTTGGAGATATCCTCCCCGCTGGCTGAGATGGGGATCAATGTTGCGCTCGAGGATGGCTCGCAGGGCTTGAGAGAGGGGCTTTATCACAGCGGGCGATCGCTCCCCGGCCAAATAGCGAGACCGCGCTGCCTGCAATAACTGCGGCAGTTGTGCCACCTCCAGATCAGGACTGCGGGTCGAGGGACTCATCCGAAATCGGCAACATGAAATCGTTACTGAACATAGTAGCGGTTTTTGCCGAGACCCTTGGGGGAATCCTCAGCATCCCTTAAGAGAACTCCTCTTCACGGGAGAGGGGAGTTTTTATCTCCTCAGGAATCACGGTTCCCAGTTGTGCTGGTAAGCGGGCGATCGCCTGCTGCACAAAGGAGCGAATAAATTCATCGCGGCGATTGAGTTGAAACTGCCGTTGCACCACTTCACCAATACCCCCATCCCCCCAGTCTTGGTTGTGGCGAAAATACTCAATAAAACTTTTACCCGCAATGCGAGTGAGGTAGGCGGCCGTAATCCCTTGAACTGCTTTACCAACGACTAGCCCCCCGACACTTAACTGGAGAGCCGTCCCCACCAGATTCATAGCACCTTTGACAATCCCAAGACTAGCAAGGGTTTTGCCCAAGGAAAGGGCCAACTCGCGGGCGCGATCGCGATTCAAGTCACAGCCATAGACCTTGCCAATTTCCATGACCATTTGCGCATTCACGGCGGCAGCAGCTAGCAGATCTACCCCGGGAATCGGCGTGACACAGACGACACCTGCACCAATCCACTGGTAGCGCTCCACCACCTTATCCGCTTGGCGGCGCCGTTGCTGATCAATGATTTTGCGGGCTTGCTCCCCTAGGCGTTGAGACTGCAAGAGGATATTGTCTGCCACAAGGTCATCCCCTTCCTGGCGGAGAATGGCACTCATCCGCCGAATCAGGGGCCAAATATGGGGTTCGGGTTCTAACCACTCTCCGGTATCGAGCTGGATCGGTTGGGGACGAGCGGCAATACCTACCACATCTTGGGGCGGAATCAACCCCTTAACCCGCTGCCGCAGATGGCGCAGCAGAGCCAGTTGATCAGCCTCACAGCGCAAGTCAATTTTATTGAGGACCAACAGCGATCGCTTGCCCATTTCCACCAAGTTGACCAAGGGGGTATATTCCGACTGCCGCAGGTCATCATCCAGAACAAACAGCAGTAAATCTGCCTCTGCGGCCAGTTGTCGAGCCAGTTGCTCGCGGTAGGTGCCAGCGACCCCTGCTTCCAAAATGCCGGGGGTGTCGGTAATGAGAATTTCCCGCTCAGTATTCGGTAACCAAAAACGATAGGTTTGGCCGACGGCAGTCGTACCCATTGTGGGGGCCACTTCCCCCACCATCTCCCCCAGCAACGCATTGACCAGGGAGGTTTTACCGGCCGAGCCGGTGCCAAAAACAACAATGCGCAATTCGTGGCGACAAAAGTCCTCCTCTAGCTCCCGTGCCCGTGCTAAGAGGGCTTGCCGTGCCACCTCATCTTCAATTTGACTCAGTTGCTGCCGTAGGGCTTTGAGGTTTTCGGCGGCAGCCTCCGTTTTATCCAGAGGGGCTTGGGGTACAGCGGTGGCGGGCTTGGGCTTCCCCTGGCGTTCAAGTAAATACAGGTAGCGAAAGAACGTATAGAGCAGTCCCCCCAATAGGCCAATGAAAATCAACACCAAGAGATTGGCCAAAAAGGGGGCCGTAAAAGCCACCTGCACATAGAGCCACGTCAGTGCCGAGATCAGCCAGAGGATGAGCACCAGAATAGCGCCAAATCCCAAAAGTGGCCAAAACCAACGTCTGGGGGTCATGGCAGGTATTTCATCAGACGCTGCAAGAAGGGCAATTTCAGCGATTGCCGCCGCCATAGGCGCACCATTAGCCCTAAGTTCACCAGAAAGTAGGCCGATCCCCAGAGACTATTCAGCAATAGCGCCAGGCCATGCTGCAGAGACTGGGCTTCACTCAGGCTGGCAAGCCCATTCAGCAGACCATAGCCCAACAGCCAACTAAGACCAATCACAAGAGCAAGGCGACTCACTTGGCGCGTCTGGCGATCGCTCCCCCGGCGACTCAATTGCCACAGTGCTGGAATCATGCCAAAAATGGGCAGCAAATAGACAAAGAACCACAATCGCTGCAATGTGGGATTGGTAAAGGCTTCCTGATCCACGGGGTCGAGGGGTTTCATCCAATACTCCGCAGGGCCATGCCTACCGTTGTCTGCTCTAAAAGAACCCAAAAAGATTGAGGCTTAGCTTCCTTCATTCCTAATATATCGCCGATGGCAAAACGCCCCACGGATACCCACCCCTTGCTAGACTGAAGATTGGCTTGTTTGCGGCACTGCTCGCGATCGCCAGTATTGCATTGTTGTTCGATAATTGCTAGGGAAGCTGCGTTTATGTCAGTGATTCAGGAGCTACACCGTCAACTCGTTCGCAAAGAGCGCTCCGCCACTGAAATTACCCAGGCCTATTTGGATCGCATTGATCAAGTAGAACCAACACTCCACAGCTTTTTGACGGTAACGCGCGATCGCGCCCTTGCCCAAGCTGCCGAGGTGGATAAACGCCTTGCTGCGGGTGAAGAAATTGGTTTGCTCACAGGAATTCCCCTGGCCATCAAGGATAACCTTTGCACCTACGGCGTTCGCACCACCTGTGCTTCTAAGATGCTGGAGCACTTTGTACCCCCCTACGAATCCACCGTAACCGAAAAATTGCAGGCCGCTGGCGCGATTATGGTGGGCAAAACCAACCTTGATGAATTTGCCATGGGCAGCTCCACGGAAAATTCCGCCTTTGGTTTCACGGCCAATCCTTGGAACCCGCAGCGGGTTTCTGGCGGCTCCTCAGGGGGATCCGCTGCAGCCGTTGCTGCCGGGGAATGTGCCGCTGCTCTGGGCTCCGATACTGGTGGGTCCATTCGTCAACCCGCCGCCTTCTGCGGAGTAGTGGGTCTCAAGCCCACCTATGGTTTGGTGTCCCGCTATGGTCTGGTTGCCTATGCCTCCTCCCTCGATCAAGTGGGTCCCTTAGCGCCGACGGTGACTGATGCAGCTATTCTCTTGGGGGCGATCGCCGGCCACGATGCCAAGGATGCCACCAGTCTCAGCGTGCCGATTCCCGACTACACCCAAGCCCTCAAGCCTGATCTCAAAGGCATGCGCATTGGCCTTATTCAAGAAACCGTGGATGAAGGCGTGCAACCGGAGGTGAAGTCCGCCCTTGAAGCCGCCCTAAAAACCCTAGAGGAATTGGGGGCAACCATTGTTGAACTCTCCTGTCCCCGCTTTGCCTACGGCCTGCCCACCTACTACATCATTGCCCCTTCAGAAGCCTCGGCGAACTTAGCCCGCTATGATGGCGTGAACTTTGGTTTTCGGGCTGAAGGGGCCGCTGATCTGCTTGAGATGTACATGAAAACCCGCGCTCAAGGCTTTGGCCCCGAAGTAAAGCGACGGATTATGATTGGCACCTACGCCCTGTCTGCCGGCTACTACGATGCCTACTACCTACGAGCCCAAAAAGTACGCACCCTGATCAAAGAAGACTTTGCCCGTGCCTTTGAACAAGTGGATCTCCTGGTTTGCCCCACCGCTCCCACCACTGCTTTTAAGGCAGGGGAGAAAACCACCGACCCCCTAAGTATGTACCTGTCAGACTTGATGACCATCCCTGTAAACCTTGCGGGCTTACCCGGCCTGAGCCTCCCCTGCGGCTTTGATAGGGAAGGGCTGCCCATTGGCCTGCAATTGATTGGCAACGTCCTAGGCGAAGAGACCCTATTTCACGTTGCCTATGCCTATGAACAGGCCACCCCTTGGCATCGGCAGCAGCCGCAGCTCTAGGCGTGAATACACCAACTGATCAATAACGCTTGCCTATGGCAGTGGCTTTCCTGGGGGCCAACGCCATCAAAAACTAGGGGGTGCTTCCAAACAGTCACCAATTAGCTAGGCTAGAAGAAAGACATTTCCCTTAGCCAGGATATAAATTTTATCTGAGAACAACAAATTAGAATTTGTTAGCGGTTGTTGACGCGAGCGATCGCGAGTAACGGATTCCAAGGAAAACTCCTGATCCGGAGTAGGCGATTTCTGTTAGAAAGGCTACAATCAATGAGGTTTTAGCTAAAATTGCTCAACAGATTCCTGCACGAGACCAACCGCTGACGATTGCCTGTTCCCTGACCCTACGGGTCACACAGGATTTCTTTCAAGACCATCTCAAAGGTACCAGTGTGCGGAATCTAGAGCCTATTCCCCCGTCCAACCGCTTTCCTTAGCCGCATTCCATCATTGAAATGTGGCTGACGCTAGCGTCACCGAAGGCAACGGTTGCCGACAACACACCGACACCATATATTTAGGGAGATTTTACGAGGACAACGGCATGACCCAAGCAAATGTACTTGACGTTTACGACCCCGCAACAGCCCCCCTTGAAGATGAGGTGGCTCTGCTCAGTGACTATGGCCTTGAGGCTGTAGAGATTGAGGAAGAAGAGAGCGAAGACTTTGAGGAGGTCAGCGATGATCTCGACGACAAGCCTACAAAAGGTCGTGCCAGTCGACGACGGACCCAAGTCAAGAAGAAACATTACACCGAGGACTCGATTCGCCTCTATTTGCAAGAAATTGGCCGCATTCGTCTGTTGCGTGCCGATGAGGAAATTGAACTAGCTCGTAAAATTGCCGACCTTCTAGAAATCGAGCGGGTCCGCGATCGCCTGTGTCAAGAACTGGGCTGTACGCCTGAAGAACTAGAGCGGAATCCTGAAGCTTGGGCCAAAGAACTGGGGATGACGGTGCCGGCATTTCGCCATCGTCTTTTTGTCGGTCGCAAAGCCAAAGAAAAAATGGTTCAGTCCAACCTGCGACTGGTGGTGTCAATCGCCAAAAAATACATGAACCGGGGGCTATCCTTTCAGGACTTGATTCAAGAGGGCAGCCTAGGGCTCATCCGCGCTGCTGAGAAATTTGATCACGAAAAGGGCTATAAATTTTCCACCTATGCGACATGGTGGATTCGCCAAGCCATTACCCGCGCCATTGCCGATCAATCCCGCACCATTCGTCTGCCCGTGCACCTGTACGAAACCATTTCACGGATTAAGAAAACCACCAAACTCCTCTCCCAGGAAATGGGGCGCAAACCCACGGAAGAGGAAATTGCCGATCGCATGGAAATGACGATTGAAAAACTGCGCTTCATTGCCAAATCAGCACAACTCCCGATCTCCCTAGAAACGCCCATTGGCAAAGAAGAGGATTCCCGTCTCGGGGACTTTATTGAATCCGACGGTGAAACCCCTGAAGATCAAGTGTCGAAGCACCTGCTGCGCGAAGATTTAGAAATGGTGTTGTGCACCCTTAGCCCCCGCGAGCGAGATGTCTTAAAACTGCGCTATGGCTTGGACGATGGTCGCATGAAAACGTTGGAGGAAATTGGTCAACTCTTTAACGTAACCCGTGAGCGCATTCGCCAAATTGAGGCAAAAGCACTGCGGAAGCTGCGCCATCCCAACCGCAATAGCGTCCTCAAGGAATACATTCGCTAGGGAATAATTGCTGTTGCGTCCCCCATTGCCCTTAGCGTAGCAGTACTGCACCTAGTTCTATCCAAGCTTTCACCTGCGCAATAGCTCTGGTGCAAACCTGAGTAACCCATCATTCCTGGAGTCATCTCTAGACTCAGGGCCGGCACCATGCTACCGCACCAATGGCAGTGGGGGCAATATGGTCAGATAGAAAAACTTAAGATAGTCACGATAGCTAATGAAATGCCTTCTTTGTGAAAGCACAAGAATACAAAACCGGAAAATCAGAATTCAAGGCCTAGAGCATCCTGGGGGAACTCCCTTAGCTACTTGATGGGAGTGCATTACTGACAAAACAATCCGGATGATTTGGAGCGATCGTACTTGCAGTCCCCTGTTACATTCGAGTCTTTAATGTTAACCTAAGCATTTCTTTATTACTTCTTAAGCTTCAACCAGTATCTTTGTACAGACAGAAGCAGCAGTTGCCCATGACTGGCTACTGCAGATTAGATTTAGGTGTTGAGGAGTGAATATGCGTTCTTGGTACAAGCTTTTAGGGAGCTGCCTACTTGGCCTGACTGTGATTTTAGGATTCAACGATGTAGCCATTGGTCGACCTGCAGCAGCGAAATTGTTAGGATCCCGGATACAGCCCCGTGGCACCATTCGTTTCAACAGTGAAGGGGCTGGCTTTGACAACTACCTCAGTGCAGAGACATTTATTCCTCTCTTCCAAAAACCAGGTGCTAGCATTGGTTTCTTTGAAGGTAAACTCCTAATGCCCACATCCAACACAGCCCTGGCTTACAATCTGATGCTGGGCTACCGAATGCTGATAGCGAACCAGAAATTCTCTCTCGGTGGTTACTTATCCTATGACTTTCGTAACACAGGGAGTACTGGCTTTAACCAGCTGGGAATTGGTCTAGAACTCTTAGGCAATGTTGATGTCCGGATAAACGGTTATGTTCCTCTAGGGAATCGGCAAGTTCTCCTTAATGAAGCAGTCGGATTGGTTGGCACCATTGAGAATAACCAAATTCTCCTCAATCGCAATCGCCTTTTCCAGGAAGCACTTACTGGTTTTGACTTGGAAGTGGGTACCCCTTTGGTTGCACTGGGTAAGGACTATCTGCGAGGCTACGCAGGTCTGTACTACTATACTGGTGAAAGCATTGCTGATTTTGTTGGCGTCCGTGCACGCTTATCTTTGCGCCCCATTGAGTACCTCAGCCTAAGCGCGACTGTTCAAAATGATGATCGCTTTGGTACCCGAGCTTGGTTTGGGATAGGGGTGTCTTTTCCGGGTATAGCCGGCAGTCGGCGCCGTACCCCTGAAAGCGGCCAAAACATAGCAGTTCGCTTGGGGGAATCCCTGGAGCGCGTCGGCTTTGTTACCATTGATAACGAAAGAGTTCAGGATCAAATTCCAGCAATCAACCCTACAACAAGCCAACCCTATCGAATTTTTACCGTTGATACTGGAACCGGTAGCGCTGCTCGGATTAATGATTTACCTCTTGCTCAACATGACATTGTCCTAGTCGGTGTTCTTGACACCGATGGTAATACCGCAGGTCAAGGCAGCGTGAATCTCCAAGATGGCGTTCAACTTCTTTCCACAACTGTGGATCGGCAACTGCCAAGTACAATAGGAACGATTACTATTCCTGCGCTCACGCCGAGTATCCAAAGACCGATCATCTCTGCCAATATTGTTTTGGCTAGAAACAACACCATTGATGGGTTCAATATTCAACCGCCCGCTGGCCAAGTTGCAATCATTGGTAATAATATCGATTCAGCTCGTATTATTAACAATCAAATTGCAGCAATTAATGCAGCCGGAATTCAGATAACAAATGCTCAATCTCCTATTGTGCGTGGTAACGCGGTTACAATCACAAGTACAACTGTGCCTGCCTTTAACCGCCGTGGAATTAGCATAACTGAAAGTACTAACGCTGTGATTGAAGATAACATTGTTAATGGTGGCATTGGGGAGGGAATTGGCCTAGATAATGCCCTTGGGAATGTGATCATTCGTAATAACACTGTGCGCAATGTTAGTCAAACAGCAACAGATACCAATCTGGAAGCAAGTATCTTCATCCGAAATAATCGAGGTAATGCCAATATCACGATTGAGGATAACGTTACTGAAAACAATCTGACGCCCGGGAACCGTGTGGATGGCATTGAGTTCAATCTTTGTCGAGGAAATAGCTTCAACGTCGCTGACCGCTTCACTGATAATCAATTTGCGAATTGCACCACTCCCGCAAGTGCAACAGTTATCGTACGGAACAATCAGATTCGCAATATTGGCACGGGTACTGATGGCAGCGACGGTATTGACTTCAATATTGGAGATGGCGCTAACCTCACAGCTATTTTAGAGGGTAACGTTATAAACAGTATTTCTGATGCAGGGATAACCTTTGATATTGTAAGCAGCGCCACCCCAATTGCAAGCCCTACTGCAAACATCACAATTCGCAATAATCAGATAAGCAACATTCTCAATGATGATGGGATTACTCTAGAGTCGAATAGCGCGGGACAAGTGGTGTTGAACATTGAGAATAATGTTATGAGTGGTATTGGCGGTAGTAATGATGGCATTGACATTGAGTTCACGACGAATGCTGCTAGTCCAGCACCAGCACGGGTGAGAATTGTTGGGAATGAGCTGTCTAATGTCAGTGATCGCGGGATAGAGATTGATACCAATAACCAGGCTGCATTGCAACTTGAAGTTAGCAATAACCGTATCCAAACAACGTCTGTCGGTGAAGCAGTGCGACTGCGCGCAACTGCAACTGCTCCAAATGCCTCTCGTCTCAATGCTACAGTCAACAATAATATCCTCACTCAAGGAAACTCCGCTACGCGAAGTTTGGAACTGCGGGCTGATGGTAATGCAACACTGTGTGCCAACGTATTTGGGAATACCCAAACCAGTGGTGCCGGTTTCCGGTTGAACAATACTAGTATTGTTGCTCTTCCTAATTTAAGCGCGAATAACGGTGGTGTGGTGATCAATACAAGTGGGACAGTAACGAATATCACGGCTACCACATTCAGCGCTCCACCCCCCGCCGGTTGTACATTCCCCTAACGCTCGGCAGAGTCTGGATATTCAGTGAAATTGGGCAAATTCCACTGCCAGCACTGTTCTAGCCAATCGACGAGGGTGCCACGGGAAGCAGAAAACTGCCGCACCACTGACCAGACTTGCAGCGCAGCTAAGGGGGAGCGAACTTCAACAGTAAGGGGTTGATAGGGGAGACACTCACAGGGCACCTCTAGCTCGGTCAAGCGTTGATAAATTGGCCAACGTAATTGCCACTGAACTGCAATAACCTGGGGGTTTATAGACATTCAATAAGTACTCCTTTATTGAAAAAGTGGCGATGGATAGTTTAAAATCGGCTTGTAAAGGTGTCAGCTCTTCTGCGAGTCTTGACGATGTCCGCATCAGTTGCTCCTTCTATAGAGCCGTTTTGAGGGTGGACTAACAGGACTCTATTTTGCAAAAAGGGCTGTAACTGGACTGCTTCACTATTCTGTCCGCAAAGGAGCATTGTCTTATGGCAACTAGTGCATTGCCACGCCAAGCTTTTGGCGAGATGGGTGACACGGTTGTGTTGCTGGAGAAAGCCACCACCACGCCGGTATGTGAGGGGATGAACCGGCTTTTGGCCAGTTTTCAAGCGCTGTACTTGCAGTACCAAAAACATCATTTTGTTGTTGAGGGGGCAGAGTTTTATCCACTGCATCAGTTCTTTCAAGACTGCTATGAACAGGTGCAGGGGCATGTTCACGATTTGGGGGAACGGTTGAATGGTCTGGGAGCTGTTCCTGTTGCCGGTTTTCAGCAGTTGGCGGCTCTCTGCTGCTTTACCCCTGAACCTGAAGGTGCCTTCAACTGCCGGCAAATGCTCAGCAATGATTTGGCAGCAGAGCAGGCCATCATTCCCATCCTGCGCCAACAGGCAATCCAGGCTGAGAGTTTGGGCGATCGCGCCACGGCCTACCTCTACGATCAAATCCTCTTGAAAACGGAGGAGCGTGCTTACCATATTGGTCATTTCCTAGCCAATGACAGCCTCAAGATGTAGTTTTCCGCAATCTGAGTTAACGAATCCTAGGATAAGTTGATGGTTGTTCATAGAATTCCCCCAAGTTGGGGGTTTTTTAATGCAGATTTTTCCTACTACTTAGCCTAGACTAGTTGCAACTAAATTGCAATAACTTTATCCAAGAGGACTTGTGGCAGGGCGCTGACGTGGGTACTGCTGCATCAGAGCCCGCACCTGTTCAGCATGGTAGGAACTGCGGGTGAGGGGAGAGGAAACCACCTGCAAGAAGCCCATCGATTCCCCCAGGCGGCGCCATTCCTCAAATTGCTCTGGTGGAATAAAGGCTTGTACCGCTAGATGTTTGGGACTGGGCTGCAGATACTGACCAATGGTGAGAATGTCGCAACCCACTTGGCGCAAATCCTGCATGAGGGCCACCACTTCCTCGCTAGTTTCCCCTAGACCCACCATGATGCCCGATTTTGAGTAAATCCAAGGGGCGCGATCGCGCACCCGCTGCAGCAGTTCCAAACTGCGCTGATAGCTGCCTTGGGGACGCACCCGCCGATAGAGACGGGGTACGGTTTCGGTGTTGTGGTTGAGCACCTCCGGACTGGCGGCAAGAATTTGATCCAAGGCCTGCCAGTTGCCGCAGAGATCGGGAATCAGGACTTCAATGGTGGTTTGGGGCGATCGCTGCCGCACAGCCGCAATCGTGGCCACAAACTGAGAGGCACCCCCATCGGCCAAATCATCCCGATTCACCGAGGTAATGACAACATGATTGAGACGCATCCGCACCACCGCTTCAGCTAGTCGCTGGGGTTCAGTGGGATCCAGAGGCAGTGGCTTTTTCTCAAAATCAATATCGCAGTAGGGGCAAGCTCGGGTGCAAGCTGGACCCATCATTAAGAATGTGGCCGTTCCCCCATGGAAACATTCACCAATATTGGGGCAAGAGGCCTCTTCGCAAACAGTATTGAGGTTTAAGTCCTGCAACAGCTCCTTGACGGCACCCACCCGCTGCCACTGGGGTGCTTTGACCCGTAACCACTCTGGCTTCACAACCACCGCTAACTCCACTGCAAATTCAAAAACAAACAAAGGGAAAACGTCAATTGGGCCACCAACAGAAAAATGTACATCAGAGCCCGGGGACGAAAAATCGTCAACAATAACCCTAGCCCCTTGAGATCGACCATCGGCCCGAGGACCAGAAAAGCAAGGATTGACCCTGGCGTAAACGTGGCAGCAAAGGCAAGGGCAAAGAAGGCATCAACAGTTGAGCAAATGGAAATCACGGTGCCCAGGATCATCATTGCCACAATCGAGCTCACTGGCCCTTGGCCAAGGCTAAGGATGAGTTCCCGCGGAGCAGCCACCTGAATAATTGTTGCCACTAGGCTACCGAGAACTAGAATCCCCCCCAATTCACGAAATTCCTGCACCAGATTCTCTAGGACTTGGGGCAGGCGTTGCTGCCAAGGAATCATTGCAGTCGGTGGCGAAAGCGTTAGGGTTTCCATGGCCAGGGGTTGACCGGGGGTTCCCAACAGGTAGGTGCCCGACTGGAGCAGGGCAGGGACAACAGTTGCCTGGGGTTGGCGGCGACGCATCAGACTGGTTACCGTGGGCTGCAAAAAGGGGGTTAGATCCTTTTGGAAACTAAAAACCCAGCCAATAATGGTGGCGATCGCCAGCGAAAAAAGGACACGGAAGACAACAACCTCCGGTTGATCGCGAAAGGCCGTCCAAGTTGCCCAAATCACAATCGGGTTGATTGTGGGTGCCGCCAACAAAAAACCAATGGCCACGGATGTGGGCAATCCCTGCACCAGTAATCGCCGCGCCACTGGCACATTGCCACACTCACACACTGGAAAAAGAAAACCGATGCAACTGCCCACCAAGGCCCCCAGCAGGGGCGATCGCGGTAAGCGACGAATCAGTGCCTGCTCATCTACAAATAGCAGCAGCAGGCTAGAGAGCAAAATGCCCAGCAGTAGAAACGGCAGTGCCTCCACCAGTAGGCTCAAAAAAGGGTAAAACCACTTTGCAACTGATTCGCAAATGTCATGGGCGTAGAGCGGGGTCTAGGACACAATCTCCTTCAACCCGAGGGGACTCGGCTGAATATCCGTTTGCCGTGAATCGGTAATCAACCAATCGAGGGCAGCGGCCTTCAGGTCAATGGTTGTACCTGTTTTATCAACACAGTAGCGACCAAAGACCAATTTATCCACAAGACGAACGTCAGAACCCAGGCGAGAATATTCAAAAATGACACAGTTATCGACGACGGCACCGCTGCAAATGTGGCAATTGGGGCCAATCATCGTCGGTCCAATAATTGTCGCTCCATCTTCAATCTTCGTCATGCCGCCAATGTAGACCGGTCCCTGGATCGTGACCTTATCCCAGTTGACGGCCACATTCAGCCCCGTATAAATGCCGGGAAATTGCTCATGGCCGGGAATCGAAACATTTTTAATCGTGCCATTGAGAACACCGCGCACCGCTTGCCAATAGTCGGGGACTTTACCAATGTCAATCCATTCAAAGTCCATCGCCAAGCCATAGAAGGGGGCACCCATTTCCACCAGTTTGGGGAAAAGCTGGCTGCCAATGTCGTATTCCTGATTGGAGGGGATATAGTCGATCACTTCTGGCTCAAAAATATAAATCCCCGTGTTGATATGGTTGCTCAAGGCTTCTTCAACACTGGGTTTTTCTTGGAAGGCAACAATGCGATCGCTCTCATCGGTAACAACAACGCCATAGCTCGAGACGTCCTCTTTGGGCACTGTTTTCATAATCACGGTGGCGATCGCCCCCTTTTGGCGGTGCCAAGCCACGGCCGCTGTCAAATCCAAGTCAATGAGGGCATCCCCACACAGCACCACAAAGGTGTCATCAAAAAAGGGGTTAAAATCCTGAATTCGCTTGATCCCCCCTGCAGACCCTAGGGCTTTACCAACGAGTTCGCCATCCTTGATATAGCCCTCAAAGGAATAGGCAATGTCCACTCCAAACCGCTGCCCATCCTGAAAGTAGCTTTCAATTTCATGGGCGAGGTGGCTCACATTTACCATAATTTGGTTAAACCCATGCTGACGCAGGAGTTCCACTAGAAATTCCATCACGGGCTTTTGCAAAATTGGGATCATTGGCTTCGGAATGGTGTATGTAATCGGGCGTACCCGCGTGCCCTTTCCAGCCGCCAAGATCATTGCTTTCATAAAACTTTTACCAATCTCCTTAAACGTCTAGGGCAATTGCCCCCACTATTATCAATGCCCCTAGCTTACCTTAATCGAGGGCATACACCCGCCCATGGTAAAGCAAGCGGGTAATCCCTTTGGACTGAAGATAGCTGCGCACTTTCCGCAGCATTTCACCGTCAGGTACCTTGACAACGGTCTTGCGCCACTGGACATCACTGGCCTTATAGAGGCGTTGGTTTTGTTGGGAATAGCGCAGAGCCACAGGGCGGCTATCGAAAATGGGTAGGGTACTTTGTTGCGCTTCCTCACTGGAGAGGGCACCTAAACCGCGAAAGGCTTCTAGGGGGCGGGTGAGCAGTTCCGCCCGCCGATCGACGACAACGTAGCAGGGACGGGGCAGCACCGCTTCGGAAAGGGGAATGACCTCGACGGACTGCACCACTTCCACATCGGTGAGATCGGGGAGAGGAATGTCACCATCCAGTTCCTCTTCATCCTCGTCTTCGAGATCATCGTCCGCTGCATCGCTGTAGTCATCCTCATCGAGAACAACGGCCTCTGGCGTCTCTACATCTTCTTCTAGATCCTCTTCCTCTGGCACTTCATCCGTCGTCGCTACAGCCAGTAGAGGGGCTTCAGGGGCAGCCGCTTCCTCTTCCATTTGTTTGATCACACGCCGAATTGTGTTTTCACTAACACCAAATGCCGCTGCCAGCGCCTTGATCGTTTGTCCGGCAGTGTACTGTTGAAAGACGCGCTGGCGTTCGCTGTCACTGAGTCGCTTGTAGGTCATGGATCCAGATTAAGAAGCAGGTGGCAAGATCTATTATCTGGGGTGGCGGTGCCAGAATGCTGATTTTGTCTAAAGGCTTATTCAGTGGGCGATCGCCCCCTAGCGCAGGCGCACAAACCCTGCTTTTTCAATGGCCGCTTGTCCTTGATCAGTCAGTAAGAGATCAGCATAGGCACGGCCTGCCTTGGCATCGAGGCTATTGTCCGCCTTGGCAATCACAAATAGGCGGCGGGTAATTGGATAAGTCCCCTGTTGAAATACACGGTGATTCAGTTGGTGGCGCTCTTGGGGGCAACGCTCCACAGGAACGTAGGGTTCTTGATAGGGAGGCACATATTGATTGGCTTGGCGACCGAGGGGAAGCGGGTGGACACTGCACTGACCCACCACTTCTGGAGCAGAGGCATAGTAAATGCTCCCCAGTGTCGCGGCAACACACCGTAGGCCATCGGTAGTATCCCGAACCATAACCACATTGCAACCAAAGGGCTGCTTCCCAAGCACTTCTTGGATAAAGTATTCAACGGTGCCACCATCTTCCGGACGGCGAGAGAAGGGGATAATCCTTTGGTTGGGGCTACCCACCTGCTGCGAATTGGTTACTTTGCCCGTATAAATATCCACCACTTGTTGCACGGTCAGTCCAGGAATCTCTAGCCTCGGATTGACGGCGATCGCCAGCCCATCAATGGCAACGGGAATGGCAGTTAATTTCATGCCCCGAGCCGCCGCCTTGGCTAACTCTTCCTCGTTGAGGGGACGGGAAGATTGTGAGAAAGACAGTTGATCATTCAATAGCATGCGGATGCCCCTGCCCGATCCCGGTGTCCCTGTGGGCGGGTCTACGTAGCGCAGTTGAAAATTGGGCCAAGCCGCTTGCAGCAGCGGATTGACATCGCGGCGAATGGGTGCCCAAGTGGTGCTACCGCCGTAATTAAAAAGACCGCTGGGGACATTCTTCACCTGGGTAAAGGTGGATTGACCCTTGGCTCCTAAATTGAGACGGCCATTACCCATGGTTCCGCCGCTATTGATGAGGCGAAGCACCAGCCCCCCAGCAATGCCCAGAAGTCCGAGGGTAGCCAGCAGGGAAAGGAGTAGGGGCAGCAGAGAATGACTTTTCCCTTGGGACATACACAAAGAATTGCGGTGATTTCTTCTAGCCTAGCTCAAAGGAATAGCGGGTGTTGGCTGCTGGGTTTCCTCAGTACGAGACAATAGTAAAGGAACTCTCGTTGAGTGCAGTATGCGCTACCGTCGCTTTGGTCGTACCGAACTGCCAATGCCTGTCTTTTCCTGTGGCGGCATGCGCTATCAGTTTTCTTGGCAGGATGTCAATCCCAGTACCATTCCCGCAGAAAATCAACGCAACCTAGAGGCAACCATTCAGCGTGCTCTGGAGCTAGGCATCACCCACATTGAAACAGCGCGCGGCTATGGCACCTCTGAAATTCAGTTGGGGAAAATTCTACCGCGGCTGCCCCGCGAAAAGCTGATTGTCCAAACCAAGGTGGGGCCGCGACCCACTGCCAAGGAATTTCGGGAAACCCTAGAAACGTCACTGCGGAATCTCGAGTTAGACTACATTGACTTACTCGCTATCCATGGCCTAAACCTACCGGAGCATCTAGAGCAAGTACTGCGGCCCGGGGGATGCTTGGACGTGGCGCGGGAATGGCAAGCATCAGGTAAGATTCGCTTCATTGGTTTTTCTACCCATGGCAGCTTAGAGGTGATTCGCCAGGCGATCGCCAGCGATGTCTTTGATTACGTTAATCTGCACTGGTACTACATCAATCAACAGAATTGGCCCGCCCTCCTCGATGCTCAAGCCCATGATATGGGGGTTTTTATCATTAGCCCAGCAGACAAAGGGGGAATGCTCTACAAACCACCCCAACGCCTTGTGGAACTGTGTGCCCCCTTAAGCCCAATGGTCTTTAACGATCTCTTTTGCCTCTCCCATCCCCAGGTGCACACCCTGAGTATCGGTGCTGCTCGTCCCCGTGACTTTGATGAACATCTCAAGGCCCTCGAGCTGCTGGATCAGGCAGGTGAGATTCTACCGCCGATCTTGGCACGGCTGGAGCAAGCCGCCATTGACCGCTTGGGGGAAGACTGGTACCACACTTGGCATGAGGGACTGCCAGACTACCAGCACACCCCCGGTGAAGTGAATATCCCCGTCATTCTCTGGCTGTGGAACCTAGTACAGGCCTACGATTTGCTGGACTATGCCCGTATGCGCTATAACCTGCTGGGCAACGGTGGCCACTGGTTTCCGGGAGCAAATGCTGCACGGATCAAAGACTTGGATTTAGGCCCCTGTTTACAGCACAGTCCCCATCGGCAAAAGATTCCAAGGATTTTACAAGCGGCCCATGATCTCCTCAGTGGCACTCCCCGGCAGCGACTATCTCAGGCCTAAGGATAGGGAGGTTCCCCCAACAAATTGCGGACAATTCCCCTAGGCGATCGCCCCCCCGGCCACGGAAAATGAAGGTATCAAGGGTAAGAGGTTAACACCATGGATTTCATTTATCACCTTAACAATGCCAGCCTTACCCTGCGGGTTGTGCAGTTCTTGCATGAATACGCCAAGCTACCAGTTCAGTTTGTTACCGTGATTCATCAAGTGGATGGGTGGGTAATCCGCATCAAAATGCATTCGCCCCTCAGCGACAAAGAAGCAGGGGATTTCCGGGCCTTCTTGAACGAGGTGGGATTCTCCTACACACCAGGGATCGCCCTCAAAATGGCATTCTGGGCCCTGGAAACCGGCCAATCAATGGTGGATGTTATGCGCCGTTACCAAGTGGCGATTGTTTCCCACGGCTACCCCCACTACGATGACATTGAGGCATTTCGCAAACAGTTTATTCAAGGCTTGGGCTACTGTCCGGAAACTTTAGCCTAGGGCATTCTGGTCTTGCTCCCGGCGATGCTCCAAGATTCGTTCTGCAAGGGGTAGGTCGCTAGGGGTGGTTATCTTGAGATTTGTTTCTTCGCCTAAAACAATATGTACGGCATAGCCGAGGCGTTCAAAGAGGGCAGCATCGTCTGTGACTTCCCAGCCCTTAGCCACAGCCATTTCATGGGCAATACGCAAGGGTTCGACGCGAAAGCCTTGGGGAGTTTGGGCGGCCCAAAGGGAGTCTCGCTCTGGGGTTTGGACAACAACGCCTTCGCGATTAACGATTTTAATTGTATCTTTGACGGGCACCGCTGCAATTAAGCCCGCATAGGTCCCTAGGGCTTGGGCACAGCGATTAATCAGATTGGGGGTGGCAAGACAGCGGGCACCATCATGGATCAGCACCCGCTCAGCCGTTTCGGGAAGTGCCTGTAACCCATGAAACACTGAGGCTTGACGGGTCTGCCCCCCTGCGATGAGATGGACGGGCTGCCGTAGGTTCAATTCCCCCAGGAGGGCTTCCCAAAGGGGAAAGTCCTCTGGCTGGCCAATCACCCCAATCCATTCAATCGCTTCGGCAGCCGCCACCGCTTCTAATGTCCATGCCAAAAGGGGCTTACCCAAGAGTTGCAACCGCAGTTTATTGTGGTTTGCCCCCATGCGTTTACCCATGCCGGCGGCAGGAATGAGGATGTGCATTCATACCCCTTTCAAGACGGTTTTTGTCTTGGCTTTTATCTTGGCATAGGAAGGCTCTAGGCACTATGGCTCTGTGGAACGGCTGGCCAAATTAATGCGATCGCTGAGTTGCCGCAGCAGGCTGCCCATTTCTGGATCGGTCCGTTGCAGTTCGGCCACCTTGTCGCAGCTATACATGACGGTGGTGTGATCTTTGCCGCCAAACTCTTCACCAATTTTCGGCAGACTCAAGCCCGTGTATTGGCGCATTAGATACATCCCCACCTGACGAGCCATGCTAATTTCGCGGCGGCGAGAGTTGCCCTTGAGATCACTGATGGAGACATTGAGGACTTCAGAGACCACCTTCAGGATGACCTCTGGGGAGGTTTCAATTTTGCGCACCGTGGGACTCAGGACTGGGGCAATGTTTTCCACAGTCATCGGCAACCCAGAAATGGAAATATAGGCTACCGCTCGAATCAGTGCCCCCTCTAGTTCCCGGATGTTGGAAGTGTAGCTGGCGGCAATATACTCAATCACCTCCCGCGGCAGGCGGATATTCTCGTACTCTGCCTTTTTCTGGAGAATGGCCATGCGGGTTTCCAAGTCCGGGGGTTGAATATCGGCAATGAGTCCCATGGAAAAGCGGGAGCACAGGCGCTCTTGCAGCCGGGGAATTTGACTGGGGGGGCGATCGCTGGCCAAGACCACCTGCTTACCAGCTTCGTGCAGCGTGTTGAAGGTGTGGAAAAACTCCTCTTGGGTGTATTCTTTGCCCTCAATAAATTGAATGTCGTCCACGAGCATCACATCCACTGCCCGATAGTGCTCGCGGAAGCTCTGCATACTGTCTTTGCGGATGGCAGCAATCAAATCATTCGTAAACTGCTCGGTGGAGACGTAGAAGATCTTGGCATTGGGGTCAATTTCTAAGCGATAGTGACCGATCGCCTGCATGAGATGGGTCTTGCCCAAGCCAACACCGCCACAGAGAAAGAGGGGATTAAACTCCCGCCCCGGTGATTCTGCCACCGCCAAGCAGGCGGCATGGGCCATGCGGTTATTGGGGCCAACAACATAGCGGGAAAAGACATACTTGGGATTCAGTTCACTGCCGCGATGGCGAGCCACAGGGGGGGTGGCCTCTACTTCAGCACGACTGGTGGGGCGAATGCTGGTATCGTGCTCTGCCCCTTGGGCGATCGCCAGCTCAATCTCCACGGGCTGACCAATAATTTCCCGTGCCACATCGGCAATGGTTTTCAAATAGTACTTTTGCAGCCAATTGCGGGCAAAGGGATTGGGGGTGCAAATAGTCAAGGTCTGGCCATCAAAGGACTGCACCGTTGCCGTCTTAATCCAAGTTTCAAAGGTCGGTCGACTGAGTAACAGTTGCAACCGCTCCAAAATTTGGTGCCAGAGATCTTCGGCAGAGCTAATCAC